>JBBQGM010000052.1:0-34368 GCA_038322995.1 Pyrinomonadales bacterium
TCCACAGTCAGAGCAAAGGTAACGCTGCTTGCCGTTTTGCGTTAAGCCGTTGCGCGCGAGTCGGTCGCCGCCGCAGTGATAGCACTTGAGTTTGACCATGCAAGGGAGTTTACACCCTCTCTCGTAATTGAACCACTACCCTATATCTTAGTAGTGCTATTAGCCGTAAATTAAAATTCGTTGGCGAAGCATCTTAACTACTAATGTATCGAACAGGTCGATATAGCTACGCAACAGCGGGTGAAAAACCGCATCATTTGACTCCAGAGTTTATAGAGGTAACAGCCGCAGCATTTCGCAGGCTATTGCACGCGCTGTCGCTTAATCAGCCTCTGCTTGATGCGACCAGCGCGCCTTCGGCTTGGCGTTTGACGATGACGAGGGTGATGTCGTCGCCGGCGGCCGTGCCTTGCGCGAACTTGGTGATGCCGGCTTCGATCTTGTCGCGGATGCCGGCGGCGGAGGCGTCGAGGTTGCGCGCGACTACGTCGTAGAGGCGGACGGGGCCGAACTCTTCGCCCTGTGGGTTCTGCGTCTCGGTCACGCCGTCGGAGTAGATGACGAGCGCGTCGCCCGCGTGGAGTTGCGTGCGGCCTTCGCGGTAGGGGGCGTTGGGTAGGATGCCGAGCGGCATGCCGCCCGCGCCGAGTTGTTCCATCGTGCCGGCGGCGTGGACGATGAGCGGCGGGTTGTGCCCGGCGTTGATGAACGAGAGCATACCTGTCGCCGCTTCGAGTTCAGCACAGAAGAGCGTGATGAACCGGTTGGGCGGAATCGTGTCGGCCAGATAGCGATTAACGGCCGAGATGACTTCGGCGAGCGGTTGGTTCGTAGCGATCTGCGCGTGGATGGCGGCGTGCAGCGAGGACATCAAGAGCGCGGCCGAAGTGCCTTTGCCCGACACGTCGCCGAGCGCGATCAACATGCGCCCGTCCGCGCGCTCGATGAAGTCGTAGTAGTCGCCGCCGATCTCGTAGCAGGGGAAACTGATGCCTTGCAACTCGTAACCGGTCACGTGCGGCGGCGAGGTCGGCTGAAAGCGTTGCTGAATCTCGCGCGCCAAGTCCAACTCGCGCTCAAGCCGTTCGCGGTCTAATTGTTCTTCGACGAGCGTCGCGTTCTCGACGCGGATGGCGGCGACGGAAGCGAGCGTCGTCAAGACCGTCAGATGATCTTGCGAGAAGCGCGCTTCGGCGAGCGGCGAGTCGGCATAGATGATGCCGAAGATTTTTTCGCCCACGCCGAGCGGGACGGCCAGCACCGAGCGGATGCCTTGAATCGTCATCGTGGACGACATGAAGCGCGGATCGTGCTGCGCGTCCGACGTAAGCACGGAGCGCCCCTGTCCGACCACCTCTTCGATGATCGAGCGGCTGACGCGAATCTCGCCGATGTTGCCCTGCTTGTTGCGCACCTGCGCCACGCGCACCCCCAACTCGCCGCCCTGCTTATCACGCATCATGATCAGACACCGGTCGGCGGGCACGGCCTCGAAGACGAGCGCCGTCACCTGTTGCAAAATCTCGTCGAGCGAGGCGGGCGCAAGCAACGTGACGCTGACCTTGCTGATGAGCGCGAGCAGATCGCTATGCTCGTTGGGCACGACCACGGGCGGCGGGGGCGGGACGACGGCCGGCGCGGGCACGGCTGGCCGGGCGCGCTGTTGCGTAAGCACCTTGGTCGCGTGCCTGAACTCGCCGGACTTCTGGGTGCGTGCGCCTTCGATGGCTTCGAGCAGCCCGGAGGTGGTGCGATGGCCGGAGTTGGACGCGATGGTCGCGTCGGGCGCGGGCGCGGGTAGGTCGGCGATCATCGTCGCCACGGGCGCGCCCGTCGTCTGATCGAAGAACTCGATCTCAGTCTCGCCAATCTGGACGCAGCCACCCGGCACGAGGCCCACCTCGCCCTCGACGCGCGCTCCGTTGTAGAGCGTGCCGTTGGCGGAACCTAAATCTTGCAGCACGTACCGGTCGCCTTCGCGGCGCACCTCGGCATGCACGCGCGAGGCGAACGGATCGGGGATGCAGAGGTCGTTGCGCGCGGAGCGGCCGATAGTGATGCGCAGGCGGCCCAGGTGAAACGTGTCGGGCGCGCGGTCGGGATATTTGACGATCAGATCAGGCATAGCAACTTCAGTGACAAGTAGTTAAGTGACGTGCGGCGAACCGGAACGAGATTCTAACTTGTCACTCGTCGCTTGTCACTTGTCACTGTTTTCTCCGGCGGTCGAACTCTTGGCCGAGTTGATCTTCGTAGCGGCGGGCTTGGGCGCTGAAACGACTGGCGCGGGCGCGCTGGAAGTAGTCGAGCGCGGCGACGAGTTCGGCGCGGCCGAGCGCGTGCGGGTCGCGGCCTTCGGCGAGACTGAGACCGAGATAATAATAAGCGTCGGCATTGCCCGCGCTGGCCGCGGCCCGAAACTCTGTTGCAGCGGCGGCGCGCTTCGAGGACCACAACTCGACGCCACGTTGAAAATGTTCGGCCGGCGACAGCGCGACAGGCGCAGACGGCGCAACAGCGGTCGGCCGTGTCGGTGTGGGGACGGGTGCAAGGCTCGCGGGCGGCGCGTTGTTCACGACGGTTGTGACTTCGTTGCGTTTCGGCGCGCTCGCTGTTTCATTCGGCGGCGGGGGGGCGCTCGCTTCCAGCAACCGCTGTTTGCTCGTGCGTGCTACGTCGGCGAGCGGCGAGGCGGCAAGGCGGCGATAGAGCGCGCGGGCATTGTCGACGCGACCGGCCAGCCGCAAGGCGTCAGCATAGGCGAGTTGCAAGCGGTCGTCGGCGAGCGCCTCGCTCGATACGTCCATGAGCATGTGATAACTGTCGGCCGCAGCCGCATATTGGCCCGCCGCGAACTGCGTTTCGGCCAGTTGTCGCCAGGCATCTTTATCGTTCGGCTCAAGCCGCGTGACGGCGCGCAGTTCGTCCAGCGCCGTCTCACGCGCGCCGCTCTCCAGCAACAACCCCGCGAGTTGTCGATGCGCCTCCGTGTTGGCCGGATCGAGCGCGATGGCTTCGCGCAGCCGCGCTGTCGCCGCAACCGGATCGCCCGCGGCCAACAAGGCTTGAGCCTCCGCGAACTTCGCTTGCGCGCTCTGCCGCGCGTCGGCCGGGGCCGTGACGATGGGCGTGTCCGTGCTGGCGACTGGCGCGCTCGCCGGCCGGGCCCGCAGCCAGAGCAACGCGCTTGCGCCGCCGAGGCACAAGAGCAACAAGCCGCCGAGCAGACCGGCCACGAGCCAGATACGCAGGGCCCGCCTCTCCGGCGGTTGCCTTGCCACCACGACGGAGGGAGCGCCCACGGACAGGGGCGGCGCAGGCGCGGCGGCGAGCGGCGGGGCCAAGAGTTCAGTTGATGGCAGGGCGGCTAGATTGAGCGCGGTCGTCTCCGGCGCGGCCAGTTGCGCACTTGTCGGTCTAACAACCGGAATCGTGATCTCGCCGCTTTCACTGTGCGCCGGCCCTGTCAGCAGGGTGGCGGCGAAGGCCGGATCAGTGGTTGCCTGCGGCGGCGTGGTGAACTGCAACGCGCTACTATCCAACTCGCTGGTAATGCCGTGCTGCTCCGTGAGCGGGGCCGTGGCGGCCAGAGGCGAGACCGTCTCGCCGCCCGCGTTGCCGCTTAACGTCGTGCGCATGGTCGTGCCGCAATGGCGACAGAAGCGCGCCTCCGCCGGCGCGTCAACCCCGCAACTTGGACATGTTTTTGTCATGCTGTTTCTACCCGCTGTTCTCCCTTCAACGCAGCCGCGCGCTGCTGGCGCGCACAACTACGGTGTCCGCCAGCATGTCGTGCAGCGCACGCCCTTCCCGGTTGAAGGCAGTAAGGAGAAAGCCTAGCCCCAGCGTCAGGAGCGAGACGAGATAGCCGATGGTGTGGCGCAAGAGCGCGTGCCCGAAATCAAGCGGCGCGCCATCGCGCCGTTCGATGCGCAATCCCGTGGCCCACTTGCCGAGCGTCCAGCCCGTGAAACCGGGCAACACGAGGAAGTCCAACCCGGCCACGACGAGCGCGATGATTAAGCCGAAGTCCATCACGGTCGCGCCCGCCGTCCGCGAGCCACCGCCAACCATGCGGGCCAGCAACGTGGCAAACGCCGCGATACCGATCAACACGATGTAGTCAACCAACAGCGCGCCGCACCGCAACGCGAACGGCGCGCGGATGCCTTGCGTCCCCACGACCCGCACGCCTGCGCCAACGTCGCCTGCGGCCAACTCCGCTTGCTCGCTTCGTATGCTCATAAAGGCCGATTAACCGATCAGAAAATGCAGGGTCGTCTCGCCCAGCCGGATCTTGTCGCCGCTCTCTAGCGCACGCGGCTGATAGGGCGCGAGCCGAAGCGAGTCGTTGATGACCGTGCCGTTGATCGAGCCGAGGTCTTCTACCAGATACACGTCGCCTTTGCGGAAGACGCGCGCGTGGCGGCGCGAGACTTTCGTGTGTGGGTCGAAGCGCGAGAGATCGACTTCGGGAAAGATATTTGAGTTTGGATCGGTGCGCCCGACGAGACTCGTCTCTTTGTGCAACTGATAAGACGAATCCAACTCGGTCGTGCCCACGACGACAAGCTTCGCCGTCGAACGAGCCGTCCGCAGCGCAGCGCTGGCGACGGCCAAAGGCTGGCGCTGGCCGCAATGCGCGCAGAAGAGATCGTCGGCCGCGATGCGGCCGCCGCAGAAACCGCAAAAGACAATCTCGGTCTGGATGGTCTTGAGGGTCGTCGGCTCGCTCGGCGCGCCATAAGTCACCTGCCCCGTGCGCAGGCGTTCGAGATGTGTTGCGAGCACGTCGCGCAGCTCGCCGGCCGTGCGGAACCGATCTTCCGGCTTGTACTCGACCGCGCGCATCAAGATCGCTTCCATCTCATTCGAGATGGCGGGCGCGAGTTGGCGCGGGCGCGGATTCTTGTTGAAGTCGAAGATCAAGAGCGGATTATCTTGCGGGTCTGCGCCGGTGATGAGGTGAAACATCGTCGCGCCTAAACTATACACGTCCGTGCGCTGCTCGGCCTTGCCGCTGAACAACTCCGGCGGCGCGTAGCCCATCGTGCCGACGGCCGTCACGCCCTTCTCCTGCGGCGCGACCCAGCGCGCGATGCCGAAATCGATCAGCATGATGCGCCCCGTGTTACCGTCGATCATCAGGTTGGCCGGTTTCAGATCGCGGTAGATGATGGGCGGGTTGCGCCGGTGCAGATAATCGAGCACGTCGGCGACTTGCATGCCCCAATCGGCGACTGTCTTTTCGTCGAGCCGGCCCTGTTGCGCGTTGCGCAGCCGGGCGAGCAGATCGCCGCCCGCGATGAATTTCATGACGAGGTAGAAGCGGCCCGCGCCTTCGTCATAGAAATAGTCGTAGATGGTCGGGATCGAAGCGTGCTCAAGCGAGGCGAGCAACATGGACTCGCGCTTGAAGTCGTTGATTGCTTTCTCGTGTTGCGACTCGTCAAGCTGCGACTGGATCATCTCCTTAACGGCGCGCGGCTGCTCGCCGAGGTTGCGATCCTTGGCCAAATAGACCGCGCCCATGCCGCCGCCGCCAATGCGCCGCACGATCTCGTAGCGCGTGTAGAGCAACGTGCCCGGATCGAGTTGCTTGGCTTGTGTGCGCAGCCGGCCCGTCGAGCCACCACGCACTGTGGTGGCTGCCGGTGATCTTGGCGCGGGCGGCTCCGCCGAAGTTTCGCCGACAGCCTCTCCGGCGGTCTCCGCGGCCATGGCCGTGGCTGTCGCTGTGGCCGCGCCCCCGTCGTGCGCGCCGCCCTCGCTGGCCTTGTTGGCTGCTGCTGGTGCCGACTCTACTGCCGCCGGCTCTTGGTTCAGTTCCCCCGTTGCCGTGGCGACCGGTGCGACTACGGCTTCAGCGGCCAGCGCGTCGCCTGGGGCTTCAGGTACGGGCGTGCTGGCCGCGCGTTCGTCCGGGCCTACCGGCGCATCGGCCGCCGCTGGCGCAGCAGTCTCGCGAGCGGGCGCGTCCCGTCCTGCCGGTTCAGCAGGCAACGCCGCGGACGGCGGCAGCGTGATGCCGCAGTCGCCGCAGAAGCGATCTCCCGGCGTGGCGCTTGCGCCGCATTGAGGACAAACGGGCATCTGACTATTTAGCTAACACCTTAAATTTAAGAAACGTCTTGCCGATGATGATCTCGTCGCCGTCTTTGAGCGGTTGTCGGTCGCCGGTCAACAGCCGCCGGCCGCGATTGATGAACGTGCCGTTGGTCGAACCTAAATCTTCGACATAATACTGCGCGCCGCGCCGTGTGATGCGCGCGTGCCGGCGCGAGACTTTCGCTTCCGGATCGTCCGCGTCCAGATCAACGTCGGGGAAGATGCCGCTGTCGGCATCCCAACGCCCGATGTACGACTCATCGTCGGCCAGTGTGAACGCTTTGCCGGCCGAGTGCCCGCGTTGGATCGTGAGCGTGGCATGCGGGGCGGGCTGATTAACCGGCACGGCCGACGTGGCGGCGCTCCACGAACCTACGCCCGGTCTGTTTGCGCCCGCTTCCGAGATGGCCACGACCGGCGCAATTGACGGGCGCGGCCGGCGGTCGAGCGGCGTGCCGCACTCATCGCAATACTGCGCGTCGTCAATGTTCTCCATCCGACACTTGTCGCAGGTAATCATGGCCTGTAAGCGTGGGGCCTCATTAAAAACCGGGCACTGCGGTTGAAAGTTTGCGCCGTGGCGGGCCCGCGCACGGGCGAGCCTTACGGGGTCGACGAAAGCGGCACATTGTACCGCGAAACTGAAACGCGCGCCAACATGGTTTATATTTGCCGCGCGCTGCGAGAGCCAAGCGCTGCGGCCGAGCGGTAATTTCTTCGCCCGCTCACAATTCAGCATGCGACGGGGCCCACCCGGACCGTAAGACGCTGTCCTTGGCCCATGTGATTTATCGCTGTCTGTTGAAACCGTGCGGGCCATTTTGACGTAGAAGAGTCCGGACATGAACGCAGGCAGCGGCGTTAGTGCGCGTTTGGCAGACCGCGCCGGTTCGTGTCAAGATCGCCCGTTATCCCGACTGGCCTTCAAATCCCCTAATCAGAGGAACGTGAAGAATTATGGCCCTCAGCCGCAAGAAGAAGATTGTCATCTCGGTCGCCGCCGTGGCCGTGGTCGCCCTGGTCGTCATCATCAGCATCGCCGCCGGGCGCAAGGACGAGCCGGAAGTGACGGTGGTCAAGATCGAGCAACGCCCCGAACTGCGCTCGACCGTGACCGCGTCGGGCGAAGTTCGACCCTATAAATTCATCAATATGACGAGCGAGGTCGCGGGCCGGATCGAGGAGATTTACGTCAATCCGGGCGACCACGTGACGCAAGGCCAGCCGCTTGTGCGGCTCGACCCGACGCAGTTGCAATCGGGGCAAGAGGCGCAAGCTGCGGCCGTGCAGGTGGCCTTTAGCGACGTGCAGAACGCGCGTACGGCGGTCGCTTCTGCCGAGAACAACGTTGCACAGCAGCAGCAAGCGCAGAACGTGGCCGAGTCGAGTGTGGCGCAGGCGCGACAGGCGGTCGTCTCGGCGCAGACGGGCGTGGATCGCGCGCAGGTCGATGTCAACACGGCGCAGCGCGAGTTGAAACGCACGACGCAGTTGGTCGAGTCGGGCGTGGCCTCGCGGCTGGAGCTTGATCAAGCGAGCGACCGCATCGAGCAGGCAAAAGTCTCACTGCGCACGGCACAGGCCGAGTTTGAGCAGCGCAAGATCGCGATTGAGGAAGCAAAGGCGCGGGTAAATCAAGCTCGCATAAATGTGAAGGGTGCCCAGAAAGGTGTCGAGAGCGCGCTGTCGAGCGTCAAATCAAGCGAGGCGCGCGTGAGTCAACAACAGGCGGTGTTGCGCGGCGACGTGAGCCAGCGCAGCAAGGCGACGCAAATCTCGCCGCTCACCGGCGTCGTGGCCGACATTCCCGCGCGGCAAGGGCAGTTCGCGCTCGCCAATTTCTCGTCCACGCCGTTGATGACGATTGCCGACATGTCGGCCATCAACATCGAGGTGAATGTGGACGAGACCGAGATCAAAGAGGTCGAGGTCGGACAGCCTGTCAAGATCAAAGTGGACGCGATGGGCGACAAGGAGATCATCGGCGCGGTGACGCAAAAGAATCCGCTTGCTATCGGCAAGTCCGCGACCGCGAGCGGCGGCTTGCAGGAGCGCGTGAACGTGCAGGAAGCGAAAGAGTTCAAGGTCATCATCGGCATCGACATGTCGAAGCTGACGCAGGACGTGCGCGACGGGCTGCGCCCCGGCATGACCGCGACCGCCGTTATCACGACCAAGACCAAACAGAATGTGGTGGCCGTGCCCTTGCAAGCGGTGGTGGAGAAGCCCGCCAGCACGCCGACGCCGGGCGCGACACCGCAGGGCAGCGTGCCCGTAGCCACAGCGAGCGGCGAGAAGCCGAAGGACATCAAGGGCGTCTATATCATGCAGAAAGACGGCCACGCCAAGTTCGTGCAGGTCGAGACCGGCATCACGGGCGAATCAGACATAGAGATCACGAGCGGACTGCAAGCCGGCGTGGAAGTAATCACGGGGCCGAGTCGCGTCTTGCGCACGTTGAAGGACAACATGGTCGTCAAGAAGCAGACGCGCAAACCCGGCGATAACACCAACGCGAACGAGGCCAAGTAAGCCATGAGCGAAGCCACACTGACCGCCGCGCCGATTGAAGCGCGCCTCGATCACGGCGACCTGCTCGCGCACGACGGCGTGCCCGCCGCGCTCATCGCCATGCGCGACATCTGGCGCACCTATCAGATGGGCGAAGAGGAGTTGCACGCCTTGCGCGGCGTCTCGTTCGACGTGCAACGCGGCGAGTATCTGGCCATCATCGGCCCGTCGGGGTCGGGCAAGTCCACGCTGATGAATTTGATCGGCTGTCTGGACACGCCGAGCCAGGGCCGCTACTGGATCAACGGCAAACTCGTGTCCGACATGGACGACGACGAACTGGCGCGCATCCGCAACAAAGAGATCGGGTTCGTCTTTCAGACCTTCAACCTCTTGGCCCGCGCGACCGCGCTACATAACGTCGAACTGCCGCTCATCTACGCGGGGATCAACTCCGGCGACCGGCGCGAGATGGCGAAACGTTCGCTGACGGCCGTCGAGTTGACCGACCGCATGACGCACCGGCCGAACGAGCTATCGGGCGGCCAACGCCAGCGCGTCGCCATCGCCCGCGCGCTCGTCAACAATCCGTCGCTCCTGCTCGCCGACGAACCGACCGGCGCGCTCGACTCGCACACCAGCATCGAGATCATGAACCTCTTCGAGAAACTGCATTCGGAGGGCAACACGATCATCGTCGTCACACACGAACCGGACATCGCCGCCCGCGCGCATCGCATCATCTCGATCCGCGACGGCAACATCGAGAAGGACGAACGCATCAAGTGACGCGAACTTGAACGAGCGAGCGCGACGCGGCGAGGCTTAAAAACTCGCCGCGTCTTTCGTTTTCGCGCACAATGCGCGACCCAAACAAAACCCGCAATCGTTGCGTAATACAGCAGAGGCATAATCAGTTTCCATGTTGACGGAAGAGCAAATCCCGGTCGTGGAGTTTGAGCCAACAGCGGCGCAGGCTAACGGCGCGCGGCCACATCGCCCCGAGTTCGGGCGCGGACGGCGGGGCGGTTCGCGCTGGCTCTTTTTGCACACCGCGCTCGAATCCTTGCGCATCGCGGGCGGCTCTTTGCGCGCCAACAAACTGCGGACGATGTTGACGCTCGTCGGCATCGTCGTCGGCGTCGCGGCCGTGATCGCCGTCGTCACCATCATCAAGGGCTTAGATTTGACGGTCGCGCAGACATTCTCGTCGCAAGGCTCGACCGTCTTCTCCGTCTCGAAGAAGCCGCAGGTCATCCTCTCGCGCGAGGACATGGTTAAGTACAATCGCCGGAAAAGCATGGAGAAGGAGGACTACGACGCCATCGCGCGCTACTGTACGTTGTGTGCGCGCACCGGCATGGCGTGGAACACGGGCGCGACCGTCAAGCATGCGGAGCAGAAATCGGAAGGCGTGCTGGTGCGTGGGACGACCGCGTCGGTGTTGGGCTTCGATAACATCAACGTCACAAACGGGCGCGAATGGACGGAGAGCGAAGAAGCGGCCGGGCGCGACGTGTGCATCATCGGCCCCGACGTGGCCGCGAATTTGTTTGGCACGACGCCGCCCGCAGAGATCGTCGGGCAGGACATACGCATCGAAGGGCGCGAGTACAAAGTGATCGGCGTGCCCGAACCGCTCGGCAAAATCTTCGGCTTCTCGCGTGACAACTACGTCTATATTCCCTTCCCGACGTATCGCAAAGCCTTCGGCACGAACACCGGCGCGCTCGTCGTCTTCGTGCAAGCGGCGCGGGCCGAGATGATCGAGGAGACTGAAGATCAGGTGCGCACGATCATGCGCAACCAACGCGGCAAGAGTTATAACGACGAAGAGGACGGTTTCACGATTGAGACGCAGGCCGTCTTTCTCGACCTCTACTCGAAAGCGACCGCGAACATTTATCTCGTGACCATTGGCGTCGCCGCCATCTCGCTCGTCGTCGGCGGCATCGTGGTGATGAATATCATGCTCGTCTCCGTCACCGAGCGGACGAAAGAGATCGGCATCCGCAAAGCCATCGGCGCGCGGCAGAATGACATTCTGCTGCAATTCCTGATCGAAGCGGTGCTGCTCGCGGCGACCGGTGGTGCGCTCGGCGTCATCGGCGGCTTCGCGCTTGCCTACGGCATCTCCGCGCTGATGAGTTTCCCGCTCCTCATCAGCCTCTGGTCAGCCGTGCTAGGCGTCAGCGTTTCATCTATCGTTGGCATCGTCAGCGGCATTTGGCCGGCATGGACGGCCGCGCGACTCGATCCGATTGAGGCGTTGCGAGCAGAGTGAAGCGACCATGACTTTCGCGGACATCAGAGAATCAGCGGCGATGGCCGTGGACACGATCAGGGCAAACAAGTTGCGCTCGGCGTTGACGATCCTTGGCGTGGCCATCGGCGTCATCACGTTGACCTTTATGGTCTCGATCATACAGGGCTTGAACCGCGCGTTTGCCGAGCAGATCGAGTCGTTGGGGTCGAACACGGTCTTCGTCTCGAAATTCGATCCCAGCTTCGGCCGGCCGCCGAACGCGGAGGAGCGGCAGCGCAAGGACTTGACCGTCGAAGACGCCAGTGCGATGCGCGAACTGCCCGGCGTGGCCGGCGTCTCGCCCATCTATCGCAAGATCGCCGAGACGATCCGCTACGGCCAGCAGCAGAGCGACACGCCCATCCTGCTGGGCGTCACCCAGTATTACGAGTTCACCCATTCGCAGTACGTCGAGCGCGGGCGCTTCATCAATGAACTGGATATGCAGGAGCGCGCGAACGTCTGCGTGCTGGCGCAGGACGTGGTGCGCGCGCTCTTTAAGTATGAAGACCCGCTCGATAAAGAGATCAGGATCGGCGGCACGCCATTTCGCGTCATCGGCGTGATGCAGACGCTCGGCAACTTCTTCGGCCAGTCGCGCGATAACTCTTTGTTCATCCCGCTCACGAGCTACGAAAAGTATTATCCCGAAGTGAAACCGCCGCAGACCGTCTATTTCGTCATTGTGCGCCCGCAGACGCGCGCCGACGTGCGCCCCGTGATGGCCGACATCACCGAGCTATTGCGTCGCCGTCGCCGCGTGCCGCTCGACGCGCCGAACAACTTCGGCGTCTCGTCGCAAGACTCGCTGCTCGATTTTTATAATCAACTGACGGGCGCGACCGCGCTCGTCCTGACCGCTATCTCATTCGTCGCCCTGATGATCGGCGGCATCGGTGTGATGAACATCATGTTAGTGTCCGTGACCGAGCGCACGCGCGAGATTGGTATCCGCAAGGCGGTCGGCGCGACGCGCGGCAACATCCTCTCGCAGTTTTTGATTGAGGCCGTCGTGCTGACCGGCATCGGCGGCCTCATCGGTCTCATCATCGGCGAACTCGTCAGTCTGGCGATGAATAAGTTCTCGCCTTTGCCGGCCTACGTGCCGCTCTGGGCCATCCTAGTCGGTATCGGCATCTCCGCCAGCGTCGGCATCATCTTCGGCATGTGGCCCGCGTGGAAGGCCGCGCGCCTTGACCCGATTGAGGCGCTCAGATATGAATAATGTTCCGAGGTGACGGAAGATGTTTGGTCGCTCAAAGAAAACACAGCCGCGCGCCGCTAACAGTTTGCCCTACGAGATTCGCGCCACGCTGTTTGGCGACATGCCGTTGGCCGAATGGGCGCAAGCCGCTAAAGCTACGCCGGCCGAGCCGTGGTCGTCGTTCGCCAGCGCACAAGATCAAATCGCGGCCGGCGCGGCGGCCGCGGCCGTTACCAGTTTGCGCGGCGTGTTAGCGCAACCCGGCCTCGATTCACGCCAGTATCTTCAGGCCTATCATTTCCTGCGCGAACTTGGCGTCGAACCGCCCGCTGACTTGGCGAAGCATATTTACGGTGTCGTAGTCGAGGTAGGCGTCAACGGCGGCCTGGATATAGTCGCGGCGTATGCAGACCACACTGCACGTTACTACAACTTCAGCGGCGCGGCCGTCATCTGGGAAGCGCCCGGCACAACGCTCGACGCCACCATTGACGCGCTACTCGAAGCGGGGCGCGTGGTGGCCGCGCAGATCGGGCCATGGACAGAACCGCGCCCGCCTGCACCGCCGCAAGGCGAGGGGCGCATCAGCATGCTGACGCCGAGCGGGCTCCACTTCGGGCAAGCAGAGATGGGCTTACTGATGAACGACCCGCTGGCCGCGCCCGTACTACAACGCGCGCAGAGACTGATGGAAGCGTTGATGGCCGAGTCGGAGCGGTCGAAGGCCCGCTAGTTCTACATTGCACCGGAATGCAACTATAATCCAACGCCCCCGTACTTAACTCGTCGTGAAATTAATCGAGACACTAAAACTCGCGCTGGCGGCCATCTGGGCGCACAAGTTGCGCTCCGTGCTGACACTGTTGGGCATGATCATCGGCGTGACGGCCGTCGTCGTCGTCGTCTCGCTGATTCAAGGCTTCAACGTTTATGTGGACGAGAAGATTGCGGGCATTGGCGCAAAGTCGTTCACGGTGCAACGCTTCAACATCTTCGAGGACTTCAAGGATACGGACACCATCGCCGCCGCCACCCGGCGCAACAAAGACCTCACGCTCGACGACTTCGATTATCTCCGCAGCCATGCCACGTTGATCGATAAACTCGGCGCGGGCGGGCGGCCCTCCAACGCGCAGATCAAACGCGGCGCGGCGCTATTAGAAGATGTCTCGGTGGACGGCGTTACCGCCAACGTGGCCGACATCAAGAACGTAGACATCGCCGACGGCCGTTTCTTCACCGAGACGGAAAACGCTTCGGCGGCGCGCGTCGCCTTCCTCGGTGCGGACGTGGGCAGCAAACTCTTCCCTACGACTAATCCGGTCGGTGAGGAGATCAGCATTTCGGGCTTGCCCTACCGCGTCGTCGGCATCGCGGTCGCCAAAGGCACGGTGCTGGGCATCCCGCAGGACAACTACGTCACGCTCCCGTTGAAAACTTATGCCAACAACTTCGGCGGCCTGACGCGCAATCGGTCGCTCTACTTCATCGCCACGGCAAAGTCCGATCCGCAGTTCAACGACGCGGTCGAAGAGGCCCGGCAGATCATGCGCGTGCGCCGCCGCGTGCCCGCGAAGGAGAAAGACAATTTCGGCATCCTGACGCCCGACGCGATCACGGGCTTGCGCGACCGTATCTTCGGCTCGATCTTTATCGTGGCCATTGTCGTGCCCGCCATCGCGCTCGTCGTCGGCGGCATCGTGATCATGAATATCATGCTGGTGTCGGTGACGGAGCGGACGAAAGAGATCGGCATCCGCAAGGCGCTCGGCGCGCGGCGCAGCGACATTCTCAGACAGTTTCTAGTTGAGGCCGTCACGCTTTCGGCCATCGGCGGCGCGACCGGTGTCTTTCTGGCCTGGGCGGTCGGGCGCATTCTGACGGCCGTGTTCTTCCCGACATTTCTCTCGACGGTCGCTGTCATCGTCGCCGTCGGCGTCTCCGGCGGCATCGGCGTCGCCGCCGGCATTTTCCCCGCCTGGAAGGCTGCCAAGCTCGATCCGATTGAGGCGCTCAGGGCGGACTGAAATTCAGCAATTAGCTGTTAGCGATTAGCTTTCAGCCTTTTTGTCTATCGCTAACAGCTAATGGCTAACAGCTTCGCTTATGAAACTTATCCGCAGCGACATTTATGAGAATCTGAAGATGGCGTTGGGCACGTTGCGCGCCAATAAACTGCGCTCCGTCCTGACGGTTGTGGGCGTGGTTATCGGTGTCTGGACGGTGATGGCGATTGCCTCGATCATCAGCGGCATCGATCTGGCGGTGACGCGCGAGATCGAGTCGTTCGGCACGCGCTCGATCATTCTCACCAAGTACGAGACGGGCATTCACGTCGGCCGCCGCTCGCGCGAAGAGCGGATGCGCAAAGAGTTGACCTACGACGACGCTGTCGCGCTCAGCACGCTGCCCGCCGTCGAACTCTCCGTGCCGTTCCTCGACATCACGAACGGCTTCTTCGGGCAGAAACTACTGGTCGGCGCGAATGGCAAAACCTCTTCAGCCGTGAACTTGCAAGGCACGCTGCCCGACTATGAGCGCGCCGGCATCGAGAACATTGGCGACGGGCGCTGGTTCAATCAATTCGAGAATGACACCAATCAGCAGGTCTGTGTGATCGGCTCAAGCGTGGCGGAGAACTTCTTCCCGTTCACCGCGCCGGTCGAGCAAAAGATACAGATCGGCGCACAAGAGTTTCGCGTGCTCGGCGTGTTCGAGAAGCGTGAGCAGTTGGGCGGGGGCGGCGGCAACAACGACGACAACAACGTCATCTACGTGCCCTACAACGTCGCGCGCAAACTTAAACCGAACGCGGACGACGTGTCGATCCTGACCGTGGCCAAGGCGGGGCACATGGAAGAAGCGGTTGATCAAGTAACGGACATGATGCGCGTGCGCCGGCAGACGCCGTTCGATCAACCGAACAATTTCGGCGTGACGACCGCCGAGTCCGCGATCTCGAACTTTCGTTCGATCACATCAGGCGTGGCGTTGGCGATGGTCGTCATCTCGTCGGTGGGTTTGATGGTCGGCGGCATCGGCGTGATGAACATCATGCTCGTCAGTGTGACGGAGCGCACGCGCGAGATCGGCACGCGCAAGGCGGTCGGCGCGCGTCGGCGCGACATCCTCTGGCAATTCTTAATCGAGGCCATGACCTTGACCGGCATGGGCGGGCTGATCGGCCTCCTGCTCGGTTGGGCCACGACGCTTTTGATCCGTCTGTTCGTGCCGTCCTACGTGCCGCTCTGGGCCCCCATCGCCGGCTTCGTCGCCTCGGTCGGTATCGGCATCATCTTCGGCCTCTGGCCCGCCTGGAAGGCCGCCCGCCTCGATCCCATCGAATCGCTGCGCTACGAATAAGAGGTTAGAGGTCAGTAAAGACCTACCCTCACTGACCTCTGACCTCTGTTTTACCCGATAGGCGTCTTCGTGACGGCCGCGATGCCGACGCGCGCGATGACACCGAGCAGCCAGATCGTGAGCACGATGCCCCACGCCGCGCCGTTCGATAAACGTGCTACTTTGCGCAGGCCCAACGCGGCTAAGAAGAGGCCGTAGAAGGCGAACAGGTCAAACGAGTTGAGCGCCGTCACGAGGAGGGCATTGGCATCTGCTGCCATGAACGCGCCGGGGTTGGCGTGGACGAGGCCGCCCGCACCGCGCGTGACGGCGGCATAGTCACCTGGATCGGGCGGGCGCAAGAACAGCACGAGAATATTCGCCAGCATGGCGATCACGAGCGGCGGGAAGCTGGAATAAGTCCAGACGGCGAGCGCTTGCTTGTAGCTGATCTGTTTGCCCATGGCCATCACGCCGAGCAGATAGATGGCCGCGCCCGCCGCGAAGATGATAGCGAAGCCGAGAGGCGGTGAGGCGTAGGTGATGGCCTTCACAAATGGCTTCAACTGGATGTCGCGCGTCGCCGCTTTCTGCTCGTCGGACATGTCGTTCTTCTGTGCCTGCATCTCGACCCGCGCATTGACGATATTGTCATAGCCGACGCGCGTCATGTAGAACAGGTAGAACGCCATGAAGAGGACGACGCACAACAGGGCGGCGACGAGGAAACGCGGGCGTATGCGCAGCGCGTCGAACGTGTTGCCCGGCTCGAAGAAGATGCCGGTCAAGGTCTGCGGCGTGGACATCACAGCCGCGTCGCCGTCCGCACCGGCGCGCAGATCGGACGGGGTGTAGTTCGTATTCGGTTCACTCATGTTGTTTGATCCATCCATTTGGGGAGTCAGCAGGGTCGGTTACGGTGCCAGAGTCTGCCGCAATCCGCAGCCGGTGTAAAGCGTTAAATGATACGCCCGCCGTGCGGTGTGAGTTTCAACAACTGTGCCGAATACAAGCTGCGCCATAACAGCCGAAGCGCCTTAATTCTACGGAGCGCAGGCACCACTTCTTTCACGCTGCGGTCGGCGCGTCGGCCCAACCGGGCACGCGGATGCAGGCGACCGTATGGCCGGGCGCGACCGCGCGCAAGTCCGGGTCAACTTGCGCGCACTCCGGGATCGCTTCAGGGCAGCGCGTGTGAAAGCGACAACCGGCGGGCGGATTGATCGGCGTTGGCACGTCGCCCTTGAGCACGATGCGCTCGCGGCGGCGCGTCGGGTCAGGGATGGGGATCGCGGACAGCAACGCGCGCGTGTACGGATGGAGCGGCCGCGCGTAGAGATCGGCGGCGGTCGCCACTTCGACGATGCGGCCCAAATACATCACGGCCACGCGATCCGAGATGTGCTCGACCACCGCCAGCCCGTGCGAGATGAACAGGTACGTGAGTTGAAACTCCGCCTGCAAATCCGCGAGCAGGTTGACGACCTGCGCCTGCACCGACACGTCGAGCGCAGAGACCGGTTCGTCCGCCACGATCAGTTTCGGGTTCAGCGCCAGCGCCCGCGCGATGCCGAGTCGTTGCCGTTGCCCGCCGGAGAACTCGTGCGGGTAACGATTCATGTAATCGGGATCAAGCCCAACCTTAGTCAGCAACTCCGCGACGCGCGCGCGCCGCTCTGCCTTGTTACCGATGCCGTGAATCACGAGTGGTTCGGCGATAATGTCGCGCACACGCATGCGCGGGTTGAGGCTGGCATACGGGTCTTGAAAGATGATCTGCATCTCGCGCCGGAGCGCACGCAAGTCGCGGCCGGACAACGCGCGCACGTCTTGGCCGGCAAACCCTATCTCGCCACGTGTCGGCTCAATCAACCGCAACAGACAGCGCCCCACGGTTGACTTGCCACAGCCCGACTCGCCGACGAGGCCCAGCGTCTCGCCCTTGAAAATCTCAAACGTCACGCCATCCACGGCGCGTACCACGTCAGCGCTGCCTTCAACTGGAAAGTGCTTGACGAGGGCGCGCACGCGCACGAGTTCCGCCACCCGTTCGTTCGGCTGTAACTCATGCGCATGCGCTGCCTGCGCTTCAGTTCCAGGCACGGACTGTAAACGTTCGTTGATGCTCATCTGAATGCGACTCGATTGAATATCACAACGCGCTGCCCTCTGTGCGCTCCGATTGATGGTCGGCCGTCACCGCCGCCGCGAGATCATAAAGCACGCAACGCACGCCCACGCCGCCGGCAAGCTCGTAGAGCGGGATGCGTTCGCCCTCGGTGCAGCGCGGCATGCGGTGCGGACAGCGCGGCGCGAAGTGGCAGCCGGGCGGCAAGTCGGTTAACTTCGGCACAGTGCCTTCGATGGTCTGTAAACGCTCGACCTTGGCGACCGCCGCGCTTGTCAGTTTCGGCACTGAGCGCAGCAAGCCCTCGGTGTACGGATGCTTGGGCCGTGCGAACAACTCCGCCACCGGCGACGCTTCCACGATCCGCCCTGTGTACATCACCGCCACGCGATCAGCGACCTCGGCGACCACGCCCAGATCGTGCGTGATCAGCAACACCGCCAACTCGCGCGTCCGTCTCAGTTCATCCAGCAACTCAAGAATCTGCGCCTGTATCGTCACGTCGAGCGCGGTCGTCGGCTCGTCCGCGATCAGCAACTTCGGATCGCACGCCAACGCCATCGCGATCATCACACGCTGCCGCATCCCGCCCGATAGTTGATGCGGATAATCATCCGCCCGCCGCGCCGGATCAGGAATCGATACCTCGCGCATCGCTTCAACCGCCGCCGCCCGCGCCTCTTTCCGCGCCAGCTTGCGATGCAGCCTGAGCGCCTCCGCGATCTGCTCGCCGACTGTATAGACCGGATTGAGCGAAGTCATCGGGTCTTGAAAGATCATCGCGATGTCGTTGCCGCGAATCGCGCGCATCTTTGGTTCGGGCAGCGTCAACAAGTCCACCCCGTCGAACAATATCTCGCCCCCGACAATCTTACCCGGCGGCGCAATCAGCCGCAGCAACGACAACGCCGTCACACTCTTCCCACACCCCGACTCGCCGACGAGGCCCAACAACTCGCCGCGCGCAAGCTGAAAGCTCACGCCATCCACCGCGCGCACCAAGCCGGCGCGCGTAAAGAAATGCGTCTGTAGATTTTTAACTGCGAGCAGATGCGGCATGACCGCCGCGAGATTAACTGAAAGGTTCGTGCAATGCCAAGAGGGTTTGCTCGCTTCAGTCGTGAGGGCAGCGGATTAGATAGCCGCGCGATCAGGCTTTCTTCGTCGCAGTGCCTAAGAGAGCCGCGCAGAGGTGGCAGCTAATAGCCCCGCGCTCAAATATCCCGCCACAGACGCGCATCAGCAAACAGAGCCAAATGCTTAACGTTGGTGGTGGCGATGAGCGCGGTGTGGCCTCTATCAGCCAGGTCCTGCGCTTGGGCTGCGAGGATCACGTCGCCGTCGAGCGCGGCGGCGTGCGCGGTCGGCTGCCCCATGTTGCGCGCCTGCGCCCAGAAGACGGCGGCGTGGCGCATGACGCCGGTGGTCAAAGGGAGGTAGCCGATACTTTGCTGCAAAGCGTCGAGGCGCGCAAGCCCTCTGCTTTTACCGGCGCGCAGCAGTTCGCGGCGCACCTGGTAATCGGCAATTTCCGGCACGAGGACGCGCATGCCCTGGCGCAGTTGCGTCTGCAACCAGAGATTGCACTCGTGGTTTTCGGTCGTGGCGCGAGGATTCGTTACGAGGCCGAGCGGCCCGGCGTCGAGGAGAATGATGCCGCTCATGGAAAGAGTTTACGGTCGGACAGGCGGTCTTGGTCGAGCGCGGTCTTGAGGAACGCCCACGTCTCACGCTGTTCCTGCTCGTCTTCATCGCCCCACGCTTGCAAGAGCGCGACGGCGGACGCCACGTCAGCCACGGGCAACTCCATCTCCGCCGGACACTCATCCTGTCGCTTTGCTACGTCTGTGCGCACCTCATCATTTTCAGTCAGCTTCGATACCATGATGATATATCCTCCTTAGCCTTATCGTTCTCGATTTTAACACCTTTTCCCTACTCTGGTTCGCGGGCAACTCAAAAGTGCAAAAGCTACGCTCGCGCAACCGCGACGACCCGAAAGCCGATGCTGTCGTGGCGGTCTTCGGTAACATCCCCATCACGGAAAGCGGTGCGGCAAGATACGCTGAATAGTTACATGCGGCCGGTCAGTTCATCGAATGCGGCCCAGAGTTGCTGGAGCGTCATAGCCGAAGCTGATCCGAGGCGGGTCGAAATATAGCGACGGTCAACAGCGGTTAGTTGAAACACGAGCGCGACCGAGGCGCGGCGCAATCCGTTCTGTGTGTTGGCTTCGACCAAGACTGTGCCGGGAAAACGGAGCGCGTCCATTTGTCAGGTGAGCGGGATGAGCAACACGGTAGGCAGCAAGGCGGCATGGGCGTCAGCCTGCACGATAATCGCGGGTCTGCGTCCGGCTTGCGCGTGCCCGCCGCGTGGCAGGAATTCAACCCAGTACACGTCGCCGCCGGTCATGCTTCGCTGTCCTCGTAAGGGAACTGTTCCAGACTCGCGGCACTGAGCGCCTGCCACTCGTCGAGTTCGCGGGCCAAGTCCTCGCTCATCGGCTCATTGGTGAGCGGCACGAGCAGGATGCCGCCGCGCGTTTCAATGACGCGCAACGGTGTGTCCGGCGTCAAGCCGTAATGGTCGCGCACCTCTGCGGGCAAACTAATCTTACCGCTATCTTCGACAATCAAGTTGCTGGACATGCTGTACTCTCCTTCATACTACTCCCGCGCGCTGCGCTTCGCGCAAAGGTAAGACGCAAGACCGCTAGACGCGGGCGCGTACCCTTGATAATCGGCTCGCCGCTTAGAATCCGCTCGTCCGTGACGATGTAGCAATGCTCTGTTACTGCTGTCATGCCTCAGAGTTTACTCGCAAAGGCAGGCGGGTCAAAAGGGCTAAGGCTACTGCCGCGCGACCGACGGGTGGAGTAGGGCGGGACAGCCGTTCGCTTGACAAGCTACTGGGTTGCCCCGCCCCGCTTGATTTTCGGATACGGTCGCCCGCATCGCCGGAGCACGCTCTGGACTCTCCCCTGTACGCCCGACGAAATCCCTGCCGCCGGCTCTGACGATGGAGAGAACTCGCAGAGACCACAACGCGAAAACCGATATTGTTGTTGTGGTTGTCGGGCGCGTTCCTGTTGCGGTTGGCGGAACGGCAATTGTTGGCATTGTTGTTCCACGAGCCGCCACGCACCACTCGGAATGGCGCGCCCCGTCTTCACTGTCTCGCAAACGCGAGATCAGCGAATACCCGTTCGCGTAGTTGCCACGTGTCACCGTGTTCGAGGTGCGCGATCCAGCTACGCAGAGATTGTGTGACCTCTGCCAGCGTCAATGCGCCCGCGCGGTAAGCCGCTTGCGTGCGGCGTAAGCGGCGGCGTGAGCGGCGCAGGTTTTCTGTTTTGACGCGGATGCGGTCTGGCAGTACACGAAAGCCGAGAAAACTTGCGCCGTGCTGCGTTTTGAATAGTTGACTTTTGATCGGGTGGATCAGCAGACGCAGGCTGGCCAGATGCTCTTCAAGCGCAAGGCGGGCGGCGGCGAGAAACTTTTCATCGTCGCTAAACAACGCGAAGTCGTCCACGTAGCGGACGTACTTGCGCGCTTTAAGTTTTTCTTTGATGAAGTGATCTAAATCGTTGAGATAAATGTTGGCGAAGAATTGGCTGGTCAGGTTGCCGATGGGCAGGCCGCGCCGCCGCTCGAACGGTGTGCGGAGATCATCGCCCGGAAAATAGTCAAGCACGGCCTCTTGCTCGTTACTCGCATCAATGATCGTCTCCACGAGCCAAAGCGTATCAGGGCATTTGATCTTGCGGCGGATGAGTTGTTTGAGAATCGCGTGGTCAATGCTCGGAAAGTATTTGCGGATGTCGCATTGCAGGACGTAACGACTGGAGCGCGCGAAGCCGGTGAAGCGGCGGAGCGCGCGATGTGTGCCGAAGCCGGTGCGGTTGGCGTAAGAGTCGTGGATGAAGGTGCGCTCGAAGATGGGCGCGATAACGTGGCAAAGGGCGTGATGCACGACGCGATCACGGTAGGGCGCGGCGGAGATTAGGCGGCGCTTGGGTTCGACGATCTCGAAGGTGCGGTATGCGCCCGGCTGATAGGTTTTCGTTTGCAGTTCTTCGTGCAGCGTGAGTAGTTCGGCTTCAAGGTTGTAGTTGAAGGCGAGTACGTTGGGGCGCGTGCGTTTGCCTCGTTGCGCCTGTCGGGCGGCGGCGGCGAGGTTAGCGAAGTCTGTCACCTGCGGCCAGAGATTACCGTGTCGCTTCATGCTTGACCCTTTGCTCCTTGAGCCAGCCGCCGATCTCGCTGCCAATCGCGTTGATGAGACCGGCGGCGTGATGGTAGCGTTCGGGCGCGATAAGTTGGAGATCGAGCAAGAGCCGCGTTTGATGGCGCAGCACATCAGTCATGCCGTTGAGCAATTCCAGCCTTTTGATCCGCTCTTGGTCGTAACGTGCCAGAATCAAGCCCGCGTGCAGTTCATACAGGCCGGTCGTTATGCGATCTCCAAGCGCAAATTTGTGGTCGCGTGGCAAGCGATTGATGATCGGGATATACCAGAGGATCAGGTCATACGCCTTCTGAATGACCGATAATTCATTCACATGGCGATTGACGCTCACAACCCGTTCACTCAAAATTATTCTTAGCGCGCTCACGCGCGCTGCGCTTCGCGCAAAGGCAAAAGGCAAGACCGCTAAAGGCTACTTACGTCCTCGCAGAGACCACAACGCGAAAACCGATAACGTCGTAGTGGTTGCCGGGCGCGCGCCTGCCGCGGACGGCGGAACGGCAATCGCCGGCAAGGTCGAGCCACGAGCCGCCACGCACCACCCGCTTTGTTGAGTCCCCGCCACTCAACCATGCTGAGCCGTCAGTCGGCGCGCTGCTCACCAACCCGCCGTAGCTTTCGTGCCAGTAGTCCAAACACCACTCGTACACGTTACCATGCATGTCAAACAAGCCGAACCCATTCGCCGCGCCCGTACTCCCAACCGGCGTCGTCTTCTCACGGTACGTCCCTTTCGCCGCGCTCCCATAAGGAGCGTTCCCATTGTAGTTCACGATCTCAGGCGTGACTGTCTCGCCGAACGCGAATGGTGTTGTCGTCCCGGCCCGCGCCGCATACTCCCATTCCGCTTCCGTCGGCAAGCGATACTCCCGTCCCGTCTTCGCCGATAGCTTCTTACAGAACTCCACCGCGTCGTTCCACGACACCTGTTCTACAGGTAGATCGTTCCCCTGAAACTTCGCCGGGTTCGTGCCCATGATCGCTTGATACTGCGCCTGCGTCACTTCATACTTCCCCATGTAGAAACCGCGCACCGTCACTTGATGCTGCGGCCCTTCATCGTCACTCCGATTTGCCTCACTCGCAGGCGATCCCATCGTGAACGCTCCGCCCGGTATGGCCACCATCTCCAACTGCGCCCCGCCGCCCAACTCCTCCGCGTAGTACGCGCCCGTCTGCGGCTTGCGGCTCTTCAACCCACCGCTTTTATCCAACGTCACCGTCAGATAATCGTAGCTGCGCAGCGCACCCGCCGCGATCCCTGCCGGCAACGCGGGCATCCCCGCCGCCATGCTCGCGGGCGGGCGCGTCACGGCCGGCGTAGCAGTGTTCGCCGCATTGTTCGCCGCATTGCCCACAGGCGGTGCGCTCGCGTTCGGCTTCGCCGCGCTCGTCAACACCGCCATGCGCCGCCGCGCGATCCCGGCATAGAGACCGTTCGGGTAGCGCGCCAGATAATCCGTGAAATCATCCGCGTCCGTGCTGGTCTGAATCGCCGCCCAGAACGCCAACTCCTGCTGCGCCGGATCAACCTTCGCCGCCGGCGGCGCGCTCACCGTTACCTCCACCGTCTTGTCGCCCACCTTCAACTTCACGAAGATAAAATCTCCGCTCTCGTGCCCCGAATTCCTGAGCGGGTTATACAACGGCGTCTGCTCCGCCCGCCCCGCCACCGCCTCGACCACATAGTTATTGAACAACTCGGCGGCCGTGAACTGCCCCTTATCCATCTGCTGCAACCCGCGCAACAGCGCCGCCGCAAAGACCGAATGCCCGCCCCCGCCGTTGTCCGCCACCGGCTCGTCGCCGCCACTCGCCATCAACGTGCGCGAATGCCCCGCCGCCATACGCTGTAAGAACTGCTCACGCCCCGTCGGGCGCGGCAACATATCATTCAAGCCGCGTGTCAGCGTGCCCGAATAGCAACTATCTGAAATGACGAGGACGTGCTTGGCCGGGATGACGCGGATGCCGGTCGTGATCTCGTCGGCGATGATCCAGTTCGAGTTATCGTCAATCGTCGCATCCACCGGCAGCCAGTAAGCTTTATCAGCGTCCTTATCATTGTAGCCGTGCCCGGCGTAGTAGATGAGCAGGTTCGCGTCCGGCGTCAACTCGCGCCGGTATGAAAAGAGCGCGGAGACAATCTGCCCGCGCGTGGCGTTCACCAGCAAGCGTGTCTGGAAGCCATAGGACTCGCGCAGCAGTCGCTCGATCTCGCGCGCGTCCGCTTCCGCCGTCTTCAACTTCGGCAGCGAGGTGTAAGCGTTGTTGCCGATCACGAGCGCGTAGGAACGGCCCGCGCCCGCCTGTACACCGCCCGCGCCGGTTGTCAGCCCGCGCCCCTGCATGCGCGCTACAGGCGGATAGAGAACGGACATGATCAGGAGAAAGACAAGCAACAGGGGCAGCAGAGTTTTCTTTTGCATAATGGCCTCTGACAGGAACTACGGGAATCCGCCAAGCGGCGGATGGCGGGCCGGTGCAGACCCAAGGCTAAGGACAACGCAGAGAGCAGACAAGCGCCGAAGCGGCCTTCATGTTCGCCGCTAAGATAGAGACGCCCGCCCGCCTCTGTCAAGGCGCTCATCAATCCACACGGTCTCTTCATGCCGGGCAGAAAAAAACTCTCCACGAACTCACACGAAACAACACGAATTTCGTGTTCATCTCTTCGTGTTGTTTCGTGTGAGTTCGTGGCTGGTTCTTCTATTCAGCGCCACAAATCAATCGCAGTATCACACCGTCACGGCTTCGCGATACTCGCCCCAGACGCGGCGCAGGCGATGACTGATCTCGCCGATGGTGGCGTCCGTCTCGACCGCCGTGAGGATGTGCGGCAGTAGATTCTCCGGGCCGCGTGCGGCCGTTTCCAGCGCGGCCAGCGCGGCTTCCGTCCGCGCGTTGGCGCGCCGCTCGCGCAAAGCTCGGATGCGCTCGATCTGGTTTTGCTCGACGACCGGATCGACGCGGAGCAGCGGCGGCGGCGCTTCCTCGGCCACTTGAAAACGGTTGACGCCGACGACGACCGCGTCTTTGCTTTCGACGGCGCGCTGGTAGGTGTAGGCCGCTTCCTGTATCTCGCGCTGCACATAGCCGGTCTCGATTGCGCGGAGCATGCCGCCCATCGCGTCGATCTTTTCGATGTAAGCGACGGCGCGGGCTTCTAACTCATTAGTCAATTGTTCGATGGCATAAGAACCGGCGAGCGGGTCAACCGTGTCGGCGACGCCCGACTCGTGCGCAATGACTTGCTGTGTGCGCAGGGCAACGCGCGCGGCCCCTTCGGACGGCAGCGCGAGCGCTTCGTCCATCGCGTTCGTATGCAGACTTTGCGTACCGCCAAGGACGGCGGCGAGCGCTTGAATCGTTGTGCGCGCGACGTTGACTTCGGGCTGCTGCGCCGTGAGCGTCGAGCCGGCCGTCTGCGTGTGAAAGCGGAGCATGAGCGAGCGCGCATCGCGCGCCTGAAAACGCTCGCGCATAATGCGCGCCCACAAGCGCCGCGCGGCGCGAAATTTGGCGACCTCTTCGAGCAGATTGTTGTGCGCGTTGAAGAAGAACGAAAGGCGTGGCGCGAAGTCGTCAACCTTGAGACCGGCCGTGATGGCCGCTTCGACGTAGGCGATGGCGTCGGCGAGCGTGAAGGCGATCTCCTGCGCGGCCGTCGAGCCAGCTTCGCGTATGTGGTAGCCCGAAATCGAGATCGTGTTCCATTGCGGCACTTCGCGGGCGCAGTAGGCGAACGTGTCGGTGATGAGCCGCATCGAGGGCGCGGGCGGATAGATGTACGTGCCGCGCGCGATGTACTCCTTCAAGATGTCGTTCTGGATCGTGCCTTGCAGCTTAGCGGGCGCAATGCCCTGCTTTTTCGCCACCGCAATGTAGAGACAGAGCAAGGTCGCAGCGGTCGCGTTGATCGTCATTGAGGTCGAGACGGAGTCTAACGGGATGCCGTCGAACAGCCGCGCCATGTCTTCGAGTGAGTCAATCGCAACGCCGACTTTGCCGACCTCGCCGGCCGCGAGCGGGTCGTCTGAGTCCAACCCGATCTGCGTTGGCAGATCGAAGGCAACGGAGAGGCCGGTCGTGCCTTGCGCGAGCAGATATTTGTAACGCGCGTTCGATTCTTCGGCGGTCGCAAAGCCCGCGTACTGGCGCATCGTCCAGAAACGCCCGCGATACATGCTGCGGCGCACGCCGCGCGTGTAAGGGTAATCGCCGGGCGCGCCGAGGTCGCGCTCGTAATCTACAGCTTCGGTGTTCGTCGGGTTGAAGTCGTTTGGCAGTTCACTGCCCGACGAAGTCTCGAAACGTGTGCGCCGTTCGGCGTTGTCTGTTTTCGTGTTCATCTGCGGCTCGTCTCGGCAATCGTTATCTGGTGCAGTTTGGGCTGCGCGCTGCAAGTGGCGGCAACGCTAGCACACGCGCCGTTGGCGTCGCAACGCAGTCGTGCTGCGCGCCGCGCGTTTGACCGTGCGCGCGTGCGTCGCTTAGCATCGCATAGCCTGAATGGAGCATAGAGTTTGGAACTGAACGACGACGCCAAAGAGATCGTGGAAGAGATCGGCCAAGCCATCAACGCGGCGGTCGAAAGCTCGGCGGCCGTGGCGGATGCAATTGCGCGGCTGCGCAGTGCCGGTTATGAGATGGAGTTGTCGCTCAAACTGATCATAGGCTTACGCGAACTAGATGAACCACCCGACGCAGGCGCGACGCTCGAACTCACGGACGAAGACCGGCGCACACTCCGCAGCATGAAGATTCGCCTCGACGACGGCGAATGAATGCGCGCTAACCCGAAACTTACAACATTGGGACAGATAGAAAACATGATCCACGAATTCACACGAAACAACCCGAAGTCAAACACACGGTGTTTGGTGTTTTCTTTGTTTCGTGTGAATTCGTGGATAATTTTTGGGCGGCCTAATCTAGTCAGGTCTGATTTAGATGCCGCTATTTAACGCTGTCCGCGCAGTTTTGCCTTTGCCCTTTGCCGTGTGCTATCTTCACGGTCTTTAAGTTCCCGCTGAATTTTTCACCCGTATTAACTACTGAAAGAGGAGTTGGCACGAAAAGTATGTCTAGCGCTTACGGAAATCTGAGCGGCGAAGGTCAACGCACGGGCAAGGTCGTGCAGGTGATTGGCCCCGTCATTGACGTTGAGTTTAGCGAAGAATATCTGCCGGAGATTTACACCGCGCTGCGCGTCACGTCCACGGGTTTCGACGTGCCCACCGCGATTGACATCATCTGCGAAGTTGAACAGCACCTCGGCGAAGGGCGTGTCCGCACCGTCTCGATGAAGCCGACCGAAGGTGTGGTGCGCGGCATGGTGGCGATTGACACGGGCGGCCCGATCACCGTGCCCGTCGGCGAAGCGACGCTTGGGCGTGTGCTCAACGTCATCGGCGAACCGGTGGACAATCTTGGCGAGGTACACGCGGAGAAGCGCTATCCGATCCATCGCCACGCGCCACTGCTCGAAGAGCAGTCTACCGAGTTGGAGATGTTCGAGACAGGGATCAAGGTCATCGATCTGATCCAACCGTTTCTGCGCGGCGGCAAGATCGGTCTGTTCGGCGGCGCGGGCGTCGGCAAGACCGTGCTGATTCAAGAGCTAATCAACAACGTCGCGCAGAAGCACTCCGGCTTCTCGGTCTTCGCGGGCGTCGGCGAACGCACGCGCGAAGGTAACGATCTGTTGCGCGAGTTCGTCGAGTCGGAAGTCATACAATTTGGCAAAGTCTTCAACGACCACTTCAAAGCGACCGGCGAGTTCGACATGAAGAAAGTGGACATGAAGACGCTCGACCAATCGAAGGTGGCGCTCGTCTACGGCCAGATGACCGAGCCGCCGGGGGCGCGGCTGCGCGTCGCGCTCTCTGGGCTGACCGTCGCCGAATACTTCCGTGATCAAGGTCTCGACGTGCTGCTCTTCATTGACAACATCTTCCGCTTCACGCAGGCCGGCTCGGAAGTGTCCGCGCTCTTAGGCCGCATGCCGTCGGCGGTCGGCTATCAACCGAACCTCGCCACCGAGATGGGCGAGATGCAAGAGCGCATCACTTCGACCAAGACCGGCTCGATCACTTCGATTCAAGCCGTCTATGTGCCGGCGGACGACTACACAGACCCCGCGCCCGCGACCACCTTCGCGCACCTCGACGCCGTCACCGCGCTCTCACGCCAGATCGTCGAACTTGGCATTTACCCGGCGGTCGATCCGCTCGCCTCATCTTCGCGCCTGCTCGATCCGCGCATTGTCGGCGAAGAACATTACAACACGGCGCAAGATGTGAAGCGCATTCTGCAACGCTACAAAGAGTTGCAGGACATCATCGCCATTCTCGGTCTTGATGAGTTGTCGGAAGAAGACAAGCTCGTCGTCTCACGGGCGCGCAAGATTCAACGCTTCTTCTCGCAGCCGTTCTTCGTCGCCGCGCAGTTCACCGGCCTCGCCGGCAAGTACGTCGAGATCAAAGACACCATTCGCGGCTTCCGCGAGATCATAGACGGCCAATGCGACGACCTGCCCGAACAAGCCTTCTTCCTGCAAGGCACAATTGACGACGTGCGCAAACGCGCACAGGAAATGGCTGAAGCGTAAAGAAGAGGTCAGAGGCTAGAGGTTAGAGGTCAGTGCTTTTGACTTCACTAACCTCTAACCTCTAGCTTCTGACCTCTGACCTCTATCATTATGGCTGAACGCATCCAACTCGATGTCATCACCCCGGAGCGCAGTGTGCTGTCTGAGACGGTGGACTTCGTGTCCGTGCCGGGCTTAGGCGGCGAACTTGGCATCCTGCCCGGCCACACGCCGCTCATCTCGCAACTGCGCACCGGCGTGCTTAGTTATACGCAGGGCGCGACCACCGAACGCCTGCTCGTCTCCGGCGGCTTCGTTGAAGTCAACCACGACCGCGTCTCCGTCCTCGCCGACCTGGCCGAACGCCCGGCAGAGATCAACACGGCTAACGCGCGCCAGGCGCGGGAACAGGCCGAACGCGCGCTTGCTGCCTTTAGCGGCGACGAAACGGACTTCGAGCAGGCCCGCGCCGAACTCGACCGCGCCGAAGCGCGCCTCCAACTCGCCGACAACAATCTCCCGCGCGGCTAGGTACGGCGGGAATCTCCCACGCACGGGCGGGCATTTGGCCCGCCCGTTTTTTTGTGTCTCCGACAAGTTGATTTGCCCACCTTAACCTCAAGCATTTTCTTGGTGTGAAACGCCGTTTCATAGTTGAAACAACACTGCGAACCGCGTATAATCCGTCTCGTTTCCGAGAGTGGCACAGGGCAACGAGGGGAGCTAATCAATGTCAGCAGCAGCGACGCTTGACGCGCCAGAGGCGCGGCGCGAAGTGGTGACGGGCGCGGCGACGCCGGAGGATCGGCAGGCCGAGCCGTCTTTGCGCCCGCGTGCGCTTGATGAGTACATCGGGCAGACGAAGATCACGACCAATCTTAAAATCTTTCTGCGCGCGGCCAAGAATCGCCGCGAGGCGCTCGACCACGTGCTCTTCTTCGGCCCGCCGGGCCTGGGCAAGACCACGCTCTCGCAAATCATCGCATACGAAATGGACGCGCCCTTGAAGTGCGTCAGTGCGCCCGCTATCGAGCGCGGTGGCGATCTCGCGGCCGTGCTGACGAATCTGCAAGAGGGCGAAGTGCTGTTCATCGACGAGATTCATCGACTCAAGCCGCAGATCGAGGAAGTGCTATATCCGGCGATGGAGGACTATCAACTCGACATCATGATCGGGCAAGGGACGGCGGCCCGCTCGATCAAGTTAGACCTGCCGAAGTTCACGCTCGTCGGCGCGACCACGCGCGCCGGGCTGATCACCGCGCCACTGCGCGGGCGCTTCGGCATCGTTTTTCATCTCGACTTCTACGCGCAGAAAGATTTGGAGATCATCGTCCATCGTTCGGCGGAGATTCTGCATGTCGAGATCGAAGCCACGGGCGCGCGTGAGATCGCCCGCCGGGCGCGGGGCACACCACGCATCGCCAACCGCTTACTGCGCCGCGTGCGCGACTACGCGCAGGTGATCGGCGACGGGCGCATCACGCAGGCGGTAGCGCGGCGGGCACTCGACGAGATGGAAGTGGACAAGTTCGGGTTGGACGAAATTGATCGCAAAATCCTGTCCGCGATCATCGAGAAGTTCGATGGCGGCCCCGTCGGGATCGGCACTATTGCGGCGTCGATCAGCGAGGAGCGCGAGTCTATCGAGGAGATCATTGAGCCGTATCTGATTCAGATCGGCTTTCTCAATCGCACCCCGCGCGGGCGCGTGGCGATGCGCGCCGCTTATAAACATCTCGGTCTTACGCCGCCCAGACGCGAACAGGACGCGCTGGCGAGTTGATGCAAGCATTTGAGATTCAAGATTTCAAATTTGACATCTCAAAGCTGGAATTGAGTTTGCGAGATTCGGTCTGCTGCTTTCGGGCAACGGGCCGGAGCAAACGCCGGGCGCGGGCGCGGGTAGAGCAGGCGGATCGGGAGCCGAATGTTCTTCGCGTACACGACCCGGCGTTTATTTATGTCTGGGCTTGCATGCACATCTGCGCGCCGCGCCGGATGGCAGCGCGCATCTCTCGGACAGCTTTTTCCAGGCCGACGAGAACAGCCCGCGCGATGATGTTGTGGCCGATGTTGAACTCGCGTATGTCCTCAAGCCCGGCAACCGCGCCGACGTTGCGATAAGTCAGGCCGTGGCCGGCGGCGACTTGCAAACCGGACTGCGCCGCAAGCGCGGCGGCCGCCCGCAAACGCTGTAGCTCTTGTGCGGCGCGCTCCGCCCCTGCGCCGTGCATACTGCGCGCGCCAAGCGTCGCCTCGGCGTAAGCGCCGGTGCATAGCTCGACCTGCTGCGCGCCCGCGTCGCGTGCCGCCATGATCTGCGCCTCGTCCGGGTCGATGAAGATGCTGACGAAGATGCCGCCCGCGCGTAGTCGCTCGCCGGCCGCGCGCACGGCGGCCATATGCGCGCGTACGTTCAACCCGCCCTCGGTCGTGATCTCGTTCGGACTTTCGGGCACGAGCGAGACGGCATCGGGCCGTGCGGCGAGCACAATGCCTAGCATCTCTTCGGTCGTCGCCAACTCAACGTTCAGATAGGTTGTCACCGCCTGCCGTAGCACAACTACATCCTGATCCTGTATGTGCCGGCGATCCGCGCGCAGATGGATCGTGATGCCGTCCGCGCCGGCTTGCTCGCAAAGCATTGCGGCGGCCACCACGCTCGGCTCCGGTGCGCGCCGCGCTTGCCTGACCGTCGCCACGTGATCGATATTGACGTTGAGTCGTGCGCTCATGCTCTTGCCTCATCCCTTCGTTAGAGCAAATTCGAGCGCCAACTATAACCTTGTTTCTGGCTGTGATACAGGGCCACTTATTTTTTAATTTGCGCGGGGAATGGATCGGGCGGGTGCCGCGCGCGGGCATTGCCTTGGGCAGTTAAATCCGGCGCGCAACGCGGGCGAGTTCGGGCGAGGCGTCGCTGATGGGCGCGTGGCCGGCGGCGTCAACGAGTGGTGTGTGCATATTCGTGTCAGCAGCGATAGCGTGGGCGCGCTTGGTCGCTTCGTCGTAGATGCCTTGCCGGGCTTTGCGCCGCACTTCGCGCAGTTCATTGAACCCGTCGAGGCCGGCCAGAAAGTTGACTTTGCTGCCCGCCACGTCGTTCCAGCGCACGGGCCACTCTTTGAGCCGCAAGCCGGCCGCGTGCGCGACGTAGAGGAGTTCCACATCGAAGCCGAAGCGATCAATCGCGCAGGCCGCGATAAGCGGGCGGCACACGTCCAAGCGGAAGGCTTTGAAGCCGCACTGCGTATCGTGATAGGGCAGCCCCGTGGCGAGGCGCACCATCAAGTTGAAGAAGCGCCCGCTCTGTTCGCGCGCCCACGGTTGATGCACGCCGACGAGGGTGCGATCCAGAGCGCGCGAGCCGAAGACGACATCGTACTGCCCCGCGCGGATCGGGCCGACGAGCTTTGGGGTCTCGGTGATGGGCGTGGATAAATCGGCGTCGGAAAAGAGCGCGATGGGCGCACGCGCCGCCAGCAGCCCGGCACGCACGGCATAGCCCTTACCCCCGTTCGGGCGCAGGCGGATGAGCTTAGTGCTGACATGCCCCGTCGCGGCGGCAAAGGCTTCTTCGGCTACGCGCGCTGTCGCGTCGTGCGAGCCGTCGTCCACGACGATCACTTCGCTGGCCGCCGCCGGCGCGTGCAGGTAGGCGAACACCTCGCGCAACGTCCGGCCGAGCCGCGCCTCTTCGTTGTAAGCCGGAATAACCAGAGAGAGAGTGGGTGCCATAAGCGCCGTCAACAAGCAGTTAGCCGTAAGCTGTTCGCTAGCAGTTATTAACTGCAAACACAGTTTAGCTTGTCGTTCGTTGCTTGTCACTCAACATCGTTTCGGGCCGGCGGCGCTGCTTTTGGGTGCAACTGGTGTGTTAGAATCTGCTGTCTGACTCTCCGGGCAAATGTTTACGGTCGTTGGCTACGAAAGGTAAAGCGTTGGCACGCAGGCGACAGTTCGGTTTACTCTTCGGGGCGATTTTGATCGCGTTGGCGGCAGCGTTCGGCGGCGCGGCGAGCCGGCGCATGCACGCGCAGACGCCGCCCGGCGTGCGCAATAGCAGCAGCGGCGATGTGGGCGCGGATATCGAGCGCGATTATCATGAGGCACTGGACGATGTCACGGCCAACTACGCCGACGAGATCGATTACGAGAAAGCGAATCAAGCCGCCATCCAGGGTATGCTCTCGACGCTCGACCCGCATTCGACCTTCTTCCCGCCCACTGATTTCACACGCTTGAAACAGGATCAGGACTCGCAGTTCTACGGTATTGGCGTCACCATCTTGCGCCACCACGACGGTGTCTATGTGCAGTCGCCCGTCAAGGACACGCCGGCCGCCCGCGCCGGCTTGCGCTACGGCGACCGGATCATCGCAGTGGACGACAAGGACGCGCGTGATTGGACGAGCGAGCAGGTGTCGAAAGCGGTGCGCGGCAATCGGGGTGCGTCCGTCACGCTCAAGGTCGAGCGCGCGGGTGCGCTGGCACAACTTTACTTCACGATCCGGCGCGACACTGTGCCGCTCCCGTCGATCCGCAGTGCCTTCATGCTCCGGCCCGGCACGGCCTACGTTGCCCTGGTCGGCGGCTTCACGCACACGACAAGCGACGAATTGCAGGAAGCTTTAAGCGGGTTGCAAAAACAGGGCCTGCGCCAGATCGTGCTCGACCTGCGCAACAATCCCGGCGGCTTGCTTGATCAAGCCATCGAGGTGGCCAGCCAATTCTTACCGCGCGGCGCGAATATCGTCTCCGTGCGCGGGCGCGGCGAGTACAGTCAGACGAAGATTTATAAGAACACCGACTTCGACGCGGAAGACTTTCCGCTCGTCGTGCTCATCAATCGCAACACGGCATCGGCATCGGAGATTGTCGCGGGCGCATTGCAAGATCATGGGCGCGGCTTGCTCGTCGGCGAGACGAGTTTCGGCAAGGGCCTCGTGCAGCGCATCTTCGAGTTGCGCCCGTGGGGCGCGGGCCTGACGCTCACGACGCAAAAGTATTTCACGCCTTACGGCCGCTCGATTCAACGCGACTATTCCAGCGGCTCGCTCTACGACTACTACGTGCGCCATAGTCCCGAAGACGAGCCTGCGCCGCAGTCGCCCGCCACCACGCCGACGCTGCCGGCCCAGCACAATCAGACCGCGCATAACCAGAAGGTGGCCTTAACGGCTGTGCCCACGCCGCAGCCGACACCACGGCCGGCCCCCAGCGGCCCCGCCGTCAAGACGGCCGGCGGGCGCGTCTTCTACGGCGGCGGCGGCATCACACCCGACATCGAGGTCAAGCCGCTCGATGTGAGCGCGCCCGCCCGCATACGCATCTTCGACGCCGCCTTCGCCTTCACGCGCGAACTTGTCGCCGGCCAGATCGCCGGCCTGGAAAACTATCGCGTGGACAAAGTGCAATACGAGCGCGACCCGCGCCCGGCCGACTACCCCGTGACGGAGCGCGTTATGGAAGCGTTTCAGACCTATGTCGCACGCCATCCCGAACTCGTGCTGACCGCAGCGCAAGTCAAAACCGAAGCCGACTACATACGCATCCGCCTACGCGAAGAGATCACGACCGCCGCCTTCGGCGCGGAGGCCGGCGCACGCACCCTGCTCGATACCGACCCGCAACTTCTGCGCGCCTTCGAAGCCTTCCCCGACGCCAAACACTTGGCTGAAACGATCCGCAACGGCGGCGAAGTCAGTCTCAAGCTCTACACGAGCGCGCCGGCTGAGTCCGAATTAGTGGGTGATGATTGGTTCTTAGATGGTTTACTGACTTGAGCCGCGCCTGCGCGCACATCGCGCCCAACCGCACGCCGCAATGAAATGTGAACAATGTCAGGCCGAGTCCGGCATCAAGCTCGTGGCCAAGTTGAAGACCGCCTGTGATGATCCGCGCGAGCAGACTTATGACGA
>JBBQGM010000053.1:0-33913 GCA_038322995.1 Pyrinomonadales bacterium
TTTTTTTTTTGTTTTTTTTTTTTTTTCGATTTGTTTTTGTTCTTTTTTACCCGCTGCCCCCAACCTGCTTGCCGGGGGGGGGCGTGGGCGGGGGCCCCCCCCCCCTTCTCTGCTTCTACGGCGGCTAATTGTGCGAGCGTCAAACTTGCCCACGTTTCCGCTTCGTTGTAAGCTTGCGCCGGTATCCCTCGACATAACTATCCCCTCGGATTTATTAACCAATCTCTCCCTGATCGGTTGCGGCGGCGAGTGCGCTTTCGGCGTGCGCGTTGGCCGCCGCCGGCCACAAACATCCGAAAGGACGAAAACCCATGCGCAAAATGATTCTGGCTATAACGCTCCTGTTAATGGCGGCCACGTTCACCGCCGCCGACACCATCTATTTGAAGAATGGCAACACAGTGCGCGGCACGGTGCTTGGCTTTATCAACAACCGTTTCGCCGTGCGGGTTGACGGCTCGGCCGGAACAAACACCGGCAACTTTCCGACGACGCCAAATAACGAGGGTGAGATACGCTTCTTCCGCCCGGCCGAGATTGAGCGCGTCGAGATCGAGGGCCGCTCGCTTGAAGATCTGCGCTACGATTCACACACGGTGCAGGTGTCGCTTGCGCCAAATTGGATTGACACGGGCGTTGACCTGCGGCGCGGCGAGCGTGTGCAGATCAAAGCCACTGGCACGATTGTCGCCGGCCGGTCGCGCATCACGCCCGACGGGCTGCGCTCCACCGATCCGACCGCACCGTTGCCGCGTGCCGCCGAAGGCGTACTCATCGGCGCGGTCGGCAGCGAGCCCGACTCGCCCATCGTCGAGTTGGGTCTCGCGCGCGAGTTCGTCGCCGACCGCGACGGCCGCCTCTACCTGACCGCCAATCGGGGCACGTACACCGATGCGCGTGGCGCATTCACCGTGCAGGTGCGACGCGAGCGCGACCTGACCGCGCAGCGCGACGATAATCAGAACAACGACGACAACAACAACATCTTCGGCGGTGGCCGCAGCACGCCCGCGCCCGTGCGTTCGCGCACGCCGCAACCACCCACGACCGACACAGGCCGCGACCGCAACCGCACGCCGCAGGATGTGACCATCGAAGTGCCCGGCACGGCGCGCGGGGTGGACACGAACATAGACTTACGCACCGGCGATCAAGTGACGCTCACGGCTACCGGTACAGTCATCGCGGGCCGACGCGCGGGCCAGGTTGGGCCGGACGGCGGCCGGGCCGGCTTCGGCGGACTGGTTAGTCAATACCCTGTGCCGGCCGCCGGCCCCGGCGCGCTCATCGGTTACATCCGGCTAGCGAACGGACAGATCACGCAGCCGTTCCTCATCGGTAGTCAACAGACCTTTAACGCACAGTCCGACGGCCGTTTGTTCCTCGCCATCAACGACGACAACTACGGCGACAACAGCGGCAGCTTCAGCGTGCGAATCAGATACTGAGGCTGGAGAAGCGAAGGCAGCAGTAAGCAGCATGAGCGGCGGCGGGTGAAGCAGCGACGCGACGCATAGCGCGACAGCTTCACGCGCCGTCTCTTATCTGGCCTTTGCCTGCCTACTGCGGATTGTCCGTTGCTTTATGAGTCGCGCGCAGGATTGGATCAATCGTGGGCGCGAAGGGCGGGGCATAGGCGAGATCGAAGCGGTTGATGTCTTCGACTTTTAAGTTAGCATGCAGCGCGGCGGCGTACACGTCAATGCGTTGCGCCACGCCTTCGCAGCCGACCATCTGCGCGCCGAGCAGCCGGCCGCGCTGATCGTAGATGATGCGCGAGAGAATCTTTGTGCCTTCGGGATAATAACCGGCGCGCGAGGCGCTCTCATCAACGATGGCCGCGGCCGCGAAGCCTGCTTCTTGCGCTTCGCTTAACGACAGCCCGGTGCGCGCGATTTCGAGATCGAAAACTTTGACGACGCTCGTGCCGACGACGCCCGCGTAGCGCGCGGCGGGTTGCATGCCCGCAGCGTTCGCGCCCGCGACCCAGCCTTGCCGCATCGCCGGCTGACCAAGCGGCAACCAGACGCGCTGCCCCGACACAAGATGCAAAACCTCGCAGCAGTCGCCCGCCGCATAGACGTTCGCTGCGCTCGTGCGCTGCTCCGCGTCCACCGTGATCGCGCCGCTCGCGCCCAACGCTAACCCGGCCGCCGCCGCGAGCGTCGCGTTCGCCTGCACGCCGACGCCGATGGAAACGAGCTGCGCTTCGACCGTGCGCCCTTGCTCCGTCAGCACGCGCTCAACCTGTGCGCGCCCTTCAAACGCGACGACCCGCTCGCCGAAGATGACCTCGACACCATGCGCCCGTAATTCGGCCACCACACGGTCGCGCAAAGGGCCATCCAACGTGCTCATCACACAGTCTGACGACTCGATGATCGTTGTGCGCAAGCCGCGCCGCGTGAACGCTTCGGCCATTTCCAGCCCGATATAACCCGCGCCGACGATGGTCGCCGCGTGGGGCCTTTGTGCCGCAATGTAAGCGAGCATCCGCCGGCCGTGTTCTAAGGTGCGCAGGACAAGCACACCCGCGAGAGCATGCCCTGGCAACGACGGGCAGACGGCCGCCGCGCCAGTGGCAAGTATGAGATTGCTGAAGCTCAACTCACGGTCTGCGCCCGCCTGGCGCACGCGCACGACTGACTTCGCGGGAAAGATATCCAGCGCCTCAGCGTGCAGTTGCAGATCGATATCGTGGCGCTCGCGGAAGTAGGCGGGTGCATGCACAACGAGTTGCTCGAGCGTGGGGATCAAGCCGGAGATGACGTAAGGCAAACCGCACGCACCGTAGGATATGTCGCCGGATTTTTCCAGCACAGTGATGTGGAGGGCCGGCGCGCGGCGGCGCGCTTCAAGGGCGGCGGCGAGTCCGGCCGCAACGCCGCCGACGATGACGAGATGTTCGTGGCTCAAGTTTTCAGTCGCTTTCCGTCTGCATTAAAAACATGTGCGACGCTAAGCTTACTCAATGCGGCGGCAAATGGAAAAAGCGCATGGGCGAGTTACGAAAAAAGCGCAGCAACCGTCTGGCCCATGCATGTGGCCTGGGGTTTGCTTATAACTGTTTCGTTGCCGTGGCATGAAGCGGTATGATACGCTCGTTTGCAAGCCACCCAACAGCGGCGGCGAGCGAGGCAAACTCCTTCGATGAAAAAATGTCCGAAATGCGAGAAGGTGTACGAGACGACGAACACGCTGTGTCCGACCGATGGCGCGGTGCTGGTTACGTCGGGCGATGCGTTGTTGGGGCAGACGCTCGCCAATAAATACCGCATCGAGGAGCGCCTCAGCGAAGGCGGCATGGGCACGGTCTATCGCGCGACGCATGTGCTGATGGAGAAGTCGGTCGCGATCAAAGTGCTGCATCATGCGCTCGCCGCCGATGAGAAGATCGTCGCGCGCTTCACCCGCGAAGCCCGCGCCGCTTCGCGCATCTCGCACCCGCACGCGCTCAGCGTCACGGACTTTGGTGAGAGCGACAACGGCATCGTCTTTCTGGTAATGGAATATCTGCGCGGGCATACGCTCAAGCACGTGATTCGCACGGACAGCCCGCTGGCGCTCACGCGCGTCGTCGAGATCACGCGGCAGATCGCGGGCGCGCTCGACGCGGCGCACGCCGAAGGCGTCGTCCATCGCGATCTCAAAAGCGATAACATCATGCTCGAAGAGGTTGTCGCCGGCAACGACTGGGCCAAGGTGCTCGACTTCGGCATCGCCAAGATTCAAGAGCGCGACGGGCATGATCCGGAGTTAACCGCGCCGAATCTGATCATCGGCACGCCGCAGTACATGTCGCCCGAACAATGCTCGCAGTCCGCTGAGATTGACCAGCGTTCAGACATCTACTCATTCGGCATCATTCTCTACGAGATGCTCGTCGGCCATGTGCCGTTCACCGGCGACTCGGCGACGGCCATCATGCTCAAGCAACTGCAAGAGCCTGCGCCGTCCGTCCTCGCGGAGCGCAGCGACATCCCGGCGGCCGTCGGCGACGTGATTGCGAAGGCGTTATCCAAGCAGCGCGAAGAACGGCAGGGCAGCGCGGGCGAATTGGCCGAAGCGCTCGCGGAAGCCGCCGCGACCGCGACTGTGACACCATCCGTGGCTGTTCTAGCGGCGGAAGCTGTGCGCACGACGGGCGAGCAGCCAGCCATCAGCACCGACCGCATCGTTGTGCCGACCGGCTCACATGAACTGCGCACAACCGCGAACGATGATTACGACGAAGCGACCATCGTGCGTCCCGCGCCGCCGACCGGCGAGCATCGTGAGTTGGCTGAGCGTGCTATTTATGCTGCCCCGCTACCACCGGCCGCCGCGAATTTCAACCCGTGGCGCATCATGATCCCGGCGGCGGCCGGCTTGGTCATCTTGCTCGTCGTTATCTTCGCGCTCCAACGCGACTCGCACCCGGCCGCCGCACCCAACAACGAGAACGTCGCACCGCTCGCGACCGATCCGAACGCGCGGGCCGTGCAACCGCTCGCACCGCCTACCGGCGCAGGGGAATCAGCCGTTGCGCCCGTAATTATTATGCCCAGTGGTACGCCTAGTCCCGGCACAACCGGCGCAACAAGCACGGCCGGACTGCCCGGTGTGAATGACAACTCCGCAGCCCAGCCAACGCCGACTGAACAAGAAGCTAACGACAACAGCAACGCCACACGCAACGACAACACGCGCACCAATACGCCGCCGGCCAACGACAATAAACCGCAGAACGATAACGCCGAAACCGATCCGCCGCCGCCTAGCAAGAACGAAAATCGGGCTATCAGGCCTGCGCCCACGCCGACGAATGACGACGACGAGCCGCCGCCACCTACGCCTTCACCGCGCAAGCGCACAACGCCAACTCCGCCGCCGCCGACCCCACCGCCGACACAAGCCGTGCCCGGTGGGCCTGCATCCATTGAAAATTCAACCCCGCTACCCGCAACGCTGTAAACAACCGCCCTGCGCCTCAGTTCAGGGGCGGCAAGCCAAACGCGATTGAATTAATTATTGCTTGGGCGAGAGCGCCTGACGGACGAGCGTCAGCAGTTCCGTCTCTTCATCTAACCGCAACGCGATCTCAAGCACGTAACAGGGCAAGGCAAAACGCAACGAGCGGAGTTTGACCGCATCCTTCGCTGTCGTGATGAGCGCGCGTGCGCCGCTTCGTTCAGCCGCATGCGTCAGCGCGGCAACGTCCGCTTGTGTGTAGTTATGGTGATCAGGGAAGGCGCGCGTCTGGCTTAACTCGCAGCCCGCTTGGCGTGCGTGTGTGAAAAAGGCTTGCGGATTGCCGATGGCACAGAATGCGGCGAGCGGTTGCGGCAACGCCGCTAGCTTGATGCTGGCTGCATCCGCCGCAGCGAGCAGCCGGATACGTTGCGTGTGCGTGCGGGCGATGAAGACGGGCCGGCCATCGCTGAGTTGTGTGGCCGTTGCCCGCAAGGCCGCGAGGTCGGGCGCGAGTTCGGCGCGCGTGATGACGATGCAGTCGGCGCGGGCGAGACCGCGTAGCGGCTCGCGCAGTCGGCCGCGCGGCAATAGGTGGCCGCCGCCCCACGGCGCAGTTGCATCCACCGTCACGATATTTAGGTCGCGCGCCAGGCGCAGGTGTTGGAACCCATCGTCGAGAATGAAGACCTCGCTGCCCAGCGCGGCTTGCGCCCAACGCGCCGCTGCCACGCGATCCGCATCGGCCACGACCGCCGCCAGCCCGCGCAAGTTCTCGGCCAACAGACGCGGCTCGTCGCCGCCCACGTGGGCATCCGCCAGCACGCGCTCATTGTCGGCGACGACCACGCGCATCCGCGCATCCGCGCGCCCGTAGCCCCGCGTCAGCACGCACACGCGCTTGCCTTCGCGCGCGCCGCACCGCGCCAGCCACTCCACCAATGGCGTCTTGCCCGTGCCGCCGGCCGTGATGTTGCCGACACTGATCACCGGTGCGTCAAGCTGATGCACCGCGAGCGCCCCAGCGCGATACAGCGCGAGCCGCGTGCGCGTGACCGCGCCGTAGATCAAACTGAGCGGTGCAAGCGCCAGCGACATAAAACTAGAGGTCAGAGGTCAGAGGTCAGCGAGGATAACTCTTTGCTAACCTCTAGCCTCTGACCTCTGACCTCTATGTTTAGTAATGGTGTGAGCAACGCGATAGTGCGCGCGGTCGCGCCCCGACTTTGTTCGAGCGCCGCACGGGCGCGCGCACCGGTGGCATGGCGACGCGCATCATCGGCAAGTAAATCTTGCAAGGCACGGGCGAGGACGACCGGCGCTTGCTCTGCGGTCAACGCGGGCAATTGCACGAGCGCCTGTTGGGCGAGAAAGTCGCGCACGATGGCGGCGAAGTTGAACGTGTGCGCGCCGGTGACGATGCACTTGGCATGCGCGGCCGGTTCGAGCACGTTATGCCCGCCCGTCGGCGTCAAACTGCCGCCAACGAACACGAGTTCGGCCAATGGATAGACGGCGCGCAGTTCGCCGATGCTGTCGAGCAAGATTACGTCGCTCTTGTATTCATCTGCGGTTGGCACAGCCGAGCGGTGCGACCAACTGAAACCGGAAGCAGCCAACAGTGCGGCGACTTCGGCGAAACGTTCCGGGTGGCGTGGCGCGATGAGCAAACGTGGTTGTGCGCGCGGCAGCGCAGCCTGAAGGTGCTTGAGAGCAGCGAGCAATGATGCTTCTTCGGATGCGTGCGTGCTGGCGGCAACGATCAGCGGGCGCGTGTCGTTGATTTGGAAGCGATCTCGCAGAGCAGCCGTTAACTCGTGTGCTTCATCCTCAATGGGGGCGTCGAATTTTAGATTGCCGGCGATGCGTATGCGTTCGGGTGCAAGACCGAGCGTGGCAATGCGCGCGGCGTCCGCGTCCGTCTGCATGATCGCAAGCGTGAGCGTGCCGACGACGCGCCGGATGAAGCCCCCCAGTTTTCGATAGCCGCGTATTGAGCGCTCGGACAGCCGGCCATTCACGAGCGCGACCGGCACGTTGCGCAGGCTGCATTCCCGCAGAAAACGCGGCCATAGCTCGGTCTCCAGCACCAGCACGACCGCAGGCTTGATCGCGCGCAACGTGCGGCGCACGCTCCACGCCCAGTCGAAAGGGAAATAGAAAATGGCGGCCGCTTCGTCTTTGAAGACTTCGCGCGCGAGGCGTTGTCCGGTCAGTGTAACGGTCGAGACGACGAGCGCGTGCGTGGGAAAGTTTTCGCGTAAGGCGCGAGCAAGCGGGCGCGCGGCTTGCGTCTCGCCGACGGAGACACAGTGCAGCCAGATGACAGGTGGCCCGTCCGTGTTGAGCGGCGGCACGCCCCCCAGCCGCTCGCGGAGACCGGCGATGTATTTGCCGTGCCGCAAGGCGTCGAGCAGAAACAGCGGCAGCAACGCGAGAATGCCGGCGGTGAATAGAAGACTGTAGAGGAAGAACATCGGAAGAGACGCGCAGGATAAATCGTAAATCGTGAATAGCAAGGAACTGCTTTCCTCTATTCACGATTTACGATGTACGGTTCACGATTTATTACTTGACGCGTTCCATGTACCGCCCTTCGGCCGGATCGACGCGGATGCGGTCGCCCTCGTTGATAAAGGGCGGGACGGGGATGGTAACGCCGTTCTCAAGCGTCGCCGGTTTGTTAACGTTTGAGACCGTCGCGCCCTTCATCGTCGGCTCGGTGCTCGTGACCGTTAACTCAATCGAAGATGGCAACTCGATGCCGATGGGCAGACCTTCGTGGAATTCGGCTTGCAGGCGCAGTCCCGGCGCGAGCCATTGCGCCATGTCGCCGAGGTCTTCGGCGCTGAGTTGGGTCTGCTCGTAGCTCTCGGTGTTCATGAAATGATGACCGGCCGAATCCGAGTAGAGGTACTCCATCTCGTGCTGTTCGAGGGTCGCGCGCTCAATCGTGTCGGCTGAGCGGAAGCGATGGTCGAAAGACGAGCCGGTCTTTAGATTGCGCAGCTTGGTCTGCACCATCGCGCGCAAGTTGCCGGGCGTGTGATGGCGGAAGTCCACGACTTTGCACAGGTTGCCCTCGAACATAATAACCATGCCGCGGCGAATTTGTGTTGCGGGAATTGCCATAAGACTGATTCAACTCCGTATCAAATGAGATATTTCGTTGGCACGGCGTTGCTCAACTCCACAGACAACTCCGCGCCCTGCTAACAAACCCCACAGTCTAACGAGCGCCCGCGAACTTTGTCCAGTCAGCGGATCAGGCTCCGCCCTTATCTGTCTGTTCGTCCGGTTCGAGCTTAAAGAAGGCTTCGAGCGTGACTTGATATTCGAGTCGCCCCTTTTGTAAGCCGCCACGCTGCTCTTTGACGACGAACCATGAGAGGTTACGCAAGGATTGGCGGGCGCGCGTGATCGCGACCTCAATGGCATGGCTGAAACTTTGCTCGGATGTGCCAACGATCATGATGCCTTTGAAAACGTTGTCGCCCACATGTATGCCTCCGTTAGCTATGCTGAAAAATGCTCGGGGAGTTGTTTCCGTGCGGGCATGAGAGCATGCGCGGTGGGGCGTGTCAAGAGACGGTCGGCGGCGATTTTGCGGGGCACAACAAAGAACGGGCGACCAAGCAACAAGAGCTAAATAAACGCTTGCCGATTGTCCGCCCGTTCTCCTCGGAGGAGCCCACCTTCCTGACCGTTAGAACGCGCTAAGGCCGGAAAGGTTTCAAAAAATAATTGGGTGTAAGCAAGAAGTGATGAGCGGCCAGTGCGGCGGGTTAGGCGGCCCGTGCGCGCGGTGTCCGGCGCTCACGGGCGGTGTGGTTCAGCCATTCTTGGGCTTCGCCGTAGAGCGGATAGCGCGCTTCTTCGGCCCGGAACGCTTTCGTGTGATACAGCCGGCGACCGTTGACGAGGCGCGCCGGATGTTTGATGTGCAGCATCTCGTGAAAGAGGATGTATTCGACGAACCATTCGGGCACGTCCGCCGCGTCCAGCGTCTTGCTGATCACGATAGTGTTATGCACGGGGTCGTGATGGCCGAGGATGCGCCGCGTGCGACGTTGCGACCAGGTCAACGTCGGCTTCGCAAGTTTGTCAGCGAAATAACGCCGGTTGAGGCGCGCGAATAGCCGGTCTAAGTTATGGTGGTTGCCGCGTGGGGACGAGATGAGTTTGTGGCCGCGTTGACGGCGGGCCAAGTCGGCGGCGCGCAAGACGTGGGGCGATGTGGCATAGTCGCGGTAGATGCGGTCATGCATCTGCGGTGGCTGGCGGCGCAGCAATTTGGCGACGAGGATGAAGGCGAGCGCGCGTTGCACATTCGCCGGGGCGTCGCGGAAAATGTCTGAGAGACGGACGTAGACGCGGCCGGTACGCAGCCGAATTGTATGGTTGAGACCGACGTATGGGTAGAACCGAACTTCCATGGCCGGCGGCGGCCGCTGTGGCTCAAGCTGGCGGAAGGCGTCAGCAAAAAGCGCATTGAGGTGGGTCTGTACGTCTGACATGGATGCGGTTGCGGTTATGTTCTGTTGCGCGCCGGCTAGCCGCCAGACACGAAGCCTGTGGGCCACAAAGTACCAGTCGGCTAACTGGCCACAGTACCTCACTATATTACGGGCGCGCTGAAATGAGCGTCAACAAGTCTTTGGGGCGGTTCGCTAAGCCTCTGTGCTAGCACAGATTGAGCATGGTTTTGCAGGACGTAATATGCCTGTCCGCTTTTAGTCCTGTGTCTAAGTCTCTTATTCCCGCAGTTTAGGATAATTGCTTCCCGCAGCCACGTATTTGTCGGACTAACTCCTGTCAAATCTTCACATAACCGGCTGGACGCGGCTTGGGCAGCGGCACATAACTAACGTTTGCGCAGGCCTGCGCCACCCGCTATACTGCCATAGCCGCCCTCTTTGGCGGCGGCACAAATTAATACTTGACAGGCGTTTGGCGGGACGGTATTGATTGAAGGGCGGCCCTTTTCGCACCGGATCAGCGCCTCTACGTCATCCCTTCGCGCTACTCGCTCCTTCGCTCGCTGCCGATGGCTATGCGCAACGTCACTTCCCACAATGCCGGCGATTGGCTCCCCGACGCGCGCGGGCGGGCTGTGCTTGTGGCTATCATCAATGAACATCTCGTGACGGGTGAACCGGTCGGCTCGCGTACTGTGGCAACGCGTTGCGCGGCGGCGGCGAGTTGGAGTCCCGCGACGATCCGCAACGTGATGGGGGAACTTGAAGACGCGGGCCTCGTCGAGCAGCCGCACACCTCCGCCGGCCGTGTGCCGACCGATAAAGGTTATCGCTTCTACGTAGATCATCTAATCGGCGACGCGCATCTGACCGCCGCCGACCTCGCGGCCATTGATCGCATGCTCGCCACACCGCGTACGGACGACGGCGCGACGCCCGCGCGCTTGATGGAAAAGGTGTCGCATCTGCTGTCGGAGTTGACGCAGAACGTCGGCATTGTCATCTCGCCTGCACTCGCGGGCAACCGGCTACAGCACATTGAGTTTGTCAGTTTGTCTGACGGCCGTATTCTTGTCGTGCTGGTCTTCGCCCCCGGTTTTGTTCAGCACAAGGTCATACGCACGGATGAATCGTTTACGCCGGAAGAGCTTGAGCGGACGGCGCGTTATCTGAACGTCGAGTTCAGCGGCAAGAGCTTGTTGGCGATTCGCGCGGAAATTTTGCAGCGCATGTGCGCGGAGAAGGCGCTCTATGATCGGCTGTTGCGCAACGCGATGTTGTTGTGCGGGAGCAGCCTTGTCGGCGAAGAATTGGAGACCGGCGACGTATATGTGGACGGCGCGTCGAACATATTCGACAAGCCTGACTTCGCCAACATCGAACGGTTGCGCGAACTGTTCCGCACGCTCGAAGAGAAGACGCGTCTCGTCAAACTCTTGAACGAATGTCTGGCGGGCCGCACGGGCGCGGACGACGTGCGCGTGCGGATCGGACGGGAGTTGCTCAGCCCGGCGATGCAGGCGTGCGCGCTGATCAGCGCACCGTATCGCGTCGGCGCGGGCGAAGTGTCTGGCACGATCAGCATCATCGGCCCGATGCGTTTGGAGTACGCGCGCTTGATGGCCGTCGTCGGCTATGTGGCGCATGAGGTCGAGCGCATGATGCAGGCGGAGCGGGCCACAGTCTAAAAGCATGTGGGGCACGGTCGGGCGCAACTCGCGCCGGGGTCATGATGGAGATGATCGATAAAAACAAGCAGGCAGCGAATCACATTCCGGTGCGCTTTGTTGACGAAGGGGAAGGGCCGGATGATGCGCGGACGGCCGAGGAACTTGGGCGCGAGTCGAGCTACGAGGATGAGACGGAGATGCAGCGCCGGATCGAGCGCGGGCAGGAACAGGACAACGCGAGCGGGCGCGAGCAAGCGGACGAGCGCGATACGGCCGGCGGCCCGCGCCACAACGAGTTGCCCGAACACCGGGAAGAACAAGATGCCACGCAACGCGCAACAGTCGCCCACACTAAACCCGACGAAATGATGGACGCAAATATGTTTGAGACTGAAGACGCCGTCGAGCTTGACACCGCGGCGGGATCGCTGGCGACGCATGCGGAGTTGCTGGCGGCGCAGGACGAAGCACGCTTGCTCGCCGGCGAGTTGACGAAGTTGAAGGCCGAGCGACAGGATTTGCGCGAAGTGCTGGCGCGGCGGCAGGCGGACTTCGAGAACTCGCGCAAGCGCATGGAGCGAGAGCGCAGTGAGACTTATCAGCGCGTTGTGGTCGATGTGGTCGGGCAACTGCTGCCGGTCATCGACAATCTGCGGCGGGCGCTTGAGACGGAAGCTTCGGTCAAGGCTAGTGAGTCGGAAGAGTTTCGCCACTTTCTGCACGGCGTTGAATTGATCTCGAAGCAACTCGATGCGGTGCTGGAACGGCTGGGCGTCGAGCCGGTCGCCACCCTCGGCCGCGCCTTCGATCCGCACATGCATGAAGCCATCGCGACCGAGCCGACAGATGATGTCGCGCCCGACACAGTCGTGCAAGAAGTCCAACGTGGTTATCGGGTCGGCGAAAGACTGATCCGTCCCGCCATGGTCAAGGTCGCCACCAAACAGTGACGAGAGTTGAGCGGTAAGTTAAAGCTCGCCTTGCTCGCTTCCCTCCGTCAGTCGATCACCTGTCATCAATCAGCGCTGTAAAGTCTATGGGAAAAGTAATCGGTATTGATTTAGGCACGACGAACTGCTGCGTGGCTGTGCTGGAAGGCGGCACGGTGCAGATCATCCCGAACAAAGAAGGCGGGCGCACGACGCCGTCGGTCGTTGGCTTCACGGACAAGGGCGAACGGCTCGTCGGGCAGATCGCGAAGCGGCAGGCCGTCACCAACGCGGCCAACACCGTCTATGCGGTCAAGCGGCTCATCGGGCGCAAGTACGACTCGCCGGAGGTGGAGCGGGCGCGCGGCAGTTCGCCCTTCGAGATCAACGCGGCGCAGAACGGCGACGCGCGCATCCGGGTGCAGGGGCGCGTCTATAGTCCGCAGGAGATTTCCGGCCTCGTGCTGCAACGATTGAAGGCGGCGGCGGAAGATTTTCTGGGCGAATCGATCAGCGAAGCCGTCATCACCGTGCCCGCTTACTTCGACGACACACAACGGCAGGCGACCAAAGACGCGGGCAAGATCGCGGGCCTCAAGGTCGAGCGCATCATCAACGAGCCGACGGCCGCTGCGCTCGCCTACGGGTTGGGCCGCACCACGTCCGAGCGCATCGTGGTCTATGATCTGGGCGGCGGCACGTTCGATCTATCCATTTTGGAGATGAGCGACGGGGTCTTCGAAGTGTTGGCCACATCGGGCAACACGTTTCTCGGCGGCGAGGATTTCGATGATCAGATCATCGATTGGATGGTCGAGCAGTTTCGCACGGAGACGAGCATTGATTTGCGCGAAGACCGGCTTGCGCTGCAACGGCTGAAAGAGGCGGCCGAGCGCGCCAAGTGTGAGCTGTCGTCGCTGACGGAGACGAATATCAACTTGCCGTTCATCGCGGCCGACGCTTCGGGGCCAAAGCATTTTAGCCAGACGTTGACGCGCGAAAAGTTCGAGGCGCTGGTCGCCGATCTGGTCGAGCAGACGATTGAGCCATGCCAGAAAGCGCTGTGGGACGCGAAGCTGCAACCGGAGAACATCGACAAAGTATTGCTCGTGGGCGGACAGACGCGCTCGCCGATCATCTGGCGCACAGTGCGCGAGATTTTCGGGCGCGAGCCATCGGCGGAGATCAATCCTGATGAAGTCGTCGGGATGGGCGCGGCGATTCAGGGCGGTGTCTTGACGGGCGAAGTCAAAGACATTGTGCTATTGGATGTGCTGCCGCTCAGTCTCGGCGTCGAGACGCGCGGCGGGCTGTTCACCAAACTGATCGAGCGCAATTCGACGATTCCGTTGCGCAATAGTTTGACCTTCACGACCGTCGTGGACAATCAATCCACGGTCGAGATTCACGTGTTGCAAGGCGAGCGCGAGATTTCATCCGGCAATCGTTCATTGGGTAAGTTCGAGTTGGTCGGCATCCCCAATGCGCCGCGCGGTGCGCCGCAGATCGAAGTCGGCTTCGAGGTGGATGCCAACGGCATCCTCAATGTTTCGGCCCAGGATAAAGAGTCGGGCCGGCAACAGCAGATGAAGATCACGCCGACTTCCGGCCTGTCGCCCCACGAGATCGATGCGCTCATCGCCGACGCCGCCAATTCGGTGAATCGCGACCAACAGGCGAAGGAGTTAATCGCCATGCGCAACCGGCTCGATAGTCTGACGCGCAATGCGCAACGCACCTTCCGCGAGGTCGGCGCGCTACTCACGCCCGAAGAGCGCGAAGACGCGCAGCAGGTGTTCGAGCAAAGCGCCGCAGTTGCCATCTCGGAGGACGAAGACGAGGTTCGGCGCACGCTCGGCGAGGTTGAGCGCGTGGCTACCTTGCTGACGAACACGATGCTTAATTCGGCCGGCATGGGCGCGGGCGGCGGCAGTCCGGCCGCGCCGACCGGCAAAGGCAAGGACGCGAAAGATGCCGCCTTCGAGCGGTTCTAAACAAACCCAACGAGCACAGGTGACAGGTGACGGGAGGAGCGTTTATTATCTTCTGTCACCTGTCGTCATTGTTAACGGCTGATTATTTATACGATGAGCAAACGAGACTATTACGAAATTCTGGAAATCAACCGCACCGCGACCGAGGCGGAGATCAAGAGCGCGTACCGGCGTTTGGCCGTGCGTCATCACCCGGACAAAAATCCCGGTGACAAGGCTGCGGAAGACAAGTTTAAGGAAGCGGCGGAAGCTTATTCCGTGCTGTCCGATGCGGAGCAACGGGCGCGGTTTGATCGCTTCGGGCACGCGGGCGTCGCCAGTGGTGCTGGCGCAAATTGGGGCGCGCAAGGTTTCGGCGGCATCGAAGATATTCTGAGCGATCTGTTCGGTTTCGGCGACGTGTTCGGCGGCGGGCGCGCTGGCAGCAGCGACGGGACGCGGCGGAACGTGGCGCAACGCGGCGCAGACCTACGCTACGATTTAGAGATCGCGTTGGAAGACGCCGCCAAGGGAGTGGCCGCGCAACTGCGTATCCCGCGCCTTGAGGCGTGCGGGCCCTGCAACGGCACGGGCGCGAAGTCCGGCACGCAACCAGACGCTTGTGCCACTTGCAACGGCGTCGGGCAGGTGCGCTATCAACAAGGCTTCTTCTCGGTCGCGCGCACGTGCGGCGCGTGTCGCGGGACGGGGCGCATCATCAAAGAGCCGTGCAGCGCGTGTCGCGGGGCAGGGCGTGTCGAGCGCGAGAAGGAGATGGAGGTTAAGATTCCGGCGGGCGTTGAGACCGGCTCGCGGCTGCGCCTCGTGGGCGAAGGCGAGGGCGGTGCGCAGGGCGGCCCGGCAGGCGATCTCTATGTCGTCATTCACGTCAAAGAGCATGAACGATTCGAGCGCCAGGGCAGCAACCTCTACACGTCTGTCCCCGTCACGTTCGCGCAAGCCGCGCTCGGCGCTGAGATCACGGTCGAGACGTTGACGGCTGAACAGGCGCTCAAGATTCCCGCGGGCACACAAACCGGCACGGTCTTTCGGGTCAAAGGCCAGGGCATGCCTGTCCTCGGCGGTCGTGGGCATGGCGACCTGTATGTCTCCGTCACACTGCGGACGCCCACCACCTTGACGCGCGAGCAGCGTCGGCTGCTCGAAGACCTGGCCCGGATCGAAGACCGCGACCTCGAAGACAAAGGTCTCATGGACAAAGTACGCGACATCTTCGGTTGAGTTATCAGCAAACGCGAAACTAAAGGGACGCTCCCCGCATGGGAGCGTCCCGTTTCATTTTGGGGGCATGAGTGAGTGACCTGCGAAAGCAAGCGGCACTACGTGCTTTAAGCGATTATGTCCCGCAATGATACGGACGTTCGTACAGCATACGAACGTCTGCCCGGTCTCATGCTGTCCAGAAATCACACTGAGCCGGCTAGTTTCCCGCCAAAGTAAGCCATGCTCGGCCTTCGTCCGCAGCCGGCCCGTATGCGGCATGTCGGTTGCCCTGAATTCGGGACGACGCAATTCTCTCTCAAACAATTTGGACACGGGAGCAGGATTATGAGGCGACAAACTTACATAACGTTAGGCATCGCGTTGTGGCTGACACTCGGCATGGCCGGTCAAGTGCTGGCGGGAACAGAAGGCAATGACGATACCGACGGCCGCCTGATTGATGCGCGCGTTGTCGAGATCAATGATAAACATCTCTCCGTTATGGCCCGCTCCGGGGTCGAACATGTGATCTGTATCGATCAAACTGGCACACGTGTGAAGCGCGGCGATAGTTACGTTACGGTCGCCGAATTACGCAAGGGCGATATCGTGATAGTGGAGATGGACGAAGCGAAGCAGGTCAAGTTTGCGAAGCAGATTGAGATTACCCGCGCAGCTAATGAGCAAGTGGCCCGCGCGCCGCGCTAAGCGATAATTACGGGTTAGCTGGTGGGGCGGTTGCGCGCTTCGGCGCGTTGACCCTCGCACCCCTGCCAGCAACAAAGAGCCGCATGGCCTTAATAGGTCATGCGGCTTTTGAATTATGGGCGGAGCAAAGGAGTGAAACCTCGCAACGCATTCAGCCAGCTTTCATCAGCGTCTTACTGCCTGTAACGCACGCGCCCGCGTTGCTGCGCGTCGGTCTCGACATCTACGTTGCCGAGCCGGAGCGACACATCGGCGTTGAGATCAAAGCCGGCGCGCTCGCCCGCTTGTAATTTGACTGTGCCGGCAGCAGCGATCATGGCGGCGTTATCGGTGGAGAGATGAAGCGAAGGGAACTGGACAGGAATACCTAGGCGCACGCCGGCCGCCGTCGCCGCCGCGCGTAACGCGCCGTTGCAGGCGACGCCGCCCGCGACGATCAGCGTGCGCGGCCGATACTCTTCAGCTAATCGCTCGGTCGTGCCGACGAGCGAGCGCACAACGATTGCTTGAAAGCTCGCCGCCAAATCTTTCACTGCCTGTGCCGGCTCCGCGTCCGGCGCGACCGGTTGCAAGCCCGTCTCGCGCACATGCTTCGACACGGCCGTCTTCAAACCGCTAAAGCTGAAATCCGGCCGCCCGTCGCCCATGCGCGGCACGCTGAAGCGCACTGCGCGCGGGTCGCCAGCGCGGGCTAAGCGCTCGATGATGGGGCCGCCCGGATAACCAAGGCCCAGCATCTTCGCTACCTTGTCAAACGCCTCGCCCGCCGCGTCGTCGCGCGTGCGCGCCAACACCTTGTACTGGCCCGGCGCAGGCATGAGGAACAAATTCGTGTGCCCGCCCGAGACGATCAAGGCAAACGCGGGATACTTAATCGGCGGATTTTCAAACACGACCGAGTAGATGTGGCCCTCGATGTGATTGACGCCGACGAGCGGCTTCGCCAGCGCATAAGCCATCGCTTTCGCATACGACAGCCCGACGAGGAGCGAGCCGACCAACCCCGGCCCCTGCGTCACCGCCAGCCCGTCAAGCTCTGCCGGTTGCAGGTTAGCCTGCGCGAAGGCTGCTTCGACGACCGGCACGATCTTATCCAGATGCTCGCGCGAGGCGAGTTCCGGCACGACGCCGCCGAATCGTTTGTGCGTCTCGATCTGCGACGAGATGATCGACGACACGATCTCGCGGCCATCACGCACAAGCGCCGCGGCCGTCTCGTCGCAAGAACTTTCGATCCCAAGTACCAACATAAACGATCAAGTCAGATGGTCGGATTCCACGAGTTCAGGTTGATAGTGCTGATTGATTCGGTGCTGCCGGGTTTATAGATGTTGAGGCTGCCGAGCGGCGGCGCGTAGAGGTGGAGCGTGATGAGGTCTTGCCCGCTCACGTCCGAGTTGCCAATCTGGTGTATGTCGGGGATGTCCGCGCCGGTGATGCAGTCGTTTGTCCACTCGCGCGCCGAGTGGTAGACGAGACCGCGCCGCTCGTCCATCGTGAACATCGTTTCCCAGAGGACGCCTGAGCAGACACGTATGACGCCGTAAGAGCCGTTGTGATCGTGGATCGGCGTGCGCTGGCCCGGCCGCCAGCAGAGTACGAGCAACTCGAACTGCTCATTCCGGAAGACGCGATGGCGCGCATACGTGCCCGGTTTGAAGCCGATGTACGGGCGCAGATCAGCGGCGGCCAGCGGCAGTTGTTGCAGCCACAAAGTTATGGCCCGCAGGTCAGGCTGGTGCGCCGTCGCGGCAAATTGTTCGGCCAGGGTGCGGAGCGCACCGGCGGCCACTGCTGCTGGCTGCGAGCGCGCGGCCGGCGTGGAATATGTTTGCGGGTCAGTCGTGGCCATAACTTGCGACTCCTGCGGACTGTAGCGAGACCGACGAGACTAGATGCTTCTACGCCAATTGCCGCGGTGAGTCAAACATAAACGCTTGGGGGGTTAGTATCTTAATGCCTGGTTGAAAATCTGTGCGCCAAGACCGGCAGGCAGGAATCTAATTTGATCGTGTTGACAGTAAACCTGAGTGTCGTATATGCTCTGTCTCCCTTCGCTCAAAACCTGTTAGGTGGCTTCCGCGCATGCCCCGCAACGCCCCTCTTCGCACTTGTTTTGGATCCACCGGACTGTGCGATCACAGTCTGCCTGTATGTCAGCAATCAATAAGGAAAAACCTATGAGATACTTGCCCCCCAAGAGCGGACTTATGTTCACGCTACTTGCACTCTGTACGCTTGCGTTCAGTGCGGCCACGACCGCCAAAGCCAACTCCTTTACCTTCCACGGAATCAATACTGGGGTGACGGCGACGGTCAATATTATGTCTTTAAGTAATGGCTCGCTGACCTTTACCGTCACTAACACGTCAACCGGCGCTACTACCGGCAGTTTGACGAGCATCGGCTTCGATCTGCCCGGGACATTGACCGGGTTCAATTTGACGAGTGCGACAAACGCTAATTACTCGGAGCAGGATACCGTTTCGGGTAACGCCGCCGGGATCAATCGCACCTTCGACTTCGCGCTGTTGACGGGGCCGAACTTCAACGGCGGCGGGAATCCCAATCATGGTATTCTGGCGGGTGCCAGTGCCACTTTTACCGTCACCGGCAATTTCACCGGGATCACGCAGCAGCAGATTGCCAGTGGTCTGTTCCTGCGCTTTCAGGATGTTAATCCCGGTGGCAGTGACGTAGCCTCGCTCGTACCCTCGGCCGTGCCTGAACCAGCGACCATGCTCCTGCTCGGCACAGGCCTAACGGGCGCAATCGGCGCAATACGCAGGCGGCGTAAAGTGCAAGCGTAAGCTAACGTTTAGACCAAACAGCAGGCAAGCCCCGCAAGCTTACGCGTCTTGCGGGGCTTTGCTTTGCCTGTCGCTATATCCCGGTGCATATCAGGGCTTACTACTTTGCTTGAGCGCCGTGGGGCCGGCAACCTCAACGCACTGAGCGACAAGTTAATGGAGCAATCCGGCGCAGAGTTGTTGCGCGAGCAGTTCACCGGCGACGTGGTGGCCGGTCTGATTCCAATGACCATTGCCGATGCCCGCGTCGAAGCCGTGCAGAAAAACTTTGTGCGCGTCGGCGTAAACTTGTAACTGCGGCGCAAGCGTGATGGCGGGTATCCCTGCGCGGTCGCACAGCAGCTTGATGCGTGTATCGGGGTAGAGCAAGTCCGGTACGCCGAGTCGTTGTGCGAACGCTTGCCGCACCTGTGGGTCGGGATAGACCTGTATGCCGTTGCTCAACGTGACCACGACAAACTGTGCGCCATGACTGTTGACCTCAGCGTGCATACGCATGATTAGTGCCTCGGTCACGCGCCATGCGTCTTGCCAGACTTGATCCGGCGGCGGGCGATAGATCAAATTATCCGTGCCCAACTCTGCGTCCGGGGCCGCGCTCGTCGGCCCGGCCGCGCTCTGGCTTGCGTCCGGTAATGATAGCAGCGCGCTCATCTGCGCTTGTGCGGCTTGCATAGGTCGCGTAGGCCGGCGGCGGCGCTCGTCGATGCGGGTTTTGATAGCATGCTGCACCTGATGAATCGCCTGGATGATGCGCAGGTGATCTCTGATCCAGCGACCGGCGCGATTAAGCAATGAGTTGCGCAGGCGAAACGCGGGCGTCTGGCGAAACGAATCGTCGAGCGTAAGTTGCCCGTCGCGCAGGACGAAATAAGGAATCTCGTCGGTCTGCTTCAACGGGCGCGAGTTGTCTGTGATGTCGTTGTTCGTGGTGACGGCAAGCAACACCACATCCGGTGCATAAGCCCAGACCTGTTGTTCGAGCGTGAGCAACTCCTGCGCCGTGCCGTAGCCGGACACGCCGAAGTTGATGACCTCGACCGTGCGCCCGCCACAGGCCGGGCAGCCTTGTAGGTTCTGCTCCAACACGGCCCAGAAAGCATCTGCCACCGGCACTTGCAAGGCTTCAGCATACGAGTCGCCGACGATGGCGATGCGCAAAGTGTCGGGTGGCTTGGCCAGCGTGTGCTCGCGGTCGCGCAGGCCCGCGCAGTTGATGCGCACGTAGGCCGTGCCTTCCTTGCGATACCAGCCCTGCATACACGGGCGCAGGGCATAGCCGCGCGCCGTGTCGGTCGTATAGAAGATCGGGTAGGTGTAGCCGACGACATGCAGGGCGATCTCTGCGATAAACAGCGCGCAGATGATGCTGGCCAAGATGACGAGCAGCTTGATCGCTCTGCTTGGTTTAACGGCTGGCGTTTGCTCCGGCATGAAACGGTTGATAGCGGTCTTCATTTAGTCGCATCGATCAGCAAGTACCAACCGAGGCGGGCGGCGAGCAAACGTTCGATGCCGAAGGGTAACATGCGCGCGAATGGATATTTGCGCAAAGGGAAGTGCGCGACGCGAAAGTTCACAGCTTTAAAAGGCGCGAAGACTTGGCGCGCCTCCTGTTTATCATATACATACGCATAAGGGCATTCGGGGCCGTCGGTGCAGTGATGCGCGAAGTTGCGCGCTTGCAAATAACGCCAGCCGGTGCGTAAGAAGTTTTCATAGTGCAGTGTCCAGACTTCGGGCCGCTCGTTGCCGCGCACACCCGCGAGACTGTGTTCGGCCGCCGCTGCTCTATCGTGCGCCCAATGCCCGGCGCGTGTGATGATGCGGAGCAGCAGGCGGGCGCGCATGTAACCGAGGATGCGCGCGTAATAGTTAAAACTGTGCCGGTGATAAAGCATCACGAGCGCCCGCCCGCCGGGTTTGAGCACGCGATAAACTTCACGGAGCGAACGCGCCGGATCAGGCGTGTGATGCAATACGCCATATGAATAGACGACATCGAAACTCGCGTCAGGAAAAGCAAGCTGCTCCGCGTTCGCCAGTTGGAACTCGCCAGTGAGACCCATGACGGCGAAGTGCTTGCGGGTCGCGGCAACGGCCGCGGCGGTGAGATCGACGCCGGTGTAGTCCGCGCCTGCTTCAGCAAACATAACGCCGTCCGCGCCGTTGCCACAGCCGATCTCCAGCACGCGCCGGCCGCGCAGCGCTGCGAAATTGACGAACTCCGGGATATGCCACTCGGTCGCGTAACGGAAGCGGCGATACTGCGCGTAGAAATCCTGCTCGTCGCGTGCCGCCGCAACGAACTGCGTGCCGCACGCCTCCGTGGCCCAGAACGCCGCGACTTGTTCGACTGTCTGTGGCTTGCTCACGGTATGGCTGTCACGGGTCGCCGGTGCGCGCGCGGCGTCCGTGCGCTTGGGCCCGGATTGGCTTTTGGCGTGGGGCCGGCCAGTTCATCGGCCAGTTCGTTCGCGCCGTAAACTTTGCGCAGGGCTTCGAGCATGCCGCGCGAGTGGACGCTGATGTTGCGCTTCTGCGTCTCGTCATAGATAAAGTTGCCGACGAGACCATAGATGTTGCGGTCGAAGTTTAGCCCGACGAGTTCGGCGGCGCGATTGATGATGGGCGAGCCGGAGTTGCCGCCGATGGTGTCGGCGGTGGAGATGAAATTGAGCGACGTTTGCAAATTGAGTGCGGCCTTCTGCGCCGTCCAACGCGGCGGCAGATCGTAGGGCGACTCGTTCTGATGTTGCGTCGAGCGCGCGTAGAGGCCGGCGAAATCGGTGAACGGTGCGACCGGTTGGCCGTTCTCTGCGTAGCCTTTAACAACGCCGTAAGCGAGGCGCGGCGTGAACGTGGCATCGGGATATTGTTTTGTGCCTTCAATGTCATAGAGCGCCCGCGCCACTTTCGCATAAGCGGTGCGCTCGACACTGACCACCTCATCTTCATAACGCTGACGCAACGCACGCGCTTCGGGATCAATCGCCTGCGCGAGTTGAATCAGCGTATCGTTCGACGCTGCGATGGCTGCTGCGCCGCCGCTCGCCAACTGCTTGCGATAATCAGCGTCTTGCAGGTGCGTGCCGCTGACGAGTTCGGCGGCGCGCTCGGCGGGTTGTTTGCCTTGTAAAACCTTTTGCGCGAGCGCGTTCGTTGCGCCCAACTCAGCGCGCATAAACGTGAGCGCGTCCGCGAGTTTCGCTTGCTCAAATTCACCATAGATAGGCGCGGGCGAGAAGATGTCGAGTTCGAGCGAGGCGCGGCGGGCATCGGTAAATTCGGGCAGCCGTTGCGCGTTCGGCTTGTCGCGTTCGGCGGCAAGGCGCACGAGCGCACGCGCGAGCGTGAAGAGGCGCGAATTGAACGCGCGGCCGGTGTCGAACAGCAACCGCTCGCGCTCGTAAGCAGCGAGCGACTTGCGCGCGCGCGCAATCACGTCCCAGGCATCGCCGTAAGCTTGTTGCTTCTGCTTGTCGGCGGCCACCGTGCGGCGTAAGGTTTGTTCGGCTGTTGTCTTGCGCGCGAGGATCGTTTTGTTTTGTAGCCCGGCGAGTTGGCCGCGCAGATTCTTCAAACTGTTCTCGATGCTGAACAGGTCTTGATGCGCTTGTAACTCTTGCGCCGCGCCGAGTGCGCTGTGGCGATGTAGGAGCGCCTGTGTGCGCTCGTAGAATCTGATCTGAAACGGCAGATTCACGGCGCGCAAGAATTCAAGGTGCGCGACCGTGTTGAGCCGCTGCGTCGTGCCGGGATTGCCGGAGACAAAGACGAGTTCGCCCGCGCCCGGCCCCGCCTTCGACCATTTGAAATAGTTGTCGGTATGCACGGGCTGGTCGTTCTCATAGACGCGAAAGACGGCCATGTCGAGGTTGTAGCGTGGGAAGTTAAAGTTGTCGGGGTCGCCGCCGAAGAATGCGATCCCGTATTCAGGCGCGAACACGAGGCGCACGTCGGTGTACTTCTTATAGCGATAGAGATTGTATTGCCCGCCCTGATAGAGCGTGACGACATCGCTGCGCAAGCCCGTCGCCTTCGTGGACTCGGTCTCGATCTCACTGGTGACGCGCTGCCGCGCGGCAGCGGCTTCGGCCGGCGACGCGCCCACTGTGACCGCGCCGGTCACACGCGCCGTCACATCTTCAATACTTACGAGCACGTTCAACTCAAGGTCGGGTGCTTTCGCTTCGTCGGCCCGCGTGCGCGCGTAAAAGCCCTCTTTGAGTAGATCGTGCGCGGGCGTGCTGATCTTTGTGAGCGTGTCCGAGGCGATGTGATGATTGGTCAGCACAAGGCCGTCAGGCGCGACGAACGAGCCAGAACCGCCGTTGTTGAACCGCACCGAAGCGAGTTGCACCTTGCTCAGCCACGCATCCGTGATCTCGAAGCCGTAACGTTGTTTGATCAGCGCCCGTGGGACGTTGTTGAACGGCCACATGCCCTCGTCGGCGCGGGCGGACGCACGGAAGCAAGAGAACGTGACGAGCAGGGCAAGCAGGGTGCGGAACAGTGGCGACGATTTCATGCGAGACCTCAGGTAAAGTTTATGCAGATACCGAAAATGTTGGCGGGCTAAGTTTAGCGTAAACCATGACGCAGACAAATCGCGCGGCTGATAGTTGGCACAGGGCGGGCGGGCGCAGCACACTGTTAAGGGACGAGCACCGGACGGGCGTCCTGCCATGTTGCCCGACTGATGCCATAGATCAGCACGTCTATGCCGAACACCTCCGTTGCGCCCTCAACCTTCTCGCCCAATCGCTCCGCCACTTTGATCGAAGCCTTATTATCGCGATGGATCAAACTGATGACGTGCGCGCGGCCCAACTCCGTGAAGGCATATTCCAGCGCCTTTTGCGCGCCCTCGGTCGCATACCCGCGCCCCCAACTCGCACGCGCGAACGCCCAACCGATCTCGAATCCGGGCCATCCTTCCGGGTCTTGCACGCCCACCCGCCCGATTACGCGGCCGCTCGCTTTCTCTTCCACCGCCCAATGACCGTAACCGCGCAGTTGCCAGTGACCGACGAGAAAAGCCAGATGTCGCCATGCTTCGGCGCGCGTGAACGGCTTGCCGCCGAGAAAGCGCATCACCTCCGGGTCGGCGCACATTTGCGCATAAGCCTCAAAGTCTTCTTCGCGCCACATACGCAGCCGCAGTCGTTCCGTTTCGAGTTGCGTCATACCGTCCTCCACCGATTAAAGCTGGCGCGAGTGTTTTCTCGAATCATCCTCTGCGTGCCGCCGCTGTTGCTCATTGTCGGGCGGCGCTCCTTACTGGCGGCTGGCGTGCAGCCATAAATGCTCCGATGCGAGCGAAAGCTTCCTCACGGAACTTATTAAAAATTAAGGGCAGGTAAAAAGGCTGACAAACTTCGAGTCTACAGTGGTTCCCGTATCACGTCTGAGATGCCGTATGCTGCGGATGATAACAAAAGGGCGGGGTGATAACCATATTTATCGGCTTGGTCGGCGACCACAAGGGAAGTAAGCTGCCGCAGAGAGTTGACCGGCAATATTTTTCAACGAAACCACGGGCCGGGCAAACTTTCGTCAGGACACAACACAGGATAAGTGAGGCCGATGGCAGAGATGAACGAAGCAATGATTTCAGCCGGGGCGCGTGCTCGGCTCGGCGACGTGCGGCGCGCGCTGCTCAAGTTGCACAAGGCGCTGCTCGACGACGAGCGCATCCAGTATGAGCGTGTGCGCGGGCGCGTCGAGTCGAGCGGCGCTCTGTTGCAACTCGTCTTGCACGACGAGTGGTTCGCATACTTGCGTCCGCTCTCGGCGCTCGTAGTACAGATTGATGAGTTGCTCGACGCAGACGAGGCGACGGAGCGAGAAGCCGAAGCGCTCGGCGCGCAAGCGAGCATGATGCTCAAACCCGATGAGGGCAGCGCCAACGGTCTGGCGGAGCCGTACCGCGCCGCCTTGCAACGCGCGCCGGAAGTTGTCTTGGCGCACGCGGAAGCTGCCAAACTGCTCGGCGACCAAAAGCCGATTTAATTTGAATGATTCGCGCTAGGCCAGCAAACCCTGATAGTCGTGCGGCGTGTCAACATCAAACGCCGCTTCGGGGACTGCAACAATAGTTGCGCGGGATAACTGTCGCTCGATGACCGACTTCGCGCCCGCGCCGCCGCGCAAATTCTGCAACTCGGAAAAGAGCGCGCGACTAAAGAGCGCCGGAACCCCGCGCGTTTTTTTACCCTGCGCTTCATATGCAGAAGCGACCAGCGGCGACGCTCCGGCGCGATAAGCTTTAAGCAGACGGTGGATGACTGCGCCCGTCACGAACGGTTGATCGCAGAGGGTAAGAACAACTGCTTCAGCTTGCGCTGTTGTCAGCGCTTCCAGCGCCCTGATGCCGCAACGAATCGAACTGCTCATGCCTTCCGCCCAGTGCTGATTGACGACGATGTGCGTTTGCGGCAACGCGATTTCGTGTGCCAGGTCAGCCCGCAAAACTTCGGCGCTCGCGCCGAGCACAACGACAACCGGACGACATGCCGAATGAAGCGCCGTTTTGACAGCGCGGCGCAAGAGCGTTTCGCCTTCGTAGCGCAACAATTGTTTAGGCTCGCCCATGCGGGTTGATGCGCCCGCCGCCAGCACGATGATACCGATGTTCATCTTGTCACCGGCCGTATGCAAAGCGGGTTTGGACATGCGGCGCAAGCATTTGACCGCTGACGCCGGATTCATCGTTCAGCCTGGTTGCCAAGTTCATGCGCCGATGGCTGCGAGCGTTTCCGTCTGCGGTTCACGTTCGGCAAGCGGTTCCATGCGGTTGCGCGGCACGCGCAGGTTATGAATCGGCGCGGTGCGGTCTTTTAGAAACCCACCGCTATGACCGGCCAGCACCGCGCGAATCTCCGCGATGATGCTCAAGGCGATTTCCTCCGACGACTCCGCGCCCAGATCAAGTCCGATGGGAGCGTGTAGGCGGCGCAGACCCGCTTCGCTCAGGGCCACGCCTTCGCCCCGCGCTGCGTCGATAATTTGTTCGGTGCGCCGTTTGGGGCCGAGCATCCCGATGTAGCGCACAGGGCTGGAACTGAGCGTTTTGAAAAGCTCTACATCGTGCAGATAGTTGTGCGTCATCACAATTACCATCGTGCGCGCAGTCAAACTCACTTGCGTGGGGACATCTTCCGGGCAACAGAGTTGCACTGCGTCAGCATCGGCGAAGCGGGCGCGGGAGGCCGCACGCGCTTGTGTATCCACGATTGTTACATGCCAGCCGAGCCGTTGCGCGAACTCTAAGATGGGCGCAGCGTCGGCGTTCGCCCCGAAGACGACGAGCGGTAATGGCGGCTCAACTACTTCAATGAAAACTTCTACCACGTGCGCCGCCAGTTCATAAGCTTTGACGCTCGACTCACCTCGTTCCAGAGACTCGCGCGCATCCTGCATCACAAGGCGCGCCAGTTCTTCATGCCGGAACTCGACGTGCGCTTTTTCATTTTGGCGTAGTAGCAGATGTGAACCAACCTTGATTTGTGCTGAATCAGCCGGCATTGAAAAGGACGTTACGTCCAAAGATGTTGCGCTTTGCACTGCTCGCTTTGCGCTGACACCGAAGATAGTGGCAACGACGCATGGCGCTTGCCCTTCGATGCAATCGGCTAATAACTTGAGATGAGGCGGCATCGGCACACTCCCAGCAAGCGGTTCGATTAAAATATGCACGACCCCGTTGCAACCCAAGCCTAAACCCCACACGATGTCCGTCTGCGCGCCCGTGTCGTAGCGCACGACGATTGACGCGCCTGTTTTCATCACGCCGCGGGCGCGCTCGAAGACGTCGCGCTCAAGACAGCCGCCGCTTAAGCTGCCCGTCATCTGCCCCTCCGCCGTCATCAACATGCGCGCGCCGGGTCGCCTGTACGTCGAACCTTCGACGCAAACGACCGTGGCCAGCGCGCACGATACGTCGGCGCGCATGGCCCGCTTGTAGGCTTCAATGACAGCACGGGGCTCTTTCATCGGCGTCTCCGTTTCTTGCATTGCGCGAACAGCAACCCGGCCGCAACGGCGAGCAGCGCGCCCGGCAACACTTTGCCCGACGGATCTGGCACGGGTGGCGGCTTCATAAAAGTTTGTCGAGCGTAATCGGCAATTCTCTGATGCGCTTGCCCGTCGCGTTGAACACCGCGTTCGCCACTGCCGCAGCCGCGCCCGTGATGCCGATTTCGCCAATGCCGTGTGCGCCCAAAGGGGTATGCTCGTCGGGAATATCGTTGTAAATCACCTCGATGTGCGGCACGTCCAGATGAACGGGAACGTGGTATTCGGCGAGCGACGGATTCATAATGCGCCCGCGCCGTTCGTCAAAAAACGTTTCTTCGGTCAGCGCCATGCCGATGCCCATAATGATGCCGCCGCGAAACTGACTGACGGCGGTTTTAGGGTTCAAAATTCTGCCGCAATCGAATGAGCCGAGCCAGCGTGAGACCCGCACTTCGCCTGATTCTTCATTGACGCGCACCTCGCAAAACTGCGCGCCGTATGAACCTATCGAGTATTTCATCATTTCGAGCGGCGCGTCAGATGATGCTTCCGCTTCGATGTAACTCTGTCCGATGCGGTTTAGGATCGATAAATAAGTTTCGCCTTTCCGCGCATTTTCCCTGTCGAAAAGGCCCCCGGCGCGCGCTTCGATTTGCTCGTATTTCATGTCTGAAAGCGGCGAATCGTAATCGTCTCCGGCGAGCGCGAGCAATTCTCTGTGCGCTTTTTCGATTGCCGCCGAGACCGACGCGACGATGCTGGCGGTTTGATTTGAACCACCGGCGACGGGCGATTCAGGCAGATTGGAATCGCCGTACTCAAACGAAACTTTATCAATCGGCAAACCCAACCGCTGCGCCGCGTGCTGAATCTGTACCGTCGCCGTGCCCATACCCATTTCGTGCGCTGCTGCTTGCACAGTCGCCGTGCCGTCAGCAGAAATGCGCACGCGAGCCGTCGCGGGAAAACGATAATACGGATAATAAGCTGTTGCGACGCCTTGCCCGATGTGCCAACAGCCTTCGCGCTGCGCACCTGGGGCATGATGTTTCCAGCCAAATTTGGCCGCGCCGCGTGTATAGGCTTCGACTAAATTACGCATCGAAAATTCCGTGTCTTTGGTCGGGTCTTTCGCGGGTTCGTTGATGCGGCGCAGTTCAATCGGATCAATGTTCAGTTCATGCGCGAGTTCGTCAAGCGCCGATTCGAGCGCAAAAGTGCCGATTGATTCGCCCGGCGCACGCATATAAGTATTGGCCACCGTGTCGAGATAGACGGTTTTTTGACCGACGAAAATATTTTCCGAAGCATAAAGATGACGCGCCGGAAACGTGAATTGTTCGGGATAGCGATTATGCGTCGTGGTGCCGGTGATACCGCTTTGAATCAGCGCAACCAATTTCCCGTTTTTGTTCGTGCCAAGGGCGACCCGCTGCTCGGAAGCGGTTCGCCCGCCGACGATGCGGAAAACGCCTGCGCGCGAAAGCACCAGTTTAACGGGCCGCTCGACGACTTTCGCCGCCAGCGCACACAGCGCGGTATTAGTCCAGCCACCTTTGCCGCCGAAACCGCCGCCGACAAACGGCGCGATGGTTTGCACCTCGGCGTCTTTGAGCGAAAACAGTTCGGCGAGAGTATATTTAGTGCCGTAGACGAACTGCGTCGAATCGAAAACCGTGAGACTGCCATCTTCGTTCCACGCGGCAATGGTCGCGTGCGGCTCAATCGCATTGTGGTTGTAGCGCGGCGTGCGGTAAATATAATCAACCTTAAATTCAGCCGCTGCCAAGCCCTGTTCCGCTTGGCCGATTTCAACTTCAGCCGGTTCGCCCATGATGTGCGGCGGAGTTTCAGCTTGCGTTTTTAATGCGGCAAACGAAACTGCGAATTCTTCGACTTCATATTCGACTTTGACGCAGGCTGCGGCGTAGTCCGCCTGGTCTTGCGTCTCGGCGACGACAACCGCGACCGGCTGACCGTTCCAATGAACCTTGGCGTCCTGCATAATCGGCAGATCACTCTGCGCTGAACCTTTTTTCTGCCCGGTCGGATCCATCAGCGGTTGATCTTTCATCTTCGGCGCGTTCTCATATGTGATGACAGCGAGAACCCCATTCAAATTTTCCGCCGTGCTTACATCAAGTTTCGTGATTTTGCCTTTCGCAATCGTGCTATAGACGAGCGCGGCATACGCTAAGTTTGCCAATTTGAATTCGGCGGAGAACACAGCTTCGCCTTTGACTTTCAAGTGCCCGTCAACGCGGCTGAACGGTTTGCCGATGTAGCCGTGTTTGTGCAGCAACGGGTCAGGGTCTTTGTCGGGCATATACTGCGCGACCGTCTCCATAATTTTCTGCATGATACTCATTGCTGCGCTCCTCCCTGTTCCGCCAATGCGCTCAGCACGCCGACGATGGTGCGTTTCGCCAACTCGATTTTGAAATTGTTGTGTGCGTACCCCTGCGCGCTCTGCAACTCTTCTTCCGCCGCGTGTCTGAAGCTTTCCACGTTTGCCGTCGCGCCTTGCAAAACTTGTTCGGCGATAAACGCCCGCCACGGTTTGTGCGCGACACCGCCAAGCGCGAGCCGCACGTTTTTTATCGAACCATTTTCAACTTCCAAAGCTGCGGCGACGCTGACCAGGGCAAAAGCGTAGCTCGCGCGGTCGCGCACTTTTCGGTAAAGCGAATTTTGCGCAAAGTCGTTTCGTGGAATCCGAATCGAAGTGATCAATTCATCCGGTCGCAGATCGGTTTCAATGTTCGGTGTATTTCCGGGCAAATGGTGAAAATCAACGAGCGCGATTTCCCGCACGCCGTTTTTCCCTTCAACGTGAACCGTTGCATCGAGCGCGGCCAGCGCGACGCACATGTCCGACGGATGCGTGGCGATGCAATCGTCCGATGCGCCGAGGATCGCGTGGATCCGATTGAAGCCTTGGAGCGCGTCGCAGCCCGTGCCGGGTTCGCGTTTGTTGCAACGTGAGGCCGTGTCGTAGAAGTAGTAGCAGCGCGTGCGCTGCATCAGATTGCCCCCCGTCGTGGCCATGTTGCGAATCTGACCGGAAGCGCCATTCAAAAGCGCTTCCGCCAAGACCGGATAGCGCGCGCGGATGAGTTGGTGCGCGGCGAGGTGACTGTTACGCACGAGCGCGCCGATGCGCACGCCTCCGCCAGGCAGTTCTTCAACCTGTGCGAGGGGCAGAGCGGTTATGTCAACAAGTTGGTCGGGCTGCTCTATATGCTCGCGCATCAGGTCAACGAGATTAGTGCCGCCGCCTAAGAATTTAGCATGCTGGTTTTGTGTGATTGCTTGGATCGCTGCCCCGACGTTCTCGGCGCGGGCGTAGGCAAAATTTTTCATCGCGCCGCCTCCCGGTCAAACGCTTTATGAATGGCTTCGATGATGCCGACATACGCGCCGCAGCGACACAGGTTGCCACTCATACGCTCTCTGATCTCTTCGTCAGAAAATTCTAGCTCCAACTCGGCGACGTCTTTCGTCTGCGCGCTCGGCATCCCCTGTTTGAACTCCTTGAGCATCCCGATGGCCGAACAGATTTGGCCGGGCGTACAATAGCCGCACTGGAAACCGTCGTTCTCAATAAACGCAGCTTGCAGCGCGTGCAATTGGTCATCATCGGCGACGCCCTCGATGGTCGTGATCGCTCTGCCCTGATATTGCACGGCGAGCGCGAAACAGGAGTTGATTCGCTCACCGTCCACGAGTACGGTACATGCGCCGCATGCGCCCTGGTTGCAGCCCTTCTTCGTCCCCGTCAGCCCGACGTATTCGCGCAGTGCGTCAAGCAGGGAAACGCGCGGCTCGATTTGAAGCTCATGTCTGCCCCCGTTAATGTGTAAAGTGACCGAGACCGCCCCATCGGCAGCATCTGTTTTGCCTCTGATTGTTTCACTCATTGGAAATAATCCTCACGCTTGCACCCGCAATGTCCCGCTATTCCTGCTCGTGTAATTGACAGAAACGCATTATAGCCCAACGCCAGTGTTTCGCGCTGCCTGCTTTCCACGAGCGGTGGAAAACAGATGAGCCGCTAGCACGAAGCTCAAACTGAATTATGGTTTGAACTGTGCAACCAGGGTGTTTCCGGCGGAGGGAGCCTCTAACAGCAAACGGCAATGGACTCTAAAGACATAAATCTGCGTCTTGCGGCTTTGTCCTTTATCTGCCGTGCGGCTGGCGCGCAAACGCAACGTCTTACTACTCCTGCGGGCGATGACCCGATAAACTCGAAGCCCTTCACCCTCTTGTTCAGGTTAGCGTGACATGGATAGACGGGGCGCGCGGGTGTCAATGGTGCGCCCTGGCGGTTCGCACAAACAAGTCGTCAAGCAAGTTCATAAAAACTGAGGGCAGCGTCGCCCTGTTTGAGGATGCGCCAGCGGCGGAGGAGGCCGGTGGTGTCTTTGAGCGCGTTCTTGTGGTGATGTTCGATGACGAGGACACTGGCGGGCGCGAGCAGTTTGGCGGCGTGCGCGCCGAAGAGGTCGAGCGCGGGCAGATAATCGCTGTCGTAAGGTGGATCGTAGAAGGCGATGTCGGCGGGCGTGTGGGTGGCGCGGGCGGCGGCGCGGCGTAGATAGTCGGTGGCTTCGCTTAACACGACCTCGGTTTGGTCTTCGGGCACGGCGAGTAGATCGAGATTCGTTTCGACGAGGCCGCAGGTCTTGCGCGAGCGATCAACGAAGGTGACGAAGGCTGCGCCGCGTGAGAGTGCTTCAATGCCGATTGCGCCGGAACCGGCGCAGAGATCGAGGAAGCGCGCGGCGGCGAGGCGCGGCGCGAGGACGTTAAAGAGCGTCTCGCGCAGGCGGTCGGAGGTCGGGCGAATCCGCAGCGAGGACGGGCTTTTCAACACGCGCCCGCGATATTGGCCGGCAATGATGCGCATGCTGCGATGTTATATCAAATTGCGGGATGACCTGCGCCGCCGGTTGATGAGGAAAACGGTTAGCCACGAAAACACACGAAGCAGCACGAAAAGGCACAGCGTTCCGTTTGTACTTTTTCGTGCTGCTTCGTGTGTTTTCGGGGGTAGTTTTTTGCTCGTTTCAGAATGAATATTTCAGCGCGAACTGGACGCGGCGCGCGGGCGTGAGAGTGTTGGTCGCTTGGCCGAAGCCGGGCGCTTCGAGGAAGCGGACGGGGATGCCGAAGTTTGCGCGGTTGATGAAGTTGAAGATTTCGACGCGCAGGGTGAGTTGTTGCTGCTCCTTAAAATTGTAGTCTTTGATGAACGCCATGTTGAGCGAGATGGTGCTGCCCGCGCGAAACGTGTTGCGCCCGATGCGGCCGTCTTCGCCGAATTCGGCGAGCAGCGTGGTGGGCGCGTCTGTCGTCAGGCGCAACGGCCGGCGGCCGTCGCCGGTGACGACCAGTCCGTCGGTCGTGTCGAGCCGATCCGTCAGGTTGCCATCGAAGTTCACGTCAAGCGTGCTGTTGACGGTGAACGGCATGCCGCTTTGCAGACTACCGAGACCGGCCACGCGCAGCTTGCCGAAAAGGGCGCGGGTCAGCTTGTTGTGCTGGGCCAACGCGGGCAACTCGTAGATGAAGTTATAGGCGAAGCGATGCCGCGCGTCGAAGTTGGCGGGGCCGCGCTCGCCCGCGCTGTCCATGCTGTTCTGCGGCAAGGCGAATGCGCCGGCCAGATCGAACACGTCCGAGACATCGTCGGTCGCGCGCGAGAGCGTGTACGAAGTTTGGAACTGGAAGGCGCGGCGGAAGCGGCCGCGCGCTTGCACTTGCAGGGCGTTATAACTGGAACGCGCGGTTGTGGAAAACTGTGAGATGTTGCCGACGCCTTCGGTCGGGCGTGCGCCGCCCGGCGGCACGGCGAAGCCGAAGAAGCGCGGCTCGCCGATGAGGTCAGACGGATCATCGGGATCGTCCTCATCTTGCGAGATCACGTCGAAGAAGACCGGCACGAGGATGTCATTCGGGCCGAAGTTGGGGGTTGAGAAACGCAGCAGATGCCGGCCGCGCGTGCCAACGTAAGAGGCCGACAGACTCAAGCCGCGCGCGACGAGTTGCTCGTAGGTGACGGAATACTGGTGCGCCATAGGCGAGTCGAGTTTGCGCGTCGGCAATGTTGCGCCGAAGATGCTGGCCGCTGCGCTCGGATTATCCGAGCCGGTCACGAAGTTGTTGATCAAGCGGAGCAGGTCGAGCGTAGAGAGGCCGGGCACGATCCGGTTCAAGCTGTTGCGCCGAATGAAGGGCAGGTCGCTCGGATTAGCTAGATTCAATTCGCCACAGGGGAAGTTGATGCAGGTGCGATCTTGATTGCCCGTGCCGCCGGCGAAGTTGACGGAGAGGAACGTGGGGAACACGTTGGCCGATTGCACGACGACCGCGCCCAACGGTTGATCGTAAAAGAGGCCGTAACCACCGCGAATGACGCTTGGATGCTCTACACCGAACCACTTGGGCGAGTAGGCGGCGCTGATGCGCGGCCCCAAGTTGTTGCGGTCGGGATCGAAGATACGTTTGCGCCCGCCGATAAAACTCAGCAGCCCCGGCATCTGGCTCAAGCTGTCGTCGGCGAAAGTTTTCTCGATGCGGCCCTGCGTCTCGCGCGGCACGGTGTTGTATTCGTAGCGCAGACCATAGGAGAGCGAGAGCCGTTTGGCGATGTGCCACGTGTCCTGTGCGTAGAAATCAAGTTGATAGAAACGCAACTGTACGTCGGGGTCGGCGGTGGCGAGTGTCTGCGAAAAACCACTGGCCGCGCCCGCCGCAGCGAGATCGACCGCGCTAAAGAATCTACCGGTGAAATCGGGCGTGCCATCTTCGTTCAAAGCCACTTCCGGCGAGCCGTCGAAGGTGATGAGCGGGCGTGAACTGGGCGACTGATCGCTGTTGAGTTCGGTGCGCCGCACGTCGGCCCCAAATGCCATACTGTGATTGCCCAGCCGCCACGTTAAATTATCGGCTCCCTGAAAGGTGTTGTTGATGCGCCGTTGCGGGAAGTTGACCACGTCAACACCGACGGGACTGAAGCCCGCGATGTTGACTTGCCCGACCGCGCCTAATATGTCCTCGACGCTGACGCGGGGGATAGAGATGTAATCGACCGGGCCGGAGTTGGGCTGGCCGACGGCGTCGGGAAATGTGTCATTGACCAAG
>JBBQGM010000054.1:0-33815 GCA_038322995.1 Pyrinomonadales bacterium
CGCGCCATTCGCCCGACTGAATGAAGCTGGCCCAGTAGAATGGATGGCTGCGATCTTCTGGCTGCGTGGCCGGCCCGGTTGTCTCGCCCAGACCGCGTTGGCCGCCCGTGCCCACCGCGCCCGGCAACTTGCTTTTGATCATCGCTAACTGCACCTGGCGCAAAGCCTCTGTGCGCCCCTCGCCCGCTTGCAGCCGCCGGTAATAAGCAACCATCAGATCGCGCGTCGCCGCATCCGACACTTGCCAGAGACTCATCACCTGACTTTCCGATCCAGCCAGCACCAACGCGCGCCGCAGACCATAGACGCCCTCGCCGTTCTGCACGTCGCCCAGTCCAGTCTCGCAGGCCGACAACACGACGAGTTTCGTGCCCCACAAATCCAACCCCGCCGCTTCAAGCGCGGTCAGCACACCGTCTTCGCCGTTTGCGCTCTGGCGTGTGTTCGCGCCCGCGAGCGCGATGCCCGAACGCAGCAGCGGATTCTCGCCCAATACGCCCGCCCCGGCGACGCCGAGCACAAGCCCGCGCGTCTTGTCCACGCCCGCACCTTGCCCTTGATCGGGCAGGAAGAAACCGTGTGTGGCAATGTGCAGAATAAACGGGCCGCTCACCCCCTTGAGCGCGGCCTCGGTCGCCTGCGCGCCGGTGAGCAACCGGAGGCCCGGCATGATCGTGCTAATCGCGCGCGCCTCTTCAGCCGTGCCGGGCAGCCGGCCAAAATGTGCGCTCGCGAAATCGAACGAGCGCCGGCCCGTGTCCGCACCGCGTTGTGCGCCCGCGTCTGATGACTGCTGCTGCGCGGCCGTGGTTTGTTTACTGCCTGCCGGCACGCGCACGTTCGGCGTATTACTCGCCACGGCCCCGCCCGCGTCGAACGACGGATCGGCGACAACGACCGGGCCCTGTTTGTTCTCCGTCCGCACCGCGAGGCGCAGCAGGTCGCGCCCGCTCGTCAGATAGGTAATTGAATAGGTCTCGACGAGATAATGGTTCTGTTCGTCCACGAGCGCGCCGAAGGGGATCAAGTTCAAGGCGCTGTCGGGCGAGAGAAAGAGTTGCCGCGTGTCGCCGAGCAATGCGCGCACGGGCCGCATGATCTTGTCGTCGAGCGCGCGGGCAAGCGTCTGCACATCCGCGCGTTTCGGATCGGCGAGGGCCGTGCGCCACGCCGCGAGCGCCTGATCGACGGGCGCGGCCGCACCCAACTCGACCCACGCGGGCGGCTTGTCGGCGCGCAGGACGTAAGCGACATAGCGCGCTGCGCCGAAGCGGTCGACCCGCGTCTTGGCCTTGTCGTTGTATGGATGATAAAGCGCGAACTCGACGAGCGCCGCGCCCGCCGGAATAGCCTGCTGCACGGCGGCGAGCGTGACGGGTTGCGACTGCGCGCGGAATTCTGCGCTACGCGCGCTGATCTGCGCCTGTAGCTCATTCACCTCGCCGTTGAGTTTGGCGAGCCGCGCCTGATACTCGGCGGGCGTCTGCTGGCCCGCGCCTTTGAGGACGAGCGCGGCCAGTTCCGCGTTCGCAGTGGAGAGTTGGGCGAGCAGCACGCGGTCTTCGGGTTTGAGCCGCCGCCGCAGCACGGCGATCTGATCGCTCATCGCATCCAGCACGCGCCCTTTGCGCCGCAGGATCGTCGTCAGCGCGAGCCGGAGCGCCGCCGCGTTGGTCGGCGCGGCCACGGCATGCAGGGTGAGCGTGTAGTCATTCTCTTCGGCCAGCGTGGCCATGAACAGACGCTTCTGTTCCTCCGAGCCGGTTGTGAGCGCGAGCGCGAGTTGGCGTTCGCTGATGTCGTTGGCGCGCGTTGTGTTCTCGACGGCGTGCGCCATGTCGCCGAGCGCGTAGTAGTCAGTCGAGAGATTGCTCAAGATGAGACCGACGTTCGGATGCTCCGGCCCGTAAGCTTTTTCGTAGAGCCGCAAGGCACGTTGATGCAGCGCCAACGCTTGCGGCGCGTCTTCATGCGCGAGCAACAGGCTACCGACGTTATTGAGCGCGAGCGCCGCGTCGGGACTATCGGGGCCGGACAGCTTTTCGTAGATCGCCTGCGCCCGCTGCGCGTAGGGGATGCCGCGTTCGGGCTGCCCGGCGGAGCGGTAGATCGTGGCGAGATTGTTGAGCGCGGTGGCGACCGAGAGATGATTGGGGCCGAACTTCTGCTCAAAGATCGTGCGGGCGCGCTCGTTGAGTTGGATGGCCTGCGCGTAGTCGCCGCGCTGTTGATAGATGAAGGCAAGGTTGTTGAGCGATTGGGCTACGTCCGGGTGCTGCGGGCCGAATGCGCGTTCGCGGATGTCGAGCGCACGCCGGTAGAACGTCTCGGCGCGCGTGTAGTCGCCCTTCTCGTAATAGAGTTGCGCGAAATTGTCGAGCGACGAGGCGAGCGTCGGATGATTCGGCCCCAGCGCACGTTCGTTGATCGCGAGCGCCCGCCGGTAGAGTTGTTCGGCCTGTAAGTAATCGCCTCGGTGGCGAAAGAGCGTAGCGAGATTATTGAGTGCGGTGGCCGTATCGGGATGGTCGGGCCCCTTGGTCTTTTCCAGCGCGGCGAGGGCGCGCCGCATGAACGGTTCGGCCCGCGTGGGATCGCTCATCGAGTCGTAGAGCGTGCCGAGGTTGGCAAGCGTAATGGCCGTGTCCGCGTGCTCAGGGCCGAGCACGCGTTCGCGGATGGCGAGGGCGCGCTGTAACAGTTTCTCTTCCTGCGCGTAATCGTTCTTCGCGTCGTAGACGAGCGCAAGGTTATTGAGGGCGCTCGCGGTATCTGGATGATCAGGCCCCTTGACCTTTTCGCTGATGGCAATGGCGCGGAGAAAGAGCGCTTCGGCCTTGTCGTACTCGCCCGTTTCGTAATAGAGCGCGGCCAGATTGTTGAGCGGTGAGATGAGCGCGGGATCGTCCACCCCCTTGCGCTTTTCCATCAGGACTAGCGAGCGCAGAAACAGCGGCGCGGCGCGCCCGTAATCGCCCGCATCGCTGTACAACGTGGCGAGCAGGTTCAAGGCGCTGGGGATCGTCGCGCCTTTGAACTCGGCCGGCACGTCGAGTTTCTCCGTCTCTTCGGCCAGCGCAAGCGCACGCTCCGCAAAGGGGATCGCCTCTTTGAACTTACCCTGTTCATACAGCCCCTTGGCCTGCGTCGTCTGCGCCAGCATTTCGTCCAAGAGCGCGAGCGGATCAGTCATGTTCGTACGCGGCGCAGCGTTGGGCGCGGCGGCGCTCGCGGGCGCGCCGATGCTCAGCGTCCGGCGGAACAACTCCCATACGGGCGCAACCTGCGCGGCGACGCTTGTCGGCTGATTGAAAGCAACGATGACCAGATGATTGTGCAAGGCCAAGAGGTAAGCGTCGATGTTGCCGGACTGCCCCCCGGCGGACAAGAGCCAGCGGTCGCCGTTGACATTTGCGCCGCCGATCTCTGCGCTCGTCCGTGTGCGCTGCACCTGCGCGCCGGCCACCTCGTATTGCCGCACCACCTGTTCGATGAGCGGCAGTACGAGACTCGTGCGCGCGCCCGCGAGCAACGCCGGCACGGTGCTCGCGGGCGCGTTGATCTCCTGCGGCGCAACGTAAACCGTGATCAGCACCGCTAGACCGGGCCGCGCCAACACATAGCCCGGCAACTGCGGCAGGCGCGTGTCCAACGTCACCGCCCACCCCGCCGGATAATCAAAATACACCGGCTCCACCGCGAAGTGCCGCACGTCCTGCGCCAGCACTCGCGGGCATAAGCTGAGGACAACGATTAACAGCGCGCCTAGCTGTCGCCACGACTTAAAGTATGCTCTCGTTCTCATCACGCCCGACCTCTCCGGTTATTACCCGCCGCCCGCCTTCGCCCGCTGCCCCAAACGACAGGCCCAAAGTTGCTGCTTCATGAGGGTGCCTTGAGTTTGACATAGGTGTGTTGGGTGAAAGCTGTAGGAAAGTTAAAGTGATCTGCCCCCGGCAAGACTCGAACTTGCAACCAACAGATTATGAGTCTGCGGCTCTAACCATTGAGCTACAGGGGCATACGAGTTGACAATGAAGCACCGCCGCACTGGGGCGCGAACTCATAGCAGTGGGCGGCATTCTAACATCCCGCCCGCGCCTTTGTTCAAGTCGAGCGCGCCAGACGATCAGGCCCACTCGTTCATACGTTGTCCGCTGGCATGCCGGCCAACACGCCTTCCAGTTGGCGCAGGTGGCGCGCTTCGTGGAGCCCGATGAAGGCGAGCCACTGGTAGAGGTTGAGCGGGCCGAAGATGGGGTGCGGATATTGTGCGCGCGTGCCGTCGATCGTTTCAAGGCGCGGTTGCAAGGCGCGCAAGGCGGCGCGCGATTCGCTCAACTTCACTAGCACGTCGGCCAGTTTCGCATCGCCCTGCGGACGCAGTTCTTCCGGCGCGACAAACTTCTGCGCGCGCGCCTGCGCGGCAAACTCGTCCAATGAAAACGGCTGCATTGGGGGCGGCGGCCCACCGGACTCCGCGCCCGCGCTTTCAGCCTTATGCAACATCATTTGGATGGCGCGCCCCAGCTTGCCTTCGATAATCGCCAGATGCTCGACGATCTCGCCCGCCGACCACGCGCCCGCTTGCGCGCGATAACCGAGTTGCGCCGCACGCAAACCTTCGACGCGCTCGACAAGACGACGCCGTATGTCATCGTTCGCGGCATAGATGTCCGCGATGCTGTTGTAGATCATGGGAAGCCTCCTGCTGAACTGTTTACCGCCAACCGCTTACTATCTTTCATCAGCTTAGCACCGCGGCCTGCGGGCTGAGGTGGAGGATATGCCAGCGCAGATAGCGGCGCACCTCTTCGTTATTTTGATAAACGCGCACGAAGCCGGTCTGCACGAGCAAAGTTTCAGGCTGCACCCATTCCAGCCGCACGACCGGGTTGAACGATAGCGGTGCGCTGCCTGCTGGCGCTGGCGTGGGTTGCGCTACCGCGCCCGGTTGCTCCAACTGGCCTTTCGCATTCGTGTTCGCCGTGCTGACCTGCGCCGGTTTCTTTGCGTCATAAGATGCAGAGGCCGCGAGCAGCGGATCATGCAGCGACAGCCGCGCGCCGGTCGGGGCGTCGCCGGCCGCATCGTAGAGCAGCACGTCGGTCTCGAACGCGGCGGCGAGTTTCGTCGCGTCCGGCGACCAGACGGGCAGCGCGTCCATCAGTTGATCATCAAGCAGACGCTCGCGCCCGTCGCGTTCGATCAGGCGCGGCCGACCCGCGAGTAGTTTATTCTCATTGATGCGCGCGGACAGTTCGGCCTCCGTGCAGGCGAGCGCGGCGAGCGCGTGCCCATCCGGGGCCCAGGCGAGCGAGAAATAGACTAACCCGTCGCGTGTCGTGAGCGGGCGCAGGTTGAAGCCGTCGCGGTCGCAGAGATAAACCTGCTCGGTCGCGAACATCGGCACGGGCGGCAAAAGCGGTTGCACGGGCGGCGGCGTCGCGGCGTTAGTGTTGTCACCGCTGGGCGCAGGCGGCAGCAGGGGCAATTCGTCGGGCGGCGTGGGCGTCGGTTTTGGCTGCGCTGTCTTGCGTGCGATGAAAGCGATCCATTGACCGTCGGGCGACCACGCGGCGGTGGCGAGAAACGCGCCCGATAAATTCTCCGGCAACAGGTTGCGCAGGAAGCGGCCATCGGCGGCGTAGAGATCGAGTTTGAACTCGTCGGACGGCAGCCCGCCCGGATCGTAGAGCGCAAGCGCGCGTTGGCCATCGGGCGACGCGACTGTGCGCAGCAGCGCTTCGTCTTTGCGCCGCGCCTCGAAGTCTTGCTTAACGGGCGCGAGCGGTTCGTCCTCGGCTGTAGTGGTCACGGAGGCGGGCAGCGCGCTCTCGTCCGCGTCCGGCTCAAGCCGGAACGCGAGGCGTGCCGCCGGTACGTCGCGCAAGGCACGCGGCTGCACGCTCAAACGCTCGCTGAGTTGTTGACAACCCGCCAGATTGAGAAGGCTCAGGCACAACGCGCACGTCAACCACGCGCCCGCACGAGACACACGCGCCCGAGACGCGACCGTTGACCTTTCATTGTTCATGGCGAGTTGAATGGTTGCGATGATAGGGAGATGCGCGCCGACGTGTCAACGGGGCCGGGCGGCGTGCGCGGCCGAAGCCGCGCGCCGTGTGCGCGAACGCGGCCGCGTCGCTTGTTGCTCACCCGTAACCGTGCGCGCGAGCGTCTCATCGAGCGCAAGCAGGGCGCGCATCGTGCGGCGCGGCGAAAGATGCGCGAGGTCGGTTTCATCGCGCGTGACGCAGTTGTGCTCAATGGCCCGCGCCGCCCGCCGCGCCAATGATTCGACACCCGGTGTCCGCGCAACGTATGCGCGGGCCACCATTACGCCCACTAGATCGCAGGTCAACTCTTCGGCGCGATGCCCGGCAATGCGAAAACTAGCGGCCGTGCCGGCCCGTTTAGCCACGCGCAGGAACAACGGGGCGAGTGTCGTGCGCGGGCCGTCGGCCACGTGCGTCAACTCGTGCGCGAGCACGCTGATCATGCCCTCGTCCGAGCGCAGGCCGGCGAGAAAGAGCGTGCCAAACCGGATCGTGTGCGGGTCTTGATAAAAGACCGAAGCGTTGTCGCGCAACTCCATGTCGGGCTTGACGCGCCGCACCTCCGCGATGCGCGCCAGCGCCGGCTCAAGCGTCGCGGCGGTGATGCCTTCGACGCGCGCCAAGGCACGCAATGAATCGCTGGCCAGCGTGCGCGCAAGCGGCAGCAGCCGCTCGGCTCGCGCCGCGCCGGCCAACACATCCGTGTGCAAGAGCGGCAGCGACGGACGCGCCTGCATCTCGTCAATCGCCGCGCTGCCCTGCGGGTCTTGCTCGCGCTCGGCGCAGACAGCGCTCGTCGCGCGCGTCACGAGATCGTCCACGAGAGTCATCTCTGCTATACGCGGCGCGGGCTGCGGGCCGGCCGGCGGCCCGAGCGTCTGCGCGTTGCTGTGCGCGACGAGCGCGAGCGTCAAACATAATTGCGCCATGCGCTTTAGCGCGCCGCCGGTTGCGCGTTGCGGTGCAGATCGTTTCAGCATATCAACTCGTCGCCCACGCCTCACAATCAACGGTTGCGCCACACCGGCTTGCGCTTCTCCATAAAGGCGCGCACGCCCTCTTGCGCGTCCTCCGTCTTCATCAACTCGTTCAGATAAAGATTCTCCACGCGCTCAAGCAATTCTCTGAGCGACCAGCCACGCCCCACATCGAGCGCACGGCGCGTCAAGTTAAGCGCGGGCGCGGACAATTCGCGCAAACGATTTAATAATTCTTGCAGTTTCTGCTCCGCCTGCGCGTGCGGCATGACGTAGTTGACGAGACCGAGCCGTAACGCCTCCTCCGCACCAATCAACTCGCCCGTCAGGATCAGTTCCCGCGCCCGCTTCTCGCCGATCACGCGTGGCAACAAGATGGCGGCGACCGGCGGGAAGACACCCAAATTGATCTCCGGCTGCCCGAACCGTGCGCGTTCGCTCGCCACGACGATGTCGCACGCAGCCACCAGTTCACAGCCGCCGCCGAGCGCCGCGCCGTCCACAACGGCGAGCGTCGGCAGGGCTAAATCTTCGAGCACGCGAAAGATGTCGTGGAACGTTTCGAGCATCTGATAGATCGTCTCCGCCACATGTTCCTCAACCGCGACGCCTGCGCTAAAGGCGCGGATGCCGGCCGCCGCCTCAAACACGACCGCGCACAACACGCGCGTGTGCGCGCACTCTTCGAGCGCCGCTTTCAGCTCGCGCATCAACGCGATGTTGAAGACATTCAACGGCGGGCGCGCGAACGCGATGCGTGCGACCCGGTCATCAATCGTAAATTTTATGTGCTGATATGCTTCGCTCATTTTGGCTGCGGCGCGCTAACCGATTTATTCAACTGTTGTGCGGCCTAAAAATTCATGCAACAACCCGTGAAAGTGATGCACGCCGTTTTCGCGCTTCACAGAGTAACGCCCTGGCCGGTATGTGCGCGAGCGCAGATTGCGCTGCACCGTCTCGCAGATTTTTATGTCCTCATGCTGAATCTCGTCACTGAACTCAATTGTTTCTTTCACGCGCGTCTGTGTCGCTGCACTTTCCGGCGCGCGGAAGTACCATTCGAAGACCGTCAGCGTGCGCTCCGCGCCGAGCGGCACGATCAGGTTCGTTGAATAATTGTCCGCATAGACGTTGAGCATCAGATTCGGGAAGAGCCAGAAGAATTGCGCCGCGTCGTCCGTGTCGCCCGCGCCCGCTTGCAGGCGCGTGGCGGTCGCGCTTCTAAGCGGTGCGTGCTGGATCGAATAGTAGCGTTTCGTCTCGGTGCGATAACGCGCGTAGTCAAGCTCGCGGTTGAGCGCGGGATGCACGAGCGGGATGTGATAGCCTTCGAGGTAATTGTCCACATAGACTTTCCAATTGCAGTCCACGTACCAATCCTTGCGTGCCGCCAACCGCAGTTCGGGCCAATCAGCGCGCTGCCCGACCCGCGCCGGCAGGTCTGCGAGCGTGTCAGCGAGCGGCGCATAATCAGGAGCGAGATTGACGAAGATGAGCGGCCCCCAAGTTTCGACCCGAAACTGCGGCAACCCGTTCTCCTCTTTGCTGAAACACGCGACGCCCTCATACTCCGGCGTGCCCGTGAGCCGCCCGTCGAGCGCATAAGTCCAGCCGTGATAGCCGCATTGAAAATTCTTGCGCCGGCCACATCCTTCGGCGACCGGCCCCGCGCGATGCCGGCAGACATTCGAGAACGCGCGCAAATGCTCGTCCGCGCCGCGCGCAACGATGATAGGTTCAGCGGCCACCAGCGCCGTGAAATACTGCCCCGCCTGTGCAACTTGCTCCGCACGCCCGACGAGTTGCCACGTGCGCGCGAACACGCACGCTTGCTCGGCGGCGAGCACACGCGCGTCTGTGTACCACGCGGCGGGTGGCGTCGTGGCGTGGGTTAGTCGTTCATCAAACTGGTAAACGTCTGCGCTCAAGCTTCACTCTCAGCACGGCCCGCGCGGCGTTTGAGCAGCACGAAGGCGGGATAGCTTACGGCCAACAGCATGAGCGCGTACACACTGTTGCGCGTGTCGCCCGCCACCGCGCCCACTAAAAAAGCGATTGAGCCGGCAAGCGCGAGGCCGGTCGTCCACGGATAGCCCCATGCGCGATACGGGCGCGCGGCTTCCGGGTCGCGCCGGCGCAATACGAAGACAGAGATGAACGTCAGCGTGTAATTCGTCACGAAGAAGAAGGCCAGCCCCGCCAGCACGCGCGCGAACGTGCCGCTGAAAACGATCATCGCGCCAGCCACCAACGTGCTGACGAACAACGCGACGCTCGGCGTGCCGCCTTCGTTCACCATCAGCACGCGCGGCCAGAACAGCCGGTCGCGGCCCATTGCGAACAGTATGCGTGGCGCGGCCATCGTGTTGCCGTTGAGCGCGGCGAGCAACGACACGAGCGCCAGCACGCTGATGACCGCGCCGCCGCGCGCCCCGAAGATAAGTTGCGCCGCCGTGCCGACCGCGAGTTTGTCGCCCGCGAGTTGCGCTAAGGGCAAGACGTGCAACAACGCCAGATTGACCAGCAGGTAGAGCACGATCACAGTCAACACGCCGCCGATCATCGCGCGCGGGATGCTATGCGCACTGTCGCGCACCTCGCCGCCGAAGTAAGCGATTGAGCCCCAGCCGTCATACGTGTAGATGATAGCTTGCAACGCCAACACCAATGCGCCGAGCAATGCGAGGCCATGCGGACTAGGCGGTGTCGCCACGACGGGCGCGCTCGGCACAGCCTTATCGCCGGACATGAAGCACGCGAAAATGAGCGCAGCGAAGGCCAACGTCTTGAGTAGGCTCGTTAGCTCTTGCGAACGTCCACCCCATAGCACACCGCGCCATTGCAACAGGGCAAAGGCGAGCGTGGCGGATAGCGCCACCGTCAGCCCGCGCCCCGCGAGTGGCGGCACGAGCGCGCCTGCGTATTCACCGATGACGATGGCGACCGCCGCAATCGTGCCGCACGTCGAGAGCCAATCGCTCCAGCCGACGATGAAGCCGGAATACGCGCCGAGCGCGTGGCGCACATAAACATATTGCCCGCCGGAGCGTGGCAGCATCGTGCCGAGTTCCGCGACCGAGAGCGCGCCGAGCAATGCATACAGCCCGCCCAACAACCACGCGCCGATGAAGAGGCGCGCGTCGGACAGTTGCGCCGCCACCTCGCCGGGCGTGCGCAGGATGCCCATGCCGATGGTGATCCCGACCGTCACCGCCAGGCCAAAAGCGACGCCTAAGACGCGCAGCAAACGCCCCTGTTGCTGCACCTCGTCCTGCGTGGTGTCGTGACTCATACTTCGTTAGAGCAGTTGCCCGCCGTCCACGCGCACGACTGTGCCGGTGACGTAGCGCGCGGCCTCTGTGCAAAGAAAGGCGACGACCGAGGCGACCTCATCCGGTTCGCCGATGCGGCCGAAGGCGGCCGAGCGTGCGGCCTCTGCCTTAACTTCTTCTGGCAGACGCGCCACGAGCGGCGTGTTAATAAAGCCGGGCGCGACGGCGTTGACGTTCACATTCGCCGCGCCCAACTCGGCCGCCGCCGTGCGCGTCAAGGCGACAACGCCGGCCTTTGCCGCCGCATAAGCAGAGATGCCGAAGCGCCCGCGCGCTGCTTCGATGGAAGCGACGTTGACGATCTTGCCCGCCGCTTGTGCGCGGAACACAGGCGCAACCGCGCGAATGTAGTTGAATGTGCCTTTCAGGTTCACGTTCAACACGCGCTCCCATTGCGTCTCCGTCAGCTTCCACACGGGCGCGTCGGCGCTGATGCCGGCAGCATTGACGAGTATGTCCACGCGTCCCAAGCGGACGCGCGTTTCCGCGACGACGCGCTCGGCTTTGCCGGCATCGGTCACGTCGGCATGGAACGTGACGATCCGCGCGCCCGCTTCGCGCACAAGCCGCGCCGTCTCGTTCAGCGCGTCCTCGCCCGCGATGTCCACGACCACAAGGCCCGCGCCGCCACGCGCAAACGCCAACGCGCACGCGCGCCCGATGCCCGATGCGCCACCCGTGACAATTGCCACTTGTCCATCGAAGTTCATCACTGCGGTTAGAGAATGCTACTAACTTTTCGGCAACGGCGCGCCGAGCCAGGTCTCGTAGAGCCGCGCTTGTGCCGGCGTCGGATTGTTGATTGGCCCGATGCGGTAGCTCTCTGTGCCGCGTGTGCCCAGCTTGATGCGGAAGGTACGCAGGTTGTCTTGCCGGAAAAGAGTTAGTTGGATTTCGTCGCCGGGGCGGAGTTCGGCCAAGCGCGCGTTGAAGAAGTCGAGCGCGGTGCGCTGACCTTCAGCGGCCGGGCGTTGCCCTTCCGGGGCTATGCGCTGGCCGTTGAGCGCGATGAGCTGATCATTGGCGTTGATGCCCTGTTCGTAGGCCGGCGAATCGGCCGGCACGTTAGTGACGACGAGGCGGTCGCCGTCCGCGCGCAGGGTCGTGCCGAAGTAAGCTTTTGGTTCGACCACACGGCCGTTCACGGGCGCGGCCGTGGTCAACAGTTGCAGCCCTGCGCCATTGAGGGCCGCGTTATAGTCAAGTTCCTCGCGCCCGCGCACGAAGCGGCGGAAGAAATCGTCTAACCCTGCGCCTGCCATCTGCTCGCACACGCGCTGAAAATCCGCGGGCGTGTAGTTGCGCTCCCGTTTATAAAATTCGTTGTAGAGATGGCGCATAACATCATCAAGCGACTTCGCGCCCTGCGAGCGGCGACGAATTTCCAGGTCGAGCAGCAATCCTAAAAGCGCGCCCTTGTCGTAATATGAGATGGCAGAGTTGATCGAGTTCTCATCGGGGCGGTAATACTTGATCCAGGCATCGAAGCTCGCCTCTTCGACGCTCATGGCGCGGCGACCCGGCACGCGCTGCAAGGCTTGTATGTCACGCGCCCGGCCTTCGAGATAATCCTTGTCCGAGATTAAGCCGGCGCGGCGCAACAAGATATTTTCGTAGTAACTGGTGAGACCTTCAGCGACCCAGAGCAGGCGCGTGTAGTTCTCGCCGGTGTAGTCGAAGGGGCCGAGCGCGTCGGGGCGGATGCGTTTAACGTTCCACGCATGAAAGAATTCGTGCGCGACCGTCGAGAGAAACTCGCGATAGGTCGTGTCGGGCCGGAAACCGTAGCGCGTGTGGATGATGGCGGTTGAGTTCAAATGCTCAAGGCCGCCGCCGCCCGTGGCGCGTAGATGAAAGATGAATGTGTAGTCGTGATAAGGAATGTCACCCATCAGTGCGCGGGCGGCTTCGACGATCTGCTGTACGTCGCGGCGCAGACGCTCCGGTTCGTAGTTACCCGCGCCGTCAATCACGATGCGGTGCGGCACGCCGCGCACCTCGAAAGCGAGCGTTTGGAAATTGCTGACTTCGAAGGGCGAGTCGTAGAGGATGTCGAAGTTCTCAGCGCGGAACGTATTTGGTTGCCCCTCAACAGTGGGCAGACCCGTTGCCACTTGCCAATCGGCGAACGGCACGACGCGCAACGTCGCGGGCGCACGCAAATTGCCATTGACATACATCAACAACGCGGCGTTGTTCCAGAAGGCATGCGTGTCGTTCAACTCGCTCGTGCGCACGGTCAGTTCGTTGGCATAGACGCGGTAACTCATACGCGCCTCGCGGGCCGCGCCGCCCGTCTCCACACGCCACGTGTCTTTGTTAATCTTATGCCACGCGAGCGGATGGCCGTCGGCGTCCGTGGCGGCGAAGTCCTGCACGTGCCGCTCGAACTCACGGACGAGATAAGAGCCGGGCGTCCAGACAGGCATGATCAGATCGAGTTGCGCGGGCAACAGGACAACCGGACGGCCCGGCGGCCCGGCGGCGCGCACCAGCAACTCGACCTGCAACAGGTGCGTGTGCGGCTCAGACATCGAGACGGTGAAGGCAAGGTCAGGCGCGGGCGCGGTGGCGGCGACGTGCGGTTGCGCGTGCGCGTTGCCGCCAGGTGTAAATAAGCTGATGAAGAACAAAAACGCGGACGGCGCGAGTGGCAGGCGACGAGCCATTGGGTGCGTCAGTTTCCTTTGCCCGTGCGGGCGGAGGCTGGTTAAAATCGCCGCATCATACTACGAAACTGAGCCGCGCACCCACGCCCCATCCTACGCTCGGCGGCGCAGGCGATGAAATTGGAAGATCGCACCGACTCAGTCTTTAACCTAATTACTAGTGCCGGGCACCCCAAGGTGACCGCCGCGGGCCGAGGCAGAAAATCATTGCTTTCACGCGGCGGAGCGGTTAAGCTGCCTTGGCAATGCGCCTCCTCCCCGGCTCTCTACCATGTATTCTTAGCGTCGCATCATTATTTGGACAGACGGAGGCTTAAGGCCGCGCGTGCTGCCACACGGCTGTGAGCCGAATGCATATCTGCGGGTTAAACCCGGCCCTAGAGGCCCAAGAGATTGAGCGCGACCGCAAGCGCCGCGTCAATCGCCGCCTGAGTTTCGTCAACCGGGTCTTGCGGGTGCATGATGCCCGCGACTGCTGGCGGCGGCGGCGGATCTAGTTGTGGATGCATGATGCCATCATCAGCTAGGGCTGCGGGCGCGAGCAGACAGGCGAGGGCGAAGGTGCAGCATAGTTGCCGTAAGTGGTTCATGATTTTCTCCAAAGAAGTTCAGGATGGTTGCTAACAGTCTCGTTTCAGCACGTGTTGCAGAAGATGCGTGCCCCGGCATCATAAGCAAGGCCGCGGGACCTTGCAAGTAAATCAGCAAGAAGATGGAAAGGCAGGCCCCAGATGAATTTAACGCAACAGCAAAACCAGCTATTAGATAGTCCGATGATGAGTTCTCACGCGCACACGCGGCGCTGTTGTCAACTAGCGCAAGAGTTGACCGAGGCAGGCGATTACGAGGCGGCGCATGAAGCCTTCGGCGCGTTATGGCCCGACAGGGACGCACATCCGCAGACCACCGGCCTTGCGCCCGCGCAGGCCGCCGAAGTGCTGTTACGTGCCGGGGCCCTTGCAGGTCTCATGGGCGGTGTCAAACAAATAGCTGGGGCCCAAGAGCGCGCCAAAGACCTGCTCAGCGAAAGCATGACGCTCTTCGCTGGTATGGCGGCGCACGCGCAGGTGGCAGAGGCGCAGTCCGAGTTAGCCTATTGCTACTTTCGCCAAGGCGCGCACGACGAAGCGCGCGTGTTATTTAAAGCTGTACTGGCTTTGCTGACCGACGCACAGCCCGAACTGAAAGCGACGGCCCTGCTGCGCAGCGCAATGGTGGAGGCTGCCGCCGCCCGCTTTGGCGACGCACTCAATTTGCTGACTGAAGCTGCGCCGCTCTTTGCGCGAAGCGACAGCGATGTGAAGAAAGGCCGCTTTCACACCGAACGCGCCATCGTGTTGCAACATCTTAGCGCCGGCGCGCAATACGAGGACTATGTTGACCGCGCGCTCGTCGAATATGCCGCCGCCAAGTATCACTTCGAGCAGGCCGGACACACGCGCAACTGGGCCAGCGTCGAGAACAACCTCGGCTTCCTACACTTCCGCGTCGGCCGCTACGCCGCCGCGCACGAGCATCTTGATGCCGCGCGCCGCCTCTTCGTCGGACTCAACGACCTCACCAGTATCGCGCAGGTAGATGAGACGCGCGCCCGCGTGCTGCTTGCGGAAGGGCGCGCGGGTGAAGCTGAACAACGCGCCCGTGCGGCTGTGCAAACGCTGGAACGCGGCGACCAACAAGGACTACTGGCCGAAGCGTTGACCACTTACGGGGCGGCTCTCGCGCGGACTGGTCGGCCGGAGCAAGCGCACCAGACGCTCGTGCGCGCCTGCACCGTAGCCGAGCAAGCCGGTGAACTCGAAGGTGCTGGGCGCGCGGAATTGACCCTCCTAGAGGAACTGGCCGCGCATCTGACAGCGCGCGAAGTGCAGGCCCATTATCTGTCGGCCGATCAATTATTGGCGCAGATGCAAGACCCTGCGCTCGGCGCACGCCTGCGCTCGGCGGCGCGGCAGGTAGTCGTTGCGGCGGCCGGCGGCCCCGTCGTCGCGCAATTCATTGCTGAGGCTAACGCACGGCATGGCAAGCGCGTCCAATTCGCACCCGCAGCCGTCGCGGCGTTGGGCCGCCTGCCGTTTGCGGCCGACGAGGAAAGTTTGCGCGCGCTCGTCGAGCGGACAGTGACGGCCGCTGCCGCCGACAGCGTGATCACAGAGGCGGCAGTTGAGGTCTTGGCTTTGCGGCAGACCGATAAGTCAGACTTAACCGAGCCGTGGGCCGATTTCTCGTTCAAGGAAGAGGTACAGCGTTTCGAGGAGCGGCTGATCGAACAGGCGCTCAAGGATACGCGCGGCATGGTCTCACACGCGGCGCGGCTGCTCGGCTTCCGGCATCACGAGACGCTCAACTGGCGTTTGAAGAATCGCAACAAAAACTTGGCCGATGCGCGCAAACCGATCACGCCGCGCCGCCGCAGCATTATCCGCCCCGAGGCGCGCAAGCGCGCTTGAGTAGCCGGGTGAAGACTCAGCGACCGACGAAGTTTTATCCACGCATACGAACCGGCACGAACGGGCCCACCGGACTGGGCCTTGTTCGTGCGGCTTCATGTGGTTAGTTGATAATTCCCTTTGCCTGTCAGAGTTTTCAAACAGCTTTTGCGATCGGGCGCACGACTTGCGCGCATTAACGCGAGACAGGGACGGTGACGTGATGATCATAACGTGCGGGCGGTGCGGCGCACAGAACCGCGTGGACGAGCGGGCGACGCAACGACGGCGACGGCCCATCTGCGGCAAGTGCGGCGCGGAGTTGAACCTGCACGCGGGCGCACAGACGGACGCGGGGCGTTCAATCGAGGTTACGGACGCGACGCTGGCGCGCGAGTTGCTCGCCGCTGGCGCGCGGCCCCTCCTGCTTGATTGCTGGGCCGCGTGGTGCGGCCCGTGTCGCACGATTGCGCCGCGGCTCGATGAGCTTGCGGCCGAAGCGGCCGGCCGCTACGTGATCGCCAAGCTCAACGTGGACGAGAACAAAAGCACCGCTGCACAATTCGCCATCCAAAGTATCCCCACGCTCCTCATCTTCAAAGACGGGCAACTCGTTGACCGCCTCGTCGGCGCACACCCTAAAGGCACGATTGCCGCCAAACTCATCGCCCAAATCTGATTATTTGACTGTGACCGGAACCTCTTTCGTGCCGCAAGGCGATTTGAAGGTGATAACGAAGGTGCCGGCCTGTTTACTGACGGAAGTAATGGTATAGAGGGCGACGTTGGGTGCGGGGTCTTGCGGTTCGCGCAGGATAATGATGTCCGCCCAGTTGTTGGTCGAAGCCGTGATGTCGGCGGTCGTGCCGCCCGGCCCGGCGACGCTCGCGGTGATCGCCCTTGCGCCGCCGTCGCCCGTCAGCGTCAGCGCGTCAACGCTCAAGGTGAGTGCACACGACGGATTAAGCACGCGGCGTGTACGCACGCGCGTCGCTGATGGACGCACCGTTTCAGGCTCAGCCGGTTTTGTTTCGGTCGGCGTAGGTTCGGCTGGTTTCGGTTCCGTCGGGGTCGGCTCGACTGGTGTTGGGGTGCCAACGGGTGCTGGTGTGGGCATTGCCTCAATCGGTGGCGGCGAGGGTGCGGGCGGCGCTTCGACCGGCGTCGGTGTGGATGTTGCATCGACCGGCGTCGGTGTCAGTGCGGGCGTGGCAACAGGCTTGCTCTCCGGTACGGGCGACTCGCTCACCTGCGCGGGCGGCGGGGTGGGCGGTGCAACTTGCGGCGCGGGCTGCTGCTCGGCAACCTTTGGCATGTCCGTGCTGCTCTTTGGCGTGGCCGCTTCGCTCGCCTGGTTCACAGCCACCTCGTTCACTGGCGTTGGCAACGCACTATTAGGCGCGATAGCGGGCGGCGGGTTGGCATCCTCGTTGGCGCGGCTGATTTGCGCGGGCGCGGGGCCGATGAGCGCGTCGAGGCCGGCGGATGAGCCGTTGATCTTCGTGTAGAGCGTTTCGATGATGACGCGCCGCGCCGCGTCGGGCGACTGTCGATCATAACCTTTGACGTAAGCGGCGAGCGCTTCCCTTTGCTGCCCGCTTGCGCCGAGCGCCGCGCCGAGTCGCCACTGCGCATTGCGCCAGTAGAGGCTGTTGGCAGGCAGCACGCTCACGGCCCGGCGCAACGCTGTCGCCGCTTCGTCCGCCTTGCCTTGATTGAACAACGCCCAACCAACCAATTCCTCTGTACGCCCGCGCAGGATCTTCAAGAGCGCCTCGCGCGGCACGACGGGAAAGTCTGGCGTGCCCCCGGCGTTAAGGGCGCGGGCGCGCACGCTGCGTAGCTCATCGGCCGCGACCGCGACGGAAGCGACCGGCGTCGCGGCCGCGCGCTCGACGCCGCTCTTCGCCGCTTCGGCCAACTCAAGCGCAGTGGTTAAGGCCAGACCGCGCCGCGCCAGCCGGTCGGCCGCGTAGAGTTGCCGGAACGCGCGCAACTCGTCGTCGTTCGCAGCAAAGTCGCGCGCGGCTGCGCCAAGCATCGCGGCGCGCGCGTCAGTCGTCGCCCCGCCGGCCGCTTCGTCCGCATCAAGCGCGAGGTGGAACGCGAGCAGAGCTTTGAGCATGCGCGCGTTCGCGTCTGTGTCGGCGGCAGTGAATTGGAAGATGCTGGCGCGGCGTTCGGGCGCGAGCAGTTCGACGAAATCCGGCGCACGCGCCGCCACGCGCCCCGCGAGTTGCGTCTCAAGTTGGTCGTCTTTGAGCGTGAAACTGTGCGCGAGTTCTTCGGCCGCTTCTTCGTAGAGACCGGCGGCGGCAAGCGTACTGGCGAGTTCGTAATCGAGCGTGGGGAAGCGCCCGTGCTCGCGCGCGAAGCGGAGCGCCCGCTCGGCCTCGAATGCGCGCCCCTGCGCCACGAGCGCGCGCGCCGTCGCGATCTGCGCCCATGTATAACGCGGCTCGATGGCGACGGCGCGGCTGGCCAGTTCGAGCGCGCGGGCAGTGTCCGCGTGCGCCGCGAACCAGTAGGCCGCGCCAACAAGCAGCGGCAAGTTGCGCGGCTCATCCGTCAGTGCGGCCGTCAACTCGCGCTCTGCGTCTTCGCGCTTGCCCGCGTCGAAGAGCGCCAACACCACGCCCGTCTGCGCGAGTCTGTCCGTCGCGTCAGTGGTTAATAACTCACGATAGAGCGCAAGCGCATCTTCGGCCTTGCCCTGCGCGCGTAACAGGTCGGCAAGGTTGCGGCGCGAGAGCGCGGATTTGGGATCAAGTTCCAACGCACGTTTGTATTCGGCGGCCGCTTCAGCAAGCCTGAGCGTCAAGCGCAACACCGCGCCCCGCGCCTGATGCACCGCCGCGAGATCGGGCGCGAGCGTGCGCGCCGCTTCGGCCAAGCGCGCCGCCTCATCTGCCTGTTCGACGTTCAAATAGAAAGCCGCGAGCGCGAGCAAACGCTGCGGATTGTCTTTCACCTTCGCTTCGATCAAATGCGCTACATCGGACGCCGCCGCGCCCTGCCCACGCAACAGCAGATTCGCCGGAAACTGCGCGACAACCTCGACGAACAGCTTGTCGGACATCCCTGCGGGCGCGACCGCCACCGCCTGCTTAAACTCTTCAAGCCCGCCCGCCGCATCGCCCGCCCCCAATTTTTCATCGCCCAACGCCGCGTGCGCGCTCACCAATTGCTCGACCGCCCGCACCCCCAACTCCGCCGGCGGATTCGTCGCTATGAATGCCTGCAAGCGCGGGATGCGCTCCGCGACCGGCAACACGAGCAGTGCCGCGAACTCGGTCTGCGCGCCCGTCTGTTTACTCGCGTCGCCGCCAGGTTTGCGCGCGGGTTGATGCGCAGACTTTTTTGTTGCGGTCGATTGTGTCTTCGTCGATTTGCGCGTTTGCGCACGACTGCTGCGCACGGTCGGGCTGCCGACGAGCACGCAGAAACTCAACGCTGAGATCAATACTCTTTTCATAACGTAATTCATTTGCTGCCGAACGCTTCGACGAGGATGCGCCCCGTCGCATTGCTGGGCGCTTGCACGCGCAGGAGGGCGGCCAGTGTCGGTGCGATGTCGGCGGGCGTCGCGGGTTGCGCGTAACGACCCGGCATCAGGCCACGCCCCATGAACAGCACGGGCACGTGCGTGTCATAAGAATAAGGCGTGCCGTGCGTGGCCGGGGTGAAGCCTGTGCCTTCAGTGAAATACTTGTAAGGCTCTTGAACGAGCACGATGTCGCCGCTGCGCCGCTGATTAAAGCCATGCAACACACGCCGCGCGACCGGATCGACCGCCGCGTCAACGCCGCCGCGCTCCAACTGCGTACGCGTAAAGCAGCGCGCGACGCCGGGCACGGTCAGCGCACCCTCGCAAGCGACGCGCTCAAGCTCTGCGCGGTCAATGCCGTCGCGCTTTAAGGCCACCGTGTTGAAATAAACGTTGCCGTTCAAGAATGTGTCGAGCGCGTAATCGGCGGTCGTGTCTTTGGCCTCGTTCGGGCGCGCGTACCGCGCTTTCGTTGCGTTGCGCACGGCCGTTAAAACTTCCGTGCCGTTGATGCGCCCGCCGCTCAACCCCAATGCCGTCGCGTGTTCCGGGATCGGCGCGACGCCGTGATCGGCAGTGAAGACGACAAGCGTGTGCTGTAACCCGACGTGTGCGTCCACATAGTCGAGCAGTGCGCCGATCTGGCGATCCACGCGCAACGTGATGTCCATCGCTTCCTGACTATACGGCCCGAAGCGATGCCCGACGTAATCGTTCGCGGAAAAACTGACGGACAGCAGATCAGTGTCGGCGTCCTGTCCGATCTGCTCATGCTCAATCGCCTGCTCGGCAAATGAGACGAGCAGATCATTGCTGAACGGCGTGTAGTCCAATGCGCCGTAGAAATCTTTGCCCGGTGCGCTCGCGCCACCCGTGACGATGTGCGGAAACGTGTTGGTATCTTTCGCCGTGCCGATGTTCTCCCACATCGGCGCGTCGGGCCCTGTGCGTCGTTCGTACTCGCCTGTGTCCGGCAACAGACGTTCCCATCGCGCGCCGAAGTAATTATCGGCCGGGCGCGCGTCGTTGTAGGCCGTCACCCACGCCGGCAGTTGGTTGAAGTAATAATCGCTGGAGATCATCCGTCCGCTCTGGGTGCTGAACCAGTAGGCGGCCGAAGCGTGCCGACCCACGGGCAAAATGGCGGCGCGATCTTTGAGCGAGATGCCGACGACTTTGGCGCGGTCGTTCGTCACGAGGCGCAACTCGTCGCCGAGCGTCGAAGCGAGCAACCGACGCGGACTCGCGCCCGCTTCTTGCGCTTCGCCGCCCAGCGCCTTCGTCGTCGTGTCGGTGACGCTCGTCACGCGCTTGCCCGTGTCGCGCTCGTACCACTCGTTGCCGATGATGCCGGTCTCGGCCGGCCACGTGCCGGTCATGAGCGTGGCATGGCCCGGCGCGGTGTAGGTCGGCATGTGATCATAGTCGGCGTTCGTCCAATTTGCGCCGTCGCGCAGCATGCGCCGCAGGCCGCCGGTGAACAAATCGCCGTAGCGTTCGAGATAGTCGTAGCGAAACTGATCCACGACGATAAGCAGCACGAGCCGTGGGCGCGCGGCCGGCGACGCAGCGACAGCGGGCGGTGTTTGGGTGCGACCACGTTGCCCTGCGGCCGCGCCATTGAGATTAACGCCGACCAGCAATAGCGCCAACACGAAGTGCGCGGCGCGGCGCGCGAGGCGCATGTAAATTATGTGCATTGTGCTTGATTTAAGTGGCCAGAGTCGGCGGCTACCGGCGCGGTTAGGCGCGTTCACGGTTGCGGCATGAACGGGTTGAGCGCGCTCTTGCGCTGCTGGTCGCGCGGCTGGCCCGGCGGCGCGTCGTGATAGATCGCGCCTTCCCAATCGCCGTACATCGCATTCGGCAGCACGATGAATTGCGTGCCGAACTGCGCCCGGTGCTGCTCGACCGCCGCGAGGCGCGCGGCCACTGTCCGCCCCTCAAAGACGGCGGCCAGATCGTTCAGGTTGTCGCCCATCAATAGGACGATGCGATACTGCCCGGCGACTCGCTGGCGGCGCGGCTCTTTGCTCGACGTGTCGGCGCGCAGCAACAGCGTCTCCGCGCTCACGCCGGGAAAGCCTTGCTGTTTGAGGTTCGCCTCCGTGCCGGCGCGCTCCGCCTCTTTGCGGTTCGTAATGTAGAAGACGCGCACGCCTTTCGCGTCGGCGTAGCGCAGGAACTCGACCGCGCCGGGCAGCGCCGTGGCCTGCGCGCTGCTCGTCCACTTGGCCCAATCCTGCTGGCTAAATTCCTTACGTTCTTTAGCCAGCAAGGCTTGAAACGGGCTGTTATCCAACACCGTCTCGTCCACGTCTACCACAACGGCGCGTTTCAGTTTGCCCTTATGCTTCGCCTTGAGATCGCGATCCAACATCATGCGCGCGAGCGCGAACGCTTGATAGTAGAGAGCGCGGATCTCGCCGGAGGTTTGCGTCCACAGGATCGCGCCGACCTGATATTCGTTGTCGGCGGCGGGCGCGGGCTGTGGCTGTTGCGCGACCACGAAGGGCGCGGTTGTCGTGAGCGCGCAGAGCGCGAGGGCGCACAGGCAGCGCAGACCGGCGTGGCGGAGCCGGCCCACTTTTAAGCGCGGAGTGTTCATGCGTTTCAGACCACCTCGAATGTGTTTTGCTTAACGGCCGGCACGAAGTTACGTCGAGTTGCGCGGGCATGATAACATCCGGCGTGCGCGCGCGACCATCGGCGCGTTACTGACAGACAGAGGAGCACATCGTAAGTTTGTCTGAGTTGGACGCGGAATGGGCGCGGCGCGTGGCCGTCGCCGAACAGACGGCGCGGGCGCAGGGGCGCGGCGACGTAGCCGACTACTTGGCCTTGCGCGCCACGAACGATCTCGCGCGCAGCATTGGCTGTGAATGGCTACTCGCCACCTTCAACAATCTCGCGGCAGAAGCGAACCGCGCAGGCGCGGACATTGTCAGCACGCAGACAGACGCGCACCGTTTCCACGTCGGCCATTCGACGATGGTCGGGCGCAAACTTAGCTTGCGTGCGGGTGTGCGCGAGATTGTCATCGAAGCGGGCTGGCCGCGCGCACCGCAGGACGGCATCGTGCGCGGCGGCGGGCTTGCTTGCGCGCAGGTCATACACTTCGGCGACCAGATGCGCAGCGCGGCCCTCCTGCTCGTGCAGACGCCCACCGGCACACCGCAGTGGCTCGTTGTGGCCGAGTCGGGCGCGCGTGCGCCTTTCCACGAAGAACACGCCCGCCAACACGTCGCGCGCCTGCGTCATTAAGCTCGCGCCCATCGTACACGGACGCAAACGATATGGGCCAAGCCCTGCACGGTTTGGAACAATACAAACAGCACGGCTAACAAGCGCAGCCTGTAACCGCACACAATCCCTGCCTTTCTTAAACTTAATCGCCATGACCCACCCACACGTCACGATGGCATGCGCGTTGCCCTGTGTAGCCGCGCCCCGCGTGCAAGACTCCCGGCCGCGAGCTAACAGTCAGACCGCGCCGCCCGCAAGCTCCCGCGCCAACGCGCACGGTTGTTGACGAACAACACTGAAGGAGAGCAGACATGAACCGACGCATCACATTTAGCACCATCATCGCCGCCATCACTTTGGCCTTCTGCCTGCCCGGCCTCGCCGCCGCGCAGAGCAACGACCCGTGGTGGGGGCGCAGCGATTCGCAACAAGACCGGGACTATCGCCGTGACCGCGACAATCGGCGCAACAGCAATGATGATTATCCCGACAACAACGGCAACTACGGCCGCGAACGCAACAACCGTAATGCCGGCTACGACCGCTATGACACTCGTACCCTGCGCGATGCCGTCCGGCGCGTCAAAAACCTGAGCCGTACTTTCCAGAATGACGTAGACCGCAACCTTGACCACAGCCGCATTGACGGCACACGCGGCGAGGATCACGTCAACGAAGATACGCGCGAGTTTCGGCAGGCCGCGGATCGGCTGGACAATCGTATCGGCGATGGGCGCGACCTAAATCGCAGCAGCAACGAAGCGCAGCAATTGCTCAGCGCGGCCGAGCATGTCAACGTGATGCTTTCGCACTTCCGCGCTGACTCGCGCGTCAACTCCGACTGGCGCGAGATTACTCAGGACCTGCGCGTGATCGCCGACAGCTATGGCCTGCGCTATAACGGCTCCAACGGCAGTTACAACCGCAACGGCAACTACGATCCGAACTACCCCGATCAGCGCAATCGCCGGAACAACGACGATTGGCGGCGGCGGCTACCCGGCATCTTTCGCCCATAAGTTAAGAGCGGGCGCAAGCTGAACCTGACCGGCACAAAAACCGGAGCGCGCGGCGCTTGACCGTGCGCTCCGGTTTTGTCTCTCACCCTTCCCTGCCCTTTGTTTTGTTGCGATCCGGTGACGGGTAAATTCTATTTGGATTAAACGCAACCTGATCGCGCTGTTGCGCCATCTTCTCTCTTGACTCCCCCGCAGGCATTAGTCAAGAATCGCGTTGATTCAACTCCTCGTAGCTAAGTTGGTTCGAGAAACTAATGCCGTGCGTGCGCCCGCACCCGACAACAGGCGTAGAGGCACGGAACTGTGTGTGCGGCAAGACGACCGTTAACGAAGCGCACGGGTACAACGTCAGGTCGGTCGGGTTGATGAGTAACTTTGCTGATTTTGAAAGGGAGAAACAGATGAACGTCAATCGTTTAAATATATCGCGCCGGTTTGTGTGGGCCTGCGCTCTGGCCTTGTCGCTATCCGCCGTCGCGTTCGCGCAAGACAGCACCGCGACCGCCGGCGCGGCCACCAACGCGCGTACCATCGCCAGTGGCCAGAAGATGAAGGTCAAGGGTGTCGTCGTGCGCCGCGATGCCGACACGTTCGTTGTGCAAGACAGCAACAACGTCAACACGACGGTGGTGCTAACCGGCAGCACCAGTGTTAAGTCGAAGGGCGGCTTTCTCAAGAGCGGCTCAACCTATGGTGCGTCGAATATCCTGCGCGGGCTGAACCTCGAAGTTGAAGGTCGCGGCAACGAACAGGGCCAACTCGTCGCCACCAGCATTCGCTTTGGCGAGACCGAACTACGCACCGCCCAATCGATTCAAGCGCGCGTCGATCCGGTCGAGACCGATCTGAACAAGGCACAGGCGCGCGTGGGCGAGCTTGAGCAGAACGCGCAGCGCATCTCCGGTCAGTTGGACGAACTCGCGGCCGTCTCGAACTCGGCGCGGGGCGGCGCGAAAGCGGCGCAGGATACGGCGGATACGGCGGTCGCGGGCGTGAATTCAGCCAACGAGCGCATCTCCGCGCTGGATGACTACACCGTGCAGAACAAGTCCGTACTAAACTTCAAGGTTGGCAGCGCGGTACTCTCGCCCGAAGCGAAGACGGCGCTTGATCAGATCGCACAGCAGGCGCAAAACGCGAAGGGCTTCGTGATCGAAGTGCGCGGCTTCGCCAGCGCTGAGGGCGGCGATGAGTTGAACCGCCGCCTCAGCCAACGGCGGGCCGACGCGGTCGTGCGCTACCTGGCCGAGATGCACAACATTCCGCTACGCCGCATCATCACGCCATTCGGCTACGGTTCGGCGCAGGCGATTGCGGACAACGCCAACCGGCAAGGGCGCGAGCAGAATCGCCGCGTCGAAGTTAGTGTGCTGGTCAACCGCGGTCTGTTGCAGTCCGCGCCGGCCCTGACGCCGACGAAACCAGACAACACGACGCCTTCATCGCAACCGCCGCAACAGTAAGCGGTTCGGCGGGCGCTTCTCGTTCAGCGCGTGAATCGTCAATCGTGCGCGGCCTTGAAGTCAAAGCGCGATTGACGATTCACGTTTTCGCGTCCGCAATTATTTCCTTGATCTAAAGAGGGCCATGTGCCGTTTGCTGTGCGGGCGCGGAACCTAAGGCGATGACATTGGCGCAAACTATAACTTGGCGGGGCCTGTGTGCCGGACTGTTGTTGTTCGTGTTGCTGCTGGCAACGGCATGGCCGGCCACGACCGCGCAGACGAAACAAACGCGCCGCTTATCACACGCAATTCCGCGCCGCCCGCTCGCCCCGCCACAACAACCAGTACGCGTCCCGCAACTCCCGCCCGCGCCGGCACCAACGCCGCAAAAGCCGGCCCCGCAACCCCCACCAGTGGCGCTACAGACGCCGAAGCCGACGCCTACACCGGCACCCGCGCAGCAGCAGACACCCTCCCCGACCGATGCGATTGACGATGATGAGATAGTGCGCGTCACGTCGAATCTCGTGGTTGTGCCGGCGTCTGTCACGACACCGCAGGGCGACCCGGTGCCGGGTCTGAAGGTGACAGATTTTCGTTTAGAAGAAGAGGGCCGCGCGCAGGAGATCGCGCAGGTCGGCGACGCGGAACAGGTGCCGCTCGACATCGCCATCCTATTCGACGTGTCGTCAAGCGTCAGCCAGAAAGACTTCTTCGCGTTTCAACAGCAAGCGGCGGCGAGTTTTCTCAAGCAGGTCTTGAAGCCAATTGATCGCGCGGCCGTCATCGCGATCTCGGAGCAACCGCGCCTCGTCGCGGGGCTGGCCCCGGCCGACACCGCGACCGCACAACTATTGGCGATCCCGGCCGCAACCAAGAGCGTGCCCACGGCCTTCTACGATGCGGTCAGCTACGCGGCGCAATATCTGGCCAAGAACGCGCCCGGCCGTAATCGGCGCGTCATTCTTGTCATCTCCGATGGCGACGATAATTTTAGCAACGCCGTGCGTGAGCAAACCGTAGCGGAGTATGAGGCCCAGCAGAAGGCGGAGGCGGAGGGCGGCAATCGGCTTCAATCCGTGCGGGCCGCCGCGCACAGGGATTTGCAAGCGCGTCATCAACGCGCCGTCACCGCCGTGCAACGCGACGTGCAACGCGCGGACATCGTCTTCTACTCGATCAATCCCGGCGGGCCGTCCATTCGCTTAAATGAGAGCGCCACCCGCGCGCAGAACAGCATGCAGCAGATCGCCAACGTGACCGGCGGCACAGCCTACGTGCCCGCCAACGCCGCCGGCCTCGGCACAGTCTTCCGCCAGATCGCGAACGAACTGCGCGCCCAATACCTGCTGCAATATTATTCAAACAGCAACGCACCCAACGGCAAATACCTCAACATCAAAGTCACTGCGCCCGCGCGCACTGACCTGCGCGTCCGTGCCCGGCAAGGCTACTACGTGAAGAAACGATGAACGATGAATAGAAGACATTACTTAATTCATCGTTCATCGTTGCCTATCCCATTTCCAATAACACATCGGTCAAGCGATTGATAACATCGAGTAAGGCGCGGCCGGCGGCGTCGAGTTGCCCGGCGGCCACCTTGTCTTCGGCGGCGGCCACAGTGGCGGCCACGCCCGCGATGCTCTGGTAATAGCGCTCGGCTTCGGGCGTGGTCTTGAAGTAAAGCTCAAGTTCATCCAGCCCGGCGCGCACGTTCTGCACGTTGGCGCGCAAGGTCGCGCGACTCTTGTCCAGCGAGGAGGTGACTTGCGTTGCGCCTGGCCCGGCTTGTTGGGCCTGCGTCTGCGCCGTCTCCAAATCCCGCGACGCCCGCGCGTACAAATACAAAAACCTCGTCAGCAATTTGATCTTCTCGCCCACACGCAGGCGCGCTTCGTTCAGCGCGGTCGCGCTCTTCGGGCCGGTATTCGTGTTGCGCGCACGAGCGGTCGGCGGCGTCCGGCGGCGGGCAGCGGTGCGCGGGCGCGTCTGCGCCGATGCGCTTAAGGGCACGAGCAATAAACAGACAAGACTCAGAACAGAAATTAATTTCATAGCGATCCCTCCAAACTGGCCGAAACATTTGTGCCTTATCATAACCGCAGACCGGGTAAACCGGGAGAACCGCGCGGGTGCTTGCGCGCGCCGCCTGTATCAGCGTGTGCCAAGCGCGCGTGCTTTGTTTTAGAATGGCGGCACGCGCATGCAAGCGCTTACTGCGATGCCAGAGAGAACGCTACAGGTTCGCCGCCTCGGACTACTGGAATACGGCGCGGCGTATCAACTGCAAAAAGAGATTGAGCTAGAAGTGCGAGCGGGCACGCAAGCAGACACACTGCTGCTCGTCGAGCATCCGCACGTCATCACGCTGGGCCGGCGCACGACGGCGGGCGCGGTGCTTGCGCCCGCCGAGACATTAGCGGCGCGCGGCGTCGCGCTCTTTGAGACGAATCGCGGCGGCAAGGCAACGTATCATGGCCTTGGCCAAGTCGTCGGCTACCCGATCATCAATCTCAGCCCGGAGCGCGAGGACGTGCATCGTTACGTCCGCGATCTGGAAGCGGTCTTGATCGGCGCGCTCGCGGATTTTCAGCTCGAAGCGTTCCCGATCAAAGGACTGACCGGCGTCCACACCACGCGCGGCAAGATCGCCGCCATCGGCGTCCACATCGCGCGCTGGGTCACAACGCACGGCTTCGCGCTTAACGTCAACACCGATCTCAGCTTCTTCGATCTGATCGTCGCCTGTGAAGGCGACGCCGTCAGTTCGATGCAAGAAATCTTAGGGCACGAAGCGGATATGCGCGCCGTCGAAGATCGCATCATCGCGCGTTTCTGTGAGGTGTTTGAGATGAAGATTGGTAACGCGTGAACAGAAGAAAGTAGTCTCATTCTATTCACGCTTTACGATTCATGAGTATATGCTGACCATCACTCTCATTCATGAAGCGCATGCGCGCATCGTGCCTTTCATTCATCGCACGCCGGTCGTCACGTCGCGCGCATTCGACGCGGCGGCGGGCGGGCGACGCATCTTTTTCAAATGCGAGAACTTGCAGCGCGCCGGGTCGTTTAAGATGCGCGGCGCGACGAACAAGATTCTCGCGTTGAGCGCGGCGGAGCGCGCGCGCGGCGTGGTCGCCTACTCATCGGGCAACCATGCGCAGGCGGTCGCGCTGGCAGCGCGCGAGGCGGGCTTGCGCGCCGTGATCGTGATGCCGGGGGATGCACCGCGCGCGAAACTCGTGGCCACGCGCGGCTACGGCGCGGAGGTCGTCCTCTACGACCGGCAACGCGAAGACCGCGAGGCGCTGGCGTGCGGCATCAGCGAGCGCGATGGGCTGACGCTCGTGCCGCCTTACGACGACTATCTCATCATGGCCGGACAAGGCACGTGCGCGCTTGAGTTGTTTGAGGACGTGCCCGACTTGGACGCGGTCGTGACGCCGTGCAGCGGCGGCGGCTTGTTCGCGGGCACAAGCACAGCGGCGCAAGCATTAAACTCTTCGATTCAATGTTTCGCCGTCGAACCGGAGACGGGTGACGACACGCGGCAGTCGGTGCGCGCGGGCGCGCGCGTACACATCGCGCCGCCGCCGACCATCGCGGACGGGGCGCGCACGCAGTCGCCGGGCGCGCTCACGTTTCCCATCACGCAACGCAACGCGGCGGACGTGCTGCTGGTCTCCGATGAAGAAATCGTCGCTACGATGCGCTTCATCCTGTTGCGCATGAAGCTGCTCGTCGAACCGACGGGCGCGCTCGCCGCCGCCGCCGTGCTTTTCGACAAACTCCCGTCAAACATTCAACGCATCGGCGTTGTACTGTCCGGGGGCAATGTGGACGGCGACGCGCTCGCGCGCTTCATGCAAACACCGGACACTGAGTAGCAAGACTAATCGAGGCGGAACGAGAGCGGGTTGATGAAGGAAGATAACGGTGCGCAGCCGGTCAGGTACGTTATAAATTTCCGGGTCATCTTGATCGCGCTGGTCGTGGTCGGGTTGATAGCTTCCACCCTGCTGTTCGGGATTAAGCAGGGGCGCTAACGAGCGGCGTTGCGGGCGGGCAGGTGTTAGAATACGCGCGGCGAAAACTTACAACGGAGTTGATTTTAGTGGGACGCGAACTACGAGTTATCAGTAATCCCAAACCGCGCGAGCCGAAGCCGGAGTGGTTGAGGATACGGCTGGGCGATCCGGCGAATCAGAACCACGTGCTCAAGCTGATCGAGGGCTTGAACCTGCACACGGTCTGTCAGGAGGCGCGCTGCCCGAATATCTTCGAGTGCTGGTCTGACCGCACGGCCACCTTCATGCTCGGCGGCGACACCTGCACGCGCCATTGCGGTTTCTGCGCGGTCAATAAGGGCCAACCGATGCAACTCGACGCGGACGAACCACGCCACGTCGCCGAGGCCGTGCAGCATCTGAATCTCGCGCACGCGGTCATCACCTCCGTTAATCGCGACGATCTGCCCGACGGTGGCGCGGCCCATTGGGCCGAGACGATTCGCGCCGTACGCGCCGCGAACCCGCAATGTCGCGTTGAAGTTTTGATCCCTGATTTCAACGGCGATGAGGCTGCACTAAACGCGGTGCTAGACGCGCAGCCCGATGTGCTCAATCACAACACGGAGACCATCGCACGCCTCTATCGCCGCGTCCGCCCCGATGCGAAATATCAACAAACGCTGACGCTCCTTGAGCGGGCCGCCCGCCGGCGCGACGCGGAAGGGCGCGGCATGCTCACCAAGAGCGGCATTATGGCGGGCCTCGGCGAGACGTTCGCTGAGGTGGTCGCGTTGATGAAAGATTTGCGCGCCGTCTCGTGCGACATCATGACCATCGGGCAATATCTGCAACCGCACGCACGCCGCCTGCCGGTTGAACGCTATGTCACGCCGGAAGAGTTCACGCGCTGGCATGATGTCGGCATGGAGTTGGGTTTCAAGCACGTCGAATCGAGTCCGCTTACGCGCTCGTCCTACCACGCGCGCCAACAGGCCGACGGCCCGGCGCAAGAGCGCCCGCCCGCAGTCGAAGCGTTAGCCGCGTGTTAACCAACACGCGAGATATGAAAGCAGTCATCTTCAGACAGCATGGCGGCCCCGAAGTGCTGGAATACGCGGACGTGGCCGCACCGCAGATCAAGGCCAACGAAGTGCTGGTCGAGGTGCGCGCGTGCGCGTTGAATCATCTGGACGTGTGGGCGCGCGGCGGACTGCCGGGCATCGAGATTCCGCTGCCGCACATTCTCGGCAACGACATCGCGGGCGTCGTGCGTGAGGTGGGCGCGGTGGTTGACTGGGTGCGCGCGGGTGATGAGGTGATGTTGCAACCGGGCGTCTCGTGCGGCCACTGTGCGGAGTGTCTGAGCGGGCGCGACAATCTGTGTCCGCAGTACGACATCCTCGGTTACCGGCGCGCGGGCGGCTATGCGGAGTTGGTGGCTGCGCCGGGCGTGAACGTGATCCCGAAGCCCGCGCAGTTGAGTTGGGCGGAAGCGGCCGCGTTGCCGCTGGTGACGGTGACGGCGTGGCACATGCTCGTGACCCGCGCGCGGCTCAAGCCAGGCGAGGATGTGCTGATTCATGCGGCGGGCAGTGGCGTCGGCTCAGTCGGCATACAGATCGCGAAACTGCACGGCGCGCGGGTCATCGCCACCGCTGGCTCGGATGAAAAGTTAGCGAAGGCGCGCACGCTCGGCGCGGACGAGGTCGTCAACTATACGAACGCGGATTGGCCGCGCGAAGTGCGCCGGCTGACCGACAAGCGCGGGGTTGACGTGGTCTTCGAGCATACGGGCGCGGCGACGTGGCCCGGCTCGATTCAAGTGCTGGCAAAAGATGGCCGCCTTGTCACCTGCGGCGCGACGAGCGGCTATGATGCGCGGACAGACCTGCGCCAGGTTTTCTACCGGCATCTCAGTTTGCTCGGCTCGTTCATGGGGTCGAAAGCTGAATTGCTGGCGGCGATGAAGTTCGTCGCGCGCGGGCAGATTCGCGCGGTCGTGGCCGAAACCCTGCCGCTCGCCGAAGCCCGGCGCGCACACGAACAGATGCAGAATCGCGCGCAATTCGGTAAACTCGTCCTCGTACCGCAAACCGAAAGCCCCGCCCGCGCATCCTAGCCCACGCGCCGGACGGATACATTCACACGCAACCACCGCAAGACTGCGCGTAAGCCTGTCTGCTCCTTAGCCGGCTATTAACCCGAAAAACTTTTGGAGAAGAATTTTATGCAGCTAAAACACATCACCCGCGCGTGGCTGGGGCTCGCGCTAATCGCGGGACTACTCGCGCCATCGCTGGTCGCGGCGGCGCAGACTGGCGCGGCGATGGCCACGCCAAAGGGCATCGAGCGCGTCACCTCCGTCGAGGGCATCACCGAGTACCGGCTGGCGAACGGTCTGCGCGTGCTGATGTTCCCCGATCCAACCAAACAGACCATCACCGTGAACATGACCTATCTCGTCGGCTCGGCCACAGAGAACTACGGCGAGACCGGCATGGCCCATTTGCTTGAGCACATGGTCTTCAAGGGCACGCCCAACCATCGCAACATCCCGCAGGAGTTGACCGCGCATGGCGCACGGCCCAACGGCTCGACGTGGTCGGATCGCACTAACTACTTCGAGACCTTCGCCGCGACGGACGAGAATCTTAACTGGGCGCTCGACCTCGAAGCCGACCGCATGATCAACTCATTCGTCGCGCGCAAAGATTTGGACAGCGAGATGACCGTCGTGCGCAACGAGTTCGAGTCGGGCGAGAATAGCCCGCAGAGGGTCTTGCTCGAACGCATGATGGCCACCTCATACATCTGGCACAACTATGGCAAGACGACCATCGGCGCACGCTCCGACATCGAGAACGTGCCCATCGAACGGTTGCAGGCGTTCTACCACAATTACTATCAGCCGGATAACGCCGTGCTGACCATCGCGGGCAAGCTTGATGAAGCAAAGACGCTCGCGCTGGTGGACAAATACTTCTCGCCTACGCCGCGCCCGACGCGCAGCTTACAAAAAATCTACACGGTTGAGCCGACGCAGGACGGCGAGCGCGCCATCACGCTCCGGCGCACAGGCGACACGCAGTTAGTGCAAGCGGTCTATCACGTGCCCGCCGGCTCGCACCCGGAGTTCGCGGCTATCGAGATCATCGCGCAAGTCTTGGGCGACACGCCTTCGGGCCGCCTGCATAAGGCGCTCGTCGAGACGAAGAAAGCCAGTTCCGCCTTCGGCTTCGACTTCCAGTGGCACGATCCGACACTCGCCATCTTCGGCGCGGAAGTGCGGCAGGGCGACTCGCTCGACGCCGCCCGCGACACGTTGTTGCAGACCGTCGAAGGCATCGGCGCGAACCCGCCGACGAAAGAAGAAGTCGAGCGGGCGCGGGCGCAGATTTTGAAAGGCACAGAGTTGGCTTTGAACAACTCGGATCAAGTTGGTCTGGCCTTGAGTGAATCAATTGGCGCGGGCGACTGGCGGCTGTTCTTCCTACACCGCGACCGCCTGCGCAAGGTGACGCCTGAAGAGGTCGCGCAGGTCGCCGCGAAATACTTCAAACCGGCGAACCGCACGCTCGGGCTGTTTATCCCGACGGCCAAGCCCGACCGCGCGGAGATTCCGGCGACGCCCGATTTAATGGCCACGCTCAAGGATTACAAGGGCGACGCCACGATGGCGACCGGCGAGGCGTTCGATCCTAGCCCGGCGAACATTGAGACGCGCACCGTCCGCAACGAAGCGGGCGGCATCAAGTTGGCCCTGTTGCCGAAGAAGACGCGCGGCGGCAAGGTGGTCGCCAGCATGGTGCTGCGTTACGGCGACGAGCAGAGTTTGTTAAATCGTTCGACCGCCGCCCAATTGGCCGGCGCGCTGCTCATGCGCGGCACGACGAAGCACACGCGCCAGCAGATTCAGGACGAGCTTGATCGGCTGAAGGCCCGCGCCTTCGTCTTTGGCGGCGCGACACAGGCGAACGTCCAACTCGAAACGACGCGCGAGAACCTGCCGGCCGTCATGCGACTCGTCGCGGAAATCCTGCGCGAACCGGCGTTCCCCGCGAGCGAGTTCGATCTGCTCAAGCAGGAGAATCTCGCTGGCATCGAACAGAACAAGAGCGAGCCGACGCAGATCGCTTTCACCGCGTTCAACCGCACGCTCAGCCCGTACCCTAAGGGCGACGTGCGCTATATCTCGACGCCCGAAGAGGACATCGCCGCGCTCAATGCGGCGACGCTCGATCAGGCCAAGCAGTTCTACAAAGACTTCTACGGCGCATCCAACGCGCAGTTGACCGTCATCGGCGACTTCGACGACAAAGAGATCGCCAAACTCGCGACCGATCTGTTTGGGGATTGGAAGAGTCCGCGGCCCTACACGCGCGTGCCGACGCTCTACAAGGATGTCGCGCCGGTGAACCAGTCGTTCCCCGCGCCCGACAAGGCGAACGCTTTCTTCCTCGCCGGCTTCAACCTGAACATCCGCGACGACAACCCCGACTACCCGGCGCTCTTGCTCGGCAACTATATGCTCGGCGGCGGCTTTCTCAATTCGCGCCTCGCCGCGCGCATCCGGCAGAAGGATGGCTTGAGTTACGGCGTCGGCTCCGGCATCACCGTTAGCGCGCTCGATCAGTACGGGCAGTTTACCGCGCGAGCGATCTACGCGCCGCAGAACGTAGATAAACTAGAAGCCGCATTCAAGGACGAGATCGCGCGCATGCTCAAGGACGGCTTCACGGCCGAAGAGATTGAGGCCGCCAAATCGGGCTACCTGCAAGGGCGACAAGTCAGCCGCGCACAGGACAACGAACTGGCGGGCCGGTTGAACAACTATCTCTTCTTAGGCCGCACGCTTCAGTTCGACGCCGACCTCGAAGCCAAGCTCAGGGCGCTGACCCCTGAACAGATCAACGCCGCGATGCGCAAGTACATTGACCCGGCCAAGATCACCATCATCAAATCCGGCGACTTCAGCAAGAACGTCGCCGGGCCGACGAAGTAAGCGGATTTAACCAGAGCTGGCGAAAGGCGCGGCGGAAATACTGACAACGCGTTGGGGGGGGCCCCCCGCGA
>JBBQGM010000055.1:0-33723 GCA_038322995.1 Pyrinomonadales bacterium
AGCGGCGGGGCGTTGAACTCCACGGTCGCGGCCGGCATCATCACCACGGGCACGCCGCTCGCGCCCGGCGCATCCATCAACGTGCATTTTCTGCTCGGCGTGCAACAGGCGGGCGCGTATCGCATCTTCGTGAATATCGAAACGTTACCCTGACGGGTTTAGGCGCAGACTCGAAGTAGGGGTGGTGGTGGGCGGGCCGGAACGATTCGTTCCGGCCCGCCCGCCGCCTTCGTCAGTTGCCTTTTGCCTGGCCACTCTGTTATAGCCTTCGGCGGGTTCGGCCATTTGCACCAGACCGGCGGGCACCCGCCGGCCACGAACCCCGCGCCCCGCATACGCACGCGCCCCAATAAATCACAGGGACAGGAATCGCTGTTAATGGAAGAGTTCACCGCCCAGGGCAACGACGAGCACCTGAGCATCATGCATAATCATGCGCCCGGTTGGATCGAAGTGATCGCCGGCTCGATGTTCTCCGGTAAATCGGAAGAGTTGATCCGCCGGCTGCGCCGCGCCCGCATCGCACGCCAACGCGTGCAGGTCTTTAAGCCCGCGATTGACAACCGCTACTCGCACGACCATATCGTCTCGCACTCGGAGATGCGCCATGAGTCGGGCGTGGTCGAGACGGCCGACGAGATTCTCGCGCAGGTCAAACCGCACACCGATGTGGTGGGCATCGACGAAGGGCAGTTCTTCGACAACCGTTTGATCGACGTGGTCAACGAACTCGCCGCGCGCGGCGTGCGCGTCATCGTCGCCGGCCTTGATCAGGACTACATGGGCCAGCCCTTCGAGCCGATGCCGCAACTCCTGGCCATCGCCGAGTACATCACCAAGACGCACGCCATCTGCGTGCGCTGCGGCCAGCCCGCCAACTATTCGCAGCGCATCGTGGACGTGGCCGGCCAAGTCGTCGTCGGCGCAGCCAATGCGTATGAAGCGCGTTGCCGCCGCTGTTTCGTGCCCCACGCCGACGCGCCGACCGAATATCTCGTCGAAGCGCCGGATTAAATCAAACCACACGTACCATGAGGCAGACCAGAAAAATTTATCCACGAAACACACTAAACAACACTAAGCAGAGCGGTCTCTTCGTGTTATTTCGTGTATTTCGTGGACAGGCTTTTGCGCTGTCTGCCTTCTGCTTAAGGAGCATTCTTCTGTTTAAGGAGCATTTTATGAAGCGCCGAATATACTTGCCGGTTTTGCTGAGCCTCTGTTGCTTAACCATCCAAGCGCAGGCGCAGCAGCAACAATCGCTCGACAGTTTGATCGAGCCGGAGTTGGCCGCGCTCGTCGCCACGTACAAGACGCTGCACGCGCGGCCGGAGTTATCGCAGCATGAAGAGAAGACTGCGGCGTTCGTCGCCGCGCAACTGCGGGCGCTTGGTTATACCGTAACTGATCACGTCGGCAAGTATGATCGCGCGGGCCTGACGAGTTATGGCATCGTCGCCGTCATGCAGAACGGCGCAGGGCCGACGGTGCTGGTGCGGACGGACATGGACGCGCTGCCGGTGGAAGAGAAGACCGGGTTGCCATATGCGAGCAAGGTTAAAACCAGAAATGAGCAGGGCGACGAAGTCAGCGTGATGCACGCCTGCGGGCACGACATCCACATGACCGCGTTTCTGGGCACGGCGAAACTGCTGGCCCAACTCAAAGCGCAATGGCACGGCACGCTCGTACTTGTCGGCCAGCCCGCCGAAGAAACCGTCACCGGCGCGCTCGCCTTGCTCAACGATGGTCTCTACACGCGCTTTCCCAAGCCTGATTTCGTCGTCGCGTTGCACGACAACGCGACGCTCGCCGCCGGCCGCATCGGTTACACCAGCGGCTATGCGCTGGCGAGCGCCGACAGCGTCAACATCACCATTAAGGGCGTCGGCGGGCACGGCGCGGCCCCGCAGACGACGAAAGACCCGGTGGTCATGGCGGCGCAGGTCATCTTAGCGTTGCAGACCATCATCAGCCGCGAGAACTCGCCGCTTGACCCGGCCATCGTCACCGTCGGCTCGATCCACGGCGGCACGAAGCGCAACATCATCCCCGACGAAGTGCAACTCCAACTCACCGTCCGCACCTATCGCGCCGAAGCGCGCGAGAAGATTCTCGCCGCCATCGAGCGCATCACAATCGGCATCGCGCTCGCGGCGGGCGTGCCGGCGGAACGCGCCCCGACCGTCGAACTCGTCACGCGCGAGTCCGTCGCTTCGACCTTCAATGATCCGGCGTTGACCGAGCGTTTGGCCGGCGCGTGGCGACAAAGTTTGGGCGCGGACAATGTCGTCGCGTTAGAACCGGCGATGGTCAGCGAAGACTTCGCTTATTACAGTCTCGCCGAGCACAAAATCCCGACTGTCATGTTTCACGTCGGCGCGGTCGAGCAGGCGAAGATAGACGCGAGCAAGCAGACCGGCACGCCGCTCCCCTCGCTACATTCAAGCCTGTTCGCGCCCGTGCCTGAGCCGACGATCCGCACGGCCGTCAAAGCCATGACGACGGCCGTGTTGGAATTGCTGAAGCAGACTTAAACGGCCAGCAGTAAACGCGGAACAAGGCGCGCAGCACCGCTCGGCTTTCAGGCAGCCTTCCGCGTTCATCGTTCCGTCTTTCTGTGCTATTCTGCCCGCGCCATTCCCCTGCAATAACGCTTGCCCCGCGCGGAAACATTTTTGATAGAGGAGAAGACTGCCATGCGCACTGTGCCTGTCCATAAAACTTTCTGCGGCGCGCTCGCGCTCGCCGGTGTGCTCACCGGCGCGGCCTGCCAGCAGGGCGCGGTCACGGTCGAGACCAACACGAACGCGACCACAACTAACACAAACGTCACGACCACGACCACGGCGACCAACACCAACGTTAATACTTCCGCCGCGGCAAACACCGCCGCGACGCTCGACGCGCGTGAGCCGGAGCGTTACCACGCGACCATGACCTTGACGGTCGAAGCGACGGGCAAGCCGCCGACCCAACTGCCCGCCATGCAGGTGGCGCGCGATGGCGACAACCGCCGCTATGCGATCACGCTGCCCGCCATCGGCGAGGTCATCTTTCTTGATCGCGCCGATAAGCGCTATTTGATCATGACCGGCCGCAAGCAGTACGTCGAACTCAATGCGCAGACGACCGGCTTCGATTTGCGCTCGCTGACACCGGGCCAGATGGTCGCGCACTTGCAGAAGCAGGCGGGCGTCACACTGGTCGGCGACGAGCAGTTGAGCGGGCGCGCCGTCGTCAAATATCGCTACGCGCCGACAGTAAAGACGACGACGCAGGCCGGCGAAGTGCATACGGATAATTACATCTACGTGGACAAAGAGACGGGCTTGCCGTTGAAGGTCGAGGGCTACGGGCAATCAACGGGCAACGTGCAGGGCATGAATAGCGGGCGACTCGTCGCCGAACTGCGCGATCTTTCGACCACGGTGGACGCGGCGCAGTTCGAGTTGCCAACCGGCTACGCGCAGATCACGCAAGAGCAGATCAAGCAGCAGATGAGCATGCTCGCCGGCATCTTCCAGGCTGTGCTGGGCACCATGAACGCGCAAGCCAATCCCAACGCGCCCGCGCCGACGACATCACCAGCCGTGACCACCACAGCGCCCACGCCGGTCGCTTCGCCGTCCGCCACGCCGCAGTAGAAGTTGAGGGCCAAGAGATGCGCTACGTCATACTGTTTCTGCTCGGTCTCGTCGTCGGCGGCGTCGCCACGTTCTATTTCTTCGTCGGCGCACCGCGCAGCAAGGCGCAACACACCGGCGCGGCCCTGGCTGCGCCCGACGCGGCCGGCGATCCGCCGGGTACGGCCGTCTTGACGCTCGACGAGAAGTTTTTCGATACGCTGCTCAACACCGTCTTCCACGATCTGAACGCGCCCTCGTTCCGCCTCGCCGCGCTCGAACTTGATCCGCGCGCACCGGGCGGCGTGCAGTTCATCACGACACAAGCGGGCGGCGGCTGCACGAATCAAGTGACGGTAGCGCAGGAAGGTAACGGCGTCCGCACCGGCGTGCAATTGCAGAACGGTCAGATCAATGCGCCTATCGTCTTTAGCGGCAGCTATAACACGATGGGCAATTGCTTGAACTTTCAAGGGTCGGCGCAGGCGCACATCGAGTTGCACTACCGGGCCGAAGACCAAACCCTGTCGGGCCAGATCAGCGTCGTCGGCGTCAGCGTGGCCAACTTGCCGCCGCTGCTCCAACCGTTCGCCGAGCCGCTCATCACGGGCTTCGTGCAGAACGCGATCAACGAGCGCGGCAACCCGATCACGCTCTTGCACGGCCAACCGCTCGTCCTCGCCGTGCCGGTGCAAGCAGCCGGCGGCACACTCAAGGCACAAGCACGTGACGTGCGCGCCGAAGTCAAAGACGGCGCGCTTCGCCTGCATATCACCTATGATTTCAGCGGCGCACGCGGCGCGACCGCCCCGCCGCCCGCAGGCGGTTGAGCAAAGACCGAAACTTATCCACGAAATCACACGAACTAGCACTAAGCCAAACACACGAACTTAGTTGCGTTTGGTTCGTGCTGTTTCGTATGCGCTCGTGGATGATTCTGTTCCGTCTGTTCCAATCTTGTTGGTTTCCACTTAGTGGCTATTATTCGTGTGTCTTCGTGGATAGCTTTTTCGGGCCTCATTTTGTTAGACCATCTGCTATTAGCCGTCAACTTCAATGAGCGATTCATCGCCGCCCACGCAGCAGGCTATCCGCTGGCGGCTCGGCCTCTGCGCCGGACTGGCGCTGGCGGTGCTCGCGCTCGTGCCGCAGTTTCATCTGTGGGCCGTGCGCGGCGCGACATGGCAAGGCTCTTACGTCTCATTCGACTTCGATGAAGTCGCTTATGCTTCTTACCTGAATGCACTCATCGCAGGCCGCCCGCGCCGCAACGATCCCTACACAGGCCGCGCCGACGCACCCGGCGCACCGCAACCGGAATCGCTCTTCTCCATCCAATGTCTGCCCGCCTATGCGCTCGCGCTGCCCGCCCGCGCGCTCGGCTTATCGGCCGCCGACGCTTTCATCATCGTGCGCCCGTTGGCGGCCTGAGCGGCGACGCTGGCGCTCTTCTGGTTGCTCGCCCTCAGCACTGGCGACTCTATCGTCGCCGCCACCGGCGCGGTCGTCGTGCTCTGTCTCGGCATGCTGGCGGGCGAGCCGCACGGCGCGTGGCGCGTGCTGACCATGCGTTCGTTCGCCGAAGCGTTGCCGTTTCTGCGTCGTTATGTGCCGGCGCTGCCGTTCCCGTTCTTCTTCGTCTTGGCCGCGCTCGTCTGGCAAGCCTTGCAAGCGCGCACACGCCGCCTGCGCCTCACGCACGCCGCGCTGGCTGGTGTGACTTTCGCGCTGCTCATCTTCTCCTATTTTTTCCTGTGGACGGCTGCGGCCGCATGGCTCGCTGCCCTCGCGTTGCTCTGGCTCACGGCCCGTCGGGCAGAGTGGCGACAGGCGCTGCCCGTATTCGCGTTAATCGGCGCGTGTGCGTTAATGACCTTGCTACCCTACGCCGCACTGTTAAGGCAACGCGCGCCGACGATGGACAACGCGCAACTGCTAACTCATTCGCGCGCGTTGCAGTTCAGCCTGCCGGTGTTGCTTGGCCTCGCCGTCCTGCTCGCGCTCATAGCTGCAACGCGGCGCGGTCGGCTCGTCTGGCGCGAGCCGGCGACGCTCTTTGCCGCCTCCTTCGCGCTCTTGCCGGCCATCGTCTTCAACCAACAACTCGTCACGGGTCTGCTGTTACAGCCTGTGCATTACGGCCGCTACATCGCCAACTACGCGAGCCTGCTGGCTGTAGTCCTGGCAGCGACACTCATCTGGCGTGGTCGGCCAGCGCGCTGCCCCGTGCCCGCGCGCCTGCTCGCGTGCGTTGCGCTCGTTGTATTCAGTTGGAGCATGTGCGAAACGTTGGTGCGGATGCACCGGCTGAGCGCGCATAACAGCGCCTGCGACGCGGCCCGCCTTGTCGCGCTGCGCCTCGCGGAGTTGGCGCACACCGCGCCAGCCGACGGGCACAACATAACTGCGCCGCCGGTCGTCCTGTGCGCTGATCTTTCACTGGCCGATGCGTTGCCCAACGTTGCGCCGCAGCCCGTCCTCTGGGCGCAACACCTGTTCGTCTTCGCCGGCGCGACGGCCGCGGAAGATCGCGCGCGGCTCTACCAACAACTTTATTACACAGACGTTGACGAACAGACGTTCGCCGCGCTCGCCACAGCCGACAGCTATCTGCGGCTCACGTTGTTCGGCTGGGAGCGCATGAACAATAAGCCCTACGTGCCGGCCATCACGCTGGCGGACATACAGCATGAAGCGCATCGTTATGCCGACTACAGCGCGGCGTTCGGCCCCGCCGAGGCCGCGTCGCCGCCGCTCGCCTACGTCGTGGTGCCTGTACAGGCCACACTCAGGCTAACCAATCTTGAGCGCTGGTACGCGCGCGACCCGGGCGAGCGCATTGGCAACTTCATGCTCTATCGCGTGCGTCTGCGCCTGTGACGCCGAAAAATTTTGCGTGTCCGTATCGCCGCGCGTTAACATGCGCCATTCTTAATGGCTAACGAAACACAGGCAGCGACGCAGCTTGAGCGCGGCTTGGGCTTGCTCGACGCGGTGATGATCGTGGTCGGCTCGATGATCGGATCGGGCATCTTCATCACGTCGGCGGAGTCGGCGCGGCTGGTCGGTGCGCCCGGCTGGTTGCTCGCGGCGTGGGCGCTGGCAGGGTTGTTGACGATTACGGGTGCGCTCTGCTGCGCCGAGTTGGCGGCGCTGATGCCGCGCGCGGGCGGGCAGTATGTTTTCTTGCGTGAGGCTTACGGGCCGCTGTGGGGCTTTCTGTTTGGCTGGGCCTTGTTGCTGGTCATTCAAACAGGCACGATTGCGGCGGTCGCCGTCGCCTTCGCCAACTTCATCGGCGTGCTGACCGATAGAGTTTCCGCCACGAATTATCTCATCGCGCCGCGCCGACTCTTCGGCGCATACGCCGTCAGTTTATCAACCCAACAACTCGTCGCCATCGTGATGATCCTGTCGCTCACGTTGACGAACACGAGCGGCTTGCGCACGGGCAAGCTGATTCAGAATACGTTCACGTTCACCAAGACGGCGGCGCTCGCCGCGCTCGTCTTGCTTGGCCTTACCTTTGGTTTTAATCATTCTAGCGCGGCATTCACAGCGCACTGGTGGGATTCGTGGGCTAACGGTTGGCGGCCCGAAACGGCGCAGGCAAACATCGGCGTCGCGGGCGGGTTGGCGCTCGTGTTGCTCTTGGGGCGCGCGATGACGGGGCCGCTGTTCGCGCAGTCGGCGTGGAACAACGTGACGTTCACGGCGGGCGAGGTGCGCGATCCGGGCCGCAATCTGCCGCGTGCCTTGTTGTTCGGTTGCGCGGCGGTGGTTGCGCTCTACCTGCTTGCCAATCTCGCTTACATCGTGACGCTGCCGCTCACGGGGATTCAGACCGCGCCGCAGAACCGCGTCGCCACGGCGACCATGCAAGCCATCTTCGGCCCCACCGGCGCGACGCTCATGGCCATTGCGATCATCATCTCCACCTTTGGCTGCAACAACGGTCTCATCCTTGCGGGCGCGCGTGTCTATTACGCGATGGCGCGCGACAAACTTTTCTTCGCCCGTGTCGGCACAGTCAACGCGCGCCATGTGCCCGCCGTCGCGCTCATCATTCAAGGACTCTGGGCCGCACTGCTGACCTTGCCGCGCACGGTCACGACCGACCCGCGCACCGGCGCGCAAACTTTGGGCAACGTCTATACGCAACTGCTCGAATACATCATCTCGGCCGATCTCATTTTCTACGCGCTGATGGTCGGCGCGGTCATCGTCCTGCGCCGCAAGCAACCCGACAGCCCGCGCCCCTATCGCACCTTCGGTTATCCGCTCGTGCCGCTCATCTACATCACGCTCGCCGTGCTGCTTGTCCTCGACCTTGCCTATCTCACGCCCGCCACCTCCGGCATCGGCTACCTGCTCGTCTTAACCGGCATCCCCGTCTATTTCCTCTGGCGCAGCAAAGCTGTTAGCAGTTAGCTGTTAGCTATTGGCTAAAGACAAAAGGCTAACAGCTAATAGCTTTATTTCACCCACTCGTCCGCCACCATCGTCTCGACGTTCACCGGCACGCGCGTCACATATTCTGCGCCGGCCGCGCACATGGCGGCTTCCACCTCTTTGGCTGTTTCGGCGGCCTGATCGGCGTCGGTCTCTACCACGATCTCGTCATGCACGATGTTGACGATCTGGGCTGACGTGTCGCGCAGTTTATCGTGCAACAAGCGCAACGCCCGCTTGAGAATGTCTGCGCTCGCCCCCTGGATCGGCATATTTTTACCGTTGCGCTGGGCTAACGACATCGCCTGCCGATCCTCCGCGTCGAACTTGAAGCGCGCGAGGCGACCTGAGAGCGTGCGCGCACTGCGCTCGCGCACGGCCCGCCGGGCCGCGTCGCGCAGCCACGTATCGAGGCCGCGATAGGTCTTGAAGTAGCGCGCCATGATGCTCTCGGCGTCGCTCAAGGGCAGCCCCGTCATCATCGAAAAGCGTTGTGCGCCGATGCCATAGACCACGCCGAAGTTCAGCCGCTTGGCGAAGTCGCGCTGCTCTTTCGTCACCCCTGCAAGCGGTACGTTGAAGACCTGCGCCGCCGTGACGCGGTGCAAGTCCGCGCCCGAATTGAACGCTTCGATAAAGCCCTGATCTTCGGTCACGTGCGCGAGGATGCGCAATTCGATCTGCGAATAGTCGGCGATGACGAGTTTGCGGCCATCGGGCGCGCGGAAGCAGCGCCGATACTCGACGGCGTGCGGCACCTGTTGAATATTGGGATTCGTGCAGGCGAAGCGGCCCGTCGGTGCGCCGATCTGATGAAAGTTAGCGTGGATGCGGCCCGTCACCGGATTGATCTCGCCGAGGATGTTCTCGCCATAGCTCGTCAGCGACTTTTGCATCGTGCGGTATTCGAGCAGTTTGGCGACGACCGGATAGTCGGCGGCGAGCGGTTGTAGTTTCCAGTTGCGCGTCGAGTCGGGCAGGGGCACGCCGAGATGCGTAAGCGCCGTGGTCAGTTGCGTGTGCGAGTCGAGATTGATGTCGGCGCGGGCATTCTCAAAAAGCGAGCCTTGCACCGTGCCTACGGCGAGCATCGCTTGCAGGTCTGCGGCCAGCGTTGCGCGTTTGAGTTTGACGACCTCGATTTGTTCGCGCCAGCGTTCTTTATCAAGAAAGATGCCGTTCAGTTCTAGACACGCCACCGGCAGGACGCAGGCGAACTCAAGCTGCGCGACTGGGACTAACTGCTCGGCCTTGAGCCGCGCGATCAGCGCGTCGCGTAAGGGCAACATCAGGGCCGCGTCGCGCGCAGCGTAATCGAGTTGCGCGGCCGATAGCTCGCCGCTCCAATCGCTCAACTGCTCGGCCTTATCAACCGTCTCGGCCAGATAGCGCGCCGCCACCACTTGCAGCCCGTGCCGATCATCCGGCTCGCCCGCCGACACGAGTTGGCTGGCCAACAGCGTGTCGAACACGCCGCCCAACTCGACGCCCAATTGATGCTTCACCCACTTCGCATCGAACTTCGCATTGTGCGCGACCTTGACCGGGCGCGGCGCGGCCAACAATGTGCGCAACGGCGCGAGCGCATCACGCGTGCGCGCGTCGCCGGCCGCGAAGCAATCTAGATCGATGATGAAGATGCGGCCGTCGGGCGCAGCGAATTGCACGAGCCGCATACGTCCGCCATAAGGATCGAGCGACGTGGTCTCCGAGTCGAAGCCGATGACCGGTTGTGTTTGTAATGCCGCGACGGCCGCGCGCAGGGCGTCAGTTGTCGTGATGAGTTGATAAGTTGTTGCGCTCATGTATACGAATTTGCCCTGTGGTTAGTGCGCGGTGGCGTTTACGGCCGGTGCGCTCGCGCCGGGGCGTACGCTGAAAGTGAGCAGCAGCGCGGCGCACGTACCCAACAGCGCGCTCAGCAGAAACGCCATCCGCGGCCCGCGCCAACTCCACACCACACCCATCAAGATGGACGCGGGCCAGACCGTGACGCTGAAGGCGAGATTATACAACCCGAAGGCCGTGCCGCGCTGTTCGGGGCGCACCAAGTCGGCGACGAGCGCCTTCTCCACGCCTTCACACAGGCCGAAATAGATACCGTAGATTAGAAAGAGCGCCCACGCCGCGCCCGCCGTCGTCACAAACGCGAAGCCCGCATAGACGGCCGCATAGAGCAGCCAGCCCGCGATGATCAGCTTTTTGCGCCCGACGCGATCCGACAGATCGCCGCCGATGAGTGAACTGACGACCTTAGACACGTGCAACGCCGCCCAGAGCAGTGGCAACAACACGACGGCGATGCCAGCGTCGCGGGCGCGCAATAAGAGAAATGCGTCGGACGAGTTCGAGAGCGTGAAGAGCGCGACGAGCAAGAGAAAACGTTTGAAATTACTGTCGAAGCCGCGCAGGCTAAAACGCGGCGCAGTCGGCGGCGGCGCGGCGTGCTTTGCGTGCGCTTCACGGACGAAGCAGACGACGACGATCATGGCCGCGAGCGCGGGGATGGCCGCGCACAAGAAGATGCGTTTGTACTCAAGGGCGGTCGGCGCGTTGCGGTCGCGGGCAAACCATAAGACCAACGCGAAGCTGAGGAGCGGGCCGATGATCGCGCCCGCATGATCCATCGCGCGGTGGAAACCGAAGGCGAGGCCGCGCTCGGCGGGCAGTGCGGCGTCGGCGATCATCGCGTCGCGCGGCGCACTGCGAATGCCCTTGCCCACGCGATCCGACAGGCGAATTGCGAACGCCTGCGGCCAACTCTGCGCGAAGGCCAAGAACGGGCGCGCGAAACTCGCCAGCCCGTAGCCGACGACGATCAGCCGCTTGCGCTGCCCCACCCTGTCGCTCCAGTAACCGGCGAAGAGTTTCAAGAAACTTGAGACCGACTCGGCCCCGCCCTCGATCAACCCGATGACGCCGGGCGATGCGCCGAGCGTGAGCGCGAGAAACAGCGGCAACAGCGGATAGATGATCTCGCTCGATGCGTCGTTCAGCAGACTGACCAGACTGATGGCGAAGACGTTGCGCGGCAGTCGGCGATAACGCGCCCACAAGCCCGGTGCGCGTTCAGCCAACGGCTGTGCCGAGACACGCGCGTCGGATTGATCAATCGGATCAGTATCTAGCTCGCTCATTTATCTGCGGGTTGAACCTGATTGGTCGGAGCGGAGTGAATTAACGTGGCCGGCGCGCGGGCGCGCTTGGCTGGCGCTCAGTGCGCGGCGCGGTTGGCCCGTTCCCGCCCGCCTGTCGCCACCACGCCAGTCCGCCGAGCAGTATCAACAGCAGCACGCCGATGAGCGCCAGCTTGATAAAGAACCGAATCGTGCGCCACGCCAACGCCAGCACCACGGCGAGCACGATGCAGATGATAGCGATGGCGGTCAGACTCATAACGCTTTGGCCGTTGTCCGTCGTCAGTGGTCAGTTGTTCAACCTGCGTTGTCAGCGCATGCACAGCAGAAGTACAACGGACGACTGACCACGAGCTATTGACAGTCTTTCTTGTAACTCGCGCGCACAACCGTCTTGATGTTGCCGCGAATGTGGAAGTCGCCTTCGAGCTCGACGCTCAGCGGGTCGCAGGCTTGGACGAAGTCTTCGAGGATGATGTTGATCACGTGTTCGTGGAAGATTTTCACTGCACGGAACGAGTTGATGTAGAGCTTCAAACTCTTCAATTCGACGCAGCGTTCATTCGGCACGTAAGCGAGTTTGATGACGGCGAAGTCGGGGAAGTCGGAGAACGGGCAGATGGCGGTGAACTCCGGCATCTCGAAATTGATCGTGATCGCGCGCCCGACAAACTCGTAGGGGAACGTGTCGAGCGGATACAGATTCATCTCCGCACGCGGCGTCGGGCAAATGTCGAGACCTTGTTGATTGCCGGGCGGCGCTTCCGTGACAGGCATGTTTACTTGCTCCTCGCTGTAATCGCGTGATGTTAACCGAGCGGAGCGTGGGTGGGCAAACAGAGGGCGGCGGACACGCAAAAGGAGACGACCGCTTTAAGCGACCGCCTCCTCCACGCTCACGCGCCGCGCAAAATAAAACGCGCCCGATCTAACTGGCGCGCTCCTCTACCTGTTTGAATTGTTCGAGTTCATGCTCATGTTCGAGTTGCCATTCGAGTTCATGCTCATGCCCTTTTTCATGTTCATCATGCTGCTCGTCATGTCGCGGGCCATGCGCAGGTGCATCTGCACGGTAGGCAGGGTCTTCGCGGCGAAAGCTTTGACGACGACATCCTTGCCCTTGCCGCTCTCGTCCATGAACAATTTCTCCATCTTCTCGTGATCCTTCACGCCCGCGTTCTTGATGTACTCCCGGTCGAAGTCTGCGCCGGTGAGTTTCATCATCTTGTCCATCATCATCTGATGTTTCGGGTCTGGGCCGGTCGGCAACGTGATGCCTTTATTCGAGGCGATCTGCATCAACTCTTCGTTGGCTCTCGTGTGATCGTCAATCATCTGCTGCGCGTACTGCTTGACCGCGTCGCTGCTGGCATGCTCCACGGCGTAGCGCGCCATCGCTACTTCCGCCAGCCCGCCCTGCGCCGCCGTCAGCATGAACTTCACGTCCGGCGACTTCATCATCATGTCGTGATTCATGCCCGCCATGTTCGAGTTCATCCCGGACATGTTCGAGTTGCTTTGCATGCCGGACATATTACTGTTCATGTTCCCTGACATGTTCATGTTCGAGTTCATATTCTCGTTCATATTCGAGTTCATATTCATGTTCGAGTTCATGTTGCCATTCATGTTCGAATTCATGTTCGAGTTCATGTTAGTGTTCGTGTTCTGCTCTTGCGCAGGCGCTAGGCCGGCGAGCAGCAGGCTCGTGCCGACCACGGCACATAGAGCCAGCCACATTATTCCCTTGTTCAAAACCCTTGTCTCCTTTTTACTTAACTTTTGTGATAATGCGGCGCGAGCGTTTTACGGCCCGCGCCGCGCTTTGTGCGTCAAACTCGCTTACGCGTTCTTGCTGCTCGCGCGCTCCAACGAGCGGATGCGGTCGTGCGCTTGTTTCACCTGTGCGAACTGGCGCTCGACCAGTTCACGGAGGTTCGCCGGCAACTCTGATTTGATGGCCTCCTCGTAGTTGCTCTTGGCCGAATCCTCGCCCCGCTCGCACTCAGAGATGATCGCGCCTTCGTCTTGGCCCGTGATCGCCGACTTGATGTTGATCCAGCCGCGATGCAGCGCGCCCGCCGTCGAACTCGTCTTTTCCGGGTCGCCGCCCAAGCGCCGCACTTCGGTCTGCAACTCGCCCGCGAAGCCCGCGCGTTGCTGCGCGTAGGTGCTGAACAGCGTCTTCAGTTCGCTGTTCTTGACGCCTTCAGACGCCTGTTGGAAACCTTCCTGCCCATCCTTGCAAGTCTCGATTAAATTGTTGAGTGTCGAGATCACGTTGTCATTGTCAGTCATTAGTCCGTTCCTCCCTTGCTAGTTACCCTATGAATGCGGCCGGCGCAAACTGCCCCGCCGCGTGTAAATTTAAGGCGCAAAGCACGCCCGCGCGTTCACGTCGTCGCGGCGGCCCGCCCGGCCCCTTGATCGAAAAGTTTGACGAGCACCAGCCCGGCGATAAAACCGCCAATGTGCGCGGCATAGGCGACGCCGCCCGCCTCCGTGCCGCCGCCCAACAGGCCGAAACTACTGACCAACTGGAACGCGAACCAGAGGCCGAGCGCGACGTAAGCGGGCACGGTCGTCAACATGCGCAAGATGATGACGCGCACCTGGCGCTTCGGAAATAGCAGCACATAGCCGCCCAGCACACCTGAGATCGCGCCCGATGCGCCGAGGCTTGGCACGATCTGGCTCTGCCCCAACAGCACGGTCGAGAACACGTGCGCCAGCGACGCCAGCACGCCGCACACAAGATAAAAGATCAGATACCGCGCGTGCCCCATGCGATCCTCCAGGTTGTCGCCGAAGATCCAGAGGAAGAGCATGTTGCCGAAGATGTGCGCGAGGCCCCCATGCATAAACATCGAGGTCAGGAGCGTTAAATAGACGCTGCCCGGCGTCGGCTGCAAGCCCGGCTGCTCAAACGTCTGCCCGTTAAACTCGACCGCGCGCGCCGGGGTCACGACATCCTGCCCGGTCACAATCTCGCGCGGCACGGTTGACCAGGCATAAGTGAAGCGGTCGTTCGCGCCGAAGCCTTGAAACAGCACGAAGACCAATACGTTCACGGCGATCAGCACATAATTGACTATGGGCGTGATGGTGCGGTCGGAGTTGTCGTCGCCAATAGGAAACATTTTATTGTCGCTCTCTGTTGGTTATCGCCGTGGAGCATGATTAAGGCACGCGAACTTGCCCTGTCTGTCGCGGCCCTCTCACGCTTACGTCACAAAGCTTGTACTGACGAAGTGGCGCGCGGCTCACTGACCGGCGCGCTATCGAATCCGTGTGCGTTATTGACTGAATGTTATTTGCATCCCGCGTTCCGCGCCCGGCGCACATCACGAGAAGCACCGGGCCCGCCGTTTTTGCCGTCGTTAAAGCAAAACAGCCGGCCACCAGCCGGCTAGCAGGCTGTTTGTCAGCATCGTTCTCATACGCCACGGCGCACGCTTTCACGTCGCCGCCGCATCAAGTCTGGCCTTCGGCCGCGGCCTCGGCGAAAGCCGGCTCGCCATGTGCGAGATCGTACTTAACTTCCTGCGGCGTGCCGAACGCGCGGGCGCGCTCGTCGTCAAACTCGCCTTCCCAACGCGCGACCACACACGTCGCCAGACAGTTGCCGACCACGTTGACGCACGTGCGCCCCATGTCCATCAATTCATCCACGCCGAAGATGACGGCGACGCCGATAGGGCCGAGACCCTGCGGCATGAAACTGTTGAGCGTTGCCAACAAAATGACGAGCGATGCGCGCGGCACGGCCGCCACGCCCTTCGACGTGAGCATCAAGGTCAGCATCATCACGATCTGCTGGCCGAAGCCCATGTGAAAGCCCATCGTCGTCTCTGCCGCCTGCGCCACGAAAACCGAGGCCATCGCCAGATAGAGCGTCGTGCCGTCGAGGTTGAAGCTGTAACCCGTCGGCATCACGAAACCGACGATGCGCGCCGGCACGCCGAGGCGCTCCATCACCTCCATCGCTTTCGGCAGTGCGGACTCGCTGCTCGTCGTGGCAAACGCAATCGTCGCCGGCTCGCGCACCGCCTTCAGGAATTTCAGAACGGGAATACGGAACAGGAGCGCGACTGTGCCCAGCACGAAGACGACGAAGATGACGAGTGCGAGATAGAGCGAGCCGATCAGCTTGCCGAGATTGACCAGCACACCTAGCCCTTGCGTGCCGATAGTGTGCGCCATCGCCGCGCCGACGCCGATGGGCGCGAACAGCATCACGTAGCCCGTGAAGCGAAACATGATCTGCGACAGACTCTCGCACGCGCGCAGGATCGGCCGCCCCTTCTCGCCGAGCGCGGTCAACGCCATCGCAAAGATGACGGCGAAGGCGACGATCTGCAACACGTCGCCGCGCACCATCGCATCCACGATGCTCGCCGGAAAGATATGCACGAGCGTCTCGACCAAAGTCTTCGGATGATTCTCGCCGATCTTGGTCGCGATCTCCGTGCTCGACGCGACGAGCTGCACGCCCGCGCCCGGTCTGATCAAGTTGACGACGCCGAGGCCGATGAAGAGCGCGATGGTCGTGACGATCTCAAAATAGAGCAACGCCTTCGCGCCCATGCGCCCGACCTTTTTCAGATCGCCGCCGCCCGCGATGCCGACCACGAGCGTCGAGAAGACGAGCGGCGCGATGATCGACTTGATCAGGTTCAGGAAGATGTCGCGCAGGAAAAAGACGCGATTGCCCCATTCGGGCCGCACGTAACCAAGCACCCCGCCCACGACCAACCCGACCATGATCCACGTCGTCAGCGACAGCCGCCACCAAGCTTTGGGCTGCTGCGCCGCGTCGATTCTATCCGCCACTGCTTTATCTGTGTCCGCCATAATTTATTTGCTGCAAGGTATGCTTAAACGTAAAGGAGAGTCAGCCTACGCCGGACGCTTCATTGCTCGACGACGGCGACGGCGTCAACTTCGATCAGAAAATCTGCCCGCGCTAAAGATTGCACGCCGAGCCATGTGCTGGTCGGCAGTTGCTCGTGCGGGAAATAACGCCGCAAGGCCGCGCCGACTGCGGCGGCGTCTGCCGGCTGATAGTTCTTCACATAGATGTTCAACTTCACCACGTCGGCGGTCGTCGCGCCGCCGGCCGCCAGCGCCGTCGCTAAATTCTCGAACGCGCGCAACGCCTGTGCGCCCAGATCGCCCGCGCCGACAAGATTCTGTTCCTTGTCAACGGCGACCTGGCCGGAGATGTAAACCGTCCGGCTCGCGCCCGCCGGGACGACGACGACTTGCGTAAACGTTTGCGCCCACTGCGGCAACGCTTTCGGGTTGATGAACTCTTTCGTCATCGCAAAGCCGCCTCGCGCCCGTCACCGGCCCCAGCGCAGTTTGCCGCGCAAGACCTCGAAGTAGTTGCGATTGATCGGTTGCACGAGATTGAAGGTGGTGCGGCTCTTGGTGATACGGACGCGATCCCCTTTCTCCATCGGATAGCCGACCTGCCCGTCGAGCGTGATGGCCACCTCTTCTTTGCCGGTCTTCAAGATCAACTCGATCTCCGCGTCGTCGGGCACGACGAGCGGGCGGTTCGAGAGTGTGTGCGGGCAGATGGGCGTGATGACGATGGCGTTCATCGACGGATAAATGATCGGGCCGCCGGCCGAGAGGTTGTAGGCGGTTGAGCCGGTGGGCGTCGAGACGATCAGGCCGTCGGCGCGGAAGCAGTTGACGAGTTGCCCGTCGAGGTGCATCTCGATCTCGATGATGCGCGCGAGCGCCGACTTGCTGATGACCACGTCGTTTAAGACACGATTGCGCAAGAGTTGTTCGTCGCCGCGCGTCAGTTCGGCCGCAAGCATCATGCGGCGGTCGAGTTGATAGTCGCCCGCGAGCGCGGCGTCGAGCGCGCCGGTCATCTCTTCGACGCTGACTTCGGTGAGATAACCGAGGCTGCCGTAGTTGATGCCGATGACCGGCACATCGCGGTTATCAAGCAGGCGCGCGGTGGCGATCATCGTGCCGTCGCCGCCCAAGACGACGATCAGATCGACGCTCGCGGCCAGTTGCTCGTAGTCCAATACTTCGAGCGCGCAGCCGGCGCGAGCCTCGACCCGCGCCCGATCAACGCGCGGGCCGGCGACGAGTTCGATGCCGCGTGGCGTCAGGAACTCAAGCAGCCGGCAGATCGTCTCGACCGCCTCCGGATGATGCGGCTTGACGAGCACGCCGACGCGCCGAATCTGTGGTTGCGTTGCTGGTTGCACGGGAACGAAGCGAGCGCGCTTGTGTGCGCCTATCGCCGATCAAATGTTGACGTGGAGAACAGGGTGGGATGATACCCGCGCGCACTGACTTGAATCAAGGTTGGCGCGAAAGTCGCGGGCCCTCGTCAGCGCACGGCGTAGAGCGTGCCGTCCCAACCGCCGAAGTAGATGAGGTTGTTTTGTACGGCGGGCGCGGAGGTGACGATACCGTTCGTGAGGAATGACCAGCGCAGTTGGCCGGTCTGCGCGTCGAGCGCGACGAGACCCTTGGCGCTGCCGAAATGTACGAGCGCGCCCGCGACCGTCGGCGCGCTCGTCACGCCCTGCTCGGACGCGGAGTGCCACAATTCTTGCCCCGTTTGCGCGCTTGCTGCGTAGAACGTGCCGCTGATGCCGCCGAAATAAACTGTGCCCCCGGCGACCGCAGGCGAGAAGGGCAAGCCGCCTTCGACTTGCGTGAACCACTTTTCATAACCGGTCGTCGCCTCGACCGCGTAGAGACGACCGCGCAACGTGCCGCAGTAGAGCATGCCGTCCGCGATGACCGGCGCACCGACGACCGCGCCCACGGTCTTCAAGGCCCATTGCTTCTGCCCGCTGGCCACGTCAACAGCTTGCAGGCCGGCGGCCGTGCCGACGTACAACGTGTGGCCGGCGACGAGCGGCGCGGTCGCCGTGCCACGCTCGACGGCGAACGTCCATTTCTGTTTGCCCGTCGTCGTATCCACCGCGTAGAGCAAACCATCCGTGCCGGCCACGATGACCGTATCGCCCGCCACCGCCGGGGCGACGCTGATGGCATATTGTGTCTTAAATTTCCATCTACTCTGCCCGGTCTTTGCGTCCACTGCGTACAGCTTATTGTCCTGACTGCCGAAATAAACCACGCCGCCCGCGACCACCGGCGCACCGAGCACGCGCCCGCCCGTCTTCACGCGCCAACGCTCTTGCCCTGTCGTCGCGTCCGCCGCATAGACGTTGTAGTCGTAGCTGCTGAAATAGACGATGTCATCGGCCAAGACGGGCGGCGCGTACACGCTGCCGCCTGTCTTGAGTTGCCACTTGAGCGCGCCGGCCGCGGCCGCATCCTGCGGCCCGACGCTACCGGCACTCGGCTGCGTCGTATCGGCCGCGCGCTCATTCACCGCTTGCGCGTGCGCTGTATATACGCACACGACGAGCGCAAACGTGGCCGCTTGTAAAAGCATGAGGAGTTTGTTAAGTCGGCTCATCACGCGCCTCAATCAAGCCTTAATCGGAACTAATGAGCTTGGGACAGCACAAAGAAATGATCCACGAACCAACACGAAACAGCACGAACCAAAACACACAAACCGTTCGTGCTGTTTCGTGTTGGTTCGTGTGAATTCGTGGATCATCTTATCTGTCCCAATTTCATTAGTCCCGATTTAGCATTGAGCAATAGACAACTGACTACGGCCGTTTTTCATTACCCTGCTGCGCCGTCTCGTCCTTCGGCAGATAATAGCCGTTGCGCGCGGTGACGCTGAGCTTGCGCGCTCTGCCTTTGGCATCTTTGACCTTGACGCGCACTTCGAGCGGGTGCATCTGCCCGTCGTCGCGCTCGCTTTCGCCGAGCGTGAAGCCGAGACTGTAACGCGCGTTCAAGTTGCCGACAATCTTCGCCAGGCCCGTTGCGTAATCGGCCGGGCGATGCACCTTCACCACCTCGCCGCCGGTCTGCTTCGCAAAATGTTGCGCGCTGCCGGCGATGCTGAGGCCCACCCAGTTGCCCAGCGGCTTCAGGATCGGCATGGCGAATTTGAACCCGGTCTTCATGTCCACGACGAGCGCGCTGAAGATCACGTTCGACTTGACGAGCCGCGACTCGATGAAGTCGCGTTGCACATAGAACATCGGCGCGATGCCGTCGGTCACATAGACGACGGCCGCTTGCGAATTCGGCCGCTCCTGCTGCATGAACTGATTAAGCTCCCACGTTGCCGCCGCCAGATCGGAATCGTCCATGTCCACGCTGACCGAGCCGTCCTTGTTCTGCCGCTCGATCATGATGTGCCCGTCGGGTTTGACGATGCGCCGCACCGTATGCCCGTCCTTGTCCTGGAAAGTGTCGATCACCTGGCCGGCGCTCTCGTCCCTGGCTGGCTCTTTTTTAGCGCCGGTAGTAGCGGCCTGCTTGGCCGCCTCAGGCTGCGCCTGCTCCGTCGTCCGCTTGATCTCGGCCGCTGTGGGCGGCGTACCATTGGACTTTTGCTGTGCCGCATCGGTGCGCTTGCTCTCTGCCGCCGCGCCCTGATTGGACTCCGCCGTCTGCGAGACCGGCACGTTGCCATCCTCAGCGCTGGCCGCGCCGTTGCCTTCGCCGACCAGCGTCGGGATGATGGCCAGCGCGGACGCGAGTTGCGCGCGGTTGCGCGTGAACTTCGTCAACCACTCGCGTTTGCCATCGACGCCGTTCGGATCGAGCACGAGCACGGCGACCTCGTCAGCGGGCGCGAGTTTACTCAATTCGTTCGCCATCGCCGTGAGGATTTCCGTCCGCCGCAAAAAGCGGCCCGCGCCGAGCCGTTCGAGATCAAAAACAAGTGCCAGCGCCAAAGGCTTTCGGCCCGCATCGCCTTCGCGCGTGAAATAAGAGAGCGGGCGCAACTGTCCATCGGCCAGCACCTCGAAGTTCTCCGGTCTCAGATCGATGATCGCCTGTTTCGTTTTCTGATCTTTAATCAACGCATCAAGTGACACGACGCGCGTGCGCACGCGCAACACCGCGTCCTCCGTCACTTCTTGCGCGCGGAGGCCGGCGCAAAGCGCCCACACACCGAGCATAACCGTCAGACCTCGTCTAAACTGCATCATACCTATCTCCTGAAAAATGATGTACAGCGCGTTAATAATGCTTCGGGCAGTAGCGCCGATGATTTATTCCGGGTCTTCGTTCGCGCTGCTGGTCGCGTCGTCCGTGATGCTCTTCGTCTGCCCTTCCGGGTCTTGCAGCAGTTTGACGAACTCGTCGCGGTTGAGATCGACTTGCAGCACCGTGCCGTCGCGTTGCGCGAGGACGATGAACAGCACCTTATATTTATTGCCGTCCGCTTTCGTGAACGTGTAAGTCAAGCCTTCATCGCGGACGCGCACGGCTAAGAGCGGCGTCCAGTCAGGCTGCAAAGTTTGGCGCAACTGCTGATGAAACCCGACGAAGCCGTCGCGCCCGGTAAAATCCTGATCCTCAAAGAGCGCCAGTTTGAAATCGCCGAAGCGCAGCACCCGGCGCACGTCCGACGAGACTATCTTCGCCGTCTTCATGCCTAAATTGGCGAGCCCGGGGACGCCCTTGTGTTTGACGTGGTAGTACGACTCGACGAGCCGCACGACCGTGGTGTATTCGGCCTCTTTGCCCGCGGCGGCGGCGCTCGCTGCCGACGCCGCGGAGACACACAGACTGAGCATTAGCAGCAAGAGGGTTTGGCTGATGTAGCGCACCAATGGACACCTCCCGGCTTATGGTTTCTTCGTCAAGGCGGCGGGCGCGACGGCGGGCGACGACTTGGCCGGCTTTTTCTCGTCCGACTTATCCGCCTCGATGTCGAGTTCGGGGATGCCGAACTGCCCTTCGAGTTTGCTCAGCTTCTCGATGTCGATGATGCCGACGATGTTGACGACCGTCAGCGTCTTCGGCTCGGAGGCGAGAATGGCTAAGCCTTCGACGCGCGCGCCCTGCGGCGCGGTCATTAAATAGACCTCGATATTGCGATGCTCGCGTTTGTTGATGACGTTGACGAAGCGCGCCCAGCCTGGCGCTTTTAACTGCGCGCGGATCGGCGCGATGTCGGCGTCGGTGTACTCGCCCTCGTTGATGAACTCGAAGTTCTTGACATAGACGCCCTTCAAGCCCGCAATGATCTGTTTGAGTTCTTTCGCGTCGGTGGGTTTATTGTCGGTGTCGCTGATTTTGATGGCGTCAATCGGGATGAGCCGCAACAGCGACTCGGGCAGATTCACATCTACGACCTGATTGGCCTTAGCCGCGAGCGCTTCCAGACTTTCGATCTGTAGCTGCGCAGGGTAATGCGTCTGCGCGTGCGCTGTCGTCGCGCCGGTGGCGCAGACGATGAGCGCGAGGGCGAGTAGTTTCAGTAAAGCGTAGTGTTTCATGATTGCGTTCACTCCTAACTGGATGAAAGTTATCTTGTCGCCGACTTACGGGCCGCGCTCAACTCTTGTACTTCGCGCTGCGCGTAGTTGTATTTCGCGCTGGCGATGCGCAGGGCGAGCAGTAGTTGCTCGGTCGCCTCTTTTTGTTGTGGCGTCATTCGTTGTGGCGTCATCTTCGCGACCTGTTCCTGCCCTTGCTCTGCCGCCGGCTGCGGCGCGCGTCGTCTCGCATTCGCGCCAGCATGTTTAGAGACGCGCTTCGTGGGGCGATAGTTAACAGGTCTAAAGTTAGGTGACGCGTTCGGCTGCGGCGTAGGTTGTTCGTTCACATTATTTCCTTGCGCCGTTTGCTTTGGTAACGTTTGCTCATTCGCCTGCGGCGCGACGCTCTTTTGTGCCGCTGACTCGTGGCGCACTTCCGACTGCTGCAAGCGCACGATGAGCCACGCGCCCGCGAGCAACGTTAGGAGGAGCGAGGCGGCAAGCGCGAGCCGTGGCCAGCCGAATGGCCGTTGCCGTTGCGGCCGAAAGGAGTTGCGCACCGTCGTGCGCGCGCTGAACTCTTCGGGCAGTACGAACGGGCGCGGTTCGTGGCCGAGCGGGCCGAGCAACTGCTCCAACCGCGCCACGTCCTCTTCCGGTTCGCCTGTCTTGTCCCATAGATAATCGCTCATACCTTCAACGCTCCTTCCCCACCGCGTGCTTGCAGCCGCGCTCGCAGCAACTTCATCCCGCGATGGATGTTCACCCGCACCGACGCGGGCGCGAGGCCCGTCCGGGCCGCGATCTCCGGCCCCGTCATGCCTTCGACGAAGCGCAGGATCAACGGCTCGCGGTATGCTTCCGGCAACTCGCGGATGAATGTCAGCGCCTCATTCGCCTCCGCGTGCGGTGTGCTTGTGTGCGCGAGTGTTTCCGGTAGCTCGGTCATCTCGCGCGAGCGCCGGTGGTAGTCCATCGCGCGGTTGCGCGTGATCATGGCGAGCCACGGGCCGAACCGTTCGGCGTCGCGCAACGTGTCCAGCTTGCGTAGCACGATGAGAAACACGTCCTGCACGAGATCATCCACTTCCGCATACGGCACGCGCGCCAACAAGATGCCATGCACCATGCGCGAGTAAGTTTGATAGAGCCGCCCGAACGCATCGTGGTCGCCGCCGCGCACGGCTTCGACCAGCGCAACTTCAACGGGGGTCTCAGTCATTTGGGCTGCGACGGGAGTTAAACTTGTGCCGACCAGACTCAGCATGTCACCTGTCGCCTCAACTTTATACATTTAAGCAGAAACCTCACCCGGACGCCGGTGGCGAGTGCCCTTTGCGTTGAGCGGCTGTCCATGTCCGCCTCTAAAGACGCCGATGGACGGCGAGTGTTAACCGAATAATTAGCAGCAGGCGATTTTTGTTGGCCTCTTAGAGGAAACAACCATATGCGGGCGACGCAGAAATGACATGAACACTCGCTGGAGAGTTTACTACGGAACGCAGATGGAGTGCGCTTCGGCAGCAAGCGGGGTAGTCGTTTAACAATTAAGCTATGCCGTAAGGAGAAACGAAGCCATCGCAGTTGCATCCCCGCACATGACAATAAATCGCCCCATCCTCTTCGTCCAAGTCTTCTTCATGGCAACATTCCTCATGATCGCAACGCACGCAAGGTAGTCGCCCGTTAATTTCGTCTTCCGAACGGATGTGCGGTGCAGCTTCGCATGTCTCTTCTTCAGGCATAGCGATTTAGAGCTACTTAATCGTTCAAAACGACTCTGGTCAAGTGAAGCGGATTTTGCTAGATTCTCGCCGGCCTTGTGAGACTAACTTAAGGCTTCGCGATCACACTATGAGTCGAATTATTCCTGCCCGCCACGACAATCAACCTATCAGGACACAAACAAGTATTACATGTCCCAAATCACCCTTACGTTATCCAGGCGGAAAGTCTCGCGCCGTTGGCAGGCTCTTAGACCTGATCCCGGCGAGAACTCGCACCTTAATATCCCCCTTCTTCGGTGGTGGCTCTCTTGAGATAGCTGCGGCAGCACCGTCGCGGCATACGTGTTTATGGCTATGATCTGTTTGAGCCGCCAGTTGCCTTCTGGATGGAATTGCTTGCAAATCCGCAAATGCTGACAGACAGGGTACGCCGATTCCATCCTTTATCGCGTGAGGCATTCTATCAACTCAAGGAAGCGACACCAGCAAGTTCTTTAGAGCAGGCCGCACACTTCTACGTCGTAAACCGCTGCTCATTCTCCGGCTCTACATTCAGTGGCGGCATGTCTCCCAATCATCCACGCTTTACACATTCGTCTATTGCCAATCTTCACAACTTCCGCTGCCCAGACCTTAGCGTTGAGTGCCTAGATTTCCACGCAACTTTGCACCGGCATACTCGGTCGCTGCTTTATCTCGACCCGCCGTATCTGATACAGGGTGGCCTTTACGGAAAAAACGGGAACACGCATAAGGACTGTGACCATGACGGGCTTCGTGAGTTGCTGAGGCAGCGCGACCGGTGGATTCTTTCTTACAATGATTCCCGCGAAATTCGGCAGATGTACGCTGGCTATCGCTTCCATACGCCACAGTGGAAGTACGGCATGCCGCACAATAAGAACTCCCAAGAACTAGAAGCAGTCTCATAAATACCCGCCGCTCGATTTTGAGCCGGTGTTTATGCGGCTTTCAAGAAGTCAGAGGTATTTACGAGACCAGTTCTAATTATTATGAGCAACGACCTATGAACCAACGATGGTCACAGAAGTAGTTAATGCTTCAGTTGCATAAGAAGAAATCGCCTTCGCTTCGATAAAAGGGGCTAACCGATGCTAGCCCTAGTAGAGTATAGTAGCGTTCTGTCCTGCGAGTCGGGCATTGTTCGTGTATCCATCCTCAAGAGGAGGGCAACAGATGAGAAATTGTCGCCTATGTGCTGATCTCGTAATTCGAGACTCTGTAAAGTCTTGGAACAAACCGCTATTCAAATCTCCTAATTTCGCTGTGCTGCCATCCTTGGGTGCCCTTGTCGAAGGCTGGTTACTTCTTGTGCCCAAGAAGCACTTTATCTGCATGGGTGCAATGCCAGACTCGATTGTCGCCGAGATGAAGTGGATGAAACACCATCTCTGCTCAGTTTTGCAGCAATGCTATGGACAGATGTGCGTGTTCGAACATGGCCCTAGCAAACCAAACTGTAATGTTGGGTGTAGTGTCGATCATGCACATCTACACTTCGTGCCTATGACATTCGATTTAGCTTCGGCGGTGACCCAATTCCTGCCCCAAGATGTACTTTGGTCAGAAGCTGGATTGGGGGAGTGCCGTGCTGCCTTCAGTAAAGGTGAAGATTATCTTTATCTCGAACAACCGATTGGTTCTGGCCGCATAGCTACGCACCAAGGATTTGGAAGTCAACTATTCCGGCGCGCGATTGCAACCCAGCTCGGAACACCTGATCAGTTTAATTGGCGCGAACATCCACAACTCCTTAATGTATCGGCTACAATAAAGAGAATGCAGGTGCATAATGGGAGTGTGTTGTCATGCAAGAGCCAACCCCAAGCGGCAGCATAAATAAGCCCGCTAAACTCCCAAGTTTCGCGCCAGCCGATCCCACTGATGGGCGCGAACTGCTGGAATGGCGTTCAAAATATGCAGACATAGATGCCAAGCGGGGTATCCGGTTTGAGGCTGTCTACTTAGCAAGTCTGTTGCTGATCACACCACTCGCTATACTTACTCTCTGGCTTGATTATCCTAAGCACTGGTTAGGCTTGCCTGACCAGAAATATGAACCCATTTTGAAGTACGGCATGGCATGGCTGAGTGGTATTTTGGGTGGTACACTTTTCTCCTTGAAGTGGCTATATCATTCAGTTGCTCGACAGGTCTGGCATCAAGACCGCCGACTTTGGCGGCTATTCACGCCACATATTTCTGGTGGCTTGGCGTTTGCCATCGTTGCGCTTATTTCGTCTGGGCTGATTCGCGTCTTTGATCGCCAAGCAATTGAATCGCATTCTCTGGTTGTAGGTGTTGCATTCATGGTTGGCTACTTCTCCGATAGCGCAATTGCGAAGCTCACCGAAATAGCTGAGACGCTTTTCGGAGCTAGCCGCAACAGAGAGAAGCACAAAGATGATCAGAAGCCCAGCATTAGTAGTCCAACAGTAAGGGAGAGTGCGCTTAAGTCTTCAAGTGACACAGAAGGAGTCCCCACCTCTAACATCAATGTCTCACGTACTAAGGTCGGGAATACTAGCTCAAACTGAATCATGCTAGGCGACTTTTTACCACATGGAAACAGAGCCTGACATTACCGTTTCTTGGTAATGCGCGATGCGAAGAGTTGAAAGCAGCTATAGAAAAAGCCTAAGCATGCCAAGAGAGGCAATCCTTAACAGTGAGAAAAAGAACGTTAGGGCACGCCCGCTTTCCCCTTTCCGGTCTCTTACTACAATAACTGAAACAGGCCCAAAGGACTTACCAGTCGAAGAAATCTCTGTGGAGCAAATTGGTTGGAAGGCATATGGCCTCTGCTCATTACCTTCGGAGTGGGTGCCATTGTTTTTTCTGATAACCGTATCTTGCTTTGAAGAAGCCGTCTCGGACGAAACACTTAATAAGTGGGTTTTTGATTGTCTTGCCCGCATTGGTGTCGATGCAAATTGTCGGGTGATAGTTCGTTCCAGCGGAACGTCCGAAACGATGCGGAACCGCGGGCAGCTAATGTCGCGTTCATGTCCTCCACAAGAGATAGTATTCACAATAAGAAATCTGATAGCACAGCTATCCGAAATACCTAGTGGAAGGTTGCATTGGATAGTTCAGAGGCACATAGCACCGAAAGCAAAAGGACATCTATCCAACGAAAGGCGGTTAAGCCGCGAGAAACGAGATTGGATTGTGGAATTTGAGCCGCAAGAGAACAGGTTGGGGCATACAGCACCGAGCGCATACCGGCGATGGCGTGATGGATCAGATCTCTCCAATTTAGATCTAGGATGCACTTCCGAACCTGAGATTACCCTTCGTCTTAAACGTGTAGTGATGTGGTCGATTCAGTTTTCTTCGCGCATCCATTTCGAATGGGTATGGGATGGTGGAGCGGTCTACATAGTTCAAGCTCAAGTAGAAGAGCCAGCGACTGGTGTCGATCCGCGCGCACACCTTCCGACTAAAATCCATTCCGTTAAACCTGCGAACTTACAGGTATTTCATCCGGCGAATCAACAAGATTACGAACATTACGATAAGCTTCGTAACGCAAAACTGTATGGGGAACTTAACTATCACATGCCGCTCTTTTATCTAGTTGACCAGCGTGAGGTGATAGACAACGTTATTAGCGGACACATTCCTTCTAATCTGGAAAACGACCTGGTCGAACTTACAAAGCGCCCCTTAATCATCCGGACAGATGGACTAACTATCCCCGGCGACAAGCGTGAAATGCTCCCGCGTAGCGATGAGCTACGCTCATACGCCGAAGCAAGAGATTGGCTCCTCACCAACTTTAAGTCTCAGATTGAACAGAGCAGGTTAGGAGATGGTGGCCTTTGCCTGATAGCTCATCACTTCATTCCTTCGGTTGCATCCGCGTGGGCACGTGCGGAGCCGGGCAACAGGGTCGTTAGGATTGAGTCACTTTGGGGGATTCCAGAAGGTCTGTACTGGTACTCTCATGATACGTTTGAGGTTGATACTCAGGTGGTAAATATCGACGTTGGTCGGGCACCTGTTTCGCCGAAGTACCGACCTCGGCAGCGCCTACGCTATAAAGGAACGTTTATAGCCCCAAATGAGTATGGCAAGTGGATACCTTATCAAACAGCGCCTTCATATTCCTGGAATAGCAGCATAGCTAAAAAGAGATGGCTTTTCGAGATCGCCCACACAACTAGACAAGTGGCCGAACGCGAGAGGTATGCAGTGTCCGTCATGTGGTTCATCGATAACCACCCTCAAGCGACTGAGCACAAGGTACTGCCATGGTTCCATATCGAATCAGAACTAACTGGCACTCCTAAGGCCGCTCCACGACATAAGCGCAAAAGCGCGAGCGACTTCAGCATAGAGACCTTAGATGACTGGCGGCGACTGCAACAACATCTCCAATCCGGAACTCGCATTGAGCGCGTCATTGTCAAGCCGGTCGATCCAGACCTCATTAGGAATCGTCAATTTGCGGAAGAGTTGGCAGAGTTGGCCGCAGCAGAGAAATTTGTGATCGAGTTATATGGTGGAATACTTTCGCACGCGTACTATCTTCTTCAGAGACGCGGCGCTCAGGTCGAATGTTTCGACCTATTCGGTGCTGAGGAGGATGTCGTTGAATTTAACAAAGTGGTTCGGGACAAAATCCCAAAACTCATCGAAGAACGTGGCGAGCGCGTAGAAACCGTCCAGCTAGCGGGTGATGCTCTGGTTACCGCTTTGAAGCAGAAACTCGTTGAAGAAGCCTACGAGACACTTGATGCTAAATTGGGAGAGGAAATAATTGGTGAACTGGCTGACGTTGAGGAAGTCATACGAGGGCTGTGTCGAGCGCTGAACGTTGATATTGCGCGAATCGAAACCGAGCGGGAGGAAAAACTGAGACGCCGAGGAGGCTTCGACAATGGATTGATGCTAATTAAAACTGCCACCCCACACTCCATTCAGAAGCAACCTTCCACTACAAATTCTTCAACTCTTAAGTTGAGTTTGCAACAGTCTTCTGAGGCTATAATTTCAAACACGTCCGAACTTCCCGTTAAACCGTCTTATCGTCGCCCAGATCTCCGCCTAGTTAATCAACAACTTGAGAAACTATTCACCTTCGAGACAGAAACAAACACAATCGGAGAGATCAAGGAAGACTTGATCTTTTCGATGCCCATCGGCAACCAACAGCAAGGCTTCACGCTAACGGCTGAGCTAAGGCGAATTGGTTCTTCTGTGCGTGGAGTTATCCGCCTACGTCTTCTTCCTTCGAAGCCGCCAACTAAGCTTCTTGAATCGCAACTTAAGCTTGAATTTCCTGAGTAACGCCGCCGCCAGCAAAGTCAGCGTACCTATCAGAAACACTTTTCTCACCGCCATCCTCCCGTCCATCACGGCTGAAGTCTCTGCAGTTAGCGTAGCGGGCGCGCATCCCCGAACTGTCCAAGGCAGCTATATGGAAGCCACACCAAGAAGTGGAGGTTATGTCAGTACCGCCTGCGGTAGCGGGCGGGTGCCTGCGGCGTCAGCACCCGCCCGCTACCGCAGGCGGTACTGCCTGTCCGGCTCATTCGCAGTCGGCATCTTGGTGTGCGCGGCATATAGAAAGATGCCCGCGCCGCGACACAAACCTGTGTCAGCTTGCAATCAAGCTCTACGCATTCATTAACGGAAAGGCAGTACGGGCAGGCTGCGCCGCCGCGGAAGCGCGAGCCGTGGCGCGGCGTTGCCATACGGGGCGGTGGGGCGGCGCGTGCGCCAGCCGGCACTGAGGCGCGCGAGTTCCATGCCATCAGCATCCGGGTCAACGAGCGTGAGCCAGAGCGGCGTCGGTAGCCAGGCCCACGCCGCGCCATAAGTTTGATCGTTCAATTTTTCGACGCGGCTTTCTGCCCGCCATTGCAAGGCGGTTGGCGGCACGTCTATCCAGTCGTTATAACAGGCGTGTTGAATGCACGGCGCGGGCTTGGCGCGGGCGTGGACGAGACAGCCTGTGCCGGGCGCGAAGAGCGGGCACGAGTAAGTCTGCGCGAAGGTGTCGCCGGTCGCGCGCAGGTCGTAGCGTCCGACAGCGGCGCGGGCGCGCTCATAGACGGCGCGGCGATCAGCATCAGTGAGGCGCGGCGTGCGCGCGATGGTCTCGCGCATGGCGACGGCTTCGAGGCGCGTGATGTGGACGTTGACGAAGTGTGCGTCGGTGCAGCAGACACCGGGCGTGGGGCAGACGCGACAGTCGCGCGCCGCCGGTTCGTATGCGAGCTTGATATGACTTTGAAAGGCCCGCTTAGTGCGCTGCAAACGCGCGAGCGCCGTCGCTTCAGCTAGTGGCTGCATCAAGGCTGCACGTCCTGTCCGATGATGTCTGTCCGGCCCAGCTCATAACACGCCAAAAATTCGCGATTGCCGTCCGCACCCAAGATCGGCGACTCGATCATGCCGCGCACAGTTAGCCCCAAGTCTAACGCGGCGCGGTTGACCGCTTCAACGACGCGCGCCTGTTGCGCCGCATCGCGCACGATGCCGCCCTTGCCGACCTCGCCGCGCCCGACCTCGAACTGCGGCTTGATGAGCAAGACCACACGCCCGCCATCGATCAGCAACGGCACGAGCGCGGGCAACACTTTCGTCGCCGAGATGAACGACACGTCCATCACGATCAGATCGAAGCGGGCGCTGAAATCATCAGGTTGCAAATAACGTGCGTTAACGCCTTCACGCGCTTCGACCCGCGCATCGCTGCGCAGACGATAATCGAGTTGATTATGCCCTACGTCCACGGCGATGACGCGCCGTGCGCCATGCTGCAACAGGCAGTCGGTAAAACCGCCGGTTGAAGCGCCCACGTCGAGACAGACGAGAGCAGTCACGTCGAGTTTGAACGCTTGCAGCGCGGCGGCGAGTTTTAAGCCGCCGCGCCCGACGTAGCGCGCGGCCGGATCGTCCGCGCCGCGCACGCGGATCGCACAGTCGGGCGCGAACGTCTCCGAAGGCTTCGCAACACGTTGCTCGCACACCAACACCGCACCAGCCATCACCAACGCCTGCGCCCGCGTGCGCGTGGGCGCGAGGCCGCGCTCAACCAGTAGTTTATCTATCCGCTCGCGCTTCATCATGCAAGACCGGCCGCGCTCATGCGTTCCCGTGTTGTGCTTGTTCGTTGTTAAGATAGCCGAGACAGCGCAGCTTTGTCAGCCACAGGCTTGTGCCAACTCACAACGAGCGAGCTAGGGGACACACATGTATTGAGCGAAACAGCCAAACAGCCGAAGGAGCAGATTATGAGCCAACCCATCCGCCGGACACTCGTTGTTTTCAGCGCGCTGGTGCTGTGTGCCGTCTATCCGTGGCCACGTGCGCGCGCGGACACGAACGGCGCGGTCGCGCACTTGACGATCTATGACGCGGGCATCGCCGAGTTTCACGAAGAGCGCATGGTGGCCTTGCAGCCCGGACTCAATCAGCTTGAGTGGCGTAGTCTGATGCCGAAGGCTTACGTGCGCACGCTGCGCGTCGTGGCCGAAGGCGCGGAGGTTGTGCGCCAGGACATCACCTACGACGGCACGGAGGTGCGCAACGAAAAATCGCCGGTGCTGCATCTCGTCTTGCGCGCTACAGGCGCGACGGGGCTGCGCCGCGTGCAGGTTGATTATCTCGCGCCCGGTATCAGTTGGCAGAACGACTATGCGCTCGTGCTTGAGCAGACCGCAGAAGGCGCGCCGCCCACAGCCGCGCTGCTCGACTCGTGGGTCTCGATCTTTAATCGCACGGGCACGGATGTGGGGGCCGGGCTGGTCGATCTGATCGCGGGCGAGATCGCGCTACGCCTGGAGGGGGTCGCCAGGGACGAATACGCCATGCGCCGCGATGTCGCGCAGAGCAACGTTTTATCCGATGAGGAGATGAGCGCACGCGCCCCATCTGTCTCCGCAGAGGTGAGCGGCGTGAGCGCGTTCAGTCGTTTCCGGCTGGGGCGCGATCTCTTCTTCAACGCGAATGCGCCGGTCAATCGGTTGCCGCTCTTCCAACGCGCGCGGCTCGCGGTGGCGCAACGCAACGTGTTCGAGAATGAATACGGCGTGCAGACATTAGGGCGCGGCGGCTTCACGCTCTTGCCGCGCGGCCTAGAAGTGCGCCTTGTCGCCAAGAACACGACCGAGGCGACGATGCCCGCCGGTGAGGTCACGATCTACGCGCAGCAAGGCGAACTCGTGCAAGTCGTCGGGCAAGACCGCATCCCGCTGACGCCGCCCAATAACGAGTTCAGCGTGACGCAAGGCCGCTCGGCCACAATCTTCGGTACGCGCCGCATCGTCGAGCGGCGGCAGATCGAATATCGCGCCCCGACCGGCGAGACGCGCTCGAAGCTCGTCACGTCAATCGAGGTCATCATCACGAATCGCGGCACGCTGCCCGTCGACGCGTTCATCCGCGAAGGCATCGAGCCGTTCGCCGATAACCAGTGGACGATCCTCACCAGTTCCCCGCAGGGCGAGCGCCTGGGCGCGAGCGCCATGCAGTTCAAAGTGCAAGTGCCGGCGGGCAGCAAGACGACGGTCGCGTACACAATAGAGACGAAATAGCGGCGCGAATTGCTGACCAACCAAACGCAAAACGGGGCGGCCAGCAATTGCCGGCCGCCCCGTTCATTCACATCGCAACACAGCTTTTAGACAGGCGGACGCGCGCCCTCGAAGATGTCGCGGATGCGATCCACGTTGCGCGGCGGACTCTTCGGCTTCGACTCAGGCGGTTGCACTTCACGCGGTCGGGTGTGCGCCTCGGCGTTGCGGCGTGTGCCAACGTCAACGCCTCTGGCCTCGCGCACGGCGGCGCGTTGCGTGCGCGCTTCATTGGCGTCGCGCGCCGGCTGCGCCTTCGCTTCTTGCTTGTTCGTGTTCGGGCGTACAGGCTCGCGCACGGCCTCCGTCGTCGTCCGCGCGCCATTCCGCGTCGGCGCAACCACCGCTGCTGCCGCCACGTCTGCGCGCGGACTCGCGCCCTCGCTCATCTGCGTCTGCGCTTTGTCTTTGGTCGCCGCGATGCGGGCTGTCTCCGGCTGTGCGGCGGCGGCAGTGGTCGTCGTTGGCTCTTGCGGGCCGGCGACCGGCGCGGCCACCGTTTGCGCACGTGGCCGTTGATAGAAATAAAGGCCGGCGACGCTGACCACGCCACCCAGGAGCGCCGAGACCAGCAGCAACGGCCACACGCGCCGCCGCGCCCGCACCGCAGCGAGGGGCACGACGGGCTGCGCCGTCTGCGCTTCCGCTGCGTCAAAACGCGGCGTCACGAGCGTCGCCTCCGGCTCAAGCGATAAAATATTTTCCTCTGCTTCCAACATGCGACTCCTCTAGCTAAATCGTGTCTCGCCTGCGCGCTGTCAATCTGCCGGCACGTCTTTGATGCGCTACCGGGCAGCGTTACTGTCCCCTATTTTCACGGCCCCAGCGTCGCCCGCCGGCCACGTGCGCCGAACAGCGCGCGCCACCGGGCAAAGTGAACCAGAATCAGCGCCACTTTAGTTAACCGGCAAATCAGCAGGGTCTCACAGTACAACGTTGTAAGGTAGTAACGCATTGCTTTCAGTTTAATTTGCCCGCATGAAGATAATAACTCTCCGGAAGAACCTTGCTGTGTCATATTCATGTCACAAAATGAGGGTTGAGTTTTGCTTTGGAGCGCGGTACAAGTCACCTGTCATGGTGCTTAGACCGCCGTTGCCCCAAATGGCAAATACCGGTAGCGGTCTAATTGTAGTTCAGCGGCACAAGCCAAAGCAGAAACAAGGTTGCAGGTAAGGTGCGCGCAAAAGCATAATGCACGGTGCCGGCTTCCAGCGCCCGCGCCCCCGAACAACTCATTCGAGCGGAGCGGCAATAGCGTGCCCTTCATCGCAAGAATCGAATGCTTGTTATGGTCTGTGCCGCCCGCTCAATTCGAGCGTTAGATTGCTTCTTTGTAAGGAGAGTTATGAATTTTGAATTATGAGCATTTCTTCGACACCGGACCGGCTTCATTCGCAGGCGAAGCAAAACAGTTGGCTTTGGCTTTTTTCGATTTTTGTCGTGTGGCTCTGGCAGCGGGGTTTTTCCCTTCGGGGATGGTCAAAATTCTTGGCGAGCGGTTCGCCAGCGGCTTATCCGCTAATCACCCGATGGGGCATTATCTGGAAGCCTTACACCTCACGGGCTATTACTACACATTTATCGGTATCGTACAGGTAACGGCGGCTCTGATGTTGCTGATTCCGCGCACGGCAACGCTCGGCGCATTTCTCTATTTTCCGATCATCCTGAATATTTATGCGAATCAGTAGTTGAAAAGACAGACAAACGGCAGAATTAGTAGAATTTTCTTACCATGGAAAACCTACTGATTGAAATCTACCTGTTCGTTTGTCAAATCTACGATACTTCGTCCAACACTTGTTATCAACGTT
>JBBQGM010000056.1:0-33285 GCA_038322995.1 Pyrinomonadales bacterium
ATGGCCGGTGGTGCGGCCATGCAGAAGTCGCTCTATGACCGGCTCGGTGGGCTGGACGCGATCAAGGCTGTGGTGGGCGAGTTTGCCGGCCGCGTGCTGGCTGACGAACGGATCAACAAGAAGTTTGCCAAAACTGATGCCCCGCGTCTGACCCTGCATTTGGTTGAGCAGATCTGCGAGGCGACCGGCGGCCCTTGCAAGTACACGGGCCTCAGTATGCCGAAGTCGCACAAGAACATGAAGGTCACCGAGGGCGAGTTCAATGCGCTCGTCGAAGACCTCGTGGGTGCGCTCGATAAATTCAACGTGCCGGCGCAGGAAAAGAATGACCTGCTCGGTATCCTTGGGCCGCTCAAGAGTCAGATCGTCGAAGTGTCCGGCAACGCCACCGGTACGGCGCTGCCAGCCAAATTCAAGCCTGCGAAGCCACTGCCGAAGAAACAAACTGACGCCGGCCCCGCCATGAAGGGCAGCACCAAGAAAATGTAACGTTCGCTAGCAGCGCAGAGTTACGCGCGCAAAAAAAAGGCTCGCAGGTGCATTGCACCTGCGAGCCTTATGCTTTTCGGGGCGTGGAAAGCTCTTACTGCTCGTTGTTTGGCGGCGGCGTCGCTTGTGGCGTGGGCGTCTGGTCGCGCCGTTTCAGCTTGGGCGGCTCAGCCTGTTGCGTGGTCGGCTGTTGATCGCCGCTCGTGCTGCTTGCGCCCGGATCGTCCGGCGTCGGCTGGCGACGCTTCAAGGTCGGCCGCTTCGGCTGGCCGTTGTCGTCGGCCAGCGACCCGGTGGTCGAGGCCTTTGCGTTCGACAGACGCAGCAAACGCGCCTTCACGCGCTGGAACTCGGACGTGCTGAGCACGTATTCCTCACGCTCGGGGAAGCGCGCAACGAGTGTCCGCGCCGCCTCCATGCGGTCAACCGATTGCGGGTGCGTCGCGAAGGCTTTCGAGAGGAAGCCGGGCTTCTTCTTGTTCTGCGACGCCAGCTTCTCGAACATCGTGGACATCGCGCCCGGATCATAGCCGGCGGCATACATATACTGCACGCCCAGTCTGTCCGCCTCCGACTCCGCGCCGCGACTGAACTTCAGGAACACGGCGAGCAGGCCAAAGCCGGCGAGATTCTGATAGACCATGCCGGCGATGCCGCCGGTGAAGATTGAGCCGACCATCGCCAGCCCTTCGATCCACTGGCCTTTGCGCATGTTCTCGACGGCGTGGCGTGCAGCGACGTGCGCGATCTCGTGCGCCATCACGCCCGCCACCTCCGCTTCGTTGTCGGCGGCTAAGAGGAGACCTTTGTTGACGTAGAAGAAACCACCGGGCAAGGCGAAAGCGTTGACTTCGTCGGAGTCGATCACCTTGATAGTGAAAGGCACTCTGGAGTCCGAGTGGAGGACGATGTTCTGGCCGACGCGGTTGACGTATTCGGTGATGATGGGGTCGTCCACAAACTTCGCTTCGCGGTCAACCTGGGCCGCTAGTTCGCGCCCCAGCGCCACTTCTTTTTCCAGCGAGCCACCGCCCGTAAAAATACCGATGCCATGATTGATGTTGCGCTTGCCGATCATGCCCGGGTCTTCATCGGTCGAGAGTGGACGCTTGGGTCCACTGTTGGTCGCGCCAGTCGTTGTCGGCGCAGCGGTCGTCGCCGGCTGATCGCTCTTGGCTTTCTTGTCCTTTTGATCCTGCGTGGGCTGATTGGTTGTCGGCGGCTGCGGTTGTTGCGCCTGCCGGGGCGCAGCGACGGCGAGCGTGCCGCCGAACAGGCTCAGACCGAGCGCCGTCGCTGTGATACTGCGTGCGAGTTGGCTGAACATTATGGAATCTCCGAAAAACTTTGCGAACGCCTATGGCCGCCGGGGGAGAGCGGAGAAGTTTATAACGCCTTACTCCCGGTTTGCACCCAAGCCGCCAAGGACTAGCGGCTCAGAATCTTCTTTTTTCGTGTCAGGGCGCGACCGTCGTCTCTCTAGTACGAGCGACAAACTGCCTGCTGCGGGCGCGTAACTCTTTGATGCAACCGAGCGCGCAAGCGTTTGCGCCGGGCCCGCGTAAAATTGTCGTGCCGATTCAGACGGAGGAGGGTTTAGGGCCGCAACTACTGTTTGCTAAACTTAACGTCGGTCGTCGGCATTATAACAGCGCGCCCGGAAAAGTATAGTGATTGCGCGCCCGCGCGCGCGCGTGCTAGAGTCGATCTGCGGCCCCACCCACCCCGCTCCGTGACGGCCCTCACGGTGATCGCAGTTTATTCCGAACCACAGGGCATGAAACGTTCTCAAGATAAGATCAAGGATTACGTCGAGCCGCAGTCCTTCGACGAGCTAAGGGATTTTACTGCCGACCCGGCGCGTGTCCTGGCCGCCTATCGCTTCACCGACGCGACCTCAGACCTGCTCGCGCGCTGGCTTGATGCGCTGGCCGACCTGCCGCCGGGCCGCGGCGGAGCACAGGCGCTCGCCGGCCTGCGCGGCGTCGGCAAAAGCCATCTGCTCGCCACCTTCGCCGCCCTCGCCGCCGCGCCCGAACTGCGCCCGCGCGTGACGGACGCGCACGTCGCGGTCAGCGCGAAAAGATTGTCGGGCCGACGCTTCAAGGTCGTGCGCGTCGAACGCGGCACGCGCCCGACGCTCGGCGAAGAATTGCGCGCCGCCTGCATCGCCGCCTTCGGGCGCGAGGCCGCCGACTGGCACGAAGACCCGCCCGCGCTCCTCGCGGCTGCGCTCGACCACGCGGCCGGTGCCACGCTCGTCCTCATCGTGGACACGGCCTACGGGCGCGAGCAGCGTGTTGAACGCGACGACGGGCCGGCGCTCAGCCAACTCGCCACCGCCGCGCAGTCGAACGACGCCTTCGTCGCGCTCGCTTTAGACGACGACATTGCCGGTGCGGACGGCATCAACGTCGCGCTCGGGCGCACCTATCAGATCGATTATCTCGAACAAGAGCATCTCTATCGCGTCGTCGATCTCTACCTGCTGCGTAAGCAGGCGCGGGCGCGCACGGCGCTGCATGAAATCTACCTGACGCTGCGCCACACGATCCCGAATTTCAACTGGAGTGAGCCGCGCTTCGCCGCGCTCTATCCGCTCCATCCGTTCGTGGCGGATGTAGCGGCGGCAGTGCGACTCTACGCGCCGACCTTCGCTTTCCTGCCCTTCGCCGCCACGACCGCCATGCAGGCGCTCAACCGGCCCGCGCTCTCGCTCGTCCTGCTCGACGAAGTGTTTGATCGCACCGAAGAGGAGTTGCGGCACTCAACTGCATTACAAATCGCGTTCACGGTTTACGACGAACTGAGCACGAACGGTGTTGCGCAGTTTCCCGCGCTGCAACGCTTGCAGGTGCGGCTCGTCTTAAAACTGCTCTTCATCCTCTCGCTCGACGGGCGCGGCGCGTCGGCGCGCGACCTGTGCGCTGCCCTCCTCTTTCACGACGAAGCCGCGCCGCTGGCCGGCATCCAACGCATCGAAGCCACCCTTGAGCGCCTGTCCGCGCTCGCACCCACAGGCTTACCCGCGCACGCCGCCGAGAACGAGTTGCGCTACCGTTTCCAGATCGGCGCGGCCAATGAATTCGACGCCGCGTTCACCGCGGCCGTCGAACGCTTGCCGGCCGACGACGACGAAGCGGCCGTGCAACTGCTGCGCGGCTGCGCCCGTGCGCGCTTCACTGACTGGCCTTTTGGCGCCGATGATGGTGCGCCGGTTGAGTTGCCAATCAATTGGCGCGGCACAAATCGCCGTGGTCATTGCGTGGCCGGTTCGGCGGCGGCGGTTGTCGGGCCCGAAACTGAAGCGGTGGATGCGGCCCAATATGAATGGGAGTTGCGCCTCGACATGGAGGCGGCCACAAGCGGCAGCATGGGCCCAACGCATAGCCGCGCCGCCGTGCGCACCGACGAGCAACCGATCTCGCTCGTGTGGCAAGCCGCCTCGTTGACGAACGACGATCTGCTCATCCTGCGGCGACTGCTGGCGCTGCAAACAGACCCGGCGCTGGGTGAGTTTGGCGAACCTGCGCTTGCGGCCCACGCCACCTTAACCGTGCAGGCCGAGCGCATCTGGACGCGCTTGCATTTTGATGAAGGCACGATCAATTGCGCCGGCACGCACCTCGCATGGCCCACGGAGGCGCAGGCCGTGCCGACCTTGGCCGCACTGCTCGGCGCGTTGCTCGATGCGCCGCTCGCGGCCCGTTATCCGCAGCATCCACAGTTCGACGCGCCGCTGCATGAAGCGGACGCCGCGCGCCTCTGTGAGTGTCTGTTCGGCACCGTGCCTGAAGCGCATGCGCAACAACAGATCGCGCAATTCGCGCTGCCGCTTGGTCTGGCCGCCCTGCGCGACGATGGCTACACGCTTGAATGTGGCACGGCGGCGCTCGCACAACCTTGGTGTCAAGCATTGCTCACGCGGGTCGCCGCTGCCGGTAAGGGCTTGGTGTCGTTGGCCGACGTGCAACACGTGTTGGGCCGCGCGCCGTTCGGTCTCTCGCGGGCGGCGCAACAGCTCGTCGTCGCTGCGCTCGTCGCACAACGTCGGATCGAACTCGTCACGCTGGCCGGCGCGCGTTTAGGCCGCGGCGCGATTGCCGGCGCGATTGACTGGTTGGACGTGCGCGGCATCGCCTGCGCCACCGTCGCGCGGGCCGATGCGGCCGAGTTGACGACATGGGCACGGCGGCTGACGGGTCACGACGCGCTCGCCTCCATCGCCACGAACGAAGGTCATACCGGCGTGCTTGCGGCACTCGCCGCGTGGCTCGAAGCCTGGCACGCGCAAGCGCTCGTGCAAAATTGTGAGCAATTGCCGGACGCGGGCCTGACCTTGCGCGCGTGGCGTTTGTTGAAAACTTTGCGGCGCACATTCAGCGTCGCGGCCGAGGCGGTCGCCGCCGCGCTCGCCGATGCGATCCCGCTCGAAGAGGGATTGCAGCGCGTGGCCGACGCCTTCGCCGGCTCGCCCGAACAGTTCGCGCAGTGCGCCGCGGAGCGGGCTGCGCTCGCCGCTTATGTTGCGGGCGTCGCCAAGCGCGAAGGTGTGCGCGCTTATCTGGCCGGCGCGGAGTTGACGGGCATCGAAGAGATCGAGTGTGTGCGGCGCGAGTTGTTGCTCTCGGCCGACAACGCGCACGGCCTGTTCGACGAAGCGAACTGCGCCCGCTTCACCCGGCTGTGGCAGGAATTCCACACCCGCTACACAGAGTATTATGGTGACCTGCACGCGCGCGTGATGGGCGCGGGCGACGAGCGACAGGCGTTGGCCGCCGTGTTGTGCGACGATGCCTGGCGCGAGTTCGAGGCGCTGGCCCAACTGCCTTTTGTCAACCGGCAGCCGTGGCGCGAAGCCGCTACGCTCGTCGCGCGCCTGCGCCACGCGCATTGCAAACTCGATGCGTACACGTTGTTGGCCGCGCAACCCGTCTGCGCTTGCTCGTTCCGGCTCACACGCGCGGACGATTTACTCGCCGCCGCCACGCGCTTGACCGTCGTCATCGCCGACGCGCGCGCGGCCGCGCGGCGCACGCTCGCGCACTTCCATCAGCATCTCGCGCAGACGCTCAACCTGTTGGCGCGCGAAAAATCATCCGCCACCGGGGCCCGCGCCGAACGCCTTGCCATCGTCTTCAAACAAGGGCAAAGCCCCGACCTGTTGACGCGCGCCGACGTGCGCCTGATCACGCGCGCCTTCGAGCTTGTGCCGCCGCCCGAACCTTTGCGCGTCGCCCCGCCTGATCTCAATCACGGGCACTTGTCGCGCGCCGAACTACACACGCGCCTTAACGGTTGGCTCGCCGACCTGCCGCACAGTGCCGCGTTCGTCGAGGTTGCTGTTAAGATGACGGGCGATGTCGCGTGAAGGGAAGAGTGCGAAAAGTAGAACAGCGCAACCGTTAACGCTCGCCATCGTCGGCGCGGGTCGGGTTGGCTCAGCCATGGCGTGCGCGCTCGCCGCTAACGGCTATCACCTCGCCGCCGTCGTCGCGCGCCGCAAACAACACGCGCGCCGTGTCGCGCAACTCTTTCCGCACGCGCCACCCCGCGCGCTGGCCGCCAGCCATCTCGCCGCCCTGCCGCAGACCGATCTCTTACTCATTACCACACCCGACGATCAGATCGCCGCGACGGCCGTGCGCCTCGCTGAACTTGCCAAGCAGCCAGGCAGTGCGCGCCAGCGCAACACACGCAAACCGCGCATCGCGCTGCATACAAGCGGCGCGCTCTCGTCGGCCGTACTAGCCCCCATGCGCGCCGTCGGCTTCGCTGTCGGCTCGCTGCATCCGCTCGTCTCGGTCAGTGCCACGGAGACCGGCGCGCACAACTTGCGCGGCGCATACTATTGTCTGGAGGGTGATGCCGTCGCCGTCCGCGCCACACGCAAACTCGTGCGCGCCCTGGCCGGGCACAGCCTGGCCATCAACCCGGCCGACAAGGCGCTCTACCACGCCGCCGCCGTCCTCGCTTCGGGCCATACGGTCGCGCTCTTCGCGCTCGCGGCGGAACTGCTCGCGCGTTGCGGCATCGCGCCCACAGCCGCGCGCCGCGCCCTCTTGCCACTCACCGAAAGCACTTTGCTTAACCTGCGCGCCGCGCCCGACATCGCAACTGCGCTCACGGGGCCGTTCGCCCGTGGCGACGCCGCCACTGTCCGCGCCAACCTCGCCGCGCTTGCAGTTGATCCGCTCGCCTTGCGCCTCTACGCCCTGCTCGGCGCGCACGCGCTCCAACTGGCCAAACAGAAAGGCGTGCCCGCCGCCGTCATCCAAGAGATCGCAGCGACGCTTAAGCGAAGCACATAGGGATGGCATTAAGAGCGAAAAACATTTATCCACGCAACCACACGAAGCAGCACGAATAAGTGCCACGAACTTCGTGATCTTTGTTCGTGTTGGTTCGTGTGGTTGCGTGGATGGCTTTTCTATTTTTGTCCCACTCTTTCGTGGGCTGATTTAGAAGAGAGATAGTGTCTTAACTGCACCTGCTTGCGCCGCACGCGCCTTCGCGTTAGAGTGAAGCCACAGGACAGCAGGCCAAAACTCCCCCACAACTAAGCGCGAAAGGATGGCCGAAGGGCTGCGATGCAACAGCCACCGAGCGCCAGTTACACCTCGACGCTACGCGTAAAGTTGACGAACCGACCGGGCACGTTCGGCGAGTTGACCACCGCCATCGGCCGGGCCGGCGGCGAGATCGGTGCCATCGACATCGTCAGCGCCGCGCGCGGTTCGATGATCCGCGACATCACCTTCACGGCCGGCTCTATCAAGCACGTCGAAGAGATCGTCGAAGCCGTGCGCGACGTGGATGGCGTCGAAGTCATCAACGTCTCCGACCGCACGTTCCTCATGCACCTCGGCGGCAAGATCGAAGTCACGTCGAAGATGCCTTTGAAGACGCGCTCCGATCTCTCGATGGCCTACACCACCGGCGTCGCCCGCGTCTGCGAAGCCATCCACCGCGATCCCGAAAAAGCCTTCACGCTCACGATCAAACGCAACACGGTCGCCATCGTCACCGACGGCCGTCTTAGGCTTGGGCGACATCGGCCCGGCCGCCGCCATGCCCGTGATGGAAGGCAAGGCGATGCTCTTCAAAGAGTTCGCGGGCGTGGATGCGTTCCCCATCTGTCTCTCGACGAAAGACCCGGACGAGATCGTGCGCACGATCAAAAACATCGCGACCGCGTTCGGCGGCATCAACCTCGAAGACATCTCCGCGCCGCGCTGTTTCGAGATCGAAGATCGCTTAAAAGAAGAGTTGGACATCCCCGTCTTTCACGACGACCAGCACGGCACGGCGGTGGTGGTGCTGGCCGCGCTCATCAATGCGCTGAAGATCGTGGGCAAGCGGATGGCTGATGTGAAAGTGGTGGTGAACGGCGTGGGCGCGGCGGGCGTCGCCTGCTCGAAGATCATCATGAGCGCGGGTGTGCGCAACATCATCGGCTGCGATCAGACCGGCGCGATCTATCGCGGGCGACGCGCCAACATGAACTGGGTCAAAGAGTGGTACGCAGAGAACACAAACCCCGCCAACGAGCAGGGCACAGTGCATGACGTGATGCGCGGCGCGGATGTCTTTCTCGGTCTCTCCGTCCCCGGCATGCTCACCGTCGCCGACTTGAAACAGATGGCCGCACAACCCATCATCTTTGCGATGGCCAACCCCACGCCGGAGATCATGCCCGAAGAAGCCGAGCCGCACGTCGCCGTCATGGCCACGGGCCGCAGCGACTATGCGAACCAGATCAACAACGTCCTCTGCTTCCCCGGCATCTTCAAAGGCGCGCTCGCCTGTCGCGCCTCGCGCATCAACGAAGAGATGAAACTCGCCGCCGCCGCCGCCATCGCCGGCCTCATCACCGACGACGAACGCCAACCCGAATACATCATCCCCTCCGTCTTCGACAAACGAGTCGCCGATGCCGTCTCCCGCGCCGTCGAAGAAGCCGCCTACGCCACCGGCGTCGCCCGCCGCGAGCGGGCTAGTGCGGACGGCTTAGCCTAAATATGTTAAGAAAGGCAACGTCTGCGCCGGCCGCGCTCAAGTGGGCCGCTTGCCGGCTTTAGCCTCGGCGATGGAGATACCGCTAACTTCTATGTGCGTGGGATCGAAGCCGATCTTGATGGCCGGATTGAAGTCGAGATTTTGGATGGCTTGGCTTAAGCCTTTACTTAAGTTCTGGGGCAGGCCGAAGAAAATTCCCGTTTGTAGCCCATGCGCTTGAGCAACGGCTGCCAGCCGGATTAAGTATTCGCGGCCGGGTGTCAAGGGCTTATTGTCGTCCAACATGTCCACCGCCAAAGATTCCGGCTTACCGTTATTGCCGGTCACGTTATGGAAGCCGAACCTAACCTTGCTGTTCCCATTGTTGAACGCGATCAGTTGATCAGGGATGGAGCGATGGCCCTCCTGTATGCGCGGCCGAAAGCCTTGTGCTTCCATGACGGTGATGACGGATTTCAGCACTTGCGCGAATTTGGGAAAGCACTCGGCCAGTTTCTGTTGATTGCGTTGCGTCCGGGCTGCTTCATTCATAGCTCATCTCCTTCGCCGCACGTCACTGCGGCCCGCTGTTACGCCCTACGCGGGGCTGATTGCGCTGCCCGCCGATTCGCTTGTCTTACTGCGCGCCGATGGGTCACTTCCTGACGAGCGCGAGCGCGATCAGTCCGGCTACTGACGGGATCGAATCGGCTATCCTTTCGAAGGCGGAGCGCTTATTGCCCTTAGCGAGTTCCTTGATGACACTGTCACGGTCCTTAACGCTATCCTGCAAGATTGTCATCATCTCCCGCTGCGCGGCCACAATGGCTGACAGATCGGTCTTGTCCTTCTCCAAATTTCCATTCAAGCTTTGCAGGATCGCGAGCTTCGCCTCATTCTGTTGGTTGAGTTGCTGCGAGGTGGCAAGCTGCATGGTTAGGTTACCACTACCACTCTTAGCGTCAGCGAGTTGCTCCTTGAGCAGTTTCACCACCTCGGTCAATGCATCGATCCGGGCTTGCTGCTCAGACTTCACGGCCGGCGTCTGAACTGAGAGAGGTTGACTGGCGATGAAAAGAACGAACAGGAGGGCAAGCGCTTTTGTAGTCATTCCATGACGTCTCATCTTCAGTTGCCTCCTTTGTTCATGTTAGCGAGTAGTGCGTCGAGTTCGTCAATCTTCTTCTGCCGCGCGGCCATGCTCGCGTCGATGTCGCGGCCCACCTTCTGCTGCTCGGCGAGCCGACCTTTGAGTGTAGCGATCTCTATGTCGATCTTTGACAGGGCGATCTTCTGCTTCGCCTCCTCATCAGCGCGCTTCTTGAGATCGCCTTCGCGTGCTGTAACCGCCTGCTGTAGTTTTTCCATTTGCGCCAGTCGCGCCTCGTCGCGTTTTCTCAGATCAGCGAGCGTTTGCTGAATCTCTTCCTTTGATTTCCCTTGCTCGTTAAGTACGCCCACTAAGTTGTCGAGAGTCTTGCTGAAGCCTTCGCTGTTGAGGTTGTTGAGAAGCTGGTCAAGCGTCAGTCCGTGGTCTTTGGCTGCTGGCGCGGCCGGTTTAGTGTCGTCTGCAGGCATGAATTTTCTCCTTTTCCTAGTTGAGCAGTTGCGATGGGGCGCTATGCTTTCACCGCACGTGAAATGAACACCCCTGTCCTATTTAATTTGCTGATGAAATTAAGGCTTATACAAGTTCGGAGGTTTGTATAAACCATGTGTAAAGCAAGATAAACCCGTAGAGCGCGGACGTTAATACCGGCTTGTTAAAAAAATGCAACGTTTATTTGCGGATAGCCCGTTACTCCTAATTAAGCACACTACAGGTATCAGGAACATCACCTAAAGCCTCTCTAACTTGTTATGACGGTGCGCGGTAAAACGTTTCAGTAGGCTGCCTAATAAATTTCAGGGTTCTGAGAAACGGCGCAGCCGAACCCCATCGTCTTGGCTAACGGGCGTCAGTTAGTAGATAGCGACCTGTTTATGCGTCAAACGGTAGTGCGCAATGACTGAGCGATGAGCGGGACGATGCGGCGGGGGACTGCGATGGCTTGTTGGATGTGGCGGGCGTAGGTGAAGTGGCCGGCGACGTAGAGGCCGGGGACGTTGGTCTCGAAGGTGTCGGGGTCGTAGGTGGGCACTTGGGTTAGACCGGCGGGTTTGATCTCGACGCCAATGTCGCGCAGGAGGGTGAAGTCGGCTTCGTTGCCGATGAGGATGAAGACGGCGTCGTTGGATAGCTCAAGCGGCGCGTTGTCATCTTGTGTGAGGCGCACGGCGCGGTCGGTGATCGCGTTGATCTCTTTGAACAGGACGACGCGCAGGCGGCCTGCGGCGAGGTGGGCTTCGAGCGGGGCGCGTACCCAGTGCTTGATGGCGTTCATCTTGGGGTCGCGGTTCTCCCAGTCGGTGCGCCAGATGGCGAGCGTGGTGTGCGCGCCTTCGTCGGCGAGGAACAGCGTCGCTTCGGCCGCGGAGTTGCCGCCGCCGATGACTAGCACTTCTTTGCGCACGTAAGGGTACGGCTCGACGAAGCGATGCTGCACTTTCGGCAAGTCCTCACCCGGCACATCCAAGCGGCGCGTGCGCGCCATCGCGCCGAACGCCACCAGCACGCGCGCCGCGCGATACTCGGCGCGCGTCGTCCGCACGATGAAGCCGTCCGGCGCGGCGCGCTCGATCTGCGTCACCGTTTCCTCCGTATGAACGCGCAGCTTTTCATCCAGCACGAAGCGCACGTAATGCGACAACAACTCTTCGCGCGTCGGCTTCTCGCGGCACGGTTGCAACGTGTCGGGGCGCAACTCCAACTCGTTCGGCGTCGAAAAGACCGTCCGCCCGACCGGGTAATGAAAGATCGTGTCCGCGATCAAACCTTGCTCGACCACGAGATAGTTCAACCCTTCGCGCGCCGCCGCCGCCGCCGCCGCCAGTCCGGCCGGCCCCGCGCCCACGATCAATAAGTCCAATTCCGCAACGTCCATAATGGCTAAACTCGCGCCGCTATCCTCGCATGCGAGCCGGCGCGGCGGCAACCGCCGCACGCCTTGGCAGTCAGTTTACGCGACACGAATTGTGCGCCCTCGTTGTGTTAGCGGGGAAACGTGGGTTGCGCGGGCGGGTCAATGGCAGAGACAGTCACCTGCGCGGGCCGGCGGGAGTGGCGCGTGGCTTTGCCGGGCCGCGCAGGTTGCGTCAAGCGGAGCGGTGTTGTGACGCAGGTCGAGTTACATGAGCGTTTTTCGACCTGCGCCTACAACGTCAATTTACCGATCTGATCGCTTAGAGTGTCTCTGTGAAGTCCTCATTGCCCACTTCGTCTATGTAACTTACCTGCATGCTCCTATCGCTGAGCGTCAGTAAGGCGAAGCCGTGGATGCCGCGTTTGGGGCGCTTGGGATCGCTCCGGGTGACGACCTGTTCGACCTGCGGCCCGCCGTGGGGCGGCGGGATTTGCGGCACGCCATAGGGGAAGCAGCCGTGGCCGATGCAACGGCCCTTGACGCCTTGAAACTTCTTATAGACGACACACAGATGTTCGTGGCCCCAGAACCAAAACGGAATCAAGCCGCCGTTCAGGAAGCCCTTGAGCCAATCGGCTAGGCGCTTTTCGCCGGCGATCTCCGCCGGGCTGCCTTCGTAAGCAGAGTACAACTGGTGGTGCGACAGCAAGACCGTCTTTTTATTCGACCCGTCAGTCAAGAGCGCCGCCAACCATTCGACCTGATCCTGTGTCAGATCATGCTCCACGTAGCCTGTGTCCAGTCCAATTAGCCGCCAGTTATCGTTCTCCAGACAGAAATAACTGGCGTCCTGTTTGAACTCTTTGAGCGTGATGTCGAAGTAAGCATAGCCGCCGCTATACATCTCGTGGTTGGAGTTGAGCGCAAACGAACGACCACGCTCACCACGCACACCGGGCCAGAAGTTCAGGAAGCGTTGGCGCACCTCGCTCTCCACCCCCGCGTAATAAACGTCGCCCAGATGAATGACGATGTCGGGATTGCAAGCGCGCACCTGATTAGCGACGTTCTGCGCGTGTTCGTTGCCGCCGCCCCAGTCGGCCAACAGCGCGATCTTTACCTGATTGTTCATTGCGTAACGGAAATCCGTCAGGTTTTGATGCCGGATGAATGGATGCTTGCCCTTGAAAAAGAGCTTCAGCTTCTCCTTGGCTACTTCCAGCCAGCCAGAATCAAGCACGTCGAACTGTTCGCCAATAAAAACTTTGGCACCGGCGGCCGCGCCCTGCTTCGCCGCCGGCTTCGGCAAATAGAAGATACTTTTAGCCGTCTGTTTAGTGAGTTTCTGCTTCTTCGGCGCGGCCTTGCCCTTAGCGCCTTTCTTGATCCCTTTCGTCTCCACTGCTTCAGCAATCGGCTGGTTACCGATATGCTCATCCATTGCCGCCTGGAGGAGCGCGATGGTGCGGTCGCGCGGTGCGTACCAGACATCTTGGACGACGGTGGCGACCGGAGCCGCTGCGGCGGCCATTTTTTTCACTCCTTGCGTGGCTTTCTTCGCGCCTTTCTTGACCGGCGGCATGATGGGCTGCATGTGCGCTCGCTCATAAGCCAACTGCAAACGCTCGACGATTTGATCGCGCTCGGCTCTCTGCTCGTCGGTCGTCTCCTTGAAGGCCTGCTTCATATCCTTCGTCTGGACTGACGGATGGCGGACGGCCAAATTCCTGGCCGTGTCCTTGAGGAGTTCGAGGACGAAATCTTTGTTGCCTGTTATCTCATTCATGGTTTGTGCCTCGTTTGTGGGACGGAAATTTAAGAGCGTTAAGAGCCGGGTAACGGCAGCGGCGGCCGGGCCTGCTCAGAGGTTGCGGGCAATGTCCAGATAAACGTTCCTGATGCTCAACTCGTAGTCTTTGATCCGGCTGAGCAATGAGAGACTCAGTCCGCCCATGTGCTGCAACTCCTGCAAATCCCACCAGCCGATCTCGTTCAGATGGTCGGCGGGCACGGGGAAGGTGTGTTGCTTGATGAGCTTGGTTGTGCCGGCGGCGCTCGTGAGTTGCGCTTGCCACTGCTGCGAGGTGACAGGCACTAGCCCATCGTTAGGGCCTTCGGCGTCGTGGATGATCTGCCAGGGCCGTTGCAGGGGGCTAAAGATGGCGGCCTTCTCTTCGGCGCTGGCGTAAGTCTGATAGCGCACCCCGTTCTGCGCCTCGGCATTGCGCGCCGCCTCATTGAACTGGGCGCAAGCGGGTCTGGTCAAATCTTGCAAGCCCGCGAGGTCGATGACACTTTGGAGCGACTTAATCAGTTCGTGCCCGCCGTTGGCGATGCCCCAATCGGCGAAACTCGTCCCGTTATGCGGCGTGCCGATAGTGGTTAAACTGGCCACCTTGTCGGCCATCCCTAGTTCCACGATCATATGCCGCGCATCCAGCCCGCCCATGCTGTGGCCGATGATATGCACTTTCTCACTCTGCTTCAGACTCAGCACTTTGCTCACTTCGGCGCGTAAATCTGCCGCGCGCCTGGTTACGGGCGCGGCGAAACTGACATTAGACTGGTACACGTCGAAGCCGTTGTCGCGCAGATGTCGGGCGATGCCTTTGAAGTAGTTCACGCCGTCCGTCGGCAAACTCAAATCCAAGCCGAAGAGATTGACCGTGTGGAGCAAGTGCGTCAGCAAAAAGTCGAAGCGGGCAATGCCGTGCGCAAGCACGATTGGGTAATTACGTTGAGTAGTCATGATGAGTCCTTGTTAGCTCGCCCCTCAGGGCCTGAGGAGGCGGCTCGGTTGTGCAATCACTGCGCTATGAAAGACGTTTGACCCATTGACCTTGAGCCGGCGTGGGGGCCGGCAATGCTAGTTGAGTTTAACGAGTGCGCCCGGTGGCGAAACTGTCTGCGCCCCGGCCCGTATGCTTTGGAGTGGTGTCGTCTGCCGCAGACATTGAGTTAGACTAAGCGGCGGCGAATTTAAGCCCAGAGTGGACGCGCTGCGGCCGACAGCAGCGGCCCGTCTACCCGCACGCCCCTCATTGCACATCCCAACTGGATATGGTCAAGGTCTGCTCCATCAGGATGCCCTTGCAGCGGATCGTCTTGCCCACCAATTTCTTCAACTCCGGATCGGAGAAAGGATTGCCGCCTCGGCGGCGCAGGTCGTATGTGCCATCATTGGTGACGAGCACAATCGCTTGCCGGGCGCTCTTCGTGCCTTTGGCGACTTGCTGATTAACCACCTGTCCGGATGTTTCAATCGGTTTATAACCAACAGGCACGGACGGCGATCCTTTCTACGTTCCCGTTAAACGATCCTATTTTGAGTGGCCTTCGCTGATGACTATATTACCGCCAACCTCTTTCGCCTCCAAGACGACAATCTTCCGAATCAGAGGTTGCTTTGCCGCCGGAGCCCCATTCGTGCCCGCGCTGCGTTTGGTCGGGGCCTTTGGGGCCGTGCCGCGCAGCACCGCTTTCATGCTCGCTTCGGTGGCTTGGGGCGCACCTATGAAAACGTGAAAGGCGGTGGCGGCCGGCTTCCTGTCTGCCGCAGCTTTCATAAACCCTTTCGCCGTCGAATGCTTCGGCCCGATGTTCGTCGGCGCGGCTGTATGCACGTGGAAGGAGATGGTGTCCACATGTTGCAGATTCAACGACCGCGCCAGTTTATTCAAAGAAGCCATGACTTGCTTCGATGGGGCCGTCGTCATTTTGCTCATCGCCGGCTGCATCTGGCCGAGCAGCGTGCCCTTCGCGTGGAGCAGCGTCCGGCGCTCGCCGCGCTCGGCGGCGACCGTATGATGGATAACTTTGGCGATGCCCTTCGCGTCCGTGCGGCTAATCCCAGTCGTTAAGTGAACGGCATTCGGGCTGATGGCGAGCTTCGAGATGGGCGCGGCAATTGGCATGATGGACGGGTCACCGTAGAGATTGAACTGGGCCAGTGTCTTCTGGTTCTTCAGATTCAAGGGCGTGGTCTTTTCGATGAACCTGTGTCTGGCCTCAAGCGCCGCCCGGCCCAATGAAGCTCCGCCCAAAACTCGCTGCAAGAAATATTGACAGATCAAATCGGCCTGATCGTTGCCCGCGAACGGGCCGTAGGCGGTGGTCGTGCTGGCGAAGAAGCCATAGGCTTTTTTGGCCAGATAGGTGTTGCACATGCCCATCTGGCCGTCCGCAGCCGCGGGATCGTATAACTGCCCACCAAAGCAGCACTCGGCCGCGGCGACCGTGCCTTCGGGGAGTTTCGCGCTGGCGGCGATGAACGCCGCTTGATGCGAGATCGGCATATCGTCGTCATTCGCACTGGACTGGCCGTAAAAGTCCGGCAGTCCTTTGCCGCCATGACAGTTGATGAAATGTATCCGCCGTTCGACCAACTTGTCTTTCCACTTGTAGCCTCGCTTCGGCGAGGTTTGCAGGTCTTTGTCCGAGTTGAAGACTTTGAGCAAACTCTGGGCAGTCGAGTCGCGCCACTTCTCCGCGCTGATGCCAAGATAGTTTTGATAGTCGGCGCGCGCGCGCGACTGCCATGTCGTCGCGGTCTTCAGCAGCCCAAGCAGATATTGGGGACTGCCGGTCGCGCCGGTTAGATCGGGCACACGACCCACCACGCGCGTCGGCCCCGTGAAATCATTTACGTCCTGACTGTAGGGCGCATCGCAGGCGTAAGGCAGATCGCTATAGGCGAATTCGTCGTCGTCGCCATCGGTCGGCGGCGGGCTGTAAAGCGGGTTCTTCACCTCCTGATGCGGGACGACATCAATCGCGCCGAGGATCAGCACGTAGTCAGGCACGAGGGCTTTGTACACACCGTCAATGGCGCGCTTGTTCTGTTTGGGATTGGCGGCATCCTGCACGGGCGGCGCTTTCAATTTCTTCATGCCGGCCGCGTCGTCCAGCGCCACTAACGCGGTGTTCAGTCCGCGCTTTTTGTCCGCCGCGATCAAGCCCTTCACCGCCGCTTGGATGGCCTTTACACCAGCGGCTTCATACTTCTGCTTGAGCGCCGTCAGGTTCGTCACGATCACCTTGTCTATACGCATCGTTCTACTCCTTAGCCGGCATTGTGGTCTGGGATAACGCAGTGAAAGCTGTGAGGTACTGGCGATTGGGCAGTCACAGCCGACACGGAGAGCGCGCGGAGCACAGGCACGGGGCGAGCATGCGGTTGCAGCCAACAAGACCGCCGCCGTGGGCGATCTTGCTGGCCCTTTAGCTGGTCAACCGAAGCGGCGCGAGCACACTAACGGAGGGCGTTAGTGTAAGTCTTAACGCCGCTCGTGGAAGCTTATGTGTTGCCGCCACCGCCCGATATGCACTGGAAGACACAAGCGGCGAAGCCGATAGGGTCAGTCTTCGGGTTGTGGTCGGCGGCGCACTTCACGCCGCATATGGCCTTCTTCCCGATATTAACGAGTGAACCTAACCCAAACTTTTTCGCGTCCGCCGCGCCGGCCTTCGTCGCGCCTTTGGCGACTTTCGGTTTGGGCAGTGACTTGCCGGAATCGACCATCTGAAGCACGTCCAGTCCGGCGTGATAGGCTTTCTCGCCACCATGAGCTTTCACGATGTCGAGATACTCGGCTCTTTGTTTCGCGTTTAGGGGCATGAGATTTCTCCTCTAGAGGTTGACTGAGGCTAGGAACTCAAAACGCGCAGAGAGTATGTCAGGGGGCAGGAGTTGTCAATAGTTTTTTGCTTGGTAGTACGCAAGAACGGGCAAACGCTTGTGCCCGCTTGTGCTTAATTGCGCGCATGCGTCCGCGCGCCCAGCCGGGGGCGCGGACGACTGGTTCCGCGAGCGATGTCGATTGCGTACGCCGGGGCGCGGTCGTTATAATGCCAACACCTGATGCTAACGCAAGACACGCAACCAATAGCAAAGTTCGCCGGCCATCTGCTTGAGCGGCTGCGCGGCATTCTGTTGCCATACCCCACCCCATTCACAACGCACGGCGAGCTTGATACTAATGCTCTGCACACGAATCTCGAACGCTGGCACAAGACCGGCGTGACGGGGTACGTGGCGCTCGGTTCAACCGGCGAGCGCGTGCATTTAGACGAGCGCGAGTATCTGTCGGTGTTGACTGCAAGCCGGGCCGCCGTGCCTGCTACGCACTTGTTGCTCGCGGGCGCGGGACAACAGAGCACACGGCACACGATTGGCGAAGTGCGGCGCGCGGCGGACGCAGGCGTGGACGCGGTGCTGGTTATCACACCACACTTTTATCGCCACGCCATGACGCAGGCCGCGCTCGTTGAATACTACACGGCAGTCGCCGACGCCGCGCCCGTGCCCGTGCTGCTCTACAGCATGCCGGAGTTGACCGGCATCGCGCTTGCGCCCGACACCATCGCGCAGTTGAGCCGGCATGCGAACATCAGCGGCGTGAAAGACAGTTCCGCCGACATCGTCAACTTTGCCGAGACATTGCAACTCGTACCCGAAAGTTTCGCCGTACTGACCGGCAATGGCCCGCTCTTTTATGCCGCGTTGACGGCCGGCGCGACGGGCGGCATCCTCGCCGCCGCTTGTGCCACGCCGCACCTGGCGGTTGATATTTTCGCGGCCGTTAACGCAGGTGAGCATGTGCGGGCGCGCTCGTTGCAGCGCGCCTTCGCGCCGTTCGCCCGGGCCGTCACCGCGCGTTATGGCATCGGCGGGTTGAAGCATGCGCTTGACCTGTGCGGTTACGTTGGCGGGCAAGTGCGTGCGCCGTTGCGCCCGCCGACGGAAGAAGCGCGCTCCGAGATTGCGCTGCTGCTGGCGGATGCTCTACGTTATACAAGCAGCCCCGACGCAGTCGCCGGAGCCGCGTCGTCAAGTCTGAGCGCAGGAGCAAACGTGTGAGCACCCCCGAAGCCGCCTGTTACAGCACCCCCGAAGAAGCGGGCCTGCGTCTCGAACCTTTGCCCTTCGCGCGCATCCCGCAACAGACGCGCCTCTTTCTCGACTACTTACAAGACCCCGCCGCGCTCCGCCACTATTATCCGAGTGCCGTCCGCTTTCATCACGAGTTATCCGCCCGCGCGCCCGAAGTCTTGGCCGCGCACAAGACGGATCGCACTGCGCTCTGTGCTGCGCTGCACGCGCTCAACGCAGACTGGGGCGCGGGCGCGGAGACGCTGGCGAACGTTGCCCGCCTACGCGCGAACGACTGCGTCGCGGTCGTCTCCGGCCAACAGGTGGGCCTGTTTACCGGGCCACTCTATACGCTCTACAAGGCGCTCTCGGCCGTGAAACTCGCCGGTTGTCTGACGCAGCGCGGGACGAAAGCCGTGCCTGTTTTCTGGCTCGCCACCGAAGATCACGACTGGCCCGAAGTGCAGACCGCCGAAGTGATTGCCTGCGACGGCCGGCTGGCCAGCGTCCAATTGCCCGCTGACTTACACGTGGCCGGTGCGCCTGTCGGCCGCGTCGTCCTCGACGAGCGAACGAGCGCGGCCGTGCAACGTCTGCTCGACGTGTTGCCTGCGAGCGAGTTCTCGACCGACCTCGCCGCGCTCGTGCGTGATGCTTACGCGCCCGGTCGCACTTATGGTGCGGCCTTCGCGCGCATGCTGACCGCGCTTGTCAAACAGCACGGCCTCGTCCTGCTTGATCCGCTTGATGCGCGTTTGAAACAACTCGCCGCGCCGCTTTACGCAGAGGCCGCGCGGCGCGCACCTGACATCGCCACCGCCATCGAAGCGCGCAGTCGCGCCATCGCCCAGGCCGGTTATCACGCACAGGTACACGCCACCGCCGATGCCTTCCCGCTCTTCCTCCACCTCGATGGCGCACGCCATGCGCTCACGCGCACGACCGACGGCCGCTATCGTGCGAAGGGCACAGGGACAGATGCGGTTTACACTGCGGCGGAACTCGCCGCGTGGGCCGCGCGTGAGCCGGATGCTTTCAGCCCGAACGTCACGTTGCGCGCGGTCGTGCAGGATTATCTGTTGCCCACTGTTGCCTACTACGGCGGCGCGGCCGAGATCGCCTACTTCGCGCAGACCGCCGAAGCCTATCGTGTGCTGCAACGGCCCGCGACGCCCATCTTGCATCGCGCCAGTTTAACCATCATCGAGCGACGCACCGCCCGCACGCTCCGGCGTTACGAACTCAAACTGACAGACCTCTTCGCCGGTCTCGATGCGGTCGAGGCGCGCGTCGTCGAAGAACATCTCGGCGTAGCGCAGGCCAAAGTTTTCGACCGCACCGAAGCAACGATCAGTCAGGCGCTCGCCGACCTGCGCACAAATTTGCGCGACTTCGAGCCGACACTCGCCGACGCGCTCACCAAAGGCGGGCAAAAGATCGAGCATCAACTCGCGGGCCTGCGCACACGCTTTCACCGCGCCCAACTCGCCCGCGACCGCGCCGCGCATCGCCAGCTTGAGCGCGCCTACAGCGCGCTCTATCCCGACAAGACCTTGCAAGAGCGTCGCCTCAACATCACCAGCCTGTTCGCGCGCCACGGCCGCTACTGCGTGGATTGGATTTTCGACGCCATCGATCTTAGTTCAGTCGATCATCAGATTGTTTATCTGTGAATTTTTGATTTGCGCTTGTCTATGTCAACGACCCCCATGACATCACCTATCTATAATCAAAAATCGCAAATCTAAAATTTGTATATGTCAAAAATTCGTGTTTTATCTGATCAACTCGTCAACCAGATCGCAGCGGGCGAAGTGGTGGAGCGACCCGCGTCGGTAGCGAAGGAGTTGGTCGAGAACGCGATTGACGCGGGCGCGCGGCGCATCGAGGTTGATGTCGAAGCGGGCGGGCGCAGGCTCTTGCGCGTGGCGGATGACGGCGAGGGCATGACGCGCGACGATGCGCTGCTGGCCTTCGAGCGCCACGCGACCTCGAAGATCAATCGGGCGGAAGATTTGACGAGCATCCGCACGCTCGGCTTTCGCGGCGAGGCGCTGGCTTCCATCGCGTCGGTGGCGCGCGTCGAGTTGCTGACGCAAAGGGAAGGCGAGGTGGAAGGCACGCGCGTCCAGATCGAAGGCGGGCGCATGCGCGACGTGCAACCGGCGGCGCGGCCGCGCGGCACGACCATGACCGTGCGTGATCTCTTCTTCAACGTGCCCGCCCGGCGCAAGTTTCTGCGCTCGGAAGCGACCGAGAGTTTTCACTTGACGAACCTCGTCACGCATTACGCGCTGGCGCATCCTGAGATCGCGTTCGTGCTGACGAACAACGGGCGCGAGAGCTTGCGCGCCGCGCCCGCCGCCGATTTGCGCGAGCGCGCTTATCAAATCTTCGGCACGGATTTTCTTGATAGCTTGCTGGCGTTGGATGGCGGCTTGATGGACGTGGCGCGTGCGCGTGGCTACATCTCCGCACCACGCGAACGGCGCACCACGCGCGACGCGCAATATCTGTTCGTCAACGGCCGCTTCGTGCGCGACCGTTTGCTCAGTCGCGCGTTGACTGAAGGCTATCGCACGGTGTTGCCGCACGGCGTCTATCCGGCGGCGCTGTTGTTTCTCGACGTGCCGCTCGAAGAGGTGGACGTGAACGTGCATCCGGCGAAGACCGAGGTACGTTTTCGTCGCGCCGCCGCCGTCGCCGACATCGTGCGCGAGAGCGTCCGCGCGGCGCTCGCCGCCGCCGGCTACGTGCGCCGCGCGACTGATGAAGAAGGGGTGAACGCCGCGTTTGCTCGTGGAGGTGAGCGCACTGACTTCACGCGCGACGCGCACTTAGCCGCGACTAATACGTCGGCTCTGGCGAATGAGCTTTCAGGTGTTGAAGTAGGCGCGGCAAACGAACGCGCGGCGCATAGGCCTCCGCAGCAGGAAGCAATCGAGTTTGGCTTCACGCCATCGAGCGCAGAGTTCGCGCCGGCCCATGCGCGGCAAGAGCAGAACGGGCAGCACGCGCGCCACGAGCCGGAGGATGCGTTAACGCAAGTTTCGCCCGCGCCATTCAATGCGCCGTCTAACGGTGCGCTGACGGCCGTCGCGCGCCACGCGGAAGCGTCTGCGCGTGAGCAGGCGGGTGGCGAAATCTCAACTGTGTATGACGCGCCGCCGGTTGCGGCTCCGCCAGCGGCGGCCACGCTGCCGCCGCTCAACTCAATCGCCGGGGCCTTGCGCGCCGTACCGGTCGAATCCGTTGCCCGCAACATTCGCCCGCTTTATCAACTTGAAGAAAGCTATATCCTCGCGACCGACGCGGAAGGCTTACTGCTCATCGATCAGCACGCGGCGCACGAGCGCATTCTGTTCGACAAGTACCGTGCGCTCGAAGCCGTGCGTGCGCCGGACGCGCAGCAGTTGCTCGTGCCCGAAACATTTGATCTGACACCCGCGCAAGCCGCCGCCTTCGACGTGGCGGCGGCAGAGTTAGAGGCTTACGGCTTCAGTCTCATGCGGCTGTCCGGGCGCACGGTTGCGATCAAGGCCGTGCCGGCCGATCTGCCGGCGGCGGATGCGCGCAACCTGCTCGCCGAAGTGCTGGACGCGGTGGACGCGGAACGCCGCGGTCGCTCACGCGAAACTTTGCGCGAGCGCGTCGCGGTCTCGCTCGCTTGTCACGCGGCCATCAAAGTCAATATGCCGCTCGCGCCCGAGAAGATGTGTTGGTTGATCGACCACTTGCTGCTCACGTCTTCGCCAACCACCTGTCCGCACGGTCGCCCCGCCATCCTGCGCCTGACCACACGCGACATCGAACGCGGTTTTCATCGCCCCTGACAACAGGAAAACGGCCCGGTGCAGAGGAGAATCGCGCCGGGCCGTTTTCGGTTTGTTATTGCGCTGAGCTTAGTTGCGATCCTGCCCGTCGTGCTTTTGCCGGTAGATGTGCCGGCTCGCGCGGTTCTGTTCGCGTTGAATGCGGGCGCGTTCCCGTGCGGTGAACCTGCCGCCCGAACGCCGCGCGTAAGCCTCGTCCACTCTGATCTTGGCCTCGCGGGCCTGTAGCCGGCCGGCCTCGCGGCGCGTCAACTCGCCGCTGCGCACACCCTGATGGATGCGCCGTTCCTGCCGGCGTTCGCGCGCGTTAACGCTGTGTGGATGCTGCCCATCGGTCTGGGCCTGTGCCGTCGCTGCCAGCGGGGCGACAAGGGCCACGGCGAGCGTTGCCGGGGCCAGTAGCTTATATAATGTCGCTTTCATGTTTTCTCTCCTCGGTTGCAGATTGTGGCTCGTTTCCGGAGCCATAACCTTGGACGAATGGCCCGCGCGTATAGTCGAAATAGTTTAGCCGCGAGGTCAGCGGTTAGAGGTTATAGGCCGGTGCAGCAGCACACTTACTACCCGCTAATCGCTGACCTGTTTTTTTACAAGCGCGCGAGCGTTTGCAACACCAACTTTGTATCGGTGAGATTGGCGAGCAGCGCGTCGGGGTTGTGCGTTTGCAAGTCGTGAGCGGCGTAGGTACGACCCGAGGCGACGGCGATGGCGCGTGCGCCAAAGTGGCGCGCCGCGGCGATGTCGTTGGGCGTGTCGCCGATGATGATGAACTGCGCGGGCGCGAGTTGCCCGCCGAGGTGTCGGTTGATGCGCGCGGCGGCGAGCGCGGGCAGTTCGCGCCGGTCGTGCGCGTCATCGCCGTAAGCGCCGGGCAAGGAGAAGAAGTCCGCGAGACCGACCGCGCGCAATTTGAGATGCGCCGCTGCTTCGACGTTGCCGGTCAGCAACGCCGAGCGGTAACGCGGGTGCGTCGCCACGGCCGTTAACACTTCGTGTGCGCCCGCGAGCGGCAGATACGGCGGCACAGCGACGTTGTGCGTGATGCGCTCTAGTTCCGTGAGAAAGTGCGCGCTGATGTCCGCCCGGCGCGCGTGTATTTGTTCGTGCGTGATGCCGCAGTCGCGCAACGCCTCGGCCGCGATCTGCAAATCGGTCATGCCCGACACGGTTAACTCACTCAACCGGCCACACGTGCCAAACACGCGCTCCAACGCCGGCCGCGTGTAATCCAAAAACACGCCCCGCCGCGCCGACCGCACCAACGTGCCATCTATATCCCACAGCAACACGCGCAGGTCAGAGGATTGATTCATTGATTCATTGCCGCCTTGACTTCAGATGAGCCAATGCGGCAATCCCTTTCATTCCACCACCGCCAGCACGTCGCCCGCGTTGACGGTCGCGCCCGGGGCGGCGTGTAGTTCAACGACCGTGCCCGCCTTCGGCGACTTCAGTTCGTTCTGCATCTTCATCGCTTCGACGACCAACAGCGCGTCGCCTGCCGCCACCTGCGCGCCGGCCGCGATCAGCACGCGCACAATTTTGCCGGGCATCGCCGCGACGACCCGCGCGCGCCCGCGCGCCTGCGCGTCCGCTGTCTGTGTGTGGCGTAAACGCTTCGGATCGATCAGCGTGATGTGAAACTGTGTCTGGCCAATCTGCACTTCGGTCACGCCATCCAGGGCCGCCGGCACAGCCACGCGGCATTCATAGACGCGCCCGGCTGCCTGCAACAGAAACACGTTCGGCTCTATCTCAGTCGCCGTGAGGTCATAACGCCGGTCGTCAACCTGCGCGCTGACAAGCCCGCTCGTGCCGCGTTGCAACTCAAGCGCGTATTGTGTGCCTTCATGTTCGGCGATTAGTTTCATGTCTGCGGTTCACATCAGCCTACGCAGTTAGAGTAGTTCGCGTGCGCGGTGCTGCGCACGACGACCGGCGCTGCCCCATTGACTAAGTGGCCCGGGTGGCATGCTCTCAGTCGTGGCCGCTTGCGGGCGCTCTGTGTGCGCGAGCGCGGCGGCGATCAGCGCGAGGTCGCGCACGGTCTCGTCGGTCTCTGCTCCGGCAATCGTTTGGGCAGCGGTGCGGCGCTCATTGAAACGCGCGATGAAACTCGTGTCTAACCGGCCTGCGATAAATTCCGCATCGCGGACGACGGTGCGGAAGAAGGACAGTGTCGTCTTGATGCCGCCGACCTCGTACTCGGCGAGCGCACGGCGCAATCGATCAATGGCCTCCATGCGCGTGCGCCCCCAGACCGCGAGCTTCGAGATCATCGGATCGTAATAGATCGAGACTTCCGCGCCCGCATAGACGCCGCCATCGTCGCGCACGCCCGGCCCCTGCGGCAGCCGCAGACTCGTGATGCGGCCCGGCGACGGCAGAAAGTTGTTGTCCGGGTCTTCGGCATAAACGCGACACTCGATGGCGTGCCCGCGCCATTCAACCTCGGCTTGCGTGAACGAAAGCGGCGCACCGGCCGCCACCGTGATCTGCTCGCGCACGAGATCGATGCCCGTGACCAACTCGGTCACCGGATGCTCGACCTGCAAGCGCGTGTTCATTTCCAGGAAATAAAATTCGCGCGTCACGTCCGAGACGAGGAACTCGACCGTGCCCGCGCCGACGTAATCGGCCGCCCGCGCGATCTTGAGTGCCGCCGCGCCCATCGTCGCGCGCAATGCCGGATCGTTAATCGGCGAAGGGCACTCTTCGATCACCTTTTGATGCCGGCGCTGGATCGAGCATTCGCGTTCACCGAGGTGTACGTAGTTGCCGTGACCGTCGGCGAAGATTTGAATCTCAATATGGCGCGGATGCGCAACGGCCTTTTCGAGATAGACCGACGAGTCGCCGAAGGCCGCGCCCGCTTCGGCCTGCGCCGTCTCGAAGGCGCTGGCTAGTTCGCGCTCATGCGCAACGAGCCGCATACCTTTGCCGCCGCCGCCGGCCGCCGCCTTGAGCATCACGGGATAGCCAAAGTGCCGGGCCGTCTCGCGCGCCTCGGCGAGTGATTGCAAAGCGGTCGTCGTCCCCGGTACGACGGGCGCGCCCGCAGCTATGACCGCGCGCCGCGCGTTCGTCTTCGAGCCCATCAACTCCATCGCGGCGGGCGGTGGCCCGATGAACGTCAGCCCCGCAGCCGCGACGGCGCGGGCGAAATCTGCGTTCTCCGCGAGAAAACCATAGCCCGGATGGATCGCTTCTGCCCCGGCCGCGTGCGCGGCCGCAATGATGCGCTCAATGCATAAATAACTCTCATTCGACGGCGCAGGCCCCAACAGGTAAGCCTCGTCGGCCAGACGCACGTGGAGCGCTGCCGCATCGGCCTCGGAGTAGACCGCGACCGGCACGATGTTCAATTCACGACACGCACGGATGATCCGTACCGCGATCTCGCCGCGATTTGCGATCAGGATTTTGCGAAACATAAAGGCAGTGGGCAGAGGTTAGAGGGCAGAGGTGCGAAAAGTCAAATACCAGCTTGATGAATGGCCGGCGCAGTGTCGCGGCATAGACAAACCTGAGATCGGCAGGCGGATACTGACCTCTAGCATCTGACTCCTGACCTCTAAACAACGACCGAGTTGGCGGGGTGGTGCGGGTCGAAGCGGACGGTGATGCGTGCGCCGGGCGAATAATCAAGGGTGCGTGTGCGTTGTGTTTCGTCAAGCGTTTGTGAGGACTCGTACTCGACGCTGTTGATCTCATAGTTGTAGAAGATGTGCGTGATCGTGCCTTGTTCGTCGGTGCCGATGTCGAAGACCGTGCCTTCGGTAATGCGGCCCGCGCGCAGCAAGCGCGCACGGCGCGCGGCCTCCGGGTCGTCCTGTTTGCGGCGGAAAAGTCCTAGAAGACCCATGACCGTTATGCGTGAGGTTAAGGTGTGTTGCGGCCGTTGCCGCTCAGATTGGCCCGCGCGCCGGATGTGGATAGCACGGTGAGCACGACGATGCCATCGCGCAAGGTGATGTCGTCGGCCGTGCCGAGTTTCTTGTCCGCGCCGGGCAGGGTGAGCTTGTAGCTCGTGAACGACAGTCCTTCAGCCGGCGTGTTGTCGATATTGTTGCGCAGTGTCGCATTGCGCACGACCGCGCCGCGCCGCGCCGCCGACTTCCCGCGCGTGGAGGGCAGCGAAGCGATATCCGATACAGGCTCATACGAGCCAACTTTAATCAGTTCCATCGCTCGCGCGACTGAGCCATCAGCATCGGGCAGTTCTGCCAGATTAGTTACGTTGACGGGCAATGTGCCGTGCAGGATTCGATATTGGAGCAGCGCGCTGGCAACTTCATACGTCTGTGCGTTCTGCGCCGCCTGCGCGGCGAGCGCGCGTTGGCGCAGACGCTCCGGCACGGTCACGCCGATCAAGACTGTCAGGGCGAGCGCGACGGCTGCGGACATGACCAGCCCCGTGCGCGCGAGTCGCAAGCCAGCGAAGCGCGTCGGCTCACGGCGCAGGGTGGCCAGCACGCGTAGGGAAGGCCACAATGCGGCGAGCGCGAGCGGCAGCACCAAAAATTTCAAGCGCCACGCGGCCGTCTCGGCCGCGGCCACGACGTTCCAGAAAGCGAGCGAGAATGTCTGACGTTCAAGTAGCGCGGCGACGATGCCGATGAGCAGCACGACGACGAGCAGCGCACCGACCGCGCTGACCGAAAGCGCGCGGCCATAAAAGGGCAACTCATGCGCGGGCCGGGCGAGCGGCGGGCCGACCGCGTGTGCGCCGCACGCCGCGCAGTCCATCAACGTTTGTGCGCCGGTCAGTTTCGCGCCGCAACAGGGACAGATCGTCAAAGTGTGATACCTCGCTGCTTGCCTAACGTCGCGCGTGGCCGCGCGGTTCATTAACTTTAATAGCTGACCAAAACTTGCTATCTAGTGTGACGGTGTGACGCCGCTCACCACCTTCTGTGGCTTGCGCCGGTCGCCCGTCGCCTTGCCCTTGCCGGTGTCATCCGCGCGCTCGGTTTTAGATGCCTGCGCCGCGGCATTCGTCGCCGCGTCCGCGCGCCAAACTTCGCGCCACGTGTGATACATGCGGTGCGCGAACGTCCAGTAAGAGCCAACCGCGAGAATCCAGAGTACGGCGGGCATGCGGTTGGCAAAGAAGTTCTGCGAGCCGGGATGCGTCGAGAGGCCGCCGATGACGAGCAGCACCACGCGCTCGGGTCGGCGCAGGAAGCCAACATCGCACTTCGGGATCAAACTCTCGGCCCGCGCGCTCGCGTAAGAGACCAAAACCGAACCCATTATGGCCGCGCCCGCGAGAAAAACGTTCAGCGTCGAATGAAACTCCGTATCGCGCGCGTAGAAGACCATCAGCCCGACGAAGATGACCATGTCGGAAAGACGGTCGAGCGATGAATCGAGAAAGCCGCCAAAGCGCGTGACGCGGCCCGACAGCCGCGCTACCTGCCCGTCGAGCATGTCGAACAAATTGGCAACGACAAGTATGATGCCGGCCCAGAAAAAGTGACCGAGACCGAACAGCGAGCCGGCCAAGACGTTGATCGCGACGCCGATAACGGTCAGCACGTTCGGATTGATCCCGCCGTGCGCCAGCCAGCGCACCATCGCGCTGATGATCCGCTGCGCCCCCCGCCCAATACTCGCCCCAAACAACTCTGCTCAGCCTTTCTGCTGTTACAAGAACGACGGGCCGGAAGCATACATTGGCCCGTCACATTGACAGAGCATCATAGGGACGCCGACAAGGAGTGTCAAGAAAAGCGATGAAGGGGCAGAGGCTATTCATGTGCCCCGAACAAAGAACTAACCCCAACCCCTCACGAAATAACACGAGTTAAAGAGCAACGGGACTGTCCGCGTTGTGGTTTATGCGCTGGCTTTCTGTTCGTCGTGCCAGGTGGTGAGGCGGCGAATTTCAAATGTGCGGGCCCCGCCCGGTGTGACGACCTTCACTTCGTCGCCCTCTTCGTGGCCCATCAGACTGCGGCCGATGGGTGAGGTGGTGGAGATGAGACCTTTGGTGGGGTCGCTCTCTTCAGGCGTGACGAGGCGATAGGTCACCTCTTCGTCGCGCTCGTCGTCATAGAGCAGGAGCGTCGAGCCGTAAGCCGCCTTGCCGTGCGGCACCTTGGACGGATCGATTGAGGCGATCTCGCTGATGCGCTGGCGCAGATCGCGGACACGCGCCTGCACGAATTGCTGGCGCGCGAGCGCCGCATGATACTCGGCGTTCTCGCGCAAGTCGCCGAACTCTTTGGCGCGCTTGATCTCGCGCGGCAAATGGACGCGCAATTCTGATTCGAGTTCTTCCAACTCGATTTTCAATCGTTCTCTAACGTCCTGTACCACGTTCGTTTCGCTCCAGAGTTTATCCCAGTGCCTAACCTGCACGGCGGCGCGGGTCACTTAGCCAAATGAGTGTAGTGCAGCGGGGCTGGCTCAGCAAATCTCTTGCCCGTGATACTTGGCCTCGTCGGGCGCGCCGAAGGAAATTCCGACATCGCGGGCGGTGCGGATCAACTGGCTGTCGGTGGGTACGGTCTTGAGATTGGCGCACGCCTTCGAGATCGGGACGGTGATGATGTCGGCGGCGTGGAGCGCGACCATCTTGCCATGCTCGCCGCGCATCAGGGCGCGCACGGCGCACGAGCCATAGTTGGTGGCCAGCATGCGATCAAAGGCGTTCGGCATGCCGCCGCGCTGTAGATGACCGAGCACGACACAGCGCGACTCCTTGCCGGTCAACTTTTCGATCTCCTCGGCGACGCGGTTGCCGATGCCGCCGAGGCGCGGCGCATGTTCGCGGTCGCCCGCCGCTCGATAGACTTCTGCACCGCCCAATTCCTTCGCGCCCTCCGCCGCGACGACGATGCTGAACTGCGAATCGCATACGTCGCGCTCTTGAATCTTGCGCGCGATAGCCTCCATCGTGAACGGGATTTCCGGGATCAGGATCACGTCCGCACCGCCGGAGATGCCGGAGTGCAGCGCGATCCAGCCGGTGTGCCGGCCCATCACTTCAAGCACCATCACGCGGTCGTGCGAGGCGGCGGTCGTGTGCAGCCGGTCGAGCGCTTCGGTGGCGATGTCGAGCGCGGTGATAAAGCCAAAGGTCAGATCGGTGCAGCCGAGGTCGTTGTCAATCGTCTTCGGTACGCCGACGACCGGCACACCGCGTCTGTCGAACTCGAAGGCGCTGCCGAGCGAGCCTTCGCCGCCGACGACGATCAGCGCGTCGATGCCAAGGCGCTGCAAGTTCGCAATTGCTTCCTGATAAGTCTCTTCCGGCGTGCTTGAGCCGGCCTCGGTGTGGACGATAAAGCGCCCGCGATTACGCGTGCCGAGGATCGTCCCGCCGCGCGGGAGCAGGCCGCGCACATCCGTCGGCGTCAACGCGCGTGTGTGCGTCGCATCGAGCAGACCCTCAAAGCCGTCCTCGATACCGACGACGCGCAAGTTATATTCCGCCACGGCCGTCTTCACGACCGCACGGATAACCGCGTTCAGCCCCGGCGCATCGCCGCCGCCCGTGAGCAACCCGATGGTGTGAATCATTGTGCGTGCATAGTAAAGCGTAAAGCGCGAATAGAAAAGACCATGCTGCGCTCTGCAAGCTTTACGCCGGCCACTACAACGGCGCTCGCTCAGGCAGTTGCCCGCTTGAATCGGCCGGAGTTTTTAGTGACACTGCCAGCTATGACACAGTCCACCATCACCATCACACGGCGCGGCGTAGAGCGCGCACGCGCCGGCCACCTCTGGATTTACCGCAGCGACGTGAGCAACACGGGCGACGCACAGGGCGGCGCGGTCGTGACTGTGCGCGACGAGCGCGGGCGCTTCGTCGGGCAGGCGTTCTATAGCGACCGTTCGGAGATCGTGTTGCGGCTACTCACTGCGCGCGCCGAGCCGCTTGATCGCGCCTGGTGGCAAGCGCGTCTGCGTGCGGCCATCGCGCGGCGGGCGGGACTGGCGGCTGAAGCCGATGCGTTCCGGCTCGTCTATGCGGAAGGCGATCTATTGCCGTCGCTGATCGTGGACGCTTATGCGGATGTGCTCGTCATGCAGACGCTCTCACAAGGAACGGAGGCGATCAAAGACTTGCTCGTCGAATTGCTGGTGGAAGAGTTAAGCCCGCGCGCCATCATCGAGCGCAACGATGTGCGCGTGCGCCGGCTCGAAGGCCTGGAGTTGCGCGCGGGCGTGCTGTATGGCGACGCGCCCGCCGCGATGGAGGTCACGCAACACGGTGTGCGCTTCTCGGTCGCACCGCTCGCGGGGCAAAAGACCGGCGCGTTCCTCGACCAACGCGAGAATCACGTCGCCGCCGGTCAAGTCGCCCGCGGCCGCGCGCTCGACTGTTTCACCTTTAACGGTGCATTCGCGCTCAACATGGCGCGCAGTTGCACGAGCGTCATCGGTTACGACATCTCCGCCGATGCCATCGCCGCCGCCCGGCACAACGCCGAATTGAACAACGCGGCCAACGTCGAGTTCCGCGAGGCAAATGTGTTCGATGCCTTACGCGAACTGGAAGATGCGCATGAGCGGTTCGACACCATCGTGCTCGACCCGCCCGCGTTCGCCAAGAATCGCGCGAGCGTCGCGGCCGCCGCGCGCGGCTACAAAGAGATCAACCTGCGTGCCTTGAAACTACTCGCGCCGGGCGGCGTGCTCATTACCTGCACCTGCTCGTATCACGTGAGCGAGGGCATGTTTCAGGAACTGCTGGCGGCGGCCGCGGCCGACGCCCAACGCCGCGTCCAACTTGTCGAGCGGCGAATGCAAGCGCGCGACCATCCCGTTCTCGTCGGCGTGCCCGAAACCCTCTACCTGAAGTGTCTGATCGCGCGCGTCATCGATTGAGCGTACTTACCGCTATGCTAAACTCGGGCGCTTTGACTTGCTGACTAAATTAAACCACGAAAGATCGGGACAAGATGGAAAAGCTATCCACGAAACTACACGAACCGACACGAACATGCGTCTGTTTTGGTTCGTGTTGATTCGTGTGGTTTCGTGGATAAATGTTTTTCGCGCTCTGGGCCATGCTTATGTGCCTCGATTTAGAGGTATGTCTGCGCCGATGATTCATGACTGAAGCAATTGAAGCCTTGCAAGACGAGCAATCCGGCGAGCCAGTCGGGTTGTGGCCGGCCGTGCGCGCGGCCGTCGGCGGCACGGGGCGGCATGATTACACGACGGGGCCGGTGGGCCGGGCCGTCATTTTGTTGGCCGTGCCGATGGTGTTGGAGATGGTGATGGAGAGCGTCTTTGCCGTGTGCGACGTGTTCTTCGTCGCGCGGCTCGGCGCGGACGCGGTCGCCACCGTCGGTCTCACCGAATCGCTGCTGACGCTCATCTACACGGTGGCCATCGGGTTGAGCATCGGGGCCACGGCGATGGTCGCACGGCGCATCGGCGAACAGGATGCGGAAGGCGCGGCGCGGGCGGCGGTGCAAGTGCTGGCGCTCGGACTCGTCGTGGCGCTGGTGCTTGGCACGGCCGGCGTCTTACTCGCGCCGCGTCTGCTCAGGTTGATGGGCGCGTCGCCGGGCGTCTTGACGCACGTCAACTACACGCGCGTGATGCTCGGCGGTGACGCTTCGGTCTTGCTGTTGTTTCTCATCAACGCCGTCTTTCGCGGCGCGGGCGATGCGGCGATTGCGATGCGCGTCCTGTGGTTGGCGAATGCCATCAACATCGCGCTCGGCCCGTGTCTCATCTTCGGGCTTGGCCCGTTCCCGAAGTTGGGCGTGACGGGCGCGGCCATCGCGACCACCATCGGGCGCGGCACGGGCGCACTGTTCGCGCTCTCGCGGCTCGTGCAGCCGGGCGGGCGCATCCATGTCGCGCGCCGCCATCTGCGGCTTGTGCCGACGCTCATCATGCGGCTCGTGCGGCTCTCCGGTGCAGCTACGCTGCAAGTCTTTATCGGCATGGCGAGTTGGATCGGCCTCGTGCGTTTGATCTCGACCTTCGGCAGCGACGCGCTCGCGGGCTACACCATCGGCATCCGCATCATCCTGTTCGCGCTCTTGCCGTCGTGGGGCATGTCGAATGCGGCGGCGACGATGGTCGGGCAGGCGCTCGGCGCAGGCAAGCCGGAACGGGCCGAACGCGCGGTCTGGCGCGCGGCGTTCTACAACGTCTGCTTCCTCGGCGCAGCCGGCTTAATCTTTGTCGTCTGCGCCGGCCCGATTGCGCGCCTGTTCACGCCCGAACCGACCGTCCTCTATTACGCCACCAACTGTCTGCGTATCGTCGCCAGCGGCTTCCTCTTCTACGCCTATGGCATGGTGCTGACGCAATCATTCAACGGCGCGGGCGACACGTGGACGCCGACGTGGATCAACTTCCTCGTCTTCTGGCTCTGGGAAATACCGCTCGCCTACGTGCTGGCCTTCCATACCAGCCTCGGCCCGCGCGGCGTCTTCCTCGCCATCACCATCGCCTTCTCCACGCTCGCCATCGTCAGCGCGCCCCTGTTCCGGCGCGGCAAGTGGAAAGCGAAGATGGTTTGAACCAAGCTTTGGAGATACGCAAAAGGCGCATTCGAGAACCCCGAAGTCGCAAGCGGGTACGTTCATATCTCTTTGGAGTACCCGAATGTGGCTTTCGGGTATGTTGAGATGACTTTCAGCTACTCCAAGATTATTTTCGGGTACGCGAAAATCGCTTTGGGGAACCAAAAATACATTTGGGTTCCTCTTAGTGATTAAGGGGAACCCGTTAGCAGCCTTCAAGTACACGCAAATAAGTTTAGCCGGCCTTGAAATTCTCAAAATATATCGCTAAACAGTTGCGCTGATGCAAAAAAAGTCTTGTCTGCGGGGCTAAAGTCCTTATACTATCCGCGTCGTCTCGCACCTTTTCGCTCACGTTCATTTAACCAAAGGAGATACACCTTCATGGGACGCTTACGTCGCAGTTCACCCACCATCGAGCAAGCGGAAGCACGCGCTAACGGCCTCAAGTCGAAGGACAAAGACTTCGATCTCGGCAACAACCTGACCGCCGTCACCTACGAGCAAGCGATTACGGCCACGCGCGCCAAACTCGACACCTACAATCAAACGCTCGCCACCGCCGATACTCAACTCGACGAATTGATCACCGCCGAACGCAACCTGAAAGAACTGTCGGGCCGCGTCCT
>JBBQGM010000057.1:0-32679 GCA_038322995.1 Pyrinomonadales bacterium
GATGGATTTAGCCGCCGCGGTTGAGTTTGACTTGGTTGCGACGCACGACAATATTCAACGTGTGCGCCCCGGCATGCAGGTCTTCGAAGTCTCAGCGAAAACCGGCGCGGGGCTAGAGGCATGGACGCAGTTTCTTAAAGCACGACTCGCCGAGTCCGCGCAGGCTCTGACCGGTTGAACATTTGCGCTAAGCCGCGCTGGCTTCATGCGGCGCACACAAAATTATTCATGCCGACGCGAACGCAAATCATAGTCAGAGGGATCGTGCAGGGCGTCGGCTTTCGCCCCTTCGTCTTCTCGCTCGCGCGGCAGCGTGCGCTCAAAGGGCGCGTGCTCAATAACCCGGCCGGCGTGCTGATTGACATCGAAGGCGAAGCGACCACCATTGATCATTTTGTAAGCGCGCTAAGCTTAAACTCGCCACCGTGCTCGCTCGTCGAGTCGGTTGAGCGCCGCGACAATTTAGCCCTCGCGCATTATCCAGACTTCCGCATCGTCGAGAGCACAACGAACGGCGCGAAGTTCACGCCCATCGCGGCGGACAGCGCCACTTGCCGCGACTGTCTTGCTGAACTGTTTAACCCGCAAGATCGCCGCTATCGTTATCCCTTCATCAACTGCACTAACTGCGGCCCGCGCTTCACGATCATCGAAGACATTCCGTATGACCGCGCGCAAACCACGATGCGGGATTTCGCCATGTGCGCGGCGTGTCGCGCCGAGTACGAGAACCCGCTTGACCGCCGTTTTCACGCCGAGCCAATCGCCTGTTCACTGTGTGGGCCACGCTTGTCCCTGACCGATGCATACGGACGGGCAGTTGAGCCTGATGCGCTGACCAATGACGGCGCGCTTAGCCGTGTGCGCGGGTTGTTATTAGATGGGCAGATAGTTGTCATCAAAGGCATCGGCGGGTTTCACTTGGCCTGCGATGCGTTGAATGCTGAAGCGGTCGAGCGTTTACGGCAGCGGAAGTACAGGGAAGATAAACCGTTCGCTTTGATGGCCAACTCTGTTGCGCTGATCAGAGAATATTGCGCGGCCTCGGAAGCAGAAGCGGCTCTGCTAGCATCCGAACGCCGCCCCGTCGTGTTGCTCACAAAGAGAGCCGAGGCTGTTATCCCTGAAGCCGTCGCGCCCGGTGTCCACACGCTCGGCTTCATGCTGCCTTATTCGCCACTCCATTATCTGCTGATAGAAAATCTTGATCGCCCGTTGGTGCTGACGAGCGGCAACGTCGCCGCCGAACCAGTCTGTTACGAAGACGATGAAGCGACGCAGCGGTTGAACAAAATCGCCGACTATTTCTTGTTGCACAACCGGCGGATTCACTTGCGCACGGACGATTCGGTGACGCGCCTACACGCGGGGCGCGAGATGATCTTGCGCCGCTCGCGCGGGTACGCGCCCGCGCCCGTTAAGACTTCGTTCAAATTTGCGCGCGAGATTCTCGCCTGCGGCGCGGAGTTGAAGAACACGTTCTGCCTGACGCGCGATAATTACGCCTTTATCAGTCATCACATCGGCGACCTGGAAAACTTGGAGACGCTGCGCTCTTTTACCGCAGGCATCGAGCACTACAAGCGACTCTTTCATCTGCAACCGGACGTAGTCGCTTACGATCTGCATCCTGAATATCTCTCGACAAAATATGCGCTTGCGCTTGATGAAACTTCAGACAAGCTTGGCGTCCAGCATCATCACGCGCACATCGCAAGCTGCATGGCTGACAACGAGATAGATGGTGACGTGATCGGCATCGCGCTGGACGGCCTCGGCTTCGGGACGGACGGCCACTTGTGGGGCGGCGAGTTCTTCGTCGCAAATTTCGCGGACGCGGAACGCATCGCGCACCTTGATTACATCCCGATGCCCGGCGGCGCGCAGGCGATCCGCGAGCCGTGGCGCATGGCGGCCGTCTATTTGCATCGCACGTTGGGCGATGAGTTTTTGCAGTTGGATATTCCTTTCGTACAAGGGCTTGATCGGCGCGCGTGGACGACGCTGCGGCGGATGCTCTTGACCGGCACGAATAGTCCGGAGACATCAAGCATGGGCCGGCTCTTCGATGCCGTGGCGAGTTTGTTGGGCTTGCGGAACGTGGTCAACTACGAGGGGCAAGCGGCGATTGAATTGGAGACGTTAGCTGCGCGGCCGGCCACACAAAGCTACGAGTTCGAGATCGCGGCCGGGGGGAGTATTATCAAAGCCGACGCGGTCATCAGGCGCGCGGTGGCGGATTTGCTCGACGGCGTGCCTGCGCCGACGGTGTCTGCCAAGTTTCATCTCGGCGTGGCGCATCTGATCGGCGCAGTCGCGCGCAATGTGCGAGATGTGCGGCGACTCAATCGTGTGGTGTTATCGGGCGGGGTCTTTCAAAACATGTTGCTGCTCGATCATGCATGTCGGATACTTGCGGCGGACGGGTTTGAAGTTTTTACGCACAGCCGCGTGCCGACCAACGACGGCGGCATCTCGTTCGGGCAAGCGGCAGTCGCCAATGCGCGGCTCGCCGCAGGGAGAATCTAACTTATGTGTTTAGCGATACCCGGCCAGATCGTCGAGATCGTGGACGTGGAAAACCAGATAGCCAAAGTTGATGTCGGCGGCGTGCGGCGCAACATCAATACGGGCATGCTCAACGAGACGGAGGCGCAGGTCGGCAGTTGGGTGTTAATTCACGTCGGTTTCGCGATGAGCAAAATTGACGAGCACGAAGCGCAAGAGACGTTGCGCGTGCTGGCAGAGATTGGCCAGTATCAGGATGAGTTTGAGCAGTTCAGCACGGCGCTGGAATAAGCGAGGTGCGGGAGCGAACAAAATGAGCAAGGCCGCCGGGGACGATTTTTCACGCGCCTTTTATCCATTCCTGCATGCGGAGCAGCAGCAGCAGAAGCCGCAGGAGTTGATGGCGCAGTTGCGCTTCTCGTTGTTGGAGAAGGCGCGCGAGAGCGTTGAGGTTAAAAGCAAATTCTTTGACGAAAATAAAGATACGATCCTGGCCGCCTCGCTTGAGATGGCCAAGGCTTTTCATCGTGGCCGCAAGTTGCTTGTGTGCGGCAATGGCGGGTCGGCGACGGACGCGCAGCACATCGCCGTGGAGTTTATGCACCCGGTTACGGTCGGCTGCAAGGCGCTGCCCGCGCTTTGTCTGACGAACGACATGGCGATGGTCACGGCGATTGCGAACGATGTCGGCTTTGCTGATGTCTTCACGCGCCAGATCATCGCGCTCGGACAAGCGGGGGACATCTTGCTCGGCCTCTCGACGAGCGGCAACTCCGAGAACTTGTTGCACGCCTTTGCGACCGCGCGGCGGCTGAAACTCTTGACCATCGGCTTCGCCGGCCATGACGGCGGTAAGATGGCCGCGTTGTGCGCCGAGGGCTTGTTGGATTTCTGTCTGACCGTGCCGACCTCAAGCGTGCATCGCATACAGGAGACGCACGTCGCGCTCTATCACATCATGTGGGACATGGTGCATACGTTCTTGCAGCATCGCGCGTTGGTGGAAGGCTGAAGTTTTTGTGTTGGAGGCATAATCATGAAGTTCGTAGATGAATACAGACAGGGCGACATCGCGCGGCGGCTGGCGGACGAGATCGCGCATTTAACGCAGCGCGAACTCAAGATCATGGAAGTTTGCGGCGGGCATACGCACACGATCTTCAAGTACGGGATCGAGGATTTGCTGCCGGAAAATATCACGATGATTCACGGGCCCGGTTGCCCTGTCTGCGTCATCCCGTTGGGCCGTGTGGACGATGCGATCTCGATTGCCGAGCAGCCCGACGTGATCTTCACCACCTTCGGCGATGCGATGCGCGTGCCCGGCTCAAAGACGAGCCTGCTCGACGCGAAAGCTTCGGGCGCGGACGTGCGCATGGTCTATTCGCCGCTCGACGCTTTGAAGATCGCGAAGCAGAATCCGGCCAAGCAAGTGGTTTGGCTGGCCCTCGGCTTTGAGACGACCGCGCCTTCGACGGCGTTGACCATCCTGCAAGCGGCGAAAGAGGGCGTAGAAAATTTCAGCGCCTTCTGCAATCACATCACGATTGTGCCGGCGTTGAAAGCCCTGCTCGATTCACCTGATTTGCAACTCGACGGTTTTCTCGGCCCCGGCCACGTCAGCACCGTGATCGGCACACGCCCTTATGAATTCGTCCCGCGTGAATATGGCAAGCCGGTCGCCGTCGCCGGCTTCGAGCCGTTGGACATACTGCAATCGGTCTACATGCTCGTCAAACAAGTGGTGGAAGGGCGCGCGGAGGTGGAGAATCAGTATGCGCGCTGCATCACGCGCGACGGCAATCGCAAGGCGCTTGAAGTGTTGTTCGAGGTCTTCGAGCCGCGCGATTATTTCGAGTGGCGCGGGCTTGGCTCAATCGCGCATAGCGGCATGAAGCTGAACCGAAAGTACGCCGCGTTTGATGCGGAGTTGAAGTTTAACGTGCCGGGCTTGCGTATCGCTGACCCGAAGGCATGTCAATGCGGCGAGATTTTGAAGGGCGTGAAACGACCGTGGGAGTGCAAAGTGTTCGGCACGGCCTGTACGCCGGAGACGCCGATTGGCTCGTGCATGGTGTCGAGCGAAGGCGCGTGCGCCGCTTACTACAACTTCGGGCGGCTGTCGAAGATCGCCGAACGGCAAACCGCGAAGTCGGCGTGAGCAAACGGAGAAAGCAGGGGACGCATGACGGTAGGATTCACGCCTTCGCCACTTTTCACGCGGGTCGAGCGGGCGCGGCGGCGCAAACATAAGTTCAGGGATACGCAGATCACTCTAGCGCACGGCAGCGGCGGGCGCGCGATGCACGAGTTGGTTGAGGGCCTCTTTCTCGAATACCTGCGCAACCCGTTGCTCGAAGCGTTGGAGGATCAGGCGGTCTTCGAGTTGGCGGAGCAAAGTCGCTCGTCGCGCCTGGCTTTCACCACCGACTCATACGTGGTCACGCCCATCTTCTTTCCCGGCGGCGACATCGGCCGGCTTGCCGTCAACGGCACGGTCAACGATCTGGCGATGAGCGGCGCACGGCCGCTTTATTTGTCGGCGGGCTTTATTCTGGAAGAAGGTTTTCCGATTGACGACTTGCGCCGCATCCTCGTTTCGATGCGGGCGGCGGCCGACGAGGCGGGCGTCGCGGTTGTCACCGGCGACACGAAGGTGGTGCAGAAGGGCAGCGCGGATAAAATCTTTATCAATACGTCGGGCATCGGCGTCGTCGAGTCGGCCGTGCGCGTCTCCGCCACGCGCGCACAGGTGGGCGACAAGGTGATCTTAAGCGGCACGCTTGGCGATCACGGCACGACGATCATGATCGCGCGCGGTGAACTTGAGCTTGAGACGGAGATGGACAGCGACACCGCGCCACTCAATTTGTTGGTGCAGGAGATGCTGACGGAAGCGGAGCATGTGGCGACGCTTGAGGCGATTCATTGTCTGCGCGACCCGACGCGCGGCGGCGTGGCCACGACGCTCAATGAGATCGCGCTCAGTTCCGAAGTGTGCATCGAGATTCTCGAAGACAAGCTGCCGGTGCGCGAAGAGGTGAAGGGCGCGTGCGAGATTCTGGGCCTCGATCCGCTCTACGTCGCCAACGAAGGGAAGTTGATCGCCATCGTCGCTGCCGACGTGGCCGAGGCGCTCGTCGCGCGCATGCGGCAAAACGCTTATGGGCACGACGCCTGCATCATCGGTGCGGTGAAGGCCGAGCCGCCGGGCATCGTGGCCATGCGCACGGGTTTTGGCGGCACGCGCATCGTGGATATGCTCGTGGGTGAACAGTTACCCCGAATTTGTTAGACCTAACGCAGCCGGCTATGACAGTTAGTCTACCGTTGGACAGACTACGCCTGCGCGCTCCGCCTTTAGGCGGTTATTCTGACTGACAGTAAACAATCATTCTGACCTGGCCGTGCGGTTCGCACCTCACCCACTGAAAAAAGCCACGCACAATTTAGCACCGGCCACGGACGGTTAGTCTGCTCTGCTAAGCAGCAATGAATAGCCACATTTGTAGCAGCGGCGTAGCCGTGCGCCGGACTGCGCGGGGCACATCGACCGGGGCTTGCCTCTGAAGCTGACAAGGGCGGTCTGAGATGCGGCACGACAATTGTTAGGCGGCTTCTTGCGGGCACGCCGGCCGCCATGGCTAAGCCAGTTTAGGCGGTGCATGCAAGCGCACTATTGCGCCCGTTATGAAAGAAGCGTATGGAGTCCGAAACACGAAAACTTGGGCCGGGAGACGAGGCGGCGGCGCGCGCCTTCTTGCGCCGCCGGCCGCTCGACAACGTGTTGTTGTTTGGCCTATTCCATGACTACGGGCTGGCCCACCCGGCGCGGCGTGGTACGTTCTACGGCCACTTCAGCGGCGACCGGTTGATCGCCCTGGCCTTGCTTGGGCATCACGTGTTGCTGAGCGGCCCGGCTGATGCGCTGCCCGAGTTCGCGCGACTGGCGCGCTTATATCACGTGCATGAATTGCACGTCGCCCTCGGCCGCACGCCTGTGCCCACCGCGTTCAGCCGTCTGCTGGCGGACGATGCGGCGACAGTGCAAGCGCACGACTTCGAGCCGCAATTATTTTTGGTCTTGAACAAGGTTGCGGCGAGCGCCGACGCGCATTGTGCCTTGCAGCTTGCCGGGCCGGCTGATGTGGACGAGGTGGCGGACTTGCACGCGCTGGCCTGTGTGGAGCAGACCGGCGCAGACCCGCGTGTACGCGACCCGACGGGCTATCGTGCGCGCGTCAGCGGCCGGATCGCGGCGGGGCGCACGTGGGTGGCGCGCGATGCGCAGGGCATTTATTTCAAGACGGACGTGACGACCGAGGCCGAACAGATCGCCTACGTCGAAGGCGTGATGCTGCGCCCGGACGTGCGCGGGCTGGGCTTAGGCTTCATCACGTTCGCCAAACTCTGTCGCCGCCTCTTGCAACAGCACGAGCAGATTTGCTTGCTCGTTAAAGTGGCCGACCAGAAGACCGTCGCTTTCTATTATAAGCTTGGCTTCAAACTGCACGCGCGCTACGAGTGTGTCCGCTTCGCCCGCGCGCCGCCAGCGCCCGATGCCCACCCCAGGCCCTCAAACCTGACCCGCGCACGCCAGCACGCGCGGCCCTAACCAACCGTGACCTATCCGCGCAGAGAGCAGTGTACCCGCGCCCGTGTGACAGCTTTTCTGTCAAACTAACACCACCCACTTCTTTTTGACCTAAGCATTAGTCGCGCCGATATTCAATAACTGCGGAAAATCCAAGCTCCTCGGCTGTTTTTATTGAGCCGCCAGGTGGCATAGAGGTTGCAGTTAAATCAGCGTGCTGCCGCCCCACGGCGCAAACGTTCTCTCAATCAGACAACGACAACCGGACAAATGTCAGTTCCCAACAAGCAGCATTCCGCACACCTGTTCATGACGACCGTGATTGTCGCGGGCATCGCTGCTTGTATCTATGCCCTCTGTCGCTTGTCCTTGGCGCATCTCGACGAACGCTTCTTCCTGCTCACGCTGGTCACGATCTGCATCGGCTCACGGCTGAACGTGAAAATACCGGGCGTGACGAGTCAAGTGACCGTCTCCGAGACCTTCATTTTTCTCACGCTCCTGCTGTGCGACAATCACGCCGCGATTCTCTTAGCCGCCGCCGAGGGCTTGTGCATCTCCCTGCGCATCAGCAAGAACTGGCGTGTGCGCTGTTTCAACGTTGCGGTGCTGGCTTGCTCCTACACCCTGACGACCGAACTGGTGCAACTCTTTTTCGGCCCGCTCACACAGATCGCCGAGCATACCAAGCCGCTCGCTTATCTGTGCGCTATCGGTCTGATGGCGGCGGCGCAATACGTGAGCAACTCCGGCCTCGTCGCCACCGCCGCGGCCATCAAAGCGCAACAGCCGCTCTGGCAGACGTGGAAGCAGCATTATCTCTACACCTCGCTCACCTATTGCGCGGGCGCGTCGGCCGCCGGCATCATCGCCAAACTGATCGGCATTTTCGGCTTCTACGCTTTCATTGCCACGACACCAATTATCGGTGTCGTCTACTTCACTTATTGGTCGTACCTCAAGAAGGTTGAAGCCACGCGGGCGAAACTCGAACAGGCGCGCCAGCACGTCGAGGAATTGAACCGCCACATCGCCGCGCAGCTTGAGATCGGCCGCTCGTTGCAGGAGAGCGAAGATCGCTTCCGCCGCGCCTTCGACTTCGCCGCCGTCGGCATGGCCCTTGTCGGGCACGACGGCCGCTGGCTGCAAGTTAATCGCGCGCTGCAAAAACTGATCGGCTACGATGAAGACGAGATGTTAGCGGCGGCGCTTGAGACGGTCGTCCACCCGGAAGAGTTGGACGTGGTACGCCTGCACATCGCGCAACTGCTCAAGGGCGACGTGCCGACCTGTCAATTGGAGATGCGCTACTATCACAAACGCGGGCACGCGGTCTGGGGCGCAACCAGCATCTCGCTCTTGAGCGATGCGCAGGCCGGCGCGGGCCATCTCATCTTTCAGATTCAGGACATCACGGATCGCAAGCGCGCCGAAGAACAACTAATCCACAGCGCCTTGCACGACCACTTGACGGGCCTGCCCAACCGCGCGCTCTTTATCGATCACCTCAAGCTCGCCATCGAGCGGGCCAAGCGCCGCCCCGAACACCAGTTCGCCGTCCTCTTCCTCGATCTTGATCGCTTCAAGGTCATCAACGATAGCCTCGGCCACACCATCGGCGATCATTTGCTCGTCGGTATCGCCCGCCGGCTCGAAGCGGCGTTGCGCCCCGGCGACACGGTCGCGCGCCTCGGCGGCGACGAGTTCACCATCCTGCTCGAAGACGTGCGCGATCTCGATGAAGCCTTGCAGGTGGCAGAGCGGCTGCAAAGCGATCTGGCCAAGCCGTTCAACTTCGACGGGCATGAAGTGTTCACGACGGTCAGCAGCGGCTTAGCGCAATCGGCCGGGCGCTACGAACGCCCCGAAGACATGCTGCGCGACGCCGACACCGCGATGTATTGCGCGAAGGCGCAGGGCAAGGCCCGTTGCGCCGTCTTCGATCAATCGATGCACTCGCTCGTCGTCGAGACGATGCAGCTTGAGACCGACTTGCGCCGCGCTGTCGAACGGCAGGAGTTCGTCGTTTATTATCAACCAATCGTGGCGTTGGACGGATTGCGCATCAGCGGCTTCGAGGCGCTCGTGCGCTGGCAGCACCCGGAGCGCGGGCTGCTGTTGCCGGATAAGTTTATCGCGTTAGCGGAAGAGATGGGGCTGATCGCGGACATCGGCCGGCAGGTGTTGGAGACCGCCTGTCAACAACTACGTCGCTGGCAGGACGCTTACGCCTGTGCCGAAACGCTGACGGTGAGCGTGAATCTATCGAGCAAGCAGTTCCTCCATCCCGATCTCGTCGAACAGGTGATCGCCACGATGAGCGCGGCCGACCTTGCGCCGGAATATCTGTGTCTGGAAGTGACCGAGACGTTGATGATGGAGAACATAGATCGCGCCTCGGAGATGCTCCGTCGCCTGCGCACTTACGGCGTGCGCCTCAGCCTCGACGACTTCGGCACGGGTTATTCATCTTTGAGCTATCTGCACAACTTCCCCTTCAACGTCCTGAAAGTTGATCGTTCGTTCATCGCGCGCATGAGCGGGCATGACGAGAACACAGAGATTGTGCGCACGATCCTAATGCTGGCACAGAATCTAAAGATGGACGTGGTCGCCGAAGGCGTGGAGACGGAAGCGCAGTTGAGCGCGTTGCGCCAGTTAGGTTGTGAGTATGCGCAAGGCTATCTCTTCTCGCGCCCGCTCCCGGCCGCGACTATCGAGCAACTCTTGGCCACCACGCGCACAGCCAACGCCGTCCCCCCGTACAAAGACTACCCGCAGGTCGCTTACGCTGCATAACCAGCCCGCACGCGCGCGGCCACCGCGCAGGCCCGGCCGCGCGGCTCAGTCACTACTAGCGTGCGGCTCGACCACTGCTATTTCACGACGATGATCATGCCGGCCATGTCGTGGCCGCCCTTGCTGCCATGGAAGGTGCAGAAGTAAGGGTACTTACCCGGCTTCGTGAACTTGTGGCTGAACGATTGCCCGGCCGCAAGCGTGGCCGACTCGAACGCGCCGTTGTCGGCCACGACCGTGTGCGCGCCTTCCTTATTCGTCCACGTCACATTTGTGCCCGCCTTGACGCGCAACATACGCGGCTCAAACTTCAAGTTGCTGACCGTGACCGTCGCTTGATCGGCGACGGGCGGTGGCGTCTGGTTGGCGTTATCATGCGCCTGCGGTGCAGCCGCAACGGCCAGACAACAAAGCATAACGAGGCCCACAAGAGCGATCTGCTTGGGTGCATTCATAAGGCTGCTATCTCCTCCAGGACAGGTGTGAACGTAGGCGGCGCTGCCCTGCACCGCGCCGGCGCAGGGCAGCGTATGTCCAATCAAAGACCAATGTCAACGAAAACGGATCGAGGGTTATGTCCTAGTTTGAAATTTCAAGCCAACATTTATCAGGTTAAGATTAGACCTCTTGCAAAAGTCACCTTGACCGAACGCAAAAGCCAGTGATTTAGCGGGTGCAAACTTCTGAGAATCCGACTCTTGCAAGAAGTCTATTTTCAAACTTACCAACATCGGCGAAGCTTCCAGTCGGGGCGCGGTCTTGCTCGCACTGGAAACGCGCGACGCAAGCGCCAACTTGGCCGCCGTGCCGTCTCCTCTTACCACCCAAATCTTTACGCCCGATGCCGCGCGCCAGGCACGCTACCGTGCCAGTCTTGCCCGGCAGCAACAAGCTTACGCCGCGATCATCGGCGCACAGCGCGGTGAACTGTAAGTTCATCTTGTAATGCGCGCGGCTTTCCCGCAGAATAACCGCCGTCACCGTTTTGGCCGCTGTCCGACTAGCAGCATCCGCTGTTCCACTATTTGACTGCCGCTTGCACCCGAAGGCTCACGAATGATCGGCCAGACCATCGCACACTACCGCATCCTGGCGAAACTAGGTGAAGGCGGTATGGGCATCGTCTATCTGGCCGAAGACACGCGCTTGGGCCGGCGCGTGGCCGTCAAGACCTTGAACGAGACGGGCGTGCCCGACCGGCATCACTTCCGCACGCGGTTTGTGCGCGAAGCCCGCGCCGCCTCCGCGCTCAACCACCGGCACATCGCTACCATCCATGAATACGGCGAGACCGAGGACGGGCGGCCGTATCTCGTCATGGAGTTGATCGACGGCAAGATGTTGAATCAACTCCTCGATGAAAGCGCGTTGACGCTCGCGCAGGCCGTCGCGCTCGTCCGCGACGTGGCCGAGGCGTTGGCCGAAGCGCACCGCCACGGTATCGTCCATCGCGACATCAAGCCGTCGAACGTCGCCGTCAACGCGCGCGGCGAGGTGAAGGTGCTCGACTTCGGTTTGGCCAAGCAACTCCACGGCAACGGGGCTGCGCAGGAAAGTGACCCCAACGCACAGACGCACCTGAACACGCAGACACGCGAAGGCGTGATAGTCGGCACACCGATGTATCTCTCGCCCGAGCAAGCGCTGGGGCTGCCCGTGGATGCGCGCAGCGATCTGTTCTCGCTCGGCGCGTTGCTCTACGAGTGCATCGCCGGTCGGCCCGCCTTTACTGGTCTCAGCGCCGCCGACATCTGCGCACGGGTGATCCGCGACGATCCGCCGCCGCCCTCACGCAGCAACCCGCGCGTGCCGCCCGCCCTGGATCGCATCACACTCAAGGCGCTGGCGAAAAAGGTCGAGGCCCGCTACCAGACTGCCGCCGAACTGAGCGCCGACCTGAACGCCCTCCACGCCCAGTTAACCGGTAACTCCGACGTGGTGCAGCCGACGACGATGCGGCTCTCACTCGCATCGCACACCGCCCGCACCGGCGCACGCTCAACCCTCTCCGACATCTTCAAACGCCCGCGCCTCTCCCTCGGCTACTTGCTGGTGGGCTTGCTCGCGGTTGGGCTCTTGACGCTGGGCACGTGGCTGGCATTGAGACCAACACCGCATCAACCGACCGGCCCCGTGCTGCAAGCTTACGAGCGCGGCGTCGAAGCGTTGCGTGAGGGCGCTTACTATCGCGCCCGCAAAAAATTAGAACAAGTGGTCAGCGCCGATCCGAAATTTGTCTTGGCGCACGCGCGCTTGGCCGAAGCCTTGACCGAGCTTGACGACACGGACAAGGCCAAAGACGAACTGCTTGCCGTCACGCAACTTAAGACCGAGCGCGCGGCGCTCACGCAGCCAGAGGCGTTGCGCCTCGACGCCATCACCGCCACCGTCACGCACGATTTCGACGGCGCGCTCAAAGCGTATGCGGAGTTAGCCGCCGCCAACCCGACAGACGTGCCCGCGCTCTTCGATCTGGGGCGCGCCTACGAGCACAAGGAAGACATTGACAAGGCGATTGAGAGTTATACACAGGTGACGCAGTTGGACTTGAACAATGCCGCCGCGCTCCTGCGGCTCGGCATCCTCAACGGGCGCAAGCAGGACGAAGCCCGCGCCAACGCGACCTTCGATCAGGCCGAGAAACTTTATCAGGAGGGTGGCGACCTGGAGGGGATCGCCGAAGTCGCCTACCAGCGCGGCGCACTCCTCGGCCAGACGGGCAAGCTGTCGGAAGCGCGCACGCAGTTAGGCCGCGCGCTCGATGCCGCGCGCTTCGCCCAGAACATGTATCAACAGGTCAGGGCTTCATTACAACTCAGCAGCGTCGCGGCCAAGGACGGCGACACCAGCACCGCGCGCCAACTAGCCACCGACGCTGTCAACCTGGCCCGCGCCAACGATATGGAGGGCTTAGCCACGGCCGGGCTGCTCGATCTCGGCTACGCCTTTCTCGTGCGCCGCGCCTACGCCGATGCCGAGCAGTATCTACAAGATGCGCTCAACTTCGCCCAACGCTACAAAGGCAAGCGCAACGAGGCACGCGCCAACCAACTGCTTGGCAGCCTCTACATCCAACAAGAGAACGCAGACAAGGGCCTACCTTATGTCGAACAGGCTCTCACTTTCTATCAGAGCGGCAGCTACCGCAAAGAGGTCGCGCAATGCTTCATCTTGCAAGGCCGCGCTCAGCTACTCAAAGGCGACTACGCTGCCGCGCTCATAATCTTCGACGACCAGCTTCGACTCGCCAGACAAGTTGATGACCAAGCACAGATAGCGCGTTCACAAGCTGAAATCGGTTCCGCGCTCACCAAGCAGGAGCTATACCCGCAGGCGTTACGCTTCTATACGGAGAGCTATGAAATCTACAATACGCTTGGCAATCGGCTTAATACCGGGTTCGCCTTATTAAATCAGGGTGATACGCTCGCGTACTTAGGTCGCAACGACGAGGCGCATACCGCGCTCACCCGTCTGACCGCATACTTAGAACACCTTAGCGATGACAATAATAATAAACATGTCTATACCGCGTATGCTGCTCTGATCGGTGCCCGCATAGCTCTAAGTGAGCATGATTTCCCCAAAGCCAAGAGTGCCTGCCAACTAGCTCTTAATACAATCAGGCCACAGAATAAAAGTACGCTGGCTTCAACTAAAGCTTTACTCGGGCTAGTAGAATTGCGCGTAGGCGCGGCCGGCGTGGCACGGGGATTATGCCGTGAGGCACTCGCGCTCGCGGAGCAGTTAGACGATTCGCGCCTGCGCGTCGAAGAAGGGTTGGCGCTGTCGGAGGTGCTATTGGAGAGCGGTGACGCGGCAGGTGCGTTGCCAGTCGCGTTGCAAGCTCAAGAGATCAGTGCGCGGTTACGGCTACAAGAATCAGGATGGCGCGCGGCATTGCTAGCAGCACGCGCCGCCCAACGCCTCGGCCAGCACGACATCATGCGTACTCAACTCTCCACCACCAGAGGCATCCTAACAAGCCTTCAAGAACACTGGGATATCGAGTCATTTAACACCTACCGCTTGCGGCAGGACATACAACTTTACATTAGACAACTCGATGAGATCTCCAGCACTACTTAAGCCTGATTCTTTTCAGGTGCAGGCTTGGGGGTATATTCCTCCCACCACACCATAACCTTTAGTTCTTGTCCCTCTTCTTTGAGATCGGCTAAGTCGAGGCGGAATAAAGTGTCCGACCCTTTCTTTACTTTCACTGTCTCAATGCCATATTCATCGTATGTCTCATCTTCACCTTGTTTATCATCGTCGGCCTCCATACACCTAAAACGTTGCGGGCGCTTCTGCGAATTCATAGATGGATCAGGGTCTATCTCTGAGGAAGTAGCGTCTTTTCTGCGGCCGAGTGTCTTACTCTCATGTGTGCTGATGACGAAATATTTACCTTCCGCTGACAGGTAAACCGGCAACTCTTCTTTTAGCCCAAGCTCAACTTCAATGTTTAGACACTGCGTTTCATCATTGTCGAGCCGGTACTGTATCTCTCCGCTTCCATCAACCACTTTGACGTGCGCTAGAATGATTTTCTCCAATTTTGTATCGAGTTTAAATTTCCTATAACCATCGTAGCCGCTATCATTTGCCTGCTCATCGAAAGTGAGATCCCCATCGGGCAGTTCTATCAGGCAAGAACCTAATATGTTGCCAGTTGACGATTGAGAACGGCGCTGGCTACGATGCAGCCGGGAAATATCTTGCGTGCCTTGCATGACGAGAGCCGGGGGCGGCGTATCGTGTTCTTTAAAGAAGTCCAGGGCGATGAGTCTTGCGCTGGTCTCAGGCGCAGTGGATTGTGCATTAGCTTTGTTCATCTTCGCTTCCATGGCTGCTGCTCCTTGTAGGTTGCGGTCAGGGAAAGTTCACAAAATGGGTTATAGGCGCAGTAAAGGCTGGTGCGAGGGGCCAGCCTTTTGCGCGAGGGAAGCCTATGCGGTTATCACGGGTGTGTAAAGGCTTTTGCCAACGTCGCCGTTTTGTTGTTGGGATTAATGACGACTATGTCCACTGTGCCGGATGCGTGGGCGGGTAGTATGACGGTGATGGCGTTGTGGTCGGCGGCGAAGTTGACGACGGTGGCCTGTATACCGCCGATCTGGACGCGTGCGCCGTCTATGAAGCCGCGCCCGCGAATGGTGATGAGCGCGCCGCCCGCTGCCGGGGCGGTCATTGGCTCAGGCGGCGATAGCGTTAGCTTGTCGAGATAGACGTAGCCGCCGGACAGGGTAACCGTCCGGTTGTCGGCGGTGGTGAGCGTGACGTTAACCGCGCCGGCCGTCGTTTGCATGGGGGCGATGGCTTCGACTTTGGTCGCGCTGATCGCGCTGCCCTTGGTCGGCACGTCGCCGAATTTGAGCGTGACCGATGAGCCGGGCGTGAAGCCTGTGCCGGTGAGGATGACCTCGTGCGTGTCATCGAGCGCGCCTGAGTTCGGCGTAATGCTTGACAGCGTCAGCGCGGGTGCGCTGGGCGGTGTGGCGACTGTAACCGGCGGCGGCGGGGGCGGCGGCTTCTCTTCGCTTATGTTGCGCGGCTCCGACGCCAGACTTGTCCGTTCGGTCTTGGCGACGACGATCTGGCGATCCTCGAAGTACAGCAAGGGTCGGCCGACGAGGATTAGCTCGCCCAGGCGGCGGGTGACCTCGGCCGGCAGCATTATTCGTTTCTCTATCTTCTTGCCTGATTCATCCAGCCGGTCGAAGAGACCTTTGGGCACGAAGATGACCGTGCGCTCTTGCCCGTTGTTCGAGATGGTCAACTCATCATGCATGACTTGATTTTCCAGCCGGTTTAGTTGGCGCACGGTCAGGTCGGGGACGGCTAGATTGAAGCCCTCTTTGAACTGCCCGTTCAGTACGCTGGTGAGCGTGCTGAAATTGGCCTTAGGGTTCGCCGCGCGGAAGAAGGGCAGAAAGCCTGTGCTGAGCGTGCCCACGCCCGTGAGCAGCCCCAGCGTTTTGGCGCGCTTACCAAAGACCTGTTCCTTCTCAATCGTGCCGCGCACCAGCCGATGATCGAGGGCCGGAATCTGGACGCAGCCAGAACCATAGCTGGGCGGATGAGCTTTATCCGGCTTCGTGGCGTCATCCGGCTGCGACGTGGCGGTTGCGGCCGGCTCGATACAAGGCTCGTCGAAATATTCAGTCGCGGCGGCGTGCGCGTGCTGGCTGTCGCCACCCTTCGGCCAGAGTCGGGTCACGAAGCCCATGCCGACCACTTGCATGTCGAAGCCGCTGTTATTGCCGATCACGACCTGTATGCCGTAATAATTTTTCGCGGTGCTGCGGCCGTAGTTGTCTTTGACTACCGAGTCGGGCAGCAGCGTCCACATCGCATCCACGCGCGTGATGCCGTTCGGTGTGGGTTTCTGATCGAGCGCACGCTGTTTGAATTCGGTAACGGTTAGATCGACGCCGTCAATTTCCGGCAGTGGTGCGTTGGCTTTGTTGCCGGCCGAGATGCTTAGCGTCGTGCGTCCCAACGATGCTTCGGGCGCTTCGACCGTGAGCAGCAGGCGCTTCTTGTCGGGCGTCAGGCTTTGGCTCAAGACGGTCAGGGCGGCCGGGTCGAGCGCCTTGATTGCGATGTCCGGCGCAGTTGTGCTGACCAAGTTGGCCCCGCCGTTCAACGTGAGGGTGAGTCTGCTGATCTTGCCCGCCGGTATCTCGGTTGGCGTGAGGATGAAAGTGTGGGCGGGAGCGGGCACTGCCTGTTGCGCGGCAACCGGCAGCCAGCAGATGAGCAAGGCGAGCAGGGCGCTCAAGGCCTTGCGGTTGAGGGGGGGGAGTTGGGTGATCATAATGCCTCCGGTGAATTGAGATCGGGTCGTACTCGCGGCGTGGGGAAGTCGCACGCCGTGCCTGAGTTGATTGCTAACGCTATGCCAGAGCGAAGTCCGTGCCCGATGCGCGTGCCGACGGGCGGTTAACTTGTTGCTGCACGTACACCTTGCCGATCAGCTTTGTAGGGACGTGGGCACGGCGATGTCATGCCGGAAATAGTCCGGGCCTATCAATTCTGATTGTTTCGCTATCAGTTCTGATATGCTGTGCCGGGCGTGAGGGTGCGCGCCGACTCCGCCGGTCGGCGCGCAACGCCCGCATCGTTAGCCAGTCGCTTTCCGTTGCATCACAAACGCGAGTAGCAGCAAAGTTAGAGGCGCGGCCGCCGCGTCGCCGACATTCGAGATGACTCCGAGCCTGATCATCATCGCCGGATCGCGGCAGGGCACGACGTTCGCCTTGAGCGCGCCCGAAGTCTCAATCGGGCGCGAGGCCAGTAATCCGGTCTGTGTCAACGAGCCGGCGGTCTCGCGTCGTCATTGCCTCATTAAACAAGCGGACGGGCAATACACGCTCGTTGATCTCGACAGCTATAACGGCACGTTCGTCAACGGCGTGCCGGTGCATGAGCAAGCGCTCGCGCACGGTGATCAGATCGCGGTTGGCGACACGTTGCTGCTCTTCCTGCTGCACGAGCCGGCGGCGCAGAGCGAGACAGTCCCGCTCCTACTCGACGAGGACGAATTGATCACGCGCTCCACCCTGCGGCTGCAACGCGCCGCCGCGCTCTACCTGCACCCGGACAAGGTGCTGGCCGCGCTCGCGCCGGCCGACCGTGTGGCCCGCGACCTGAACGCGTTGCTCCAGATCAGCCGGACAGTCAATTCCGTCCGCGACCGCGGCGCGCTCCAACGGCAACTCCTCGACGCGATCATGGAAGTGATCCCGGCCGAGCGGGGCGCGATCCTGTTGGTGGACGAGCGCGGCACGGAGTTCGTGTCGAGTTGCGGGCAGCGTAGAGGCGCGGCGGCGGACGAAGCGGTGCGCGTGAGCCGCACGATCACGAGTCAGGTCTTGCACGAGGGCGTCGCGCTCTTGAGTAACGACATTATGGAGCAGCAATTTCCGGGCGGGGTTGAGAGCTTGGTAGCGGCGCGCGTGCGCTCGTTGCTGTGCGTGCCGCTCGTCGGCTATGAGCGCAAACTCGGCGTCGTCTATCTCGACACCGGCGACCACGCGGCCCGCTTCGATGAAGATCATCTGCAATTGCTAACCGCCATCGCCGCCATCGCCGCCATCGCGTTAGAGCGAGCGCAGCAGATTGAGCAATTGGCCGGCGAGAACGAGCGGCTGCACAGCGAACTCAACTTACAGCACGCGATGATCGGCGAGAGCGCGCCGATGCGCGCCGTCTATGAGTTCATCACCAAGGCCGCGCCGACGGATGCGACCGTGCTGATCCACGGCGAGTCGGGCACGGGCAAGGAACTGGCGGCGCATGCGCTGCACCAGAACAGCCCGCGCGCCGCGAAACCTTTCGTCGCCATCAACTGCGCGGCGCTGACCGAGTCTTTGCTTGAGAGTGAATTGTTCGGGCACGAGCGCGGCGCGTTCACCGGCGCAATCGCACAGAAGAAAGGCAAGCTTGAGATCGCGGCGGGCGGGACAGTCTTTCTCGACGAAGTCGGCGAGCTTGCGCCGGCGATTCAAGCGAAACTGTTGCGCGTGTTGCAAGCGCGCGAGTTTGAGCGCGTCGGCGGTACGCGCGTGCTGAAGGCAGACGTGCGCGTCGTCGCCGCGACCAACAGAGACCTGGCGGCGGCCGTCCACACGGGCGGCTTTCGCGCCGATCTGTATTACCGGCTCAACGTGCTGGCGCTGACCATGCCGCCGCTCAGAGCGCGGCGCGCCGACATCGCGCTGCTGGCGAGTTACTTCGCTGCCGAGTACGGGCGCAAGGCCAAGCGGCGCATCAGCGGCGTCGCGCTGGAGACGCGCGCTTGGCTACTGAACTACGACTGGCCCGGCAATGTACGCGAGTTGGAGAACGCCATCGAGCGCGCTGTCGTGCTGGGCACAACCGACGCGCTCCAGCCCGAAGACTTACCCGAAGCCGTGCTGGAAGCAGCCGCGCCAGGCGAGGCGCAGCCACGGCCGCGCTACTACGAAGCGGTCAGAGAGGCCAAGAAGCAACTCATTCGCAAAGCTATTGAAGAGACGGGCGGCAACTACACGGAAGCGGCGCGCCTGCTCGGCGTGCATCCGAACAATCTGCACCGCCTCATGCGCAACATGAATCTGAAAGGGGCACGCGAAAGATGAGCGTGCCTCGTCGTGTCGGCCCACGTACTTGCACGGGTTGGAACGCTTACACGCCCAGCCGCGCGGTCTTGACCTGCGCCGGCCGCGCAGGTTCAAGCGACATCTGCGTCGCCTGCTTTGGTTCCACGCCGGCCAGCGAGATGGTCTCCGCGCGCTCGGTCAGGAACTGCACGATGTCTTTCGTGAACAGCAGATCGAGCGTCCAATCGAGCGCGACGCGCACCTTCTTCTCGAAGCGCGGGAGCTTCGACAAATAGATGGAGCGCCAGAGCCACCACGCGATGAAGCCGGAGAAGTTGAGGCCCATGATCTGCGCGACGCCGGTGCGCCGGCCGATGGCGGCTAAGAGGCCGATGGTCTTGAAGCTGAACGGTTTTTTCCGGCCGCCGCGTATGGCCGCTTTGATGTTATCGGCCAGCACGCGCCCTTGCCGGATCGCGTGTTGCGCGGTCGGCGGATAGGGCTTGCCGGTCTTGGCGTCGGGGATCGCGGCGCAGTCGCCCACCGCCCACACACCAGGATAGTCCGGCACGGCCATGAACTCATCGGTTACGACGCGCCCGCGCTCGCGTGTGCAAGGCAGCGTATTGAGCAGCGGATGCGGCGACGTGCCGGCCGTCCAGACGAGCGTATTGGTCGTGATCATCGTGCCATCGCTCAAGGTAACTTCACGATCCGTGATGCTCGTCACCTTCGCCTCTGTGTGAATCTCGACCTTGCGCTCACCCAATTTCTGTTGCGCGTAGCGACCAAGTTTCGCGCCCAACTCCGGCAGCACCGTTGCACCCGCATGCACCAGTACAACACGGAACATGTCTGCTTTGAGATGTGGGTAGAACTCGACTGCCTCGCGCAGAAAATCATTCATGCCGGCGACGGTCTCCGCGCCGGCAAAGCCGCCGCCCGCGACGACGAAGTTTAAGAGCGGCGCGCGCACCTTGGGGCAGCACTCAAAATCAGCTTCTTCAAGGTTGGCGATCATATGGTTGCGCAGATGGATGGCGTCGCCGAGCGACTTCATCGTGAGCGCGCGTTCGCTGAGACCGGGTAGGCCATAGAAGTTCGTGATCGAGCCGAGCGCCAGCACGAGATGATCGTATGCGAGCTCATGCTCGTGCTGCTCGTGCCCGTGCCGGACGCCGACGCGCTGGTTGCCGAGATCGATACGCGTGACATCGCCGTGGAAGAAGTGGATGCGGTGGAGCAATTTGCGGATCGGGTTGACGATGTGCGTCATGTCCAGATCGCTCGCCGCCACTTCGTGCAGCATCGGCGTGAAGAGGAAAAAGTTCTCGCGGTTGACGAGCGTGATCTCGATGTCGGGGTCGCGCGCCAGCGTCCGCTCCAAACGCATGGCCGTGTAGAGACCACCAAAGCCGCCGCCCAATATAATGATGCGTGTCGGTTGCTGCTTGTTCATCTTGCCTGTTCCTCGTCGTGCGCCGCGTGCGCCGCCGTCAACGGCGCACGCGAGCGCTGCTCTGTTCGAGCCGATATAGCGCCCCACTTGCTGGCCGCGCGTGCGAGGTGGTTGAGCCAGCATGCCGCCGCCGGCCCGCTGGCCGCTGCGTTACGACTGCTTGAGCGGCGCGGTGCCGAAGTTGACGCTGAAGCGTTTGCACCAGATCGTCACGGCTTTGTACTTGTTGAGATCGGTGTTGGCCGGCAGCTCATAATTCTGATCCCCGATGTTGCCTTTGAGCATGCCGAGCTCGACAAACTCGGCGGTCTTGACCGTGTCGCTGTCGGTCGCGTCGTTCGCCGCCACGAGATAGACGCGTACGTCGGGGCCGTTGGACGTTTCAAAATTGGTCAGGCGCAGCGTTTTCTGCCCGTTGGGCAGTTGATAGACGGCGGCCGTGCCTTTAGTGTCGTGGGCGACGGAGTGGAAGTTGCCAGTGGCGATGGTCGCGGTCGCGGTTGCCGCGGCTGCGGTGGTCGGGAATTGTTCATTGACCTGTTGATTGACGAAGAGCCGCTCGGGGCGGAACGCGTACCATGCTCCGGCGACGACGACGAGCGCGACGATGATGACAATGAGTTTGCGTGACATTGCTGTTTTCTCCTTAATAGTAAAAGCGATTCAGTTTGAAGTTGCGCGAAGGCAGCCGCTTGTTCGTGCGGGCACACGTCCGCCCGGAAGACGGATGTCTCCTCATCTCCGGCAGCGTGTTGGCTCAGCGAGGGGTAAGTCTTGACTGCGTGACGACGTTTCAGTTGTAGAAGAACTGCGTTACCCGGTTGCCCTTGGAGCCTGTCCCGATTACGCCATGCACATCATTAGTCGAACGCGCGCGGAAATCCTTACAGGAAAGTTTGCCGGAAAGCATGGGGAGAATTTTTAGCGAGGAGAACCGCACACCTATCGCACGGGAGCGCGCCGGGCGGCGCGGCTGACGGCGACGAAGACGAATAGGGCGACGAGGAGATCGAGCGCGATGATGAGCATGGCGGTGCGCGGCCCCCGGCGCTCGAAGAGTTGCCCCGCGAGCCACGGCAACAACATGCCGCCCGCGCTCGCGCCGACGATGAGCCAGCCCGTGACGCGCCCCGTGACCGCGATGTGTCGCCCGGCGAACGCGAGCGTCAAAGGAAAGATCGACGCGAGCGCGAGCCCGAAGCAGAGCGTGCCCGCCCACAGGGCGCTGGGTGTGGCGGCCGAGCCGATGAGCGTCAAGCTCAAGAGACCGCAGAGCAGATCGGCGAGCAAAAGGTTGCGCAGGCGGAAGCGCGCGGCGAGCGGAATCGCCAGCAGTCGCCCCGTCGTGAGCATGCCCCAGAAGGCGGCGGTCAATAGGGCCGCGCTGTCCTGCCCGCTCAGCCGCAGCGTGACCGCGTAGGTGTAAATCCACCCGCCGAAGCTGACCTCCGCGCCGAGATAGAGAAATAGAAAGACCGCGATGAGCGTCGCGAAGCGTAGCGGCAGCGGTGCGACTGCGTGCGTCTCTGTTTGCGGCCTTGCCGGCACGGCCGGACTCGGCAGCCGCAGCAGCCCGGCGGCGGCCGGCAGCACGAGCAGCGCCAGCGTCCAATAAGCCGGCCCCGTGCCTTGTCTGAGCATGAGCGTGCGCGCGACGATCACCGGCGCAAGCACCGCGCCGATGCCGTAACAAAGGTGCAACGCGTTCATCGCCGGCCCGACCTGCGCACCATGCGTCCACGTCAGCAGTGTGTTGCCGCCCACATCGAGCAGCCCCTCAGCCCAACCCAACAGCAATACGACCGTCGCCAGCGCCCACAAACTTTGCGTGATCGGCGTGAGTGCCATCAACAGGGCCATTGCGCCGAGCGCGGCCGCCATGGATGGATGACCGGCCCAGCGGTCGTACCAGTAGCCGCCGCTCAACGCGCCGAGCAGAAAACCGAGTGAGCGCGCGGTAAAAAGAAAACTGACCGCGCTCAGGCTGACGTGTACCTGCGCGGCCAGCCCCGGCAGCGTCGGCCCCAGCGAGGCGGTCGTCAGTCCCATCGCGATGAAGGCGACACAGTAGGTGACGGTCAACGCGCGGCGGTTCGTGCGTGCGCGCGGCCCGGCGGTGACAGCGGTGGTGACCGTGGTAGTCGCGTGCGGCAAGTGCGCTGCTTGTGGCGGCGTTTGTTCGTGATGCGGCAGCGGTCTCGTGCCCTCCCGCGTGGGAGGATAACGCGCGCCGCAACTTAACGCGAGCGGAACGTCGTCTGCATTTGCGTGAGTTGCGTCTGCAACGTCTGCGCCAACTCTTTCAGTTCGGCAAGCTCGCGGTAGGTGCGCACGTTGACTTCATAGTCAAGCTCGGCGCGCTTGTCGGCATGGGCGTTCTGCCGATTCTGGCTGATGAGCAGAAAACCGGTGATGAAGATCGATTCGACCGACAAAATCAGCCCGAGCAGATTATATGGATAGTCGTCGAACTTGCCGACGAGGGCGAAGAGACCCGTATTGAGCGCGAGCCAGAGCATGAACCAGAGCGAGTGGACGACAAGAAAATGCGGCCGGCTGATAAAGGCGGTCGCGCGCTCCGCCAGCCGCTCGTACCAGCGAGTGTCGGCGGCCAACTTTTCGCGCACATAGTCGAACGGCCCCAACGCCTTACCGCACGCCTCGTTGCCGCAAAAGACCGCCGCGCGGCTGTTCGCCCCGCCGCACGCGGGACAACGGAGCGGCTCAGGCGCGTCCGGCGGCGATGACACGCGCAAAGCATTGGCGTTGCATTCCAGTTCCATTGGTGGTGCGCTCATCTTTCGGCTATGCCTCTAGCGCAAGCTCTCGCCTCATTGGTCGGGCATGGTCGCGCTCAACTTACAAGCTGCTGTGGAAACTGCTTCAGCACTAAAGCTGCGTTTGATACGCGCGCGGGCCGTGGGCAAAAGCGTGGGCGGGAACGTTGGCTCTGTCGTGATACATGCGTGGCTGGATTGGCGGACAAGTCGGCGCAGCAACAAGAGTTGCATTTTGAAACGCCGGCAGGCAGTGCAGATGCGCAGGTGCAAACTGAGCAACAGGCGTTGGCGGAGGGGCAACTTGCCCTCCAGTGTGACTGAAATGAGCGCCACCGCGCGCTTGCAGGTCAACGAGAGCATCGGCCAAAACTCATACCTTCATGCACAAAGAATACCGGCGGGCGATCAATTGCAAACTACTTTACGGCTGACCCTTGCAGCCAAAGACACGCGCCCCGGCAACTGATAAGCAGCCGCCGCCCACCTGTATCTTAGTCGCGCGGAGAGATGAATCCTTACAGTGAGTTATTGCTTGGCGAGGTGGTGTGGCTAGGAGTTACTTTCAAGGGCGCGCTTGATGCGCTCGCGCGCTTCGCGTGAGAGATGAATGTCTGCTGCCGTGTCGTCTGCGGTATCCGGCGCGGCGTGTTGTTGCAGCGTGTCGCGCAGCACGTGCAAATGTTCGAGATACCAAACGCACCAGATACAAATCCACAAATGCAGACGTAGCTGTACGCGCTCGCGTAAAGTTAAACGCCGCTCCATGGACTCCGACATGATCATCGCCATCTGTTTACAGGTCGGCAACCGCCGCAGCAGGAAATAGCGCAGCGCATGAGTCAGTTTGGCCACAGGTCTCGTTGCCATCGTCAGTGTTTACCCGGCGCGCGTTTGAACCAGTTAAGCTCAAGGCAATGCCGCAGGTGCAGGCGCGCACGATGCAGCATGACCCAAAGGTTGTTCACGTTGATGCTCAACACTTCACAGATCTCCGCACTCGACAGCCCGTCCACTTCGCGCAGCACGAAGGCGCTGGCGATGCGCGCCGGCAGCGGGGCCAGACAAGTTTGAAAGATCAGCCAGAATTCTTTTTGCTCGGCGCGCGTGGCGGGATTGGCTTGCCAGTCGCTCGGCGCATGCTCGGGCCGCCAGTGATCCTGCCACTCGCCCGCAACGCGGAAAAAATCTTCGTGCGCAAACTCTTCACCCGCGTGCATGGGCGCAGGCGCTTCGCGACTTGCGCGGCGAAAGTGATCCGCGACTTTGTGCTTGAGTATGCCGACGAGCCACGTCCGTTCAGAGCCGCGCCCGGCAAACTTGGCGTAGGCCTGCAAGGCCGCGAGCAGCGTCTCTTGCACCGCGTCCTCGGCGAGCGCAGCGTCGCGCAGGCGAAATAGCGCGTAGCGATACAGATAGTCGCCGTGGTTATCCAGCCACGCGCTGGGGTCGGGAACTGACGTAGTTGGGGCGCGTTGCTCTTGGCTCATTGACACTGGTGCGGGCGGCTGGACAAAATTCCGGCCGGGAGAAAGGCGAGCCGCTGCGGTGGCCGCGCGCCAACTCTGTGCCCGCGCGTGACTTGCGCATGCTAACATCATCATCGTACATAGGACGACGCCAACCCGCGCACAAGATTAGTCTGTCACAAAATCCACGTAGGGCTAAGGTTAATTCACGGCGCGGGCCGGCGGCAAATAAAAAAGCTGTTAGCTGTTCGCCTTTATCTTTAACCGCGGCCGTTAGCTGAAAGCTAACAGCTAATCGCTAACAGCTTTTCCAGGGTGACAGGATGAAACTCGAAGCTTGCCGTGATTGTGGCGCGGCGGTTCTGGCTGATGCCAGCGGCTGTCCGCGTTGCGGGCGTAATCTGGCTGCCGAGCGGATGTTGACTGGGTATTTTCGAGTCCTCGTTGTGCCCGCCCTCATCGTGCTGCTGACCCTCATCGGCCTGTTCAGTTTCCATAGACGTTGAGGTGTGTCTCTGCCCGCCGGCAAAAAGGATGCGCCGCCGGCCGGAAAAAGAATTGGAATAAGCGCATAGCTTTAATGGAGGGCAGCATGCGGTCAAGCAGATCGCGCCGATGGCGTACCGGATACAAGAGCGTTATCCTTCTCTTTACCATCGCGCACGCCTGCGATTTCTTCACCTCGTTGAACAGAAGAAATTATCCGAGCCTTGCTCTATGGACGTTGAGCTAGACAATCTCGAAGCAGTCTTGCGGGATAGCGGGCGGCGCTTGCACGAACTGTCCGAGAGTTTGCCTATCGGCATCTATCGCACTACGCCCGGTGGGCGCATCCTCATAGGCCAATTCCACGCGCATCAACATGCTTGGCTTCTCCTCATTTGCCGAGTTCGTGGCCACGAATCTGGAACACGAAAGCCAATCGTCCTACCCGCGCAACTTGTTCAAACAGCGACTGGAGCGCGATGGCGAAATTCGCGGCCTCGAAGTTGTTTGGCCACGGCGCGACGGGACGCTGTTAGCCGTGTGCGAACATGCCTGCGCCGTGCGCGACGCAGAGGGCCGGATGCTTTATTACGAAGGCACGGTTGAGGACATCACCGCGCGCAAGCGCGCGGACGAGGAGCGGCGCGAACTGCTGCGCCGGTTGCACGCCGCCGCGCCGCCGCGCCGGGCGTGGGCCGGGGCCGCACCGCCTATGTCTTTCGCACGGGGCAGCCGCTTCTGCTGACGCCGGAGTTACTAGCCGAGCTAGGCACGCGCGGCGAAGTTAAATCACCGGGCACGGCCCCCGCTGCCTGGCTGGGCGTGCCGCTCAAGACAGCCACCGAAACCATTGGCGTCCTCATCGTCCAAAACTATGAAGACACCGCAGCTTACTCCGAACGCGATCTGGAATTTTTGTCCTCCGTCGGCGGGCAGATCGCGCTGGCCAGCGAGCGCCAATGGGTGGATGAGGCGTTGCGCGCGAGCGAGGATCGCTATCAGGACTTGGTCGAGAATAGTCAAGAGCTTATTGTCCCCCTCGGGGAGGGTTAAACCCCGCGCCTTGAGGCGAAGGCTTTGAGCAGGTCTTTCAAGCAGATGAAGCACTCAAGTCTTGCGACACTAGGCAACGCTCCCAGTTTGGTTTGCTTGCCTTCGGTACGGTTAATCTCCATTGGCAGCGATGAACAGACCTCAGAAGTCTTGCGGCAAGGGGCGCTCGAAAAGTACGGGACAAGCTTGTCAACACGCAGGACTTTCAGTCCGGTACAAGGAAGCCACCACCTTTGAGGTGGTGGCGTATTCACTTGTGTCCGGCGGCGCGGCAATTCACGCCGTCGGTTCTCCCGCTGAAAAGCTAATTGACATCATTGGGCTATGGGCCTATCGTGTTCTCGATTTATACCTTGGCTGCTTGTCGGCGCGTGGCTTGGTGACCGCCGGTCTCACGAAACAAAATCCACTCCTCGGCCACAACTGAAACGACAAGCAAGCGACAGGCGCAAATCTACCTATGAATTTTCGGCCCGGCATCATCTGGTTATGCCTGTTATTGGGAGTACAAACTGCGGCGGCGGCAACGCCCTGTGTGCGCGTGCGGGCACAATCCGATGGATGGGTGACGACCAAGGTCGATGCGCTCGTGGCGGCGGCGCGTGCGGCCTATGAAGATGATGCTGCGCTGCCGGCTTACCGGCGCGTGCTGGGTGACATCGGCAGCACGATCCGGCAGTGCGGACTGGCGCAGGACGAACGGTTCGTCAGCCGCTATCGGCCGTTCATCGAGTACGTTGAGGCGGCAAGCATTGAGCAATTGCCTGACCATGAACTTGGCTTTAGCGTACCCGACCGCCAATACTTCGCGGAGACGCGCCAGTATGTGCAGCTACCTGAGTTCCTGCTAACGCCAACCTTTCTCCGTGCCGTCAGCCGTTATGAAACGTTGGCGCGGGCTAAGGCTCTGCTCCGACAACTCAACGCCAATCGAGCGCCGGCCGATCAGCTCCTCTTCTTCAGCTACACCTCGCGCCATCTGGGCGCGCCGGACAACGATGACAGTTACCGGCGACTGTTGATCGTCGTGCCGGGCTATGCCGAGCGTGGCGTGCCGGAAAAATGGGTGCAGTTCGGGGTGACTGATCCGGGCGCACGTGTGCGTGTGCGCAACGTCTCAGTCGTGTCCACGCTGGCCGCGCCCGACGGGACAGCCAACGTCTACTTCAAAGATTTCTATCGCACGTATCGCCGCGACGGTGCGATAAATATCGACGGGCGTTGGGAGTTGGGCTACGGTGACGACAACTGCGTGCGCTGTCACAAGAGCGGCATCCTGCCCATCTTCCCCGCCGCCGGCAGCGTGAGCGCGGCCGAGCAATCAATGGTCGCGGCCGTCAATCAACGCTTCCTGACTTACGGCGCACCGCAGTTTGGCAAGTATCTGGACACCAGCAAGTTTGGTCCCGGCTTGAGTGCAGCGAGCGAGGCTAGTCGGACACAACGCTTCGGCGCAAGCTTTAACAATACGGTCGTCGCGCACGCAATGACCTGTGCCGCTTGCCATCAACGTGAACGCTTAGGCGCGTTCAACTGGCCAATGGATAGTGTCCTGCTCAGTTCCTATATCAAAGGCGGCCAAATGCCCTACGGCTACAAACTCACTGCCGCCGAGCGCAACGAACTCTATGCGAAACTGATCCGCGAATACTTCGCCACCGACACCGCCACGCCGGGCATCCTCAAAGCTTGGCTGCTAAATAAGTAAGAGAAACTCGGTTCGCGCAAGGCATAGCGCTGGAATTGAGCGGGCGGAAAGCCTTGCCATAAGCCTTCGAGGGGTGCGGATGAAAGCTATACTATTGCCGCTCCGCGCCAATTACTTGTGCGGCCAAAAACTCAAATCTCTCTGGTCATAAATACGCTATACGGGTCTGCAACATAAGCCGCAAACGGTGCGCAATCTGTAAAGCCAAAGTTGGCGTAAAGTTTACGCGCGGGCGCGAAAGCTGCCATCGCGCCCGTTTCTAAACTTAACCGGCTGTAACCACGGCGCTTGGCTTCGGCCAGGATGTGCTGGAGAAGTTTTCGCGCCACGCCCCGTCTCAGATGGCGCGCGGCTGTCCGCATAGATTTGATCTCGGCATGGTGCGTGTCTAGTTCTTTGAGTGCGCCACAGCCCAGTAGCGCACCATTTTCCCAGACAGTCCAAAACGTAATTTCCGGTTTGCGTAAGGCCGCAATATCCAGGGCATGCACGCTCTCAGGTGGCGAGTGCAGCGCCATACTCTGCAGATGTTCTTGCAGCAGTTCGTATATCTCGGCACCGCTTAGATCGTCGATTTTAATATGCATGCGAACCCCCATTGATTGGGTGGCGAAATTTCATCGCTGGACGCCGACCGCTAAGCTTGAGCGGCGGCCCGCGAACAGAGCAGCCACCTGATCATTAGAGGCAGCTTGATGGGCCGCTTGCAAGCGGGGCGGCAGCGCACCTGCCTTGGTGGCCTGCCGTTTGCGGCCCGCAGCTTAGCACTGCAAAATCTTTTGTAGTTGCACAATTGCTGCGCTGGAAACTTCAATCCCGTGAGCCTGTTCCGCGCAAATGTGAACGTTCTTCAGATTCGGCAATAAAGCCTCGGCGCGCTCGATGGTTTTTTTATACGGAATCAGGCCGTCGCGTTGGCCGACAAGCAGATGCGTTTCGGCGGTGAGGCGTTTGATCTCCGCATCCGCCATGCGGGCCGGATAGGCACCGGCGAAGCGGAAATTTCGCACCGCATTCTCGACGAAGTCCGCCACGCTTCTTTTTGTCTCCACGCTGATGCCGTCGTGCGGCGCGAAGACGATGGCGGCCAGAAATTTGTCCACATTCTTACGGTTCGGAAAAACGACCGGCGCAAGCGTGCGATAAAGAGTAGCGGGCGCGAAACTAATGTTGGCAAAGCCAATCGGGTTCAGCAACACAGCCTGGGCAATCAGGTCGGGCGCGACGGCCGCCAATTTCATAATGATTTGCCCGCCGAACGATGCGCCGACGAAAACGGCTTGTTCGAGTTTGAGTTGGCGGCACACGTCCGTGAGCCAGACGCCATAGCTCGCATCTTGCAAACTCGGACAAGTGCCGGCGCTCATGCCGATTTGGCCGACGACATCAAGCAGATAAATCCGGTGCGTCGCGCGCAACCTGTATAGTTGGTTGGAGAGGTCGAGAAACACGCCGCAGGTGCGCGCCCCCGGCACATAAATCACAGGTTTTAAGTGCTGGGCTGCGTGATTGACAGCCAACACGCGCGTCTTACCAAATGACGTTTCAACTTCAAGTTTTTCGTAATTCAGGTTCGAGCGGGCAATAATCGCATCAATCCAAGCGGCGGTAAACTTTTGCGCCGCTTGGGTTTTGAACGTAGATGTTTTCATTCTCAGCTCCGGCCACTAAGTTTAGTGCCGACACCCTAGCCTGTCGCGTTTGGAAGAATCAAGACGCCGCCCAACGCTGGAATCAACCCGCGACCAGTGTCCAGCACCCAACTTGACCCGCTTATACGTAATCAGTTTCGCGCTGTTCCGGCAACGATACTAACCGGGCGGCGCAGGGGCCGCGTCGCGTAACAGAAAGATCATGTACGTAAATGTGCAGAGCCTGCTATAGTAGACCTCTTACAAAAGTCAACCTTGACCGAGTGCAAAAGCCAATGATTTAGCGGGTGACATCTTCAACAAATCCGACTTTTGCAAGAGGTCTAGTGTCATTTCCCAACGGGTTTGCCGCCGGCTCTGAGCGCTTGCTGCTGCGTGAAAGTGGTCAGGCCAGAGAGTTGGTGGCAGACTCATCACAGTGGAATTCCTAACCTACCTCGCGGGAGTCCGAACACAGGGTCTGGTGTTTTTTGTTCTTCATCCTTGACCTCAAAGGAAGTGTACCCCCCGTACGGCAGACCACCATCCTTCTGCTTGATTGCAATCTCGGCGAGCATACCGGCGAGACGCTGGAAACGATGCTCACCACCGCCCGCTTAGGCGCAACGCTCAGGCGCGAGATCATTACCGACGCCAGTCAAATGTGGCTCGACCGCGACTGGTGCGGTGCGCGTGCCGAGTTCCGGCCGGCGCTGATTTTTCTGCTCCTGCCGCCCGCACAGACCGCTGCGGGCGGCGCGCTGCTGCAAGCGCTAAAAAGCGCACTGTCGGACGTGCCGGTCATCGTCGTGACTGAAGCGTGTGGGCCGGTTGAGACGCTGGAACTCTTGCAGCAGGGCGCGGCCGACTTTATCACGCCACCGTTGCGCGTCGCCGACACGTTGCCGCGCGTCTGGCGGCTGCTCACACAGTTGACCCGGCGCGAAAGCATTGTGCAGACCTTGCTGGAACGGGTCGGGCTGAAACTGTTGATCGGCCAAACCGCAAACTTTCTGGCCGAGGTGAAAAAGATTCCGCTGATCGCACGGTGAGACAGGCACGGGCAAGGAGATGTGCGCCCGCGCCAATCATTACCTCAGCCCGCGCGCGGACAAGCCCTTTGTGCCGGTAAACTGCGGAGCGATCCCGGTCGAGTTGGTAGAGAACGAATTGTTCGGGCACGAACGCGGCGCGTTCACCGGGGCCAATAGCGCCAAGCCCGGGCTGATCGAAAAGGCCGAAGGCGGCACGCTCTTGCTCGACGAAATCGATTGCCTGCCGCCGCTGGCGCAGGGCAAGCTCTTACGATTTTTGCAGGAGAAAGAATACCGGCGGCTCGGCTCGGCGAAGGTGAGCCATGCGGACGTGCGCGTCATCGCCGCCTCGAACGCTCCCTTTGCCGAGCCCGTGCGGACAGGGCGCGTGCGCCAAGACCTCTATTACCGGTTGAACGTCATCGCCCTCGCGTTGCCGCCCTTACGCGAACGACGCGCGATATTCCCGCGCTGGCGCAGCACTTTCTGGCGAAATACGCCGCCGAGTTTCAGCAGGGCGTAACGTCTGTTTCGGCGGCCGCGCTGCAGAAATTCATACGCTACGATTGACCCGGCAACGTGCGCGAACTATATGCCGCGCACACCAAGAAGTGGCTTCTCACCCTGACAGCGCAGAGCGCCGGCCATTGCTCCAACTGTACCCGAACTTCTCCAAGCAGTTGACTGTGTGCTGTTTGGCTGTCTGCTAGTAATCATTGATCGCTTTCCTCAAGTCGGTCATCGTCTCATGCCAGTGATGCTGTGAGACTGCTTCCTTCAACGCCTTCCAGGGCGCTTCCTTCGGGTTCTCTTCCGGCGCGTAGGCCGGGAAGTGGCTGACGCGCAGGCGCGGGTGTGCGTCTAGCCACTCGGTGACTTCATCACTCGTATGAGGCGTTGCTCCAGCAAGCCATAACAGCAACTGTCCGCGCGGGAGTTGCGCCAGCAGCATCTCTAACCACCTGATGGTGGCGTCCGAGTCTTGCCAATCAATACAGAAGGTGCTGGTTTCTTCATCCGGGCCTAGCTGAATCGCGCCGTCGCTGTTCTCCGCTTGCTTCTGGCGCGCCCCGGCGGCGACTAGGGGTGGCGCGCCCACCGGATTCCGGCGGCGCGCGCGTGTCGCTTCCAGCTAAACCTTGCTTTGAACTCCCGCCAGCGGCACGACTAACGCCCCACTTTCAGCCGACTTGGCTAAAATCTCTGTGGTCTCTAAACGGAAGCGCGCTTGTTCTTCGAGACCCCGCCGGATGTAGCGCTTTCGGCCCCGCTGCTAACTCCAGCCCCGCGCGCACAGCCGCTTGCGCACCCCACGCTTGCTGTAGCTGGTCGCGTATCGGGCGCGAATCAACTTCCTGAGGCCTTCGCCGACCATCCACTGCTAACCTGTGTGCCCGGTCGCGCTTCTGCCCTGAGCGCCGGCTCTAAGTCTTCGAGTTGGGCCAGGGGTAAGCACCGCTGCCCCTGTTCACCGCCCCAACCCGGATGATTCTGCAACCCGGCAAGTCCTGCCCTTTGATAGCGCGTGCCCCAGCCACTGACCGGCGCTTCGTTCAGCACCAGAAGGCGTCCGACCTCTCGGTAGGTGTAACCTTGCGTCGCGAGAATCAGGGCGTGGGAACGCTGCCGTTCCGGTAACGCCCGTCCGCCGGTCTTTATACCGCCGACAGGCTTGCGCCTAATCTTTTTCCCTGCGCACGCTGCAACTCCAAGCAGCACAAGTTTCTCCGCCACCGTCATCTTCCTTTAGCCGCTAATCCACTTCTTGGTGTAGCTCCCATATAGTAGTCCGTCATTAGATGTTCCGACAAAGTAGGAGATGAAAAGGCAGAGCATCTCGGCTAAAGTTAATCTTAAATTCCCCGTCAGCTTGCTGCGGGGTCGCCGAATAGAAAGGATGGGAGTCCAGAGGGCACGATGGTCCCTCTGGGCAAGGGCGGGGTTAATACCCCGCCCGCGAAGCTGGCGTGCGGCGCGTTAGCGACGCCGCCTTTATTAGACTATATCAACGTCAAAACCCCGACGGATGTAGTGATGTTTGACGTGACTGTTGATAAAGCAATGAAGCGCGA
>JBBQGM010000058.1:0-32288 GCA_038322995.1 Pyrinomonadales bacterium
TTAAAAAGATAAGCGGCACGCCGATGGCGAGGAACATTACGCCCGCAAAAGCCGCGATCCCGAATCCTTTGGGGCGGCTGTATCTTTTGCCCGTCAGCAGGTTGATCTCGCTATAGCCTTCGCGCACTTTCTTGACCTCCGCGTACTGCACGTTGATCAAGCGGTGCATGTCCACTTCGGCGACATCAAAGTTGGTCTCTGAAATATAAGACACCGTGCCGTGCAGATCGTCGCCGTTCTTCAAAAAGACGGTGAGTCTTTCGCCAACGCCGATTTTCCGTACCGTCCGTTTGATCTTCTCCGCCCCTTTATCTAACGGCGCGGGCGGCAGCGCCGGTGCGGCTTGTTGCTCCTGCGCGGGCGGCGGTGCGCTGACCGTCGGCTGCGGCAGCGCCTGCGCGGCGAGCGGCGCAGAGCCAACGGCGAAAGCGAGCAATAAAGTAAGACATGTGCGATACATGGCATTCACTCCTTAAACTTTAGTTTATCGGGCCGGGCGCGCCCGTGGTTGAACTCTCAACTCTTGCTGTGCAATGCCAGTGCCGCGTATGCAGCGCATCGGCTTGAGGCGCAAAGCTAGCGCCGAGCTTAGCCGCGCGGCTGTTGGTCGCAAACAGGGCGCAGCAAAACTGCGACACATGACGGATGCACCCGCCGCACAGGGCAAGCGGCAATTGAGCGTGTCACATTGCCTGCGGGCGGGTATAATCAAACTCGTGGAAGAGACAAGCTGGCCGCCAAGTTTTAAGGGCCGACAGTATGAAGTCAGGGCGATGGGCTTGCGCGATTTCGCGGGTCTCCGGCGCGATGACGAGGCGCTCGATCCGTTCGCGCTGGCCCACTTTGCCAAACTCATGGTCGTGGACTTCGCGCAGATCGCGGGCCTGTCGGACGAGACGCGCGCGCATCTGCTCGGCGTCGGGGCGAACGCTTGGTCGGGCGGCACTTGCTCGCGTCCGCTGCCGAACGGTTGGCGCGTCGTGATCCTCAATCCGAAGCACGGGCCGGCGCGCAACAACGCGACGTTGATGGAAGAGGTCTGCCACGTCTTTCTCGGCCACAAGGCGAACCGGCTCGCCATCGTCGCGCAGAACCAGCAGGGCAAGACGGTCGCGCGCGATTACAACGAAGCTGATGAAGAGGCGGCTTACGCGGTCGGCGCGGCGGCGCTCGTGCCTTACGCGGCGTTGCGGCGCTTTGTCCACAAGGGCCAAACTTCAACCGAGATCGCGCGGCGCTTCAACGTCAGCCGTGAATTGGTCGAGTACCGCATGAAGGTGTCGCGGCTATGGCGCGAGTACCGCAGGCAGCACGAGGCGGAGGTTGCCGCCCGCTACGCCCGGCGCAACGAATTTGAGGCGCGTTCGCGCCGGAACGACGCAAGCACAGACGGGCCCAATAATCGCAGCGGTAGCCGACATCATGCCGGCTGACTCGGCGCTAACCCGCCTGCGTGTTTTGCGCGACGACATCAAGCGCGTTATTGATTATCGTTCCTTCTATCTGCGCTACTGCCCCAACGCGCACCAGTCCGGCGGACGACTGCAAACGCTCTGTCCCATCCCCACGCACAACCACAGCGGCACAGGCCATCCGAGCCTCTCCATCGATCTCGCGCGTGGCCTCTTTCACTGCTTCTCGCGCGACGAGGGCGGCGACGCGATCACTTTTTATCAACTGATGCACAAGGTCGCGTTCGGCCGCGCCGTCCGCGAAATGGCGCGCGAGTTGGGCGTGAGCGCGAAACGCGGCCCGCGCGCGCTCGCCTTGCGCGCCGCGCCCGATCCGCCCGACGAAATTCCACCTGAAACAGAACCGCTCGTACGTGACCGCGTTGCCGCTATCTGTGAGACATTTTTGCAAACGTGCCGCGCCGAAGAACAGACTGAAGGCATCAACTATCTCGCGCGGCGCGGCATCGACGTGCGCACGATCAGACATGCCGGTCTCGCCTACTTTCCGCGCCGCGCCTATCGCCGTGTTATGCGCTGCATGCTCGATGCGTTCCCGCTCGCGGACTTGCAGCGCAGTGGTCTCTTCAACGCGCGGGCGCACCTGACGTTCTACCGGCATCGCTTGCTCTTCCCCTTCCGCGTCGCCGGGCGTGCGATCTATTTACAGGCGCGCACGACCGCCGCCGGGGTCGAGCCGCGCTGGCACAACATGCGCGGCGTCGTGCCCTCGCTCTACAACGCGGACGCGCTCGCCGAACTGTCGCCCGGCCGCATCGTCTATCTCGTCGAAGGCTTCACCGATACGCTCACGCTCGTCGCGCACGGCTTCGCGGCCGTCGGCTTGGTTGGCGCGGGCGGTCTCAAACCCGAATGGCTTGCGCCGCTCGCGCGCTTCCGTGTCGTCAGCGCGCTTGACCCGGACGCCGCCGGCCGGCGCGCTGCCGCTGCCTACGCCGAACTTTTCGCCGCGCGGGGCTTGCACCTCGCGCGCATCACGCTTGCCGCCGACATCAACGATTTCTTTCGCCATCACCCGACCGCCGCTGTCGAACTGGAGCTGTTGACAGAAGCGGCGTTGGAAAACGTCAGTAGCCCATAGTCAGTCGTCCGGCGTTCTTTGTCCCCTCCGTTGCAAGGTTTCTGTCTGCGTGTTGACCCGTCAAAGCGCAACTGACAACTGATTACGGACAACAGACAGCTTTTCCTCTATAATCTCTCATTCGGATCGTTATGACGGAGCCTCTCGATAAAGTTGTGGTTAGCGAGCCGGCGGTGAAATTGACCGTCGAGGCGAAGCTGCGGCTGTTGCTCGACATCACGAAAAAGATCAGCCGCTCCCTCGATGTGGATGAGGTCTTGAATCTCGTGATGGAGACGCTCAGTTCGCTTATTCATTATGACGCGGCCGGGATTTACATCGTCGAGCGCGGGCAGAAGCGCGACGGGCACGATACCGAACCCGGCGCGTTGCGTGGCTTCAGCACGACATCTGTGCGTGGGTACGACATAGACGAGTTGACCGAGTTGCATTTGAAGGTCGGCGAGGGCTTGATCGGCTTTGTTGCGCAGACCGGCGAGCCCATTATCGTGCAGGACGTGAGCAAGGATAAACGCTACATCAACGCGCGGGTCGAGACCTGCTCGGAGATGATCGCGCCCATCATCTCGAACGAGGAAGTGATCGGCGTCTTCGATCTCGAAAGCGATTGCCTGGACTCATACACCAACGCCGATCTCGACATCTTATTGCTGCTTGCTTCGCAAGTCGCGATCATTATCGAGAAGGCGATGCTGCACGAGCAGTTGCTGGAGAAACGGCGGCTCGAAGCGCAGCTTGAGATCGCGCGCCAGGTGCAGCTCGAACTCTTGCCGGCGCGCGACCCCGAACTCGTCGGCTTCGACATCAGCGCCTACAACTTCTCGACCGAAGAAGTCTCCGGTGACTATTACGATTTCGTCAAAATCCACGACGACCTGCTCGGTCTCGTCATCGCCGACGTGTCCGGCAAAGGCGTGCCCGCCGCCCTGCTCATGGCCTTCTTGCGCGCTTCCTTACGCGCTGCGTTGCACATTGGCTACGCGCCCAGCGTCTCAATGGCGAAGGTCAACTATTTGCTCTGGGAGTCGATTCAGAATCACCAGTTCGTCACGGCCTTCTACGGTGTGCTAGACGCGACCAACAAGACGCTCGCGTACGCCAACGCCGGGCATAATCCGCCGCTGCTCTTGGACGCCGACGGGCGGGTGCGCTTCATCGAGCGCGGCGGCATCCCGCTCGGCATGTTCCGCGACACGCGCTATTACGAATACTATTTACCAATTGAAGCGGGCCAAGTGCTGGCGCTCTACACGGACGGGATCGTCGAAGCTACAAACGCCGCCGGGGAAGAATATGGACGCGACCGCCTAGCGCAGCAGGTGCTGGCGGGCCGGGCGTTGCGCGCGAAAGAGCTAATTAAATTTATTCACGCGGACATGCTTGATTGGACGGACGGGCGTGGCGCGGGCGACGACGTAACCTTCGTCATCGTAAAGGCGGAATAGGGGAAATAATGAAGCCGGCATGAGAACGATGAATTGCAGCACTGTATTTGACCCATCATTCTCATGCCGCCTTCAGCCTGCTCTTCAGTGCGCGGTCGGATGTTCGTGCGCATAGTCGCCGCCGGGCGCGAGCGGGGCACGATAGCGGCCGTAGTTGAACGCGGCTTCGGGTTCGCCGAAGGCGTAGATGTCGAAGCCGTAAGCGTCGAAGTAGGCGGTTAAGTCGTTCTCAGCGTGCATAAAGATGGCCGGTTGGTAGCCTGCGTCAACGCGAATTTCCAGCAACCGCTCAATCACTTCGAGCGGCGCAAACTCTCTGATCGGATCTCGGTAAGTTGCCATCGCTTAATCTCGCCTCCTGTTCTTTTGACGCCGCCGGCGCGCGCAAGGTTTCAATTAAAAACTTGCGGCGCATCGTGCGCCATGCCTACACTAAGATGTACGCCGCGTCTGGCGCGTTGGTTTGCGCGCGGCGTCTCATTTTAATCGCAAGCATGACAAAAGCGTGTCCGTCATAAGTGGTTAGTTGGCCGTTATGCTGCCGGCCAGTGTTACACGTTAATGATGAAGCCGCTAACCAACAACACAAACAAGCAATGACCACGGACAACTGACCAATAACAAATCTTTTATGAGCACACTGCCGCCGCAAGCAATAACGAGCGCCCCGATGAATTTTCTGGACGTGCTGGGCACGATGCTCGCCACCTCCGATAAAGTGAGCGACCTCATCTTCTCGCCGGGCCGCCCGCCGCAGATCGAATTGATGGGCCAGCTCCAGGGCGTTACCGTGCCGGGGTTGGATAAGCTGACACCGGCGCACACGCACGGCATCGCCAAACTGCTCGTCACCAATCATCCGGTAGCCGCCGAGAATCTGGAAAAATTCGGCGCGACGGACGTGTCGTTCAGCGCGCCCGGCGTCTCGCGTTTCCGCGTCAACATCTTCATGCAGCGCGGCACGCACGCTATCGTCATGCGCGTCATCCCGAACCGCCCGCCGCAGTGGAGCGACTTCAATCTACCCATTCAACTCAAGGACATTGCCGATCTGAAGAACGGGCTGGTGCTGGTAACGGGGCCGACCGGCAGCGGCAAATCAACCACGCTCGCCGCTATCATCGATCTCATCAACGACACGAAGGCCTATCACATCGTCACCATCGAAGACCCGATTGAGTTCCTGCATATGCACCAGCGGGCGACCATCCACCAGCGCGAATTGCATTCCGACACGCCGAGCTTTGCGCTGGCCTTGCGCGCCGCGCTCAGGCAAGCGCCGAAGGTGATCCTCGTCGGCGAGATGCGCGACCGCGAGACGATTGAGGTCGCGCTTGAAGCCGCCGAAACGGGGCATCTTGTCCTCTCCACCTTGCACACGATTGATGCTTCCAAGACAGTTGACCGCATCATCGGCGTCTTCCCGAAGAACGAAGAGGCGGCCATCCGCGGGCGGCTCGCGCAGACGTTTCGCTTCATCGTCTCGCAACGGCTCATCCCGCGTGCGGACAATGGCGGGCGCATTGCCGCCATCGAGATTTTGAAGTCCACCGCGCGCACACGCGAATACATGGAGCGCGGCGAGTCCGAGGGCAAGTCGCTCGTGGACGCGATGGATCAAGGCGAACTGGAAGGCATGCAGACGTTCGACGGCGTGCTGGAAAATCTGATCCGTGCCAATGTGGTCAATAAAGAAGAAGGGTTGCTGTACGCCAGCAACTCCGGCAATCTTCAGTTGCGCCTGAGCGACCACGCCAGCCCGGCCCCGCCAGCCGCGCCGGGCGGCTCAATGCTCGACATGCTTGATCGCTGACCACGGTGCGCAAATTTGCCGGCATCGTAGCGCCTCCGCCGCGCGTCTAACCCAGACTATGCGGACGCGGGGCTGGCCTATTCTGTTTTTCCTGTTCTCACTCGGCGTGCTGGCGTTCGCGCTCGCCTGCGGGCGTAAGTCCACGACCGCGCCACGTAGCAACAGCGCGGCCGCCATAACCACTCTACCTGAAATTACACATACGTTGACGCCGTTGCCTGCGCGCCCGCTCGCGCCGAAGTTGCAGCGCGTCCGCGACCGTGTGTTGCGTGCGGCGGCGGCGACACGCGCGTTAACCTGGTTGAGCGCGCCGGGCATGATTGAGTTGACCGGTTGGGAGTACGGCACACGCACGCGGGAGATGGCGGACGCGCTCGGCGGCGAAGAGTTGCGCCCGCTGAGTCGGCTGGCGGTAGCGGGTGGGATGCTGCCCGCCGGGACTGATCTGGCCACGCTGGCCGCGAGTTTCGCCGCCGCCTCCGCAGGCGCAACCTATTCGCCGGTTGACAAGCAAGTCTTATTGCTCGCCGACCCGCAGGGCCAAGCGCCTACGAGCGATTCGCTGCTGGCGCACGAGTTCGTCCACGCGCTGCAAGATCAGCACTTCGATCTGTTAAAGCTGTTGCTGGTGCGGCCGTATAACTTCGATCACGAGGAAGCGCTCTTCGCCGTCATCGAAGGCGATGCGATGGACGTGCAGCGGCGACTGGAACAAGGCGACGCCTGGACGCGCCGCCCGCTCGACGACGTAGCCCGCGCCGAAGACGAACGGTTCGCCGCGTATCGCAAAGAGGTGGGGGCGCTCTTCCCGCCGCTCCTGACGGAAACTTTTATCTTTCGTTACCGCGACGGCGTGCGTTTCGTCGAAGCCGTCCGGCGCAAAGGGGGCGTGCCGGCCGTGGACGCGCTCTTTCGTCGCCCGCCCGCGTCAAGCGAACAAATTCTGCACCCGGAAAAGTATTTCGCGGATGAACAACCGCGTGCGGCTGCGCTGGACGAACAGGGCTTCGCGGCGCGCGGCTGGCACGTTGTGACAGCCACACCGCTCGGCGAGATCGGCGTGCGTGGGCTACTGCTCGGCGCGCTGTCGGCGAAAGATGCCGCCCGCGCCGCCGCCGGTTGGGGCGGCGATTGCGCCTATCTATTGGAGCGCACGGACAGCGCGCCGCTTTTCGTCTGGCAAACCGTTTGGGATAAAGCCGAAGACGCCGAAGAATTCTTTCGTGGCTACAATGCGCTGAGCAGGCGCACGGCGCAGCCGGTTGCACAGTCTGATCCCGCGCAGACGATCTGGCGCGACGCTACCCGTGCCACCCTCGTGCGGCGCGAGGGCGATACGGTCGTCATTATTCGTGGTGCGGCGGCCGACGTGCAAGACGCGGCCCCGCGTGCGGCCGCGCAAAAATAAACTTGGTTGCGCAAATGACGCGTGCCCTGTCTCTTGAAGCGGAGGCGGCGCGAGGTGTATGCTGTGCGCGGTTAACGCAAAATTCGCTCAAACGATACGGCCCATCTGAAAAGGAGATAGTTGTTATGCGCAGAACTTCGGCGCGCACGCTCAATTTGCTCACTTGTGCTTTGATATTCTGTGGCGGCGCACAGTTCGCGCGTACGCAGACCAGGGACGTGCGCCTGATCTCGGCCCGTGCTGGCGGCGTTAATTTTGTGGCCGGGACCGTGACGGTAAAGCGCGTGGATGGCGCGGTGGCGACGCTAACGATGAACGACGATCTCCGCTCCGGCGATGTGGTGGCGACCGGCGTTGATGGGCGTGTCGAGGTCTTGCTTAATCCCGGCTCCTATCTGCGGCTCGCGGAGAATTCCGAGTTTGAGTTGGTTGATAACTCACTCGACAACTTGCGGCTTAGACTGAATCGCGGCGCGGCCGTGGCCGAAGTGATCGGCTTCGAGGATGAACAGCCGGTCGTCAGTTTAGCCACGCCGCAAACAAAGATCGTCGTGGTCAAAAGCGGCATCTATCACGTCAAAGTTTTCGCGCCGGATACGACCGAACTGGCCGTGCGCAAAGGCGGCGCTCTGGTTGGTAATAGCACAACGGTCGTGAAGGGCGGCAAGAAAGCGATCATTAACGGCAGCAACGCGGTGGCGTTGGTGAAGTTGACCAAGCAGGAGACGGACGCGCTCGACGATTGGAGCCGCGCCCGCGCCGAGTTTTTGGCCAAGGCCAATGCGCGCATGACGGGCAACCCGACGCTCGTCAGCGCGCTGACAAATTGGCGCAACTTCGACGGACGGAGCAACGGCGTGTGGGGCTACGATGGTCTGGTTGGTGGCTGGTCGTTTATTCCGATCAATCGCTGGTATCTAAGTTGCCCATATGGCTACAACTACAATAATCGGCTGATCATAACGCAGCCGAATCGCGCTGATTGTCCGGGTTGCACGCAGGAGACGGGCAACGTGCGGCGCGGTGGCGGCACTGCTACGATTGGGGATAACAGTGACAAGCGGGGTGGGACAGACAGATTTCCGTTAACGATGACGCCCGCACCGCAAGCGCCACCGGCCAGCGCGCGGCCCGAGCGGTCGGTTGAGACTGAGCGTGTTACGCGCGAATCGCCACACGACAACATGCGCCCACCTTTATAGTGACAGCGCGGGCAACATCATCCCGCTGACATAGAGGCTGTCTATCTGCCCCGCCACCCTTGCGCTAAAGGGTGGGCGGGGCAATTTCATTGGCGACGATGAGTGCGGAGTGGGTGACGGCGGCGACGGCCGCGCCGGGGAAAACGGTATCGCCGACCAGATAGAGACCGGCGAGCGGCGTGCGGTGCGTGAAAGCGTGCGCGCCTGCCACATCGAGTGTTTGGCCCAGACCGCCGACCATGCCGAGTTTGCGGCGCGTCTGCTCGTAGTAGGTGCGCGGCGTGGCCGTCTCGATCACTTCGATGCCCGCGCCAAGTTCCGGCAGACGCGCGTGCAGCCGCGCCCACCATACCCCAAGCAGCGCTTGATCCTGCGTCTCAAGTTCACCCTCGTCTTCGTGATAAGCGAACCACTGCGCCGCATCCGTAAAAGTTGAGATCGTGACGGCGCGTTGCCCCGCAGGCGCGCGTGCATCCAGCGCGGCGTTGAAGGTGAACTGCGCGGTCGTCGGATCGTAAGGTTGCCCGGTTTGCCAGTCGGTAAGCGCGATGATGCGTTCGGCGGGCAGGCGCGCGCGGGCGTCTTCATTGAGACCGGCGAAGATCAGGTATGCGCCCCAGCCGCCTGTGTCGCGCAGGCGCGGGCGTAGCTCGGCGGGCGTGCGCTGCAAGCCGACGAGCTTACCGTAGGTGTCCCAAACTGTCAGATTGCTGACGACGGCGCGCGTAGCTGCGATGCGCTCGCCGCTCAAGAGATCGACGCCGACCGCGCGCCCGCCCGTGTCCGTCACGAGCCGCAGGACGGTCGTGTCTAGGCGCACGGTGCCGCCGCTCGCTTTGATCGCATCGGTGAGCGCACGGGTGAGCGCAGTCGCGCCGCCGGCGAGCGTGTAGAGACCGCGCGACGGTTCTGTGAGCGCGATGGCGGCGTAGAGATAGGCGCACTCGTGGGCGGGCGTCTGCGCGAGCGTTTGCAGTTGCGCGTCGATGAAGCGTTGGAAGCGCGGCGACGTGAGAGCGAGATGCTGCGCGGTTATGTCGTTTTGCAGCGCGCCGAGCTTGGCCGCGAGGCGCGGTTCGGCGGCCATGAGTTTCATGCGCTGCAATCTCGTCGCGGTTGTGAGGGCGGGAAAACGGCGCGCACTCCGGCGCAAGGCGTCAGCGATGGGCGCGAGTTGTTGATAGAAATTGATGGCCGCGTCCGCGCACTCAGGAAAGGCCGCGCGCAAGTCGGCCGCAAACGCTTCGGCGCTCGCGCCGCCAACGCGCACGTCCGTCATGTCGGGCAGACGCACGACGTAGGCGGGCTTGAGCGGTTGCGCGGTGGGCGCAGCGACCGGTAGTTCGGCGAACACGCGCGCATGTAGTTCGTCCGGTTGCCAGCAGGCGTAGAGACCCGCGCCCGGCTCAAAGTCGTAGCCGCCATGTGTAAACGGCGTCAGGCAGCCACCTGCGCGCGACTCTTTTTCGAGTACGCAGACGCTGACACCACGCGCCGCCAGTAGCGCCGCCGTGGTCAACCCGCCCACACCTGCGCCGACGACCAGTACCTCGTAAGGCATAAGTTAAAAGTGGAGACCGGCGGCGCGCATGACCGAGCGGATGAGCGTGCCCGTTGGGGCGGGAGACGGCGCTAGCTGCTTGAGATATTGATCGGAGACGATAGCAATGGAAGTGATGAAGTTGAAGAGCGTGTGGATGATCAGACAGGGCAGGAGGCGGCCGGTCAGTGCGCGCACGAGCGTCAGCGTTAAGCTCAGCAGCGTGATCGCGGCGATGACGCCGACGTTCGCACGATACTGCCAGACATGCACGAGTGCGAACACCCCCGCGACAATGAAGCAGGCGACGAACGTGCCAGCCGCGCGGCGCAACGCAGGATAGAGGACGCCGCGATAAACCGTCTCTTCGACGAGCGGCGCGGTGCAGGTCGCCAGCACAACGACGAGATAGCGCGCCGCCAGCGAACTGGAAATGATCTTTTCCAGATCGGTGTCGCCGCCTTTGAAGTAGTGCCCAATGACGGCGTTGCAGACGAACAGCAGAACAACCACGCCGGCCCAGACGAACAGTTCAAACGCGCCGAGTCGCCGACTCCAACTCAGGCCCATAAGCGCGCGGAACGAGCGCCGCCCGTTGTGCGTCACGAGCCACCAGACGAGCCAGAGCGTGAGTAGGTGGGCCGGGATGACCGCCGCCACAGAGATTAAAATGAAGTGCGGGTCGGTGAGGAGCGACGCTATGATCTTATCGGCCGGCATCCGGGCCAGGCGCGTGAGGCCATAGCCCATGCCCGCCAGCGTCGGCACGATGAACAGTAGCCCGATGCTGGCAAGCCAGACGAACACCGCGGCCGGCACGCCCCACGGCGGATTGTCTGGCTCAAGCGGGCGCACGGCGGCCTCGGCCGCTCGGGCCGCGTCCGGCCTGACTACCGCAACGTAAGGGCTGGCGCTTGGCGCTGCATCAGCGTGTATATCGGTCGGTGTGTCCACGATGAAGCGAGTGTAAGAGACGCGCAGATGAAGAGCAAGGAGGAACGAAAAGCTGTGCTATCAACTAACTCCACCATCTGAAGTCTTTTCACTAACCTCTAACGGCATAGCCTTTGAAAGAACAACTTCCGGCTCATGTCCTAGAAAAGCATATCTGACATCTGCAAACACAAGCCGCAAATGAAAGCAATTTGTCTCAAGCGCGATCTCATGCATTTGACGCCCAGTTGCGGAAGACCAATGTTCAGCCAGTTCACCGTTTTCAATATATGTTAAGCCCGGATAGGCATCGGCAAACCGCACGCCCCAGATGAAGCCAGCCGGTGCTTTCTTGTCTGGGTAGTCAGGGCCAGAATAAACGTGCTCGTCAGATAAGGATTGGCTGAAACTTTTCCTAAGTTTCGTTTGATAATTCGCTTCCACGCAACCGATAAACTGATACTTGTGTACATCGGTGTTAGGCGGGCCATTGCGAGCGCCGACAATAATTTCGTAGTCACGCATGTAATCAGTGAAGCCATGCCATAAGATGGCAGCGTCGAAGAAATCTTCGCGTACTAATAATTCTTTAACCGTTAGCACCATTATTCAAGCTAAGCAGTCCAAAGGCTAAGTTACCCTTCATCCTTCATTCTAGCGGCGGCCAACGTGAGACCGATGATCGTCTTGGCGTCTTCGATCTCGCCGGCCGCGATCATGTCGAGCGCGCGGGCGAGCGGCAAGCGGACGACTTCGAGCATCTCGTCATCTTCGGGGCTAGCGGCCGTTTCGCTTAACTCCGTCGCCAGATAGACCCACATCTTCTCGGCGCAGAAGCCGGGCGAGACGAAGAACTCGGAAAGTTTGTCCAGTTGCCCCGCGATGAGGCCCAACTCTTCCTGCAACTCGCGCGCGGCACACTCTTCGGGCGGCTCGAAATTGTCGCGCGTGCCAGCCGGGATTTCGAGCAGGTACTTAACCGTCGGATGCCTGTACTGGCGCACGAGCGCGACCGTACGGTCAGCGAAGATGGGCACGATGGCCGCGCTGCCCGGATGCCGCACCACGTCGCGCTTTATCGTTCGGCCCTGCTCGCGCACCGTATCGGTCACAACCGAGAACACGCGCCCGCTAAACACGTCCGCGCTCGCCAACACTTCGGGCGCTTCCTGCTGTGATGTATCCATACGTGACTTTTTAATCAATCGGCCGGCAAAAGGCAAAGCCGCGCGGACGTGTGATCAGCCAGCACTGTTTGCCCGTTCGTTGAGCAATGCTTGCAACTCACCGATCAAGTAGAGCGAGCCGGTGATGCAGATCAGTCCACCGGCGGGCGTCTGCGCGGGCGCAACGCGCAAGGCTCCGGCGGGCGTAGGCGCAAGGGTAATTTGGGTTTCATTGACATGCAGATGCGCGATCTCTGCGAGTGCCGCGAGGCTGGCGGCGCGCGGGTTGGCGGGGCGCGTCAGGATCAGTTTATGCACGACGGGGAAGAGCGCGCCCGCTAGTTTGGCTAACTCTTTATCCGCCATCGCGCCGAAGATGAGCGTGATGGGCGCGTGGACGAACTCGTCGAGATAGGCGCGCAGAGCGGTTGCGCCGGCCGGATTGTGCGCGCCGTCGAAGAGGAGCGGCGGCGTACCCACACGCAACTCAAGGCGACCGGGATGAACGGCCGTCTGTAGTCCGGCAATGATCGCGGCGCGCGGGATGTCATTGCCCTGTGCGCGGAGTGTTTCGGCGAGCGAGATGGCGACGGCCGCATTCGGCAGTTGATGCCGGCCGCGCAAGGACAGCAGCACGTCTGCGTAAACGTCGTGCGCGGTTTGAAACGTGACGCGCAGACGGCCGTCCGGCGTGGCCTCATGTACGCGTACGTCTTCGGTGGCCCACTGCGGCGGCACATTGCATTCGTGGCAGCGGGCTTCGATAACGGTGCGAGCGGCGGGCACTTGTGGCGCGACGACCACTTGCGTGCCGGGGCGAATGATGGCGGCCTTCTCCGCCGCGATCTCCGCGAGCGTTGTGCCGAGATACGCTTGATGATCGAGCGCGATAGACGTGATGGCGAGCGTCGTGGCGCGGGCGGCGGTCGTCGCGTCGAGCCGGCCGCCGAGGCCGGTTTCAAGGATCGCGAGTTGGACGTTGCCCGCGCGAAACGCGACGAGGGCGATAGCCGTCACCTGCTCGAAGAACGTTGGCCGTGCGCCAGTTTCGGCGTGCAGTTGTTCGGCTGCCGTGCGGACTTGCGCGGCCGTGCGGGCAAATTCTACGGGCGCGATTGGTCGCCCCGCAACCTGTATGCGCTCGGTGATTGAGACGAGATGCGGCGAAGTGTAGAGCCCTGTGCGGAGGCCGGCGGCGCGGCAGATGGCGGCGAGCATAACGGCGGTCGAACCTTTGCCGTTCGTGCCGGCGATCTGTACGGCCGGAAAAGCTAGTTGCGGATCGTTGAGCGCAGCAAGTAAGCGCGTGACGTTGGCGAGACCAAGTTTCATCGCCAGCGTCTCGTGCCCCAAACTCAGCAGATAATTGACCGCTTCATCGAATTGCATGCGGGCAATAGACCACAGGGTCACGAAGGGCACAAAGGAAACGCGGGATGATGAAAGAAAATCTGCGCCTTCATCATGCCGCGTTCGGCGCTGTGCTTTGCGCTTTGTGTCCTTCGGGCTTGTGCCGTTTAACTTTTAGGCTGCGTTATGTTGCTGATCGGTTCGGCGGTTGGCTTATCTTGCGCCTGCGGAGCGCGTCCGTTATGGCCGGGATTGAACTGCGGTTCGGCGGGCGTCTGTAGTTCCGCGTTGACCATGAAGTTCAGGAGTTTGATGATCGTGCCGCGCAACTCGCGTCTGTCCACGACCGCGTCCAGCATGCCGTGCTCGACTAAGAACTCGGAGCGTTGAAAACCCTTGGGCAGTTTCTGTCTGATAGTTTGCTCGATGACGCGCGGGCCGGCGAAGCCGATGAGCGCCTTTGGTTCGGCCAAGATTACGTCGCCGAGCATGGCGAAGCTGGCGGTGACGCCGCCCGTCGTCGGGTCGGTCAGGAGCGAGATGAACGGCAGGCGCGCTTCGGCGAGGAGCGAGAGCGCGGCCGCGATTTTCGCCATCTGCATGAGCGAGAGCGTGCCCTCCTGCATGCGCGCCCCGCCCGACGCCGCGACTGTCAGCACCGCGCCGCGCGCGTCAATCGCGCGCTCGATGATGCGCGTGATCTTCTCGCCCACGGCCGAACCCATCGAGCCGCCCAGGAAACTGAAATCCATCGCGCCGACGAAGGCCAGATGATTGCCGATTTGGCCGCGCGCCGTGATGATCGCTTCGGGCAGTCCGGTCGCGCGTCGTGCCTGTTGGAGGCGCTGCGGGTAAGGCTTCGTGTCCACGAAGTTGAGCGGATCGGATGAGATCACGTCCGCGTCGAGTTCTTCGTACTGCCCGTCGTCGTAGAGAAAACCGAGACGCTCGCGTGCGCCGATGCGGAAGTGGTAGGCGCAATGCACGCAGACTTGCAGCGACTCTTCCAACTCGCGCCGGTAGAGCGCAGCATCACACTCCGGGCATTTAACGAAGATACCCTCGGTCTTAACGACGCGCTCATCCGCCGGGACGGGTTCGAGTTTCTGCTCCTTCTTCCGAAACCAGGTCATAGCGGCAGGCAGTATGAACTAAGAACGTGGAATGATAAAGCCCGACTGTATGCGGCCAACTCAGATCGCGTTGACGACATCGCGCGGCAGCGGCGCGTGGCCGTTGTCCGGGCTGACGCTGATGTCCGGCCCCGGCTCAAGCGCGGCGATGAGTAGACTGACGATAGTCTGCTCGGCGTCAGCCCACGCGCCGGTCAGCGTACAGCCGGCGGCGTTGCGATGGCCGCCGCCGCCAAACTGCTCGGCGATGCGCGCTACGTTTATCTCGCCCTTCGAGCGCAAACTCGTGCGATAGACGCCGGGCGCGGTCTCCTTCAAAAACGCGACCGCTTCAACCTCACCCACGCTCATCGGGAAATGCACAAAGCCGTCGCCATCCTCATCCGCCGCGCCCGCGCGCGCCTGCATCTCCAGGCTCAAGCGCAGCCACGCGATGCGCCCCGACGCATCGTGCCGCACCGTCGCCAGCACATCCTTCATTAATTCGATTTTGCTCCACGGATAATTGCTGTAGACCGCCTGCGCGATCTTCGCCGGCTTCACGCCCGCGCGTACCAACTCGGAGGCCACCTTGAAGGTGCGCTCGGTCGTGTTTGAGTAATGGAACGAGCCGGTGTCGGTGATGAGCGCGGTATAGACACATTCGGCCAACTCGCGCGTGGGGCGCACGCCGATGGCCTTGCACAGGTTATAAACCATCTCGCCGCAGGCCGAGGCGGTCGAGTCGATCCAGTTGATCTGGCCGAAATGCGAGGTGGTGGCGTGGTGGTCTATGTTGACGACGAACTGTTGGGCGAGGTCGGCCAGCCCGGGGCGCGTCGCGTCGGAACATTCGATCACAAAGACCGCATCGAAGCCGCCGCCGATAGCGGGCGCGACACGCACGCAGTCCGCGCCGGGAAGTTTCAGATAAGAATGGGGCACGGGGTCGTGCATGATAACCGCCGGGTCTTTACCGAGTGCGCGCAGCAGCCAGTAGAGACCTAAACTCGACCCTAACCCGTCGCCGTCGGGCCGGATGTGCGAGGTGATGGCAAAGCGCCGCTTCGCCTCAATCAACTCGACAACTTGACTGAGCATGTGTGTGCAGAAATGATGAATGATGAATGTGAATGATGAATGAAAGACAGGTGCTTTTAATTCATCGTTCATCATTCATCATTCATCACTCACCCTCTCCTCTTTCAACTATTTCGTTCGCGCCGGGCGCAGCGGCTTGTTCCCGCTTAATGTCCATGAGCAGCGCATCCACGCGCGTGGCTTTTTCTTCGACCGTATCGCGGATGAAATGTATTTCCGGGGCGCGCTTCAGGTTAAGCTCCATCGCCACCTGCCGGCGCACGTAAGACGCGGCGTGCTCAAGCGCACGCAAGGCCGTGGCCGCCTCTTTGTCCGTGCCGCTCACCGTGACGAAGACGCGCGCCTCACGCAAGTTCTCCGACATGCGCACGTCCGTGACTGTGACCACCGCCACCCGTGGGTCTTCCAACTCGTAACCCACGATCTGCGCGATCTCCTCACGCACCAACTCGGCAACTTTCTCCGGCCTACGCATAAAAGCAAGAGGTCAGAGGTCAGAGGTTGGAGGTTAGAGAGGACAGTGCTTGGCTGACCTCTGACCTCTGACCTCTGACCTCTATGTCAGTTCCGTCGCCGCGATCTGCTCGACGATGTATGCCTCGATCTGATCGCTGACCTTGATATCGTTGAAACCTTCGAGCGCGATGCCGCACTCGAAACCCTCGCGCACTTCCGCTACGTCGTCCTTGGCGCGGCGCAAGGACGCGATGCCGCCTTCCCACGCAACCACGCCGTCGCGGATGAGCCGCGCGCGGGCGTTACGCCGGATCGTGCCGTCAATCACCATGCAGCCCGCGATCATGCCGGCGCGCGGTACTTTGAATGTCTGTCGCACTTCGGCCTTGCCCAGAATGCGCTCCGTGGCGATCTTGTCGAGCATGCCGATCATCGCCGCGCGTATCTCTTCTTCGACCTTGTAGATGATCGAGTGCAAGCGTATATCCACATGTTCGAGCTTGGCCAGTTCGGCGGCGCGCACTTCGGGCCGCACGTTGAAGCCGATGATGACAACCGCCGTGTTCGATGCGCCCGCTCGCGTCGACGCCGGAACGGATGACGTTGACCTTGACCTGTTCGGTCGAAAGTTTTTGCAGCGTGCTCTTTAAGACTTCGACTGAACCTTGCACGTCGGCCTTCACCAGCACAAGCAGTTCCTTGATTTCCTTCTGGCCCAACGCTTCGATGCCGCGCTTGGTCGTCTGCAAAAGCGCGCTCTGCCGCGCGAGTTGTTGTCGATGCTCGGAGATGCCTTGCGCGCGGCTCACGTCGGCGACCACTTGAAACATGTCGCCCGCTTGCGGCACGCCTTGCAAGCCCAAGACTTCGACCGGCGTGGCCGGCCCGGCTTCGGTCACAATCTCGCCGCGATCATTGAACATCGCGCGCACCTTGCCGAACACTTGGCCGGCGATGAACGGATCATGCACACGTAACGTGCCCTGTTGCACCAGCACGGTGGCGACCGAACCGCGCCCGCGATCAAGTTTCGCTTCGAGCACGACACCCGCCGCCCGCCGCGTCGGACTCGCTTTGAGATCGAGGATGTCGGTGGTGAGCAGAATCGTTTCGAGCAGCGTGTCGATGTTCTCGCGCTTCTTCGCTGAGACTGCGACCATTTCCGTGTCGCCGCCCCAATCAACCGGCTGCAAGCCCTGCGTCGCCAAGCCCTGCTTGACGCGGTCGGTGTTCGCGTCCGGTCGGTCGATCTTATTGATGGCGACGACAATGGGCACGTGCGCGGCCCGCGCATGCTCAATCGCTTCGATGGTCTGCGGCATCACGCCGTCGTCTGCCGCGACGACGAGCACGACCACGTCGGTCGCCTTCGCGCCGCGTGCGCGCATGAGCGTGAACGCTTCGTGACCGGGCGTGTCGAGAAAGACGACGCGACGCATCTCGTTCGGGTTGTCGGGCGACTGCACTTGTACGCTGTACGCACCGATGTGCTGCGTGATGCCGCCCGCTTCACCGGCCGCGACATCCGTCGCGCGAATGCCGTCGAGCAAACTCGTCTTGCCGTGATCGACGTGCCCCATGACGGTGACGACCGGCGCACGCGGCAATTCCACGTCATCCGCATCGGTCGCGATCAATTCCTCGAACTCTTCTTCGACGACCATTTCTTCAAACGGCACGAAGGAGACTTCATAACCGAAGCGGCGACCGAGCTCAACCGCCACGTCGCTGTTCAGCGCCTGATTGATCGTGGCGAACACGCCACGTTGCAAGAGCAGCGCGACGATGTCCTTGGGCTTGATGCCCATCTTCTCGGCCAATTCCTTGACGGTCGAGCCTTCGACGAGTCGTACTTGTTTGATTTCGTTGGTGGCCACGCCCGTGCCGCCGCTCATTGAACCGGCGATGCGTTGTTCGAGTGTGAGGGCCTTCGCCGGCACAACATAGTCGCGGTCGAAGCGGCCGCGCCCTTTGCCGGCATCGCGCACGCCGACGGGCGCACCGCCGCGCCGCGAGCGCCCGGCCCGTGGGCGGCGCGCATCGGCCGGCGGGGTGTAAACTGTCTGCGGCGTCGCGCTCTCGCCGGGCGTGCCGGTGAAGGCGACGGTCTCGCGCCCGCCGCGCCCGCGGCCACGTTCATCACGGCCGCCGCCAGCGCCGCTGCGCCGGGCGCGCTCGCTCGGTGTCGGCACAGTGGGCGTTGGCACCGGCGCGCGTTCGCCAAGTTTGACGCCCGCATCGAGCGCTGCGGCTGTGGGCCGCAGCACACGTATCTGGTTTGCGGGCGGCACCGGCTTCGGCAACACGTCGGGCGTGCTGGGCGGGATGGGCATGAGCGGCGCTTCGCCCGTCTGTTCCGTGAGCGGCGCGGTCGGCGCTGATACTTCGACGGGGCCGGGCGCGCTGGTGGCCGGTTCGTTGAGTTGCGGCGTCGGGTACGACAACTCCGCGAGCGCGGGCGCAGGGGTAGCCCCCGTCAACGCTGCCCCGGCCAGCGGATGCTCGGCCCGCGCGGCCGGCGGAAGCGGCTTCTTCATGAGGCGCACAGTCGCCGATCTCGTCCCGCCCGTTTCTTCCAGCGGCGCTTCGTCAGCGAGCACTTCATCCGGCGCGCTCGCTACGGGCGGCACGGAGGCGTGAATCTCTTCGCCCCCTTCTTCGGCCGGGCGCGGCGCTTTTTTGACGACGCGGATCGTGCGCACCGGCGCGGCTTCCTTCTTGGGGAAGTAGCGGTTGCGAATCTTGTCCGCTAAATCTTTCGGCACGGTGTTCGAGGGCACACTGACATCGTAGCCCTCGCGCCGCACCTCTTCGATCAGGCGCTTCGTTTCGAGCTTGAGTTCTTTGGCGAGATCGTAAATGCGAACCTTATTACCGGTCATGCAATCCTTCCGAACGACGTGAGCGCGCTCAGCAGTTTGGCGTCGCGCGCGGCCTAAGGTGAAAAGTCAAACTCGCAACTTCCAAGACCTTGACCGGCGCGCGGGCGGCGCATCACATCGGACGCGGCCCGAGACCCGGTAAGGCCCATAGAGGCGAGCAGAAACGAGACGCGCGATAGAGCATCACGCGCTCCTCGCGGTGGTCACTGTGCGCTATCGGAAGCATCTTGCTTCTCGTCTTCCACAGCGTCTTTTTCATCGTTGGCCTCGACCCGATATTCGGGCGCGGGCGCGGACGAAACTTGCACTTCGGGCGCGGACGCTTCGCTCGCATCCACGCGCGGTGACAACGGCGCATCTTCTTCAACGGGCGGCTGGCCTTCGTCGGCCGCTTCTTCGTCGGCGATCATGGCGGCGTCAGTCGCGGTCATATCCGCGCCGGGCATAATCGTATCGGGCTGTAGATCGCGGCCCGCATCCTGTAGCATCAACTCATCCGGCGAGATCGGATCGGCCTCTGAGAGCGCGACCGGATCGGCCGAGTCTGCCGCCTGTACCTCTGGCTCCGCCTGATACGGCGAACGCCCCTCGACCGCCTCGTCATAGCCTTTATCGGTCATCGCGTTGGACGGTTCGACCGCGCCCGCCTCGCTCGTCGGGTCAAATTCGACGGACGCTGCGTGCTGCTCAGCCGCGACAATTTCGCCCGCCGCTGCCTCTGCCATCTCGTCAGCCGGTGTTGCGGCTTCGTCCGTTCCAGCGTCCGCGCCCGCTTCACCTTCCGCCGCCTTGCTCCGTTCGCGCGCGGCGACAACGGCCTGCGCCGCATCAAGCATCGCCTGCGCCGCGTCGAGCGAGATGTCGAGGAATTCGACAAGGTCGTCAAGCGCCGTTTGCGCCAGTGCATCTATATCTTCGATGCCATGCTCGGCGAGCGTGGAAGTCGTCGTGGCGTTGACGCCTTCGAGCGCTGAGAGCGGCACGGCCCCGCCCGAAGCGATGAGCGCGCCCATCTGCTCCGCCACTTCTTTCTTCAACTCTTCTTCGCTGCGAATGTCTATGTTCCAGCCGACAAGCTTAGTCGCGAGGCGCACGTTCTGCCCGCGCTTGCCGATGGCTAAGCTGAGTTGATCCTCGTTCACGATCACTTCCATCTGCCGCTTCTCGATGTCGGTGATGCGTACCTGATTGACTTTGGCGGGCGACAGCGCATTGGCGGCGAAGACCGATGGCTCGTCCGACCACTCGATGATATCGATCTTCTCGCCGCGCAACTCGCGGATGATCGCCTGCACGCGCGAACCCTTCATGCCCACGCACGCGCCCACCGGATCAACATCGCGCTCGTTCGATGTGACCGCGATCTTCGCGCGCTCGCCCGGTTCGCGCATCGCCGACTTGATCACGACCGTCTCGTCGTAAATCTCCGGCACTTCCATCTCGAACAGCCGTTTGATCATCTCTGGCGACGAGCGCGAGACGACGATCTGCGGCCCCTTCGATTCTTTCAGCACGTCGTGGATCACGACGCGAATGCGCTCGCCCTGATTCCACTGCTCGCCGCGCGGCTGTTCGTTGCGCGGCAAGATGGCTTCGACGTTGCCCATGTCCACGATCATATCGCCGCGCTCGAACCGTTTGACATAACCGTTGACCAGATCGCCGACTTTGTCTATGTACTGTTCATAGACGTTAGCGCGCACGGCGTCGCGCACCTTCTGAAAGAGAATCTGTTTGGCCGTCTGCGCCGCGATGCGCCCCATCTCTTCCATCGGCAAAGGGATTTGCAACTCATCGCCCAGTTCCACCTCGTCGCCCGCGAGTTCCTGCGCTTCGGCCAGCGACATCTCGCGGGCCGGATTCTCCACCGCCTCGACGATGACCTTCGAGGCGAACATCTCGATGCCCGTCTCGCTGCTCCACTCGACGGCGATCTCTTCGCCCGACTTGAACTGTTTGCGGGCCGCAGCGCGCACGGCTTCCTTCATCGCTTCGACCACCAACTCGTGATCGATCCCGTGCTCTTTGCACAGCGCGTCAATGCTCTGTCCGATGGATGTGCTCATAAACTTTCCGCGTTATTCAGTTGTGGGGCCGCTCTGCGCTTTAGCCTGTAGCTCGCGCTCGGCGGCGAGGCGAAACTCCGCCTCAACATCGATCTCTAAGTTGGCCTTAGCGATCTGCTCGAATGGGACACGCACGCGCCCGTTCGTATTGTCGTCAAAGATCACTGTGTCGTCTTCGAGGCTGACGATGCGCCCGCGAAAGTTGCGCTGCCCGTTGACCGGCTGCCGCACCTTCAGTTTCGCCAACTGACCGGCGAAGCGGGCGTAATCTTCGCGCTTGTACAGTCCGCGCTCCAAACCCGGCGAGGATACTTCCAATGTATAAGCCGAATGGATGAAGTCCTCCACCTCAAGGATCGTGCCGACGTGATGGCTGACGGTCGCGCAATCCTGGTGCGTCACCCCGCCCGGCTTGTCGATGAAGATGCGTACCGCCGCACTCCGCCCAATAACACCCACTTCCGCGTGGACGAGTTCCAACTCGTGTTCCGCCGCCACGCGCCCCACGATCTCCCGGATGCGCTCCTCCGCAGCTACTGTGTCCACCGCGTCGCCCGCCCCCTTCGCTCAAGAAAACTGACCCGCGCACAAAAGAAAAAGTGGGCGCGAACCCACAGACGAAAACGCCGCGCTCCGAACAAGAGACGGATTATACGGCAACCGAGAGCAAAGGGCAAAAGCGGAGAAGAGACTGGCAGCGGGGCGGAAAACGGAGAAAAGAGCGATGAAAAAGAAACTCGCGGGCGCGATTAGCGTGGCAATTGCGGCTGCACCCCCGCCGCCGCTATCCTTGTGCTGGCGCGTCTTAACCCTTCGCCTTCAGCCGCGCTTTGACCAACTCGCTGACCGCGCGCCCGTCGAACGACCGCCCCGCGAGCCTGCCTTGCGTCGCCTTCATCACCGCGCCCATGTCGCGCATCGAACTCGCGCCCGTTTCGGCCAGCGCCTGTGTCACAGCTTGCTCGATCTCTTCTGTGGTCGCGCCCTGCGGCAGATAGGCTTCGATGACGCCGATCTCAGCCTGTTCTTTCGCCGCCAGATCAGCGCGCCCGCCTTGCTCATACTGCTCCACCGAATCGCGCCGCTGCTTAACGAGCGTCTGCAAGAGTTTCTGCATCTCCTCGTCCGTCAACTCGCCGCCCTGCTCGATCTCCCTATTCATCAACGCCGCCTTCACCATCCGCAGCGTCGAAAGCCGCGCTGCCTCCTTAGCTTTCATCGCGGCCGTTAGATCGCCGACGATACGTTGTTTGAGACTCATTGTTGCCTTTCCTTTCTCGCCAGAGTTGTACGCCGATCCGTCGGCAACTGACAAGTGGGCCCAAAGCAAAACAGGCAAGCTTGGGACAAAAAGAAGAGCTATCCACGAAACCACACGAAGCGCCACGAAGCAATACCAAGAAGTTCGTGATCTTGGTTCGTGCTGGTTCGTGTGATTTCGTGGATAAATGTTTTGTCCTCTGTCCCATCATGCCGGGCTTCGAGTTAGACAATGCGCGCTGCTCAAGCGCGGCTGATGCCGGGTCACACTCTGGCGCGGTCGTCTCGATTCGGCGAGAATCGCCGCGCATTCTCGCTCGCCGGGTTAACGCCATTGCGAGCTTCACTACAAGTTGCTTACGCCGGTCTTAAAATTGACACGAGAGGCGCGCCCGGAGTTATGTCGCCACGTCACCCGCGTCGAGACTGAAAACTAACAGCCGCGATGATCTGTCCAAAATGCCAAGCGGAGATGAGCGATAGTGCGCGCTTCTGTTCCAACTGCGGCCTCTCTTTCTCTTCCTTCAACACGCCGACCGAACATGCGGAGGCGCATGACCTGCCCGAAACTTTAGCCGACTTCGATCCGCTCGTCGGGCAAACGCTCGACGGCAAATACGAACTGCTCGCGCTGCTTGGCGAAGGCGGCATGGGCGCGGTCTATCGCGCCCGCCGCGTCCACATCGGCGACGAGGTGGCGCTCAAGATGCTGCTGCACAAGTTCGTCGCCGACAGCGGACTGGTCGAACGCTTTCGCCGCGAAGCCCGAGCCGCCGCGCAGTTGCGCCACCCGAACGTCGTCGCCATCTACGACTACGGCGAAGCGCGCGAGCGTGATGCGCCCGCCTACATCGTGATGGAACTGGTCGAGGGCGAATCGTTGCGTCAACTCCTGCGGCGTGAAGGGCGACTGACGCCGGAGCGTGCCATCGCCTTGATGCGCGACACCTGCGCCGGGGTCACCGCAGCGCACCGCCGGCAAATCTTCCACCGCGACCTCAAACCCGACAACGTCATCGTGCTACCGGCGGACGAAGACCGCGAGCGCGAGACGGTCAAAGTCGTGGACTTCGGCCTCGCCAAGCTGCGCGATGCGGCGGGCGTGCCCACGCTGACGCAGACCGGCGCAGTCATGGGCACGCCCCACTACATGTCGCCCGAACAGTGTCAGGGCGACGCGCTCGACGCGCGCTCCGACGTGTACAGTCTCGGTGCGATGCTCTACGAAATGCTCGCGGGCAAGCCGCCCTTCATCGCGGCGAGCCTGATGGGCGTGCTCACCAAACACATTACAGAAGCCCCGCCTCCCCTGCCTGAAGACGCAAGCGTGCCGGCCGCGCTCACCGCCGTGATCATGCGCGCTCTGGCTAAAGACCCGGACACGCGACCGGCAGACGCGGCAGCACTCTCGCGCGAACTCCGCGCCGTTGAAGCGGAAACGCTCCGCCGCCAGCAAGAGGCAGAAGCACAACGCCGAAGAGAAGCAGAGCAGCGTCGAAAAGAAGAAGAGCAGCGTAGGCGAGAAGTGGAGCAACGCAGGAAAGAAGAGGCGGAGCGCCAGCACAAGGAGGAAGAAGAAAGTCAGCGGCTTGAGGCTGAGGAGCGTTGGCGACTTGCGGCAGAAGCACGGCACAGGCAAGCGCAGGAAGAGCGGAAACGGCTCGAACGAGAAGCAGCGGCAGCGGAGCGACTCAAGCAAGAAACAGTAGAGAAGGAGCGCCAGCGGTCGCTCAGCCGTGCGCCTGCACCGGCGGTTGCAGAGTTGCCGGCCGTGTGCCCGACTGCGCCGTCCGCCAAGCTTGAATCAATGATGCGGCTCGTCCTGACGATGCCCCATAATAGCGCCGCACAGCCGAATCGCACCAAACTACTGTTGCTAACTGCCGCTGTTGTTTTAATCAGCATCGTGTCCGGTATTGCGTTGACCCTATGGCGGAGTCAGTCATCGCGCGCTGTGGCGGGCAATCAATCTCAGTCCGGCCAAGCTGCAAGTAAGGCAGTAAGCAAGCCGCAAGCAATGAGCCTATCGCGCACTATGACGAACAGCCTCGACATGGAGTTCGTGTTAGTGCCGGCAGGAAAGTTCATTATGGGAGCAGTCAACGGCAGCAGTGATGAAATGCCCATACATCCAGTAATAATCCGAGAAGCCTTTTATATGGGGCGGTACGAGGTTACACAGGCGCAGTGGCAGGCAGTAATGAAAAGCGAGCCGTCAAGCTTCAAGGGCCTGCTCTTACCTGTGGAACAGGTGTCGTGGGACGACGCACAGGAGTTTATTCGCCGGTTGAATGCGCTGCACGACGGACTCACATACCAGTTGCCGAGCGAAGCCGAGTGGGAATATGCGTGTCGGGCGAATACGACGGGCGACGATGCGGGCAACCTCAAAGCAATGGGTTGGGTAAATGAGAAGTATAGCGGAAAGACACATCCGGTCGGCCAGAAGCAGCCAAATACATTCGGGCTGTACGACATGCATGGCAATGTCTGGGAGTGGTGCGAAGATTATTACAATAGCAGTTACAATAACGCTCCGGTGGACGGCACTGCTTGGTTAAGTGGCGGCGAGGCAACTTTTCGCATCGTGCGCGGCGGTTCGTGGGCCAATGCTCCTTTTGAATGCTCGTCAGCGTATCGGTTCAAGGTCGCCTCCAATGTACGTAACAGTTTGATTGGCCTGCGCGTTGTGGCGTCCGCGCGGATGTAGCCTTTGCACTTTTGACCCGCCCGCGTATGCGGGCGGCCGGATTTTTAGCCCGCACCCATGAGGTGCGCGGGCTTGCAAACTGATCGCCAACGGCTGACGGCTACTTCCCGTTCGGAGTAAAATCAAATCATGGTTGTGATGGAACAGATTACCGACAGATTGCAAAGGCTGCCGCCGTCGTTTCAGCGCGAAGTTTTAGACTTCATCGAGTTCCTCGCGCAGAAAGTCGCGCAAGGTGAAGCCGGTAGCGAGGAAGCCGAGTGGATGGGATTTTCTTTAGCGCAGGCAATGGCGGGCATGGAGGACGAAGATGCGCCCGAATATAATGAAGCCGACGTGAAAGAAAGATGGCAGTGAAAAAATCAGGGCAGCTCATCCTCTTCAAATTCCCGCAAACCGATCTGGCGGTCGGCAAATTGCGCCCGGCTCTTTTGCTCGCGCCTTTGCCCTCGGGGCGCAATGATTGGCTCGTCTGCATGCTCTCGTCGCAACTCACTCAAGCCGTCGGTGGTATTGATGAGATCGTTTCCCCTAGCGATGCGGACTTCGCGCCATCGGGTTTGAAAACCGCCAGCGTGATTCGACTAACCAGATTAGCCGTCGTGTCGGATGCAATCTTCTTTGGTGGTATCGGCGAGATTTCAGCCGCACGATTAAGTGAACTGAAAAAACGGCTGGCGCAATGGATCGCAGCAAGTTAATTTTCAAAGCATAAAGGGTATGAGTACAGAGACTGTGGATTATCTGGCCGCTATCGCGCACCTGCCGGCGGGGGCGACGTTGCGGCTGCCGTGCGTGGGGTGGGAAGAGTATGAAGCACTGCTATCCGAGTTGACTGATCGGCCCGGCTTGCGGGTCAGCTACGACGCGGGAAGAGTGGAGATTGCAAGCGCGTTGGCTGAGCAGGAGGGGTATAAGGATTTTGTCTTGGGTTTGGCGCGCATCATGTCGGAAGAAGCGGGCGTGATGTTGGAGAGCAGAGGCTCGGCGACACACAGGCAGCAGCGTTTGGCGAAAGGCGCGGAGCCGGATACGAGCTTCTACGTGCAGAATGCGGCGCGCATCATCGGGCAACGGACGATTGATCTGGCCGTCGATCCGCCACCTGATGTCATCGTGGAGATTGACACGACGAACGAGTCGTTAAGTAAATTCAATATCTACGCGGCGCTGGGCGTGCCGGAAATCTGGCGTTACGACGGCCAGCAAGCGTTTATCTATCAACTCACGGAGCAGGCTTACGCCGCAACAGATGCCAGCCGGGCCTTCCCCGCGCTGACCGCCAGCGCGCTGACCGAGTTCATCGCACAGAGCAAAACGCAGGGCCAGACCACAGCGTTGGCCGCCTTCCGCCAGTGGTGGCGCACGCACGCGCCGGCCGCCGGCTAAGCTGACCTAAGGACGGGTGAAGGGAGTACGCGCAGCATGAGCCGCGACACAACCGAAGCGCCGGGGACGGGGATTGTTTATGAACCGCCGTGCCCCACGTTGCCCCGCATGACGTTTGAAGAGTTTCTTGTGTTGGACGACGAGCGCACGATGTCGGAATGGGTGGACGGGCAGGTGCGCTTCATGTCGCCGACGGCGAGAAAGCATCAAGAGTTGCTGACCTTCTTTATACAGGTTTTAGGCCTGTACGTTACGATGCGCGATGTTGGGGTGGTAATCCCGGCCCCCTTCGTGATGAAGATAGAGGAGGGCAGACGTGCTCGTGCGCCTGACGTGCTCTTCGTCAGCCGGGAGCGCATGCACCTGATTCAGCGAACCTATCTTGACGGCCCGGCCGATCTGGCGATTGAGATCATCTCGCCGGAGTCAATCGAACGGGATCGCAGGGAAAAGTTTGGAGAGTATGAACGGGCGGGCGTTAAGGAGTACTGGCTGATCGATCCCGACGGCGAGCGCGCGGAGTTTTACGAGTTGGGCGCGGACGGGCCTTATCGCGCGGCGACGATGGAGCCGGCAGGCGTCTATCACTCACAGGTCGTGCCGGGCTTCTTTGTGCGCGTCGCATGGTTGTGGCAAACGCCCGTGCTGACGCTTGCGGCGCTGCGCGAACTCAGGCTTATCTAAATCGAATCACGGTAGATTAGGATACGGAAAAAGATCGTCCACGAAGACACACGAAACGACACGAAGAAAACCCGCGCAGACAGTTCGTGTCCGTTCGTGTGTCTTCGTGGACGATCTTTTAATGGCGTTCCAATGCTGCCGGTTTCGCTTTGGCCTCACCTTGCCAATTCATGCCCCGTGCCCGTTGGAGCGTGCGAGGTGCGCTTTGAGGAAGCGGCCGGTGTGCGATTCTTTGACGCGCATGATCTCTGCGGGCGGGCCGGTGGCGACGACGTGGCCGCCCCGGTCGCCGCCTTCGGGGCCGAGGTCGATGATGTAGTCGGCGGTTTTGATTACGTCCAAGTTATGTTCGATAACGACAAGCGAGCCGCCGGCTTCGACGAGGGTGCGGAAGGCGGCGAGCAGTTTGTTGATGTCGTCGAAATGGAGGCCGGTGGTCGGCTCGTCGAAGATGTAGAGTGTCTTTGCTCCGGTGCGCTTGGAGAGGAAAGACGCGAGCTTGATACGTTGCGCTTCGCCGCCCGATAGCGTAGTAGCTGATTGACCGAGCCGCAGGTAGCCGAGACCTACGTCGTCGAGTACGCGCAGGCGATTGGCGATCTTGTTCACGTCGCGGAAGAAGATGAGCGCCTCGCGCACGGTCAGACTGAGCACGTCATTGATGTTCTTGCCGCGATAGCGCACGTCGAGGACGTTCGCTTTGAAGCGCGTGCCCTTGCATTCTTCACACAGCAACTCCACGTCGGCTAAGAATTGCATCTCGACCGTGACCGTACCGTCGCCCTCGCACACGTCGCAACGCCCACCGGGCACGTTGAAGGAGAAGTGAGAGGGATCGAAGCCGCGTGCCTGTGCGTCGCGTGTGGCGGCGAAGGCTTCGCGGATCGCGTCATAGACTTTCAGATACGTGACCGGGTTCGAGCGCGGCGTGCGGCCGATGGGCGACTGATCGACGAGTATGACTTCGTCTATCGTCCCGCCGCCAGTTAGCTCTTTGAACGCGCCGACGTGCCCCTGCCATTCGCCGCGCTGTTTTTTCAGCCCGGCGAAGATAATGTCGTGGACGAGCGTGGACTTGCCCGACCCGCTCACACCCGTGATGCAGACGAACATCTCCAACGGAATGTCCACGTCAATGCCTTGCAGATTGTGCTCGCTCGCTCCGCGTATCAAAAGCCGCTTTTTCGCCTGCACCTTGCGCCGCTCGGGCGGTTCTTTGATCTCCACTTCGCCGCGCAGATACTTCCCCGTCAGCGTGCCGGAGTCTCGCAACAGCCCTTGCAAGTCACCCTCGAAGACGATGCGCCCGCCGAGTTCGCCCGCCGCCGGGCCAACGTCCAGGATATGATCGGCGGCACGGATCATGTCCGGGTCGTGCTCAACGACGAGGACGGTGTTGCCGATGTCGCGCAGGTTGTGCAGCAGTTTGATCAAACGCTCGCTGTCGCGCGGGTGCAGCCCGATGGACGGCTCGTCCAATACGTAGAGCGCGCCGACGAGCGCCGAGCCGAGATTGGTGGCGAGTTGGATGCGTTGCGCTTCGCCGCCGGAGAGTGTGGAGGCGAGCCGGTCAAGCGTTAAATAATCGAGACCGACATCCACGAGAAAGCGCAGGCGACGACGAATCTCGAATAGCACCTTGTCGGCAATCGCCGTCTGTTCCTCGTTGAGTTCGAGTCGCTCGAAGAACTGCTGCGTCTCTTTCACCGGCCACGCGCAGACGGCCGGCAACGTCATCGCGCCGACGAGCACATCGCGTGCTTCTTGCCGCAGACGCCCGCCGTTGCAATCGGGACAGCGCGTGTAGCCGCGATACTTCGCTAAAAAGACGCGCACGTGTAGTTTATATTTTTTCGTCTCCAGCCAGGCGAAGAAGCCGCGCACGCCCGTCCATTGGCCTTTGCCTTCAACGATGGCGCGTCGTTGCGCCAGCGTCAGTTCCGCATAAGGCACGTCGAACGGAACGCCTTCCTGTTGGCAGAAGCGGCGCAACTCGGTGCGCGCCCACTCGTGCTGCGGTTTCGTCCACGGCTCAATCGCGCCTTCGTCGAGCGAAAGCTGTGGGTTCGGGATGACGAGATCGAGATCGAGGCCGACGGTGTTGCCGAAGCCCTGACAGGTCGGGCACGCGCCGAACGGGTTGTTGAAACTGAACAGGCGCGGTTCGGGTTGCGCGTAGATCGTGCCGTCGTAACGACACTCGAACCGCTCGGAGAATTTCAGCACGCGCGGCGTCTCTTCCGCCGTCTCGACGAACGCGACGCCGTGCCCTTCGATGAAACAGGTCTCCAACGAATCAACCAAACGCCCTAGCACATCTGCCCGCGCGACGAGTCGATCAACTAAAACGTAAACGTCCGCGAAATCAGCCCGCGTGTAATCATCTGGCGAGCGTAGCTCGATGAGTTGCCCTTGCGCGTAGAGGCGCGTGAAGCCGCGCTGCATGAGGCTCATTACGTGCGCGACGATCTGGCGCTGGTCAAGCGCGTCCGCGCTTGCTTCCACCTTACTCTTGCGCTGCTTGCCCGTCTTTGGCTTCGCGCCGTTGCCGTTTGGCGCGGCGCGCCGGAGACCGGCGGCGGCAGGGAAGAGCACATAGAAGCGTGTGCCTTCGGCAAGCGTGGTGAGAATCTCGTGCGCGGCCGAATCGGGCGAGTCTTTGTGTACCTCGCGCCCGCAGACGCGGCAGATCGTCGTGCCGACGCGCGCGTACAGGAGGCGCAGATAGTCGTAAACTTCCGTCTGCGTGCCGACGGTCGAGCGCGGATTGCGCGTCGAGTTCTTCTGCCGGATGGCGATGGCGGGCGGGATGTTGCGCACCTCGTCCACATCCGGCTTGTCCATGCGCTCTAAAAATTGGCGCGCGTAGGACGACAAAGATTCGACGTAACGGCGTTGCCCTTCGGCATAAACTGTGTCGAAGGCGAGCGACGATTTACCCGACCCGCTCACGCCCGTCACAACCGTTAGCCGCTCGATAGGTATGTCGAAATCAACGTTCTTGAGATTATTGACGCGCGCCCCGCGCACCGTGATCGCTTCTTGATTCATGTCGTAAAGGGACGCCGCCATGCACAGCGAACGATTTGGCACGAGGGCGAACCACATATAGTAACCCGTTTTGGCGCATAGACGAAACGGGCGGAGGCGGGACGTCTATCTACGGCGACTGGTAGTAAATGAATGGGCGGCACTAAACTCGGCGGCGGCGCTGAACGCAAAGTTTCCGCCCTCTATCGCGCAGGCACAAGGGAGTAAACAAATGAAACATCTCAAGCTGTGGCTCAGAGCTGGCGGGCTGCTCGCTGCTGTTTTAATCGGCATAACGCACGCGCAAACGAACGCCGGCTTTGTGCGCGGGACGGTGACGGACGAACGGGGCGCGGTCGTGCAGGGCGCGACTGTGCGCTTGACGAACGCGCTCACGAATTACGAACAGACGGCCGTGAGCGACGCGCAAGGCAACTATCAGTTGGTTGACGTGCCGTTCAATCCTTACACGCTGAGCATTGACGCGAGCGGATTCGCCCGCACGACGCGCGCGGTCATAATCAGATCAACTCTGGTGCAACGGACGGACGTGCAGTTGAGCGTCGCGCCAGTGGCTTCGACAGTCAACGTCGTGAGCGAGCGTGAACTGCTCGACGTGGAAAAGACCGCGCCGAGCGTCGTGATTGATCGCAACCGCATCGAGACGTTCCCGACCGCGCAGCCGAGTCGCGCGACCGAGCAATTGATCGCCACCGCGCCCGGCATGACGCTCGACGCCAACGCGCGGCTGCATGCGCGCGGCATCGAATATCAGATTCAATACTCGATTGACGGCGTGCCGGTCACCGACACCATCGCTGCGGCCTTTGCCGCCTCGCCCGATCCGCGCAACTTCCGTTCGGTTGAGGTGACGACCGCGAACGTGCCCGCCGAGTATGGCAACAAGCTGGCGGGCCTCATCGCGGTCAACACGCGCTCAGGATTGGAGATTCCGAAAGCCGGCAGCGTGAGCTATTCGGGCGGCAGCTTCCAGACGCACGAAGGCTCATTCGACTTTGGCGGGCACACGCGCAAGTGGGGTTACTTCATGAGCGCGGCGGCGACGACCACCGACCGCTTCCTCGATCCGCCCGCGCTCGAAAATTTCCACAACCACGGCACGTCCGCCAAAGGCTTCTTCAAACTCGATTATCAAGCCAACGCGAAAGATTTGCTGCGCGCCAACTTCTTCCGCGACGGCCAACGCTTCGACGTGCCCAATCTGCCCGATCAAGAAGCAGCCGGCCAAGATCAACGCCGCCGCACCGGCGACAACATGGAGTCGTTCTCTTGGCAGCACGTCTTTTCGCCGAACACGGTCAGCTATCTTGCGTTCTACCAGCGTTACAACTCGGCGAAACTCAGGAGCAACACGTTCGCCACGCCGGTCTTCGCCGAACAGTCGCGCCATCAATCGAACATCGGCGCGCTCGGCTCGGTCACACATTTCGTCGGGCACAACACGATCAAGGCCGGCTTCGAGTTCACACGCTTCCCCGTGACCGAGTCGTTCACGTTCGCAATCACCGACCTCGAAAAGTTGCTCGAAACGCAACCGGACTTGACCGAGGAGGCGCAGGAGTTCACGCTCGCGCATCCGTTCTTCTTCCGCGCGCACCAAACCGGCACGGAAGGCTCGGCCTATATCCAAGATCACATCAACGCCACGAACAATCTGACTGTCGATCTCGGCGTGCGGTTCGACTCATACCATTTTCGGGTTGATAAAAACTTCATCAGCCCGCGCCTTGGCGCAGCCTATCGCCTCGCGCGCACGGGCACGGTCTTGCGCGGCTCGTTCGCGCGCTTCATGGAGACGCCCGCGCTCGAAAATCTGCTGCTGTCGTCGTCGGAAGAGGCGCGGGTGTTCAGTCCGGCGAGCGAGGAAGGCGAAGCGGCGGGCGCACCCGTGCGCACCAGCCGCGAGTCGCAGGTTGATGTCGGCTTCGAGCAGGAGTTCGGGCGTTACGTGCGCTTCGACGCAGATTATTACTATCGGCGGCTGAACAGCCCGCCGGAGATTACCAACTTTCTTGAGACCGGCATTATCTTTCCCGCCAACCTCGCGCGCTCGCGCTCGAAAGGCGTGGAGACGCGGCTCGATGTCGCGCGCGTGCATGGCTTCTCCGGTTTCCTGAGCTACACGAATCTGCACATCTACGGCTTTGCGCCGATCAACGGCGGGCTG
>JBBQGM010000059.1:0-32005 GCA_038322995.1 Pyrinomonadales bacterium
TTAAAAATTTTTGGCCGGGTATTGTTTGGTGGGTTTGTTTTGGGTTTACGCTCCGGCTGCTCCCCACACCACCCATTTTGTCGTGGGCTCACGAGCCGCGCTTAACGAGCCTATTTTACGGGCCCGCGTTTCCTGCCCGGTATGCTGATCCCGGCGACTGCCACTTCGATGATCCGGCCCGCGCTCATCTCTGTCACGAACAGCCTGCCGGTCTTCTGCTCGAACGCCATGCTAGTCGGCGTGATCAGACAGTTGGCGAGCACCACTGGCGGCCCCGCAGGCGTTGCGAACAGTTGCAGCCTGCCGCGCGCCCCGGCTAACTGATTGGTGCTGAACTCAAGCGTCAGGAACTGCTCGCCGCCGCCTAGAGTTTTCACCGGCAGCACATCAATCGCGGATGTCAGCCCGGTGATGAACGGCTGGTTGCTGCCGTTGACCGGATCGACCACACGCACCTGCGCCGCGCCCGGCGGAAACGGGAAGCCGCTTAAGAGCGTCACGAGCACCTGTTCGCCGAACAGGTGAATGCTGTCGGGCACGGCTTGAATGGTAGGCGGCCCGAGCATGGGGAACAGCGGATTCGGCAGGTTTGCGAAAGTCGTAAGCGTCGTGGTCGCACCGGTGTCTGTGTCCACCTGCGCCACGAGATTCAGGCTCGCGTCCACGACATAGAGTTGCTCGTCGCTGACGACTACGCCGAACGGGTTAGAACTCACCACATTGTTCGGCAAACCGGGCCGCGGCGCGGACACATAATCCGGGAAATCGGTCAACAGACTGATAGTGAGATTGTTCCCGCCGCCGTTATCAAACAGCAGCGTCTGTCCGTTCTTCAGCGCGAGTTGATCGGCCGGAGTGAGGGTGAAGCCTGTGGTCGTCATCTCCACATTGGCGCTGAAGTGTACCTCCAACACCGAACTGAATAGTGGTGACGACACGTTTGGATTGGGCACTTCGGCACCGGGCGCGGGGCCGGGCAGCGTCGCGTTGCCGCTGCCGATGGTGACGAACAGGGTGCGCCCGCGCAGCGCGAGGCCCGAGGGGCCGGAAGGGTTAGGCTCGCCGGCAACCAAATTTAGGGCTGATGGCAGCCCGTCGAGCAACGTGCGGGTAGTGCCGCTCGTCGGGTCGATGATCGAAACCCGCCCCGTATTCGCGCTGGCGGTGCCTGGTTCGGCGACCAAGAGGTTACCCTTTTGCGACAGGATGACTTTGGTCGGCTTATGCAGGCCGGAAGTGAGCACGGAGGTGGGGCATTGCGCGTTGACGTTTACGCCCGTCAGCATGATGACAAAGGCTGCAAGCGTCAGGAGCCGGACTTGTCCCCGTCCGAGATAGTAGCGGTTCAATCCAATCATAATATGTCTCCTTATCCTACCGCCGCAGCAACTGCGGCGGAGTACCAATGCCACTTACTAAAGGCTTGACCAGCGCGGTGTGCGTGCCGGCCCGATTGTTGTCCCTACTTATTAACGCGCAGGAACAGGAAGACCGGGGTCATAAAATTGGTGTTTTTTCTTTCCGGTTAATTTTTCGCTTCAGACTGAAACACCATTGCATTGACCCGCACCCCGCGTGGGCATATCCTCTCCCGCGACGGTTATGTGGCTGCTATCCTGCCCTTGGGGTTGATTGAATGTCACCTTCGTCCCACAGCGTGACGCAACTACTACAGGAATGGAGCAGCGACGGCGACCGGGCGGCGCTCGACCGGCTACTGCCAATTGTCCATGAGGAATTACGCCGCCAAGCTGCCCGCTACCTGCGACATGAGCGCCCCGGCCACACGTTGCTGACCACCGAACTTGTGCATGAGGCATATCTCCGTTTGATCGATCAGCGGGACATGCGTTGGCAGAATCGCGCCCACTTCTTCGCTATTTCCGCCCAACTGATGCGCCGCATTCTGGTCGATCATGCGCGCAAGCATCACGCCGCCAAGCGCGGCGGTTCTATGCTCACACTGCCGCTTGCTGACGCATTGAACGCACCGGCGGAGCAAGTCGTGGATCTCATCGCAGTTGACGAGGCATTGACTAAATTAGCCGCCCTTGATCCACAGCAGAGCCGGATCGTGGAGCTACGTTTCTTCAGCGGGCTGAACGTGGAGGAGACGGCGGAAGCACTGGGCATCTCGCCGCGGACGGTGAAGCGCGAGTGGAGCGTGGCGAAGGCTTGGCTGCACAGAGAGATCGGCGGGAAGTGAGCACACATGAACCCTGAACAGTGGCAACAAGTCAAAGAGGTGTTTGCGGCCGCGCTGGAGTACGAGCCGGCGCAGCGGGCCGCGTTCCTTGCCCGGGTCTGCGCGCAGGATGAGGCCATCAGGCGCGAGGTTGAATCGTTGCTCGCCGCGCAAAGCGACGCGCCCGACTTCATGGATACGCCGGCCGTGGCGGCCGTAGCCGGAGGGTTGCTGGCCGCGCAAACCAGGCTTGCGGCGGGCCGGCATTTTGGTCATTTCGAGATCATCTCGCTGCTGGGCGAAGGCGGCATGGGCGAAGTATATCTGGCCCACGATGCAAGGCTCGGGCGCAAGATCGCGCTCAAGCTGCTGCCGACATCTTTCACCAACGATGCAGACCGCGTGCGCCGGTTCGCGCAAGAGGCGCGTGCGGCTTCCGCCTTGAATCATCCCAACATTCTGACGATCTATGAGATCGGCCTCGTTGACGGCCGGCATTTCATCGCCACCGAATATGTTGCAGGCGAAACGCTGCGCACGCACATGGGGCACGAAGCCAAGCTGCCCCTTGCGGCCGCGCTCGACGTGGCAACGCAAGTGACGACTGCGTTGGCGGCAGCGCACGAGGCGGGCGTGGTGCATCGCGACATCAAGCCGGAGAACGTGATGGTGCGGCGCGATCAACTCGTCAAGGTGCTCGACTTCGGGCTGGCTAAATTGACCGAGAAAAAAGAAGAGGGCGTGGTCGATCAGCAAGCCCCGACCCGCGCGCTGGTCAGAACGACGCCGGGGATGATCATGGGCACGGTGGCGTATATGTCGCCCGAACAAGCGCGCGGGCAGGAGGTGGATGCGCGCACGGACATTTTTAGTCTGGGCGTGATGTTGTACGAGATGCTGACCGGCAGCTTGCCGTTCACGGGCGAGACGACAACCGATATGCTAGCCGCTATCTTGAAGACCGAACCGGCCGCGCCTTGCGACTTGAATCAAGCGTTACCCGCCGAGATCGACAAGTTAGTTAACAAGACACTGGCGAAAGATCGCGCCGCGCGCTATCAGACGGCGCAAGACTTACTCGTTGACCTGCGCCGGTTGAAAACACAGGGCGATATGGAGTCCGAGTCTGTGCGCACCGCATCGGCAGACAGATCGCAAAGCGAAAACGTCACACAGCTACTTGTTGCGCGGACGACCGCGGACGCGACAGGCGACAGCGGTCGTAGCCGCAAACCCAAACTCGTGGCAGCGATTGCGCTGGCGGTTTTACTGCTCACGGCGCTTGGACTGGGCTACTGGTTTTTCGCCGCGCGCTCGGCGCATGCCGACCAGATCGAATCAATCGCCGTCTTGCCGTTTGCTAACGAGAGCGGCAACAGCGAGGTCGAATACTTATCTGACGGCATGACCGAATCGCTCATCAACAGTTTGTCGCAACTGCCCAAGCTGTCGGTCAAAGCACGCAGTTCCGTGTTTCGCTACAAAGGTAAAGAGGTTGAGCCGCAACAAATCGCCGCGGCGTTATCCGTGCAGGCGATCTTGAGCGGCAGGTTCGTGCAACGCGGCGATGATCTGGCGTTGTACTTATCGTTGATTGATGCACGCAACGGCAATCAACTCTGGGGTGAGCAGTATCATCATAAGCTGGGCGACCTCGTGACGTTGCAGAGCGAGCTTGCGCGTGACGTTTCACAGCGATTACGGGCGCGGTTGTCGGGCGCGGACGAGCGGAAGGTGACAAAAGATTACACGGCTAATGCGGAAGCCTATCAGCTTTATCTCAAAGGCCGTTACCACGTTTTCAAATTAACCCCGCCAGAAGTCCAACAGGGTATTTCATATCTCCAACAGGCGATTGAGATTGATCCGGCTTACGCGCTCGCCTACGTCGGTCTTTCGGAGGCATATCGTTCGCTTGCGCTCGCCGGAGAAATGAATCCGAACGAGTCCCTGACGAAGGCGAGAGCGGCGGCGCAGAAGGCTATCGAGTTTGACGATGCTCTCGCCGAAGCGCATGGTGCTCTCGCCGTCACCATGTTTTGGTACGATTGGAATTGGAACGAAGCCGAGCAGCAATACAAACGTGCCTTAGAACTTAACCCAAACGTCGTCGACGTGCATCTGTTTTATGCGCATCTACTTTCCAACACGGGGCGCCACGCGGAAGCGCTCGCCGAAGTTAAACGCGCCAGAGAGCTTGACCCCCTTGCTCCGTTTGCCAGTGCGCTTGAAGGGCAATTCCTCGTTCATGCCGGTCGCAGCGATGAAGCGTTGGCCAGATTGCAGGAAACTTTTGAGTTGGCCCCGAATTTTTGGTTTCCTCATGTATTTGCTTCAAGCGCCTATATTGAGAAAGGCATGTACCGGGAAGCCATCGCCGAAGCGCAGCGGGCGAAAGAACTGGGCCCCAATCAAACCGCATCAGATGCCTACGGCGGCTATGCCTTAGCCAAGTCCGGCAGACGCGACGAAGCGCAGGCCGTGCTAGCAGAGTTGCAGCAATTAACCACTACGCGGTTCGTGCCGCCTTATCACATTGCGCTTATTTACAACGGGCTGGGGGAAACGGACAAAGCGCTGGACTGGTTGGAGCAGGGTTGTGAACAGCGCGACCCGAAAATGGCTTTTCTGCAAGTTGAGCCGAAATGGAATAACCTGCGCGCCGATCCGCGCTTTCAAGCTTTGCTGCGGCGCGTCGGGTTTACGCTGTAGGCAGCATACATGGCCCGCAACGTTAAAACAGTTCAGCTAACGCCTCATCCACCGAGCGCACGCCGACGACGCGCAAGCCCAACAGACGTTGCAAGCCTTCGGTGTTTGATGCGGGCATGATCAACTTCTTGAAGCCGAGCGCCTGCACTTCGCGCGCACGCACCTGTGCTTGCATCGCGCCGCGCACTTCGCCCGTTAAGCCGACTTCGCCGAAGACGGCCGTCTCCGCGTCGAACGGTTGATTCTTAAAACTCGACACGATGGCGACGACGACGCCGAGGTCGGCCGCCGGTTCGTCAATCTCCAACCCGCCCGCGATGTTTAGAAATACGTCCGAGCTTAACAGGCGCAAGCCCACGCGCTTCTCCAACACGGCCAGCAAGAGCGAGATCCGATTCGTATTGAATCCCTGCGCCGTGCGCAACGGATAGTTGAACTTCGACTCGGAGACGAGCGCCTGTACTTCAACCAGTACGGGCCGCGTCCCTTCCATGCAAGCGGTGACGACCGAACCGGCCGCGTTCAATGGCCGCTCTTGCAAAAACATCTCGGACGGATTGGCCACAGGCTTCAGGCCCGTACCCGTCATCTCGAAGACGCCAAGTTCGTGGGCCGCGCCGAAACGGTTTTTGGTGGCGCGCACGATGCGATGATTGTGGTGCCGCTCGCCCTCGAAGTAGAGTACCGTGTCCACGATATGCTCCAGGGCTTTCGGGCCAGCAATCGCGCCCTCTTTCGTCACGTGCCCGATGAGGAAAACCGGAATGCCGCGATTCTTCGCCAGCATGAGAAACTGGCCCGCGACCTCGCGCACCTGCGAGACCGAGCCGGGCGCGGATTCGATTCTCGGCGAGAAGACAGTCTGGATCGAGTCCACGATGATCACGCCCGGCTCGGCGCGCTCGATCTCGTCGAAGATGGCTTCAAGGTTCGTCTCCGGCAACAGGTACAGATTCGCGGCCGTGATGCCCAGTCGTTCGCCGCGCATCTTGATCTGTCGCTCCGATTCCTCGCCGGACACGTAGAGCACGCGCGCCCCGCCCGCACTCAGCTTATCCGCGACTTCAAGCAATAGCGTTGACTTACCGATGCCCGGATCGCCGCCGATCAACACCAGACTGCCGGGCACGATGCCACCGCCCAACACGCGGTCGAACTCCGTGATGCCGGACGACACGCGCACATCGTCCTGCGATTCGATGTCGCTGTAAGCGACCGGCTGCATCAGTCGCGGCCGAAAGCCCCCGCCCGCGCTACGCCCCGCGTCGCCCTTCGGCGTGACGCGCTCGCGCTCCTCAACGAGCGAACTCCACGCGCCGCAGTCCGAGCACTTGCCCGCCCACTTGCGCTCTTGATGCCCGCACTTCTGGCAGACGTAAACCGTCCCTGTCCCCTTGGCCACTTGCGTTTGTCCTCGTAAGAAATTAGTCGCCGATTTAAGTCAGCGGCGACAGTTCAAGCTGCGCGGGAGCGTTGCTACTGTGCGTCGTATTTTACCAGCTTCAAAAACAAGTCTCACCCGTGCGCCCAGCGGCTAAATCGAAATTTACGATCTGGGAACAACGGCAAAACATGATCCACGAAACCACACGAAACAGCACTAGCTGTTCGTGGGTTTTGATTCGTGCCGGTTCGTGTGGTTTCGTGGATTGGCTGTTTGGTTTGTGTCCTAATCTTATCAGGATTGATTTAGCAACAGCGCGGGCCGGCTTCAAAGTAACGCGCGAATGTTCTCGACCGGCCGCCCCAGTACGGCGCGCTCGCCGCGCTCGACAATCGGGCGTTGCAATAGTTCGGGATGCGCCACCAACACCGCGATGATCTCGTCAGCCGACAATTCGCGCTCGCCCAAGCCCAGTTCGCGGTAAGCGGCCTCTTTCGTGCGCAGCAACTTGCGCGGCTCGATGCCCAGCTTCTTGATTAACTCGCGCAGCTTCGCTTCGCCCACCGGCTCAAGCATGTAATTGATCTTCTCGTATGCGCTGCCGCTCTCACGGAGCAGCCTATCCGCTTCGCGGCAGGTCGTTCAAGTTGGTTTTTGGTAAACGATGATTTTGTCTGTCATAAGTTCGCACACCTCTCACGGGAAGATGCCGCGCACACTGGTCGCTTCCGCGACGCGCCCGACGGCGAGGATATACGCGCCCGTGCGCATGTCCGTGTCGTACTGCTGCGCGGTCGCGTGTACGTCATCGAAGGCCGTCTTCATCGTCTTTTCAAGCGCCTGATTAACCTGCGCCTCCGGCCAGAAGTAAGAGTACAAGTCCTGTACCCATTCGTAATAACTGACGGTGACGCCGCCCGCATTCGCCAGGATGTCGGGCACGAGCAAGACGCCGCGCTCGGCCAGCACGCGATCCGCACCGGGCGTCGTCGGCCCGTTGGCCAACTCCGCGATGATCTTCGTATTCACGCGCTCGACGTTCGCCAGCGTGATGCTGTTCTCCAACGCCGACGGCAACAGGATGTCGCACTCCAACTCAAGCACTTCGTCGCGCGCCATCTCGGATGTGTGCGGTGCGCCTGTTACCGCGCCCGTCTCCGCTTTGTGGCGCAACATCGCTTGCACGTCGATCCCGGCGGCTGACTGAATCGCGCCGCGCGAGTCGGCAATGGCGATGACCCGCGCGCCCGCTTCCGCCACCATGCGCGCGATGTTCGCGCCCGCGTTGCCACAGCCATGCACGACCACGCGCGCCCCTTGCAGACTCACCCCCTTGACACGACAGGCTTCAAGCAACGTGTAGTAACAACCGCGCGCCGTCGCTTCGCTCCGGCCCTGCGACCCGCCGAGCGCGATGGGTTTGCCCGTGACGACGCCCAACTCCGTGTGCCCGCGAATCATCGAGATCGTATCCATGATCCACGCCATCGTCTGATCGTCTGTGTACACGTCTGGCGCGGGGATGTCGCGGTCAGGGCCGATGATCGGCGCGATCTCGAACGCATAGCGGCGCGTCAGTCGTTCCAACTCACTGCGCGACATGGCCTTCGGATCGCAAATGACGCCGCCCTTGCCGCCGCCGTACGGGATGCCGACCGTCGCGCACTTCCACGTCATCCACGACGCGAGCGCCTTCACTTCGTCGAGCGAAACATTCGGGTGAAAGCGGATGCCGCCCTTCGCCGGCCCGCGCGCGATGTTGTGCTGCACGCGATAGCCCTCGAAGACCTGCACGTTGCCGCCGTCCATCTTGACCGGAATGGAAACGATCAACTGCCGCTTCGCGTGCTTCAAGACTTGCCGCATGGACTCGTCGAGCTTGAGCAAATCAGCGGCGCGGTCGAACTGTTGTTTCGCGATCTCGAACGGGTTGAGTTCTTCCTGCGTTTGCACAGCAACCATAAGTGTCATCCTTTCGCGGGGAATAGAGGAATAGCAGGCGGCAGACAGCAGGCGCACGCCAAGCAAGCACAATTAGATTGTGCCCCATGCTGACTACTTATTGCCTTCTGCTTTCGCCTCGATCTCGGTGATGTCGCCTTCGGTGAATAAATATGTGCGCATATGCTCATCGAAGGGCGCACTCATGCGGCGCAGGTATTCGAGCGCCATCATAGCGTGCTCAATCTCTTCGTTGCGGTTGTGTTCAAGGATGCGGCGCAACTGCTCGTCTTTCGTCACCTCGGCGCGTTGGTTGTACCAGTCCACCGCTTCCAACTCTTCCTGCAAAGATTTCAAGGCGCGTGAGAAGTTGAGCGCCCGCTCGCTCAGGTTGTCGTAGCCCTCATGCCACTCGGAGCTTGTCGCCATTGTTGTCCTTCCCCTTCAGTTTAGTTTTGCCGGCCCGTGCGCGAGCCATCCTAACTCAGACCCGTTCGCACTGTCTAAATTTTTGCGCCCCGGCGACATCAAGGTTGAGAGCAGGCGCAGAACGCGCACGTTCGGGAACAAGCGTGGGCGCATTGGAGTCTAAACAAGTGCGTCCGCTCCCGCGAAGACCCGCGTGGCACCGGCAAGAGAGAGGACGAAAAGTTATGTTCAACCAGTTAGTCGAATCCGGTTCGCATCGCGCAGACTTCGCACGGCGCGGTACATTCTTCGTCAGCACCCTGGCGCTCTACGCCGTGCTATTCGTCATCGCAGGCGTGGCCAGCGTCTACGCTTATGACGCAAAACTCGATAAGCAGAATCTTGAGTTGTTCGCGCTGGTCAGTCCCGCGCCGCTGCCCGTGCAAATCATGCCGCAGAACAACACACCGCATCCGGCCGGCGCACCCATGCACAATAATGTCATTGAGCGCACCACCCTGTACGCGCCGCTAAAAAATAGCACTAAGCCGCCTGACAGTATTGCTGTCAAGCCCAACACCGCGCCGGAGTTGTCGCGCTATGACAACGTGATGGCTAGCAATTGGAACACTGGTGGCGACGAGCGCATCGGCGGCCCCATCGGCCCGTCCGCCCCCGGCATTGTTGCCTCATCCACACAGCCCCGCATTGTCGTAGCCGAAGGTGTAGACGTAGCGCCGCCTGCGCCCCCCACGCCGGCCCCGAAGCATGTGCCGACGCAGGTGCGCTTGCCGAGCAGCGTCATCAGTAGCAAGGTGCTTAGCAAGCCCGTGCCCGCCTATCCCATCATCGCCAAGCAAGTGCGTGCTTCCGGCAGTGTGACCATTGAGATACTGGTGGACGAACAAGGGCGCGTTATCTCGGCGCAAGCGACGAGTGGTCATCCGTTGTTACGCGAGGCCGCACGCCAGGCCGCCCTGCAAGCGCGCTTCTCACCGACCGTACTCTCGAATCAGCCCGTTAAAGTCTCCGGCGTGATCACTTACAATTTCGTGCTGCAATAAGCAAAGAGGTCAGAGGTTAGAGGTCAGTCAGGTTCAAAGTTCAAGATTCAAGGTTCAAGGCTCAAGGTCTAGTTTCCTGATCTCTAACCTCTGCTCTGCCGGGGCACGCGCCGGCTGATGCCGCACGTAAGCTCGTAGGAGATTGTGCCGGCGACGCGCGCAAGCTCTTCGGCGGGCAAGTTAACTTCGCCCGCAACACCGAACAACGTCACGATGTCGTCTTCTGCAACGCCCGGCACGTCCGTCACGTCCACCAACGTCAAATCCATCGAGACGCGCCCGACCACCGGCGCAAAGCAACCACGCACCAGCACGCGCGCGCGATTCGAGAGGGCGCGTGGATAACCGTCCGCGTAGCCGAGGGGCAGCGTCGCCACGCGCGTCCGCCGGGTCGCCGTGAACGTGCAACCATAGCCAAGCGTCTCGCCCGACTCGATCCACTTCAATAACATGATGCGCGTGCGCAGTGTCATCACAGGGCGTAACGCTGTGCCGTCTATCTGCGGCGGCAGCACATCGCGCCATAAACCGTAGAGCACGCCGCCCGGCCGCACCATAGTCCCGCGCGCCGCCGGATGCGCGAACGTCCCGGCCGAGTTGGCCAAATCTTCCAACTCAAACGTATGCCCGGCGGCGCGGAACGCAGCACATGCCGCGTGAAAACGCGCCACCTGCGCTGCGGTGAAATCGTCATGCAGGGCTTCGTCCGCCGCAGCGAAGTGTGTCAGCAACCCCGTCACGCGCAGGTGCGGCAAATCTTTCAACGCGCGGGCGAAGTCTGCCGCAGCCTCAGGGCGCACGCCGAGTCGCCCCATCCCAGTATCGATCTTGACATGCACATCGGCCACTACGCCCGCATCGCGCGCCGCCTGCGCCAACGCTTCGGCCGTCTCGCGGCGAAACACGAGCGGCGTAAGGTTATGCCGCAGACACAGCGCCGCCTGACCGGCCCAAAAACCTTCGAGACATAACACCGGCTGCGCGATGCCGGCCGCACGCAGCTCGACGCCCTCTTCCGGCAACGCCACGCCGAACCAGTCCGCGCCCGCCGCCGCGAGCCTTTGCGCGCACGCGACCGCGCCGTGCCCGTAAGCGTCGGCCTTCACCACGGCCATCACTTGCACGCTCGGGCCAATCAACGTTCGCACCAACTGAAAGTTGGCCGCGAGCGCGGCCAGATCGATCTCGGCCCATGTCGGCCGCCGTCCGTGCGCCTCTAGTTCGGCGGCTTTATTTTCATTGCTCATAGCGGATATGTACTCATCCGTCAGCGTGCAGCACCCACCGGCGCTTGTCAACGAGCAGACATGGCGGATGCGCAACTGACGGGTTGAGTGAGCCTCAACTGTCCGATGAAGAGTTGCGATTATGTAATTGAATGGTGCGGGCTGAGCTAGGCTGCCGCTACTCACGCCACATGTTCTCAAAGCGGGTAAACTCTTTGAGGAAGGCCAGTTTGATCGCGCCCGTCGGGCCGTTGCGCTGCTTGGCAAGAATGATCTCCGCCAGCCCGGCGTTCTCTTCCGTCTGATTGTACTGCTCCTCGCGGAAGATGAACGCGACCACGTCGGCATCTTGCTCAATGCTACCGCTCTCGCGTAGGTCGCTCAACTGCGGCCGGTGGTCGCTACGGGCTTCGGGCGCGCGGGAGAGTTGCGAGAGCGCGACGAGCGGCACGTTCAACTCTTTGGCCAGCCCTTTCAATTCGCGCGAGATTTGCGACACCTCTTGCTGGCGCGATTCGACGCGGCGCGAGGAGCCGGACATCAGTTGCATGTAGTCCACGATGATCAGGTCGAGCCGTTTCTGCTCGGCCGCTAGCCGGCGCGACTTGGCGCGCATCTCTAACACGGAGATGCCGGGCGTATCATCTATGAAGATTTTCGCTTCAGCCAGCGTGCCGAGCGCGCCCGCGAGCCGCCCCCACTCTTCGCGGTTCAGGAAGCCGCTGCGAAAACGGTGCGCGTCCACATGTCCCTCGGAACAGAGCATGCGCATCACCAGCGACTCCCGCGACATTTCCAACGAGAAGACGCCGACCACCGCGCCCGCCTGGATCGCCGCATTTTGCGCGAGCGTCAGACACAAGGCGGTTTTGCCCATCGACGGCCGGGCCGCGACGATAATCAGATCGGATGGTTGTAGCCCTGAAGTCATCGTATCGAGTTCGGTGAAGCCGGTGGTGAGGCCGGTGAGCATCACATTGCGCCCGGACATCTCCTGCACTTTTTCGAGGATGCTCTCGGCGACGGGGCGGATGTGTGTGAAGCCTTGCCGCGTGCGCTCGTCAGCAAGCGCGAAGATCATCTGTTCGGCATGGTCGAGGATGATCTCGGACTCATCCTCTTCTTCGAGCGCCTCACTGGTGATCTTGTTGGCCACGCGCACCAGTTGGCGCAGGATCGATTTGCCCTTCACGACCTTCGCATAAGCCACGACGTTCGTGAAATGCGGCAGCCCGTAGGTTAGCTCGCTGATGAAGGCAACGCCGCCGACCTGTTCGAGCCAGCCTTCGCGCCGCAGTTCTTCGCCCACCAGGATCGGATTGATCTCGGAGCCGCGCTCGCTCAGACCGATCATGCCCCGGAAGACGAGTTGATGCGCACGTTGGTAGAAGTCGTCGGGCTTAAGTAGTTCGATGGCCTGATTGACCAGCCCGTTATCGAGGATGATCGCGCCGAGGATGGCGCGCTCCGCGTCCACACTGTGCGGCAGCGGACGTTCGAGCATCTGCTCGCGTGGCGAATCGGCGAAGTTTTTGGCCATCGGCAGACAGGGCGGCGGCGAACGATGAAAGCGGATAACAACTAAAACGGCTGCGGGTTGCGCTGCATGCTCGCGGTGTTTGCCGCGAGGCGAATCGGCAGCGCGCCCAACAGCCGCGCACTATACTATAGCGATGCGGGCGCGACAATGATCATCATCGCACCCGCGTCTTTGTTGTGTTTTACGCGCCAGACTCATCGGCGTTTTCCGTCGCCGCGTTCGTTTCGCTCGCGGCTGCTTCAGGCGCAGCCGCTTCGATTGGGGCCGGCGTGGGTGCAGTCGCCTCTGCCGCCGCCGCGCCGCCTTCGGCCGTCACCTTGATCGGCAACTCGACCGTCACGTCGCGGTGCAACCGCAGGCTGACTGTGAAGTCGCCCGTTTCCTTGATCGCCTCACGTAGTTGTAAGCGCCGCCGATCAATTTCGTAGCCCTGCGTCCGCAAAGCTTCGGCGATGTCCATCGATGTGACCGAGCCGTAGAGAATGCCATGCTCGCCGACTTTGCGCTCGAAGTTGAGCGAAAGTTTGCGCAGTTGCTCGGCTTGCCCCTCGGCGCTCGCGCGGTCGCGCGCTTCGCGTTTGAACAACGCTTTGCGCTCGCCTTCGATCTGTTTCATGTTGCCCGCGGTCGCCTGCACGGCGATTTTGCGGGGCAGCAGATAGTTGCGCGCGTAGCCCGCTTTGACGCGCACGATCTCGCCGCGTGCGCCCAGATTGTCCACGTCTTCGCGTAAGAGGACGTTAGTGTTTCCCATAACTCTTGGTTCCTTCTTTCCTCTTAATCTGCGGTGTAAGGCAAGAGCGCGATATTGCGTGCGCGTTTGATCGCTTCAGCCAGCATGCGTTGGTGCGGCGCGCACGCGCCCGAAATGCGGCGCGGCAAAATCTTACTGCGCTCCGGCACATAGCTCTGCAATAGTTTCACATCTTTGAAGTCGATGTAATCGACCTTGTCCGCACAGAAGCGACAAATTTTACGCCGGCGAAAACGGCGACCGCCCGTGCGGCCCTGCGGCCCACCGCTCCGTCCACCACCGCGATCATCGTCATTAGAAAAACCGCGCTCGTCTCTATTCCTCGACATGTTTTAGCCCTCCCCCTCTTCCGCGCGCACATCGCGGGCCGGTGCTACGCCCGCACTGCTGCCGCCGCGCTGGCCCGTCCCGCCGGAGAACGGCCGTTTGCTCGCCTTGCGCGCCCGCCGCTCCTTGAGCTTCTCGGCGCGCTGCCGGTCTTCGTCCACGCGCACGGTCATGTAGCGCAGGACGGCATCGCTAACGCGCATGCGCCGCTCAAGCTCGGCGATCTCGCCGCCCGTGCCCTCGACCTCGAAGAGCACGTAATGCCCTTCGGTCTTGCGGCCGATCTTGTAGGCCAGCGTGCGCCGGCCCATGTTCTCGTTCTTCGTGACGACGCCGCCCTGGTCTGTGACGATGCGTTGCAGGCCGTCGATCAGGCGTGTGCTGTCTTCTTCACTCGTCTCTGTGTCGATAATGAAGACGACTTCGTAAACTCTCTTCTCTGCCAAAATTCATCCTCCTTCTGGATGTCAAGCCTCAGCCCAATGACTGAAGCAAGGAGATAAGTAGCTATTAGCCTTTAGCGATTAGCTCTCAGCTTTATGTCTTTAGCTAACGGCTAACAGCTACTTACTAACAGCTAGCTGTTGTACGCTGCCATTGCTTTGTCAATGCCGTCGCGGAGGACGGCGCGGAGCGCGTCGGCGCACCGCTCTAACAGTTGGGCCACGTCCGCGCGTGCGGTCAGGGGAAAGCGTTCAAGCACGAACCGCTTGGTGTCGCTGAGCGGATGCTCAGGTTGTATGCCGATGCGCAGGCGGATGAACTCTTCGGTCTTGAGCGCGCCGCTAATCGACTTCAGCCCGTTGTGCCCGCCGCTTGAGCCGCGCGCGCGCAGCCGGATCGTGCCGAACGGCAACGCGAGATCGTCGCTGATCACGATCAAGTCGTGTTTGATCTGTAACTCGCGCTTCTGCACGAGACACGCGACCGACTCGCCGCTCAGGTTCATGTAGGTCTGCGGCTTAACCAACTCGACCTGTTCGCCTTCTAGTTCAGCGCGGCCGACGAGCGCGCGGCACTCGCTGCGTTTGATCTCGCGCCCGGCTGCGCTCGCCAATCTGTCCGCCAGCATGAAGCCGAGGTTGTGGCGCGTCCATTCATACTCCGCGCCCGGATTGCCGAGACCGACGATGAGCCGCATTGGATTTTAGATTTGCGATTTTAGATTTGCGATTGATGCAACCACGCTGCTGGCGCAAGCCGGCAATCAAAAATCGCAAATCCAAAATCACCAATCCTATTTCTTGCCTTCGTCTTCGTCTTCCTTCTTGCCCTTGCCGATAACTTCCGGCTCGGCCGCCGTCTCATCCACAGGCGCGGGCACAACCTCTTCCTCGCGCACGACGCCCACGGTTGCGATCACCATGTCCGGCGCACTCAGAATCTCAAGGTGCTCATCGGTCGGAATATCCGAAACGTGCAGCACGTCGTGGACGCCGAGGTTGCTCACGTCCACATTGATCGCGTCTGGAATGTCGCGCGGACTGACGCGGATGTCTATTTCGCGCACGATCTGTTCAAGCACACCGCCGCCATCAGTCACGCCGACCGGCTCGCCGGTCAGGTGCAACGGCACAGTGATCTCGATCTTCTCGCCTTTAACCAGGCGGCGCAGATCGGCATGCATCAACCACCCATGCAGAGGATCGATCTGCCGATCTAGGAAGCGCACCTCGCTCGGGCCGACACCTTCCACGTCGAGCGTGAAGATCGCGTTGTGCCCCGCGTCGGAGCGTAGGATCGCGGCCAGTTCGGCGCGCGACGCGGCGGCGGCAATCGCCCCGCCTTCACCGCCGTAGATCGTCAGCGGCACAAGCCCGTTGCGGCGCAGGCGGCCCGTGTCGTTCTTGCCGCGCCCCTCACGTTGGGTCGCGCGCACCGTTATCTCTTTTCTTTCTGCCATTGATTAAGCTGCTCTTTCTAGCGTGTCAGACGCTCAAAGTGTTTGCCCTTCAGACGAAGAGCGAAGAGACGCTGGTCTCCTCGTGGATCGACTTGATCGCCGTTGCCAACAGCGGCGCGATGCTCAGAATCTTGATATTGCCCAACTCGCACTTGCGCGCTTCGAGCGGGATTGTGTTCGTCGTCACGGCTTGTTCGATGTCTGACTTGTTCAACTTCTCAGATGCATCGCCCGACAAGACCGGATGCGTGAAGCAAGCGTCAATGCGCGCCGCGCCCGCTTGTTTCAAGGCCCGCGCGACCTTCGTCAACGAACCGCCCGTGTCGCACATATCATCGACGATCAGACAGTTGCGTCCTTCCACATCGCCGACGACGTTCATCACCTCCGCCACGTTCGCTTTCTCGCGGCGCTTGTCGCACAAAGCCAACTCTGCGTTGAGCCGCTTCGCATACGCACGCGCTCGTTCCGCACCACCCGTGTCCGGCGCGACGACCGTCAGATTCGGCAAAGGATTTTCCTGATAGTAGCCGATGAACGCGGGCGCGGCGTAGAGGTGATCTACCGGGATGTCAAAGAAGCCTTGAATCTGCGCGGCGTGTAAGTCCATCGTCAGCACGCGATCCGCGCCGGCCGTGGCGATCAAGTTCGACACGAGTTTCGCGGCAATCGGCACACGCGGGCGATCTTTCTTGTCCGAGCGCGCATAACCGTAATACGGGATGACCGCGGTGACGCGCTCAGCCGACGAACGTCGGAAAGCGTCGAGCATGACGAGCAACTCCATCAAGTGCGCGTCGGTCGGTGGGCATGTCGGCTGCACGATGAACACGTCCGCGCCGCGCACGTTCTCGGTGATCTGAAAATTAAACTCACCATCCGAGAAACGCCCGATGGTCGCGTTGCCCGGATCGCAACTCAGGTAAGTGCAAATCTCTTCGGTCAAGCCCCAGTTCGCGTTGCCCGAAAAAATCTTAATGCCGCCGGTCGTCGTCATATTATTAGTGACGAGTGGCGAGTGACGAGTGACGAGCAAGAACAAGTCTGTCACTTGTCACTCGTCACTTATCACTTGTCACTGCTGTTATGGCTGGGGCGGAAGGATTCGAACCTACGAATGCCGGATCCAAAGACCGGTGCCTTACCACTTGGCGACGCCCCAATAATGTTGCTTGCGCCCTTTTAGCAGCGCCCGTTCAAATTAATTTCGCCGCGCACGCACCGAGCGCGCGGTTGTACTCTGCCCGCGCGAGCGTGGCGCAAGGAAAAACTTGCCAGCCCGATTCGTCTGCGAGCGCAGTTTGTGCGCGCAATTGTGCCTGCTGGCTGTCAAAGATACCGTAGACGCTTGCGCCGCTACCGGAGAGTGCCGCCGTGCGTGCGCCGACTTGCAAGAGCGCCGCGCTGGCCCGCGCGATCTCAGGCTGCAAGCGATAGACGACCGGCGCGAAATCGTTCGTCAACTCATCCGCGAGCGCACGGGCCGCCGTAGCCGCCGTGCGAGAAATAGGCAGCTTAACGGGGCGATTTGGCTTTGTCAAGGCGGGCGCATTCAAGGCTTTGTAGGCAGCGGCGGTCTCGATTTTGACGCCCGGCGTGATGACGAGCAAGCACAGTTTCGCACGCTCTGCAAGCGGACTGATCTCCGTGCCGCGCCCCGTGCCGAGCGCCGTCCCGCCGTGGAAAAAGAAGGGTACGTCCGCGCCAAGCCGTGTGCCGAGGGCGGCCAACTCATGCCCGTTCGCGTTGACCTGCCACAAATGCGCGAGCGCGACGAGCGCGACGGCGGCGTCCGTCGAGCCGCCGCCAAGACCGCCCCCGGTCGGGATGCGTTTCGTTAGCTCAATGCGTGCGCCCGCGCGTAGACCGTACTGCTGGCGTAATGCGCTTGCTGCGCGGTGGACGAGATTCGATTCGTCTGTGGGGATGTCAGGGTGCGCGCAAACAAGTTCGATGTGGTCATCGTTGCGCAGGCTGAAGGTCAGTTCGTCATGGAGCGTGATGGTCTGGAAAACTGTGCGCAGTTCGTGATAGCCGTCGCTGCGCCGGCCAAGCACGCGCAAGCCAAGATTGATCTTGGCAAAGGCCGGAAGCGTAAACCCGTCAGTGTGCAGCGCGGCAGACAAAGCGAAAGCGGCTGACCTCACTTCCCGTGTGGGCGCGTCAGCCGCTTGAAGAACGATTGCGTAAACGGCGGCGTCAGCGCGTGATAAAGACTTGCGTAAAATAGATGCGCCCATCAGGCGCGTGCGCGACCCCAAGGCCGGAGTAGGTGAAGCCTGCGCGCATGATGTTGTCGCGGTGCTTCGCGGACTTGAGCCAACGCTCGACGGCGAAACCGGCCGGGTCGTCGAAGCCCTGATTATACGCGATGTTCTCGGCGAGCGCGCCCCAAGCATCGATCCCAAACGCGCGGGCGCGTTGCACGGTGTCGCGCCCGCCCGGCTCCTCGTGCCCTAAGTAATTCTGTTCCGCCATGCTCGCCGAATGTTCGCGCGCCATGCGGGTCAACTCGGCGTCCCAGACGAGCGCCGGAAATCCTTGTACGCGCCGGGCATCATTGATCAAGTCGAAGGCGCGCCGCTCGTCCGTGGTCGCCATTGCGGCCATGGTTACGGCCGCTGGTGCGTGCGCCAGTTCGCCGTGCGTCGTGTTGCTGGCAACGATGCTGCGCGGGCGCGTGGCGGCGGGCTGTAGCGCATGATTCGACGACCCGATTAGCCGCGCAACGGGGCGCGCTTGATTCGTCTGGCCGTGTACCCTGTTAGCCAGACCTGCGCTGAGCAAAAGGCCGGCGAGCAGGAGCGTAAAGCGCACACGCCGGCACACAGATGTCTGGGGGAACGAGTTGTAAAACTTCATTCAGGGGAACCGTTTCTTCTTTAAAATTTAAGGCCCGGAGAGGAAGCAGCCTGTCAGACCGCGCGTTGGGGCACGACGGATTGACTGATCGCAGTCTAGCTTTCGCGGGCGCAACCCGTCAATAGGTTATTTTTACGCACCTGTAACAGAGTCGGACAGGGGTTTAGCCCGACTGCTGGACAGGAAGCGCCGACAACAATTGTGAGTTGCTTGCTTTAGGCGAGTTGCTGACTGTTAGCACCGTTGCTAATTTTTGTGTCCGCCTATTTCCGGGCGTCGCCGCCGAGTTTCGCCTTGAGCCGTGTGGTGTCGTTGGCTTCGGTGGCCAAGGCGAGCGCTTTGCGCCACGCGACCCGCGCGTCTTCAGTGCGCCCACGCTTCTGGTTGAGGTCGCCGATGTGCTCTTGTATGGCGACCGAGCGTGTGTTGCGGCGCGCCGCGTCGCTCAGATAACGTTCGGCGTCATCAAGCTGGCCGAGTTTGAAATAGACCCAGCCGAGGCTGTCGAGGAAAGACGGGTTGGTCGGTTGCCGCTGGACGGCGCGTTTGGTCATGTCGAGTGCATCGCTGAGACGGACATCATGGTCGGCGAGGAAGTAGCCGAGGTTGTTGAGCGCGGTCGCGTTCTCCGGGTCTTTGGCGAGGATGCGGCGCAAGGTCTCTTCCGCGCCTTTCAAATCATCCGCCCGCTCTTGCGCCGACGAGAGCATGACGAGCGCTTGCGTGACGGCGTCGGGCTGATCGGCGGGCGCGAGTTCGAGCGCCTTGCGTGCGGCCGCGACGGCTTCTTTGCCGCGCCCCGCGTCGAGATAGAGATTTGCGATATTGAGATAGGTGTTGTAGTCGTCCTCAGGTTTGCCGGTTAGTTTGGTGCGGAGCAGTTCGGCGGCTTCATCCGGGCGGCCTAGTTCGGCGAGTGTGCGCGCTTCGAGGCGGAGAAAGGCCTCTTGCACGGGTGGCGACGATTGATACTTCAGCCGCGCCGCGCGGATCGCGTCGAGCGCCTCACGGCGCTTGCCCTGCTCGCGCAGTAGGCTCGCGTGCTGGAAATCGACTTGCGGATTGTCGGGGCCGAGCAATTTGCGCATGCGTTCAACGGTAGCCAAAGCATCGCCGGCCCGGCCGGCTTTGCTTTGCAAGTCGATGATGTGCTGTAGCGCCGACACGGTGAAGGACTTGTCGCTGTCGGCGGTGAGCGGTTGATCGGTGATGCCGCGCGCCTTCAGCGCCTCTTCGTAAACACCGATAGCTTCGGGATAACGCAATGCATCGGCTAACACGCCGGCGAGTTGCGCGACAAGGAGATTATGCTCGCGCTCGTCGATTTTGCGGTTGTCGATGCCCACGCGCAAGGTGGCGACGGACTCATCCGTCTGACCGGCGCGAGCCTGCGTGTGCGCAAGCAGACTAAGCGCGCCAATGTTCGCGGGGTTAACCGTGACTATCCGTTTGAGATCAGCCACCGCCGCGCCGCTGTCCGCGCCGCCAGCTTCAAGTACCTGCCTGAGCAAGCCTAAATAGCGCGCGTTATCCGGGCTGGTGGCGAGCGCAGGCCGGATCACGGCCAGCGCCTCGGACGTCCGGCCCGCGCGCAACAACGCTTCGCCCAGACGTGCGCCGGCCGCTTCATGCGTGAGCTCGCGGCCTTGCGTGATGACTTGAAAGAAGCGCACATCGACGGCCGGAGGCGCGGCGGCCCAACGCTTGAAGGCTTCCAGCGCCTCGTCGTGGCGGCCCGTCAACGAGTAAAACTCGCCGAGCAAGGCCAATGCTTCCGGATCGTTCGTGTCCAACCGCACAACTTCGCGCAACTCCGTGATCGCGCGCTCGACGGCCGCCCGGTCAACCTTGCTCTCATCCAGTCCGGCCTTGAGCGCGTAGATGCGCGCGAGCAAGCGATGTCCGCCGAAACTGTCAGGGGCGATGCGCGTGGCGGCGGTCGCTTCGCGCTCGGCCAGCGCCATGTCGTCCAGGAAGAAGAAGGCGATTTCGCTGAGCGCGGTGTGCGCTTCGGCGAGCGTCGGATCGAGTTCAGCCGCTTCGTTGAGCGATGTCTGCGCGTGTGTGAGCGCGTCCTTTGAGATGCCGCCGGTGCTGAGCGCGCCTGATAGGTAACGCTGCCCTTCGAGCAGTTTTACATAAGCGCGTGTGCGACGCTCGCGCGCTGACAGCGCGGGTTGCGCGGCCGGCTGCGCGGTAGTCATGGCGGGCGCAGGCGGCTCAGTCTGTGCGCGCACGCCGGGCGCGCAGGTGAGGGTAAGCGCACACGCGAGGGGCGCGGCGATGACAGTTGCGAGGCGGACGGAAAAATTCACGCGGATGTTCCTTTCGCGGGCGGCGGGGCGGTCAGGCCTCCGGGCGTCTGTGTGGCGGCCACGACGCGCTGCCACGCGCTGCGGCGGGGATAACAGTAAAGCAAGACGGCCACGGCGACCACCGCGGCTTTCAGCATATAACCAATGTCGCCTTGCAGGGACGTGAGCAGATAACCGGCCAGCGCAATCGCGCCGCCACACCACGCCGCCAGCCGCGTCGTGCGCTGCAAGGTGGCGAGTAAACCGGGGATGCCGCGTAGATCAGTGATCACTTGCAAGCGCATGGCCGAGAAGCGCGCACGGCGCAACGCCATCGCGCCCAAGCCGAAAAAGAGGATGCTGAACCAGAGCGCACCTTGCACCGACGAGTTGTGCAAACTCGCAGGCAGAGGAGGCCGCACATCCGCGTAGGCCAGGACAACGAGCAATGCGGTCAACGCAAACATCGCGGCGACCGACAACACCGCACTGCGATGTCGCCGTTCCAATTCTCCTCCGATGATCTCCGGCAAGGCTTCGTACCTCCGACCCAAATACGGCTCCACTATTAAGAAAAAAATTCTAACATCTGCAACGAACGCGGGCAAAGTCAGGGCTGTCTGAGGTCTGGGCGGACAGACGGGCCGAACAAAATAAGGACGCGCGAACATTCGCGCGTCCTTATGCTTATTTGTGCTTTGGCTTGAATTTAGATTTGTGCGCCGGGCGGCGGCGGCAACGGCTTCGTCGGGTCGCTGCCGACGACGGGTGCCCCCGGTTTGGCTGGCTGCGCCTTGAGGCCGTCGGCGCTTGGCTTGGGCTGCGGTTGCGCGGGCGTATCCGCCTGCACCGGGCGCGGCTTGAGATTGATGCGCGGCGAAGGCGTCGGCCCGGTCAGCAGGGACGTGGGCAGTTGCCCGTTGTTCTGTAGCACTTGCTCGATCAGGTCGGCCGTCTCCTTGCTGCTGTGGCTGATCAGCACGCCGTCTTTGTCCACCGTCACGTCGATCATGCCCAGCACATTGGCCTTCAACTTACCCATCATGCCGGAACTGACCGGCTCGTCCAGCACCGGGTTCGCGTCCACCGCCGGCACGGCCGCGCCGATGGCCTGCAACTGCTCTTTCGCCTTTTCGGCAAACAGGCTGTTCGGGTGCGTGCGCACGAGTTGCCCGAAATATTTGGCCGCTTCGTCCGGCTCTTCCTCCTGCACGTAGGTTGTGCCTAGCCGGTAAAGCACTTCGGCCATGCGCGAATAGAATGGATACTTCTCCGCCACTTCGCGGTAGCGCGACTGCGCGCCCTTAGGATTGCTCGCCAGGCCGCGCTCAAACCGTTCGCGATAGAAGTCGCCGATCTGGAAACTATGATCCGCCAGATTCTCCTGCACCTCGCGCAAGCGCACTTCAAAGTCCGGGCGCATAGAGGTCTGCGGGAACTGCTGCATGGCGGCCTTCAAACGCTGCTCGGCCTTCTTCGCGTGATCGAACGAACGGTCGGGCAAACCCATCTGGCGCATCTCGGTCTCGGCGATCTTGAGCATCGCGCGTTCGGCGAGCGGGTCGGTCGGGAAAAACGTCAGCCACTCTTGATAAGCCGCGCCCGCCTGGATAAGCGCGCTCGTTGTGCCTTCAAGGTAGAACGTGTCAGCGATGGCCAGTTTCGCGTAGGGCAGGAAGGCCGATTCGGGATAGGTGTTGATGATGACGCTGAAGAGTAGGCGCGCGCCTTCGTAGTCGCTTTTGCGCGCGTGCTTCGAGCCGGCGGCGAAGAGTTCGCGGTCGCGGCCCGGCGCAATGGTGCCGGTCAACTCATCAATCTCGCTGTCGCCACCGTGCCCCATTAAGCGGCCGATGAGACTGGGTTTCTTTTTATTATTCAGCTTGCGCGCCGCAGTGGTCGGGCCGCCGCGCCGGGCCGCGGCCGTCTCCCGCAACCCCGTCTCCACGCGCTCGTTGAGTTCGCTTACCGAGGTTTCGAGTTTGCTAATGTCGGCCACGTTGAATCGATCAGAGCGATCAGATTTGCCACGCAACTCACTCACTTCGGCGAGCAACGAAGCGGCCTCTTTTTCCAGCCCGCGCAGTCGCGCGGCCGGCTCATTCGTCGCCGTCGCGGCGGCCGTCTTGTCTTTTTTATTCTTCTTCTCGTTAACGTCGCTGCCCATGTTGGCGACCGCCGTGCTCAGCGAGCGGCGCATTGATTCAAGTCGCTGGCGCAAAACTTCAAGCCGCTGGTATGACGTGGCGTCGCTTTGCGCGCTGCCCGCCGTTTGTGCCCGTGCCGACAGGAACGGCAAACCAGCGCTCGAAACCGCGCAGAGCATGGCGCACATTACAAGATAGCGAAAACGCATGTTAGGAAACCTCCAAAAGCCGTGAACCGGGCATAGCAGAAGCCGGTTTTTAGCTATGCACGATTTATGATTCACTCAGCACTGGTTTGGCCGCATTGAGCAGGTCGCGGACACCGCGTTCCGTGTCGCCGACGCCAAACACGGCCGTGCCCGCGACGATGATCTCCGCACCGGCGGCCGTGATCTCGCCGATGTTGGTGCGATCTATGCCACCGTCAATCTCGATGCGCGTGGGCAAGCCGCGTTCATCAATCATGCGGCGCAGGCGGCGCACCTTGTCGAGCGAGGCCGGGATAAACTTTTGGCCGCCGAAACCTGGATTGACGGACATGATCAAAATGTAGTCGGCCAAAGCGAGCGCCTCTTCGAGGGCGGCGAGCGGCGTGGCCGGATTGATCGCGATGCCCGCCTTCGCCCCTTTGTTCTTAATCGCTGTCAACGTCCGGTGCAGATGCGCGTCAATTTCAACGTGGACGGAGACCATGCTCGCGCCCGCGTCCACAAACTGCTCGGCGTAGCGGCCCGGCTCGGAGATCATTAGATGCGTGTCGAGGGGGAGTCGGGTTGCGCGGCTCAGAGATTTTACGACCGGTAAGCCGATGGTCAGGTTGGGCACAAAATGACCGTCCATCACGTCGCAGTGGACAACGGTTGCGCCACCACGCTCGGCCGCGGCGATGTCTTCGCCCAGCCGCGCAAAATCGGCCGACAACAGAGAAGGGGCAATTTCGACCATGATCTTTGTCTCCTGTTTGCCGCGCGCTCCGGGTTGGGCGCGCGTTAGGTTGCTAAGCGAAAAGACCGGCAGCAGGTGGTCTGAAAACTCAATCAAGCGGCGGCCGCCGATTGGCGTTGCCGTTCGTTGTGCGTCCTGTGTTCGCGTTGCGCGGCGGTGCAGCGTTCGTGTTACGCCCGTTCGTGTTCCGGTTGCTCACGGCGCGATTCGCGTTGGCGCTGCGATTGGCGTTGGTGTTGGTATTGCGATTCGCGTTCGTATTCGCGGGCGTGTTGACGTTGCGCGGCGTGTTCGTGTTTGCTTCGGGTCGTGCGTTTGCGTTGCGATTGCGTGTGCCGGCGTCGTTGCCGTTACGGTTTAACGTGATCCGATTGTCAAGGTTCGAGTTGACGACGGCGTTCGAGTTCGTATTGGTATTACTGTTCTGGTTCGCGTTCGCGTTGCGGTTCGTGTTCTTGTTGCGCTTTGGCTTGTTGGCATTGGCGTTCGCATTGCTCGCGCCCGTATTTGCGTTGGCGTTAGGGTTCTCGTTCTTGTTGGTCGTCGCGCTCTGCGTCGCTTTGTTCGCGTCTGACCCCGTGATGCTGACGGAACTTTCGCCCTCTTTCTGCTCGGCGCGACTGGTGACGACCGCAACGGGCGAGCCTGTTTTCACCACGTCGCCGGCTTGCGGTGTCTGATCCAACACGGTGTCGGGTTTGCTGTCGGCGCTATAGCGCGATGCGCGCTTGCGCGCTTTCAGTCCCGCCTGTTCAAGCGCCGTCTCGGCCTCCAGATAATTCTTGCCGACGACTGCGGGCACTTTCACTTCGGGACTGCGCAGCGACAGATAGATTGTGCCGAACAGGCCAAGCACAAAGGCGACAGCGATGCCTAGCAGGATACCGATCCGGTTGACCAAAGTCGGGAACGTCCGCTGTGCCTCAACCAATTGTTTGCCGTCGCCTCTCCCGCCTGCGCGCCCCGGCCGGGCGGCTGGCGAAGGCGAGAGTCTAGCACCCGCGCGCGACACGCCGCAAGTCGCACGCCCGCTCAACTTTGCCGTTGAAATGCCGCGATGAAGAAGCCGTCCACATCGCTTTTGTGCGGCCACGTGCGCGCCGCTCCCGCTGCGGTTAGCAACAACGCCGCCGCGCCTACTGGCACAGGGCTGAAGTCTTGCCGCGCGCTGAGAAATGCGGCCACGATCTCTTCATTCTCCTCCGGCTCGACCGAGCAGGTGGAATAGACGAGTCGCCCGCCCGGTCGCACCGTGCGCGCCGCGTTCGTTAAGATGCGCTGCTGGCGCACCGCCAGTGCCGCGATGTCAGCGGGCTTTAGCCGCCAACGGATTTCGGGGTTGTGCCGGAGCGTGCCCGTACCCGTACACGGCGCATCCACGAGTACGCGATCAAACGTCGCTGGCACAAACGGTAACGGCCGTTCGGCGTCGCACGCAACCGCACGGATGCTCGTCAATGCCTGCTGCGCCGCCGCCTCACCGACGACGCGCAAACGATGGCCATACAGATCACCAGCGACCACAAACGCGCGATCCTGCGCCAGCCCTGCCATCTGCGTGGCCTTGCTGCCCGGCGCGGCGCACACGTCCAACACGCGCTCGCCCGGCCGTGCGCCCAGTACGTGCGCGACGAGTTGCGAGGCTTCATCTTGCGTATAGATCAGGCCTTCCAACGCCAGCGCTCGCAACGCCGCGCCGCCCGACCCGGCCACCACACGCCACGCCCCCGGCGCGATCTCCGACGGTTGCGCTGCAACGCCGGCCGCACGCAGCCGCGCCAGCACGTCCTCCGCCCGCGCCCGCCACTCGTTGATGCGAAACGCGACCGGCGGGGTAAGATTGTTCGCCTGTGCCAAGGCCGCCGCCTCAGCCGCGCCGAACGCGCACACCCAACGCGCCAGCAACCACACCGGATGCGAAGTCGCAATCGCCAACCGCTCGATCTCGTCCCGCACACCGGCCGCCGGATCATATTCTGGTTCGCGCGTGGCCCGCCGCAGCACCGCGTTGATAAAGCCCGCAGCCCCGCGCAAGCCCGCCGCGTGCGCGATGTTCACCGACTCGTTCACGGCCGCAGATGCCGGCACGCGCGTCAAGCAGCGCAGTTGATACAACCCTAGCCGCAACGCACGCCGCACTACTGAATCAATCTCCGACACCGCCCGCCCCGCGTAATGCTCGATCAACTTGTCGAGCCACAACTGCCGGCGCAGTATCCCCAACACCAACTCATAACAGAGCGCGCGATCATCAGCTCGCAACTCCTCAGTGGCATGCGTCAGCAACACGGACGCGAACGCGCCCTCATCTTCCACGCGGCTCAAGACGGCGAACGCCACGCGCCGCGCCGCCGACACGACCCGCGCGCCGGCAACTTGTGCAGGCGGCGGCTCGCTCGGCCGCTTCTTCTTAATCACGCGCACAGGCATCCGTACATCCTCGCTCTTACTCAACCCAAGCGCTCGCCCACCTGCACGCGCACGCCGTTCATAAAATCGCGCGCGCTCATGCGCCGCCGGCCTTCGGGCTGCACTTCCAACAGACTGAGCGCCGTGCCTGCCCCACACGCGACAACCAACTCATCGCCATGGGCCGCGCTAATCACGCCTGGTGCAGGCAACGGCTCGGTCTGTGCGTGCGGCGCAGCCTGCCAGAGGATGAGCCGTTGACCGCGAAACTGCGTGTGCGCGTTTGGCCACGGCTGGAAGCCGCGCACGCGCCGGGCAATTTCGCTGGCGCTCATCGTCCAGTCAAGCAAGCCATCTTCCCGTTGCAAGACGGGCGCGTGCGTCGCGATCTCGTTGTCTTGTGTGCGCGGCTCAAGCTCATCAAATTGTGCAAGGGTCGTGCTCAATAAGTCCGCGCCAGTTTCCGCCAGCCGCGCGAGCAATTGCGGCGCGGTTTCGGCCGCGCCGATCTGTGTCGCGTGTTGCAAGAGGAGCGCGCCCGTGTCCAGCCCTTCGTCAATCAACATCGTCGTCACGCCGGTCTCCGCTTCGCCGCGCACGATAGCCCAATTGACGGGAGCCGCGCCGCGATACTTCGGCAGCAACGAGAAATGCACGTTGATGCAACCACGACGCGGGGCGTGTAAGAACGACGGCGGCAAGATACGCCCGTAGGCGACGACGATGGCGGCATCCACCGCATGCGAGACAAACAACGCACGGGCCTCTTCAGTCTTAATCTTGTGCGGCTGATGGATGGCGAGGCCGTGTGCGCGCGCAAATTCTTTGACCGGCGAGGCGTGGAGTTTGTGCCCGCGCCCGGCTGGTCTATCCGGCTGTGTCCACACGGCCACAATCTCGTGCCCGTCCAGCAGACAACGGCGCAAAGTTGGCACAGCTGAGTCAGGCGTGCCCATGAAAACCAATCGCATAAAGTTCGCTCAAAATGCCGAACGCGGAGCGATGAACTGGCACCCATTCATCATTCCGCGCTCAGCTTGCATCGTTTACTAGATTGCGGTGCGCTGCTCTTCGGCGCTATAACCGGCGCGCACCTTCTCGGCCGCAATCTTGGCTTGCATGAAGAGGCCAAGATAATCCCGCCCGCCCGCTTTCGAGTCCGTGCCGGACATGTTGAAGCCGCCAAACGGATGCACGCCGACGAGCGCGCCCGTGCATTTGCGATTCAAATATAAGTTACCGACGTGAAACTCTTGGCGGGCGCGGGCAAGATGTTCCGGATCGTTTGAATAGACCGCGCCGGTCAGACCGAACTGCGTGTCGTTGGCAATCGCCAGCGCGTCGTCGAAGTCCTGCGCTTTGATGACGGCGAGGACGGGGCCAAAGATTTCTTCCTGTTCGATAGTTGCGCCCGCTGCTACGTCGGCGATGACGGTCGGCTCGATGAAGAAGCCCTGCTCGCCGTCCGCGCCGCCGCCCGCGACAACGCGCCCGCCCTCGGCCTTGCCCTTCTCGATGTACTCGTTGATCGTCTTGAAGGCCTTCTGATTGATGACCGCGCTCATCGTCGTCGCCTGCTCCGTCGGATCACCGCTCTTCAGTTGCGCCACCCGCGCCGCGATCTTTTCGAGCATCGGCTCATACACGTCCGCATGAATAATCGCGCGCGAACAGGCCGAACATTTCTGCCCTTGAAAGCCGAACGCCGCTTGCACCACGCCCGTCGCCGCTTCATCTAAATCCGTGTCGGCATCAACGATGATCGCGTCCTTGCCGCCCATCTCGGCGACGACGCGCTTGATCCAGATTTGCCCCGCCTGCGTCTTCGCGGCACGCTCATTGACGCGCAAGCCCACCTCTTTCGAGCCGGTGAACGCGACGAAGCGCGTGCGCGCATGATCCACCACCACGTCGCCCACTTCCGCGCCTGACCCGGTCATAAAGTTGACCACGCCCGCCGGCAGGCCCGCCTCTTCGAGCAACTCGAAAAACTTATAGGCGATGGTCGGCGCATCCGACGAAGGCTTTAAGACGACCGTGTTGCCCGTCACGATGGCGGCGACCGTCATGCCCGCCATGATCGCCAACGGAAAATTCCACGGTGGAATGACGACGCCGACGCCGAGCGGGATGTAATGCAACGCAGTCTCTTCGCCCGCGATCTGCACGAGTGGCTGCGGCTGGGCATAGCGCAACATCTCACGTGCGTAGAAGTCGCAGAAGTCAATCGCCTCGGCCGTGTCGCCATCAGCCTCTGCCCATGTTTTCGCCACTTCGTAAACCATGAGCGCGGAGAACTCGTGCTTGCGTGCGCGCAGCAAGGTGGCGACGCGGAACAACAGATCGGCGCGCTGTTCGGGCCGCGTCTTGCGCCACGTCTTAAACGTCTCGTCCGCCGTCTCGACCGCGCGCCGCGCCAATTCCGCCGTCGCCTTTTGAAAGCGGCCGACCACTTCGGCCTTACGCGCCGGATTGACGCTCTCAAACGTCTGCCCCGTCGTGATGCGCTCGCCGCCAATCACCAGCGGATACTCGCGCCCCAACTCGCCCTGCACCTGCGCCAACGCCGCGCGCATGGCCGCCGCGTTCTCCGGCTTATTGAAATCGGTGAACGCTTCGTTCTTAAATTCGCTCTGCATATTTACTCCTCACACGGGTTCGGCCGCGGCGCGGCGCGCTGAACTCACGTACAACCCGGCAATTATTTTTGCCGGCATGTTAGCACACGCGCAAGCAAAACGCGGTCGCCGCCCTTGAAGCGCGCGACCGCGTTGCACCATAAAATTTGCGGCTGCTTAAACCCACTTGCCCGTCTTGGCCAACTTGCGCATCTTGCGTTTGACCATCTCGCGTTTCAACGGCGTCGTGTGGTTGATGAAGACGATACCGTCGCAGTGATCTGTCTCGTGCAACATGCAGCGCGCGGTCAACTCCATGCCGTCCAACTCGAACGCTTCGCCGCGCTCGTCTTGTGCCGCGACGATGGCGCGCAAGGATCGCTTGACCGCGAAATAAACGTCGGGGAACGAGAGACAACCTTCGTCGCCCGTCTGATCGCCCTCGACGCGCAACACCGTCGGATTGATAAGCGCGATCTTTTGCGCCGGGTCTTGCCCGCCCGAACAGTCCATCACAAACAACCGCTGCGCCACGCCGACCTGCGTCGCCGCCAGGCCCACCCCGCGCGCCGCATACATCGTCTCGAACATATCCGCGATGAGTTTGCGCAGCTTCGCGTCAAACTTCGTCACCGGCTCGCCCGGCGCGTCCAACACGGGATGCGGGTATTTCACAATCTCCAATAATGCCATCTTCAAATTCCTTGCGCGAATGATTGCTGCGCTGCTTATGATGATGCCGCTGGTGAGTTGATTGTATGACAGACATCATGGCTCATGCCAGCGACTATGTGGCGCACAAATCATTTACGAGCACGACCGCGCCAGCCACGCCAACGCCGCCCGCTCGTCCTGCTCAATCGCCATCTCGACGCCGCGCTTGGCGAATCCGCGCTGCTTTGATTGCGGGTCGGTTTGTAACATCTGCCCGCTTAGAGACGTAGTCAACTAACTTGAGCCAGTCAATTTGTGCGTCTTTAGTCAGAAAATCTTTGCCGAACTCCAAAGCCATCTCGTTGATTTTGCCGTTATATGTCTGTCTAAATGTCTCGTCGCGCTCGCGCGCTTCTTCGTCAATCGGCTTGATTATTTCTCGATAAAGAGCATCGTCGCCAGCAATGAACTTGATGAAAGCAGGGTCAGAGATTAGGCCGAGTAGTCGTTGTGCAAACGGCTCTTGCCGGGCTTTTCTCTGTGACTTGTAACTTGAACCTTTGAGTATCTGTTTATTGCTCATGCTGTTAATGGCAATTTGAAGATTGCCTCAGTAATCACGTAACTGCGCGCGGTAGCCGTCGAAGTTGCGGCGCATTTCGGTGAGGCTGTCGCCGCCGAATTTGTCGCGCAGGGCGCAGGCTAAGGTGAGCGCGACCATCGCTTCGCCGATGACGCCGGCCGCGGGCACGGCCGTTACGTCCGAACGCTCGAAGGCGGCGGACTCGGCTTGTTTCGTGTCGATGTCCACGGAGCGCAAGGCGCGGCGCAAGGTCGAGATCGGTTTGAGGAAACCGCGCACGCGCAGTTCCGCGCCGTTGGTGATGCCGCCTTCGAGACCACCGGCGCGGTTGGTCGGGCGCGTGAAAGCGTGTGTCGCGTCGTCGTAAAAGATTTCGTCGTGGACTTGCGAGCCGACGAGCGCCGCCGCTTCGACGCCCGCACCGATTGAGACCGCTTTGACGGCCGGGATGGACATAATGGCTTGCGCGAGCCGGCCATCAAGCTTCGCGTCCCAAGACGTGTGCGCGCCCAAGCCCGGCACAACGCCATGCGCCACCACCTCGAAGATACCGCCGAGCGTGTCGCCCGCGCGCTTCGTCTCGTCAATCAACGCGACCATGCGCGCCTGCGCGTCGTGGTCGGCGCACCGAAGCGGCGCGTCGTCGGGGATCGCGGCGATTTCTGTCCATGCTACATCGAGCGGGCGTTCGGGCACGCCGCCGAGTTGGACGACGTGGCTGCTTATCTCTATGTCAAACGCGGCGAGCAACTGTTTGGCCAGCGCGCCGCAGGCAACGCGCGCGGCCGTCTCACGCGCCGACGCGCGTTCGAGGATGTCGCGCAAGTCCCGCGTGGCGAACTTCTGCCCGCCCGCGAGGTCTGCATGACCGGGGCGCGGGCGCACCACCCGCCGCGCTTTCTCCGGTGCAACGTCGCGCGCATCCGTCGCCATCACGTCCGTCCAATTGGCCCAATCCTTATTTTCAATCAGCAACGCGACGGGCGAGCCGAGCGTGTGCCCGTGCCGCACGCCGCTCAGGATGTCCGCGTGGTCGCGCTCGATCTTCATGCGCCCGCCGCGCCCGTAGCCCCACTGCCGTCGCGCCAACTCACGGTCGATCAATGCGCCGTCAACCGGCAGTCCGGCCGGCAACCCTTCGAGGATCGCGACCAATGCGCGCCCGTGCGATTCGCCTGCGGTGGTGAAACGAAACATAAGATATTTTTGATTTTAGATTTCTGATTTGCGATTTCAAATCTAAAATCAGAAATCTAAAATCAAAAATTTAACAGTTCTTCCCCGAAGATGTTACCACGCCCCAAGATGCCGGCCGGATCAAAGGCGCGTTTGAGCGCGGCCATTTCGCGCAGGTGCGCGTCGCCGTAGAGCGTGCGCAGGTAATCGCATTTGAGTTTGCCGACGCCGTGCTCGGCCGAGACTGTGCCGCCGTGCGCGACGGCGCGGGTGATGAACTGACTGTAGAGCGCCCGCGCTTGCGTCGCTTCCGCATCGTCGCGCGGGAGGATATTGACGTGGACGTGGTTGTCGCCGATGTGGCCGAAGATGACGTACTGCAAGTGGCTCGCGCGCAGAGACTGTTTGTAGTAATCGAGCATGCCGGCGAACGCTGCGTCGGGCACGGCCATGTCGGTCGAGACTTTGCGCTGGCCGTGGCGCATGAGCCATTCGTTGATCAGCACCGGCAGCCGGTGCCGAAACTCGCGCAGCCGCGCTTGATCCTTTTCATCCACCGCAAACCAAGATTCATCAAGTAGCGCCTGCTGTGCTTCACACAATGCGAGCCAGACGCTCAACAGCTTATCCTCCGTCGCCACAGTCGTCTCCTGCTCGAAGAAGAGCGCGCCCTGTGCGCCAACGGGGACGCGCGGTTCGTGTGCGCGCAAGAAGTTCAAGGCCTCGTCGTCGAAATACTCAAGCGCCCGCGCATCAAGTTCGCCCGTTTGTGCGTTGGCGCGTGTGCGCAACGATAATTCTCGCGCGCCGCGCACGAAGGCGAGCAAGTCTGTTTCGCGCGCGAAGAAGACGACGCCGCTCAGCACGCCTTCA
>JBBQGM010000060.1:0-31548 GCA_038322995.1 Pyrinomonadales bacterium
GAGTTTCCAAAGCAACTTTGGCTTTGAACTCCGCACTGAATTGTTTCCTTTGTGTCATCGTGGTAAGCGCTCCTTTTCCTCTCTTTTTTCTACCACGAAATCCACCTTATCTCCCTGTCCAGTTTTCGGGGGACATTATAATGGTTCTGACAAGTAACCGAGATGAATCAGCACCCACAAGGCGCGCTCATGGTTATTGTGGAAATACTTGGCGGCGACAACTGCGACCGTCAAGACTTCCGCATCGGTGACTTTAGCTAAAGCGTGGCTGCGGTGATTCAAAGAACGCATGATGTCGTCAATGACGACGTAGCTCGTTATAATCAAGTGGTCGTTCATGCGGGCCTCCGGTTCGAGTGATAGGTTTGGGCACCATCATTCTCAAACGTGAGCCGCATGAACGGCAACTAGCAATCAAGGTATGATTACGTTTAACGCCTCTACCTGTAGGCAGTGATTTAAGAGCAAACAAGGCGAGCGCATAATCTGCTCGCCTTGGGCGCTTTTGGTGCTCAAGTGACCGTCACATTGCGTGCTGCCTTTCCATAACGGCGAGCGCGATCTGCAATTGCTCCATTTCGCGCAGAGCGCCCGCGTTGGTTCACAGTTGGCGCGGGTGCATCTGTTAGCCAAGATGATCTATGCGCTGTTGTTGGAAACGGTAGCCGTCGAGCGACTCGGCAACCACTGGACACAGATGACAACGGGCAGACGTGGGACGTGGTTCAGAGTGTGGAAGTTGCTGAATGATGAGTTAACAGAAACCATCATCGGCACTGCCCATTGGCGAGAGTGGGAATGGCGCTTGATGCGCACAGTGATTGCGGAAAGGAGACGCAAACGAAAGCTGCAACGGCTATCGAGGCTGGTCATCAGAGGATTGAGTGAAAACTCTCCAGCACAGTTGGCGAAGAGTTCTAATCAGATGTCTATCAGTCACTTAGCTGCTTAACTTGGCGCGTATGGGGTATTATCCCATATTCCAACACAGCCAAAGGCGTTCTCAAATGTGCAATTTGAGAGCGCCTTTGGCTGTGGGCGCAGTGTCTAACTAAGCGCGGACAGTATGCAATTAACGCATCTCGCGCCCTTGTGCGAGCGGGAAGCTCGGTTCAATATCCACCGGCACGTTGCGCAAATGATCGAGCGCCGTCTGCATCGACGGGCGGACAACGCCATAAGTGTCGAGCATTGCTTTCGCTTGCTCGTACGAGCCTTCGGCTTGCAGCGTCATGATGTCGTGCGTGAGTTCGCGCACAGCATCTTTAATGCGCGCCGGCTCGATGCTGAATGTGCCTGTGCGCTCGTCGTAGCGAATCGCGCCCTTATCCGTTAGGTAATTGAACTGCACGGCGATGCCTTTGCCGTGCGCCTCATTGATGCCGAAACGGACGGAGCGGAAGGTGCTGGCCAGATACGAGGTATAAAGGTTGCGCTCCAATCGCTTATCCACCACGCCCTTGTCAATCAGATACTGCAAGGCCCACAGCCCACTGATGTCCGCCTTCGCTTCTTCAATCGCTGAATAAAGCTCCTTGAGTTGCATGCGGACGGTCGTGGCTTGGCCCGCCACGTTAATGTTGTGTGGCCCCAGCCCGTGCATCAACTCGTGCATGAGAATGTGCGTGAAGAATGCTTCAAAGGAGAGGTCAGGTTGTTGCTGCGGCGCAAGCACCACCCGCGAGATGGGCACGAGCGTCTGCTTGAACTTAGCTTCCTGCACGTTCTTCAGCATCACGCGCTTCGACCCTTTTTCCTTCACCACCCGCTCGTCATTCGGCAGATTATAGGCGGCCGTCTGCACGCCGCGATTACCGTCGCCGGAGGCAAAGACTTCGTTGACGACGCGGATCGGCGCGGCTGCGCCAAGCTGCGGATTGCGATAGCCGGCGTCAATTGGCAGATGGTCTTCCAACTCTTGCAGGTAGCGACTGAAGCGCGCGAGTTTTGCCGATTCCGCGTCGTCGCGCAAGGTCACATAAGCCTCGAACGCGGCCTTGTAGTTGAACAACTCGTCCTCATATGTCTCATACGGGCCGATGGTCACATCAATCGGCGCATCCAAGTCCATCCAGGCGACATCGCTGTCGTAGTAGTCGTTCGACGCAAAAGCGGCGGCGCGTTTGGTCAGGAAATTTTTGAGCGTGCGGTTCGCCGTCAACTGCGCGGCTTCACGCAGCAGGCGCGCGGCCGGCCCTAAGAATTCGCGATACTCTTCGCTGTAGGGCACAGCCTTTAGCTGCCCGTCCGCGCCGCGCCGGATGACATGAAAGAATCCGTTGGCGTGTTCGCGCTCTTGCGCCGGGAGACCTTGCACCCACGTATTGAATTCTTCTTTGGTCATGTCGTCGGGATAGAAACTGCCTTGCGGCGGCTTCGCCGGCACGCCTGCGACGAACGACTCATTGCCGTCGAGTCGCGACCAGGGCCCGGCATTGAGTTGAAAGTAGTGATAACGTGCGCGCCCGACCGGTGTTGTGTCATGCACGAGATTCGTTTTGAGCGCGGGGTTACCGCGCCAGACCTGGCGTTGGAAGAGTGGGTCAAGATACGCGGCGGCGGCGATGATCTTTGCAACCGCGCGCCGCTCATTCGACGCAAGCCGCGTTGTGTCGGCCGTTACGACCGTGGGCGCGAAGCGCCTAATCTTGGCCGCCAGCGCTTGTGCCCCGCCCGCTTTGTTACTCACACCTCTTCTCCTTTGCGCGCCGCCGACCGGCAGCACAAGACCCGCGCACACAACGAGCCACGCCAATGGCATAATTGATCTGCTTCGCATATTTTCCTTTTCGCTGCTTGCTGTAACTTTCGCGTCAGGCTAAGGCTCAAGCTCCGCCTTCGTCGATCAGTTCCGACCAAACTTCTTCAACCTCAAACGGGACATCGGCCAGCTGTTCACTAACTGCGCGGCGCAACGCCACAAGCTCCCGTTCCAATTCGGCGATGCGGCGTTGCTGCTGCCGGTTTGCGGCCTGCAAAAACATCATGTAGCAGAATTGCACGGCCGCGAAGCCGGTCACTGCCAAGGCCAGAATAAGGATGATGTAATCCACGGTGCAGATTATACTGATCAACCACGCATCTTGCGCAAGGCGGGCCAGAATTTGCCCAGTCACTTTTTTGAATCCAACGGCACGCCGCAACCCGACGAAATGTTAATAATTATCGTCTGACCATCCGTCGCCTGATCGTCTATGAGCCAAACCGATCTTTCCCGGTTCAAACATTTCACCCGCCCGGGTTGGGCGGCTCTGCGCGCCGCCACGCCGCTCACATTATCGGAAGCCGATCTGCGGGCCCTGCATGGCACGAACGAACAGGTCTCGCTCGCCGAGGTCGCGGACATCTATTTGCCGCTCTCGCGCTTGCTGAACCTCTACGTGGCCGCGACGCAAGAGTTACATCGCGCGACGGGCACGTTTCTCGGCACCCAATCACCCAAAGTGCCTTACGTGATCGGGCTGGCCGGCAGCGTCGCGGTCGGCAAGAGCACGACGGCGCGCGTCCTACAGGCGCTGCTGGCCCGCTGGCCTGACCATCCGCAGGTTGAGTTGATCACCACAGACGGCTTTCTGTTCCCCAACGCCATGCTCGAAGCGCGCGGGCAGATGCGACGCAAAGGTTTTCCCGAAAGCTATGACGTGCGCCGGCTTATCCAGTTCCTCGCAGATGTGAAAGCGGGCCGGGCGGAAGTGAGTGCGCCCGTCTATTCGCATCAACGCTATGACATTCTGCCAGACATATGGCAGACGGTACGCCAGCCCGACATAGTGATCGTTGAAGGCTTGAATGTCTTGCAGGCCGGCCCGGCGCAAGCCGACGGCGCAGCCCGTCTGTTCGTCTCGGACTTCTTCGATTTCTCAATCTACGTGGACGCCGATGAGGAAGATATCAAGCGTTGGTTCGTCGCGCGCTTGTTGACGTTGCGCGCGACGGTCTTCCGCGACGAGGCTTCCTACTTTCATCGCTATGCGCATTTGTCGGTCGCCGAGGTCACGGAGTTCGCCTTACAAATCTGGACGGATATCAACGGCGTCAATTTGCGTGAGAACATTTTGCCGACGCGCGAACGGGCGCATCTCATTTTAGAGAAAGGCGGCAACCATGCGGTGCGCGGCGTGCGGCTGCGTAAACTGTGAGCGCCATTTGTTAAATAGAAGGGATGTTCGTTTTAGGTATGACAACCGGCCCGCGTAAACCGACCAGGGAAGAGATCGCCGCCGCTTACGGCAAATCGATCCGCGCAGTGATCGCGCCCGACTTGCGCGTGCTTTTCTGTGGCATCAATCCAGGACTCTACTCCGGTGCGACCGGCTATCATTTCGCGCGTCCTGGTAATCGTTTCTGGCCCGCACTTTATGCCGGCGGCTTCACCGAGCGATTGCTCGCGCCGCACGAAGAGCGCGAATTGCTCCACGCCGGTTACGGCATCACGAACTTCGTCGCCCGCGCCACCGCAACGGCCGACGAGCTCACGAGCGCGGAATTGCGCGCGGGCGGCCGCCGCTTGCGCGCAGCGGTACGGCGCTATCGCCCGCGCTTTCTCGCCGTCCTCGGCATTGGCGCATATCGCACCGCGTTCAATCAACCCAAAGCCCAACTCGGTTTGCAGCCGGAGACAATTGCTCAAACTGCGCTCTGGATTCTACCAAACCCCAGCGGGCTGAACGCGCATTACCGCGCCGCCGCGCTGGCCCAACTCTTTCGTCAACTGCGCGCGGCCATAGACGAGTTACCTGCTCCCACCAGCTTTTCCGGTTAATAGTTGGCGTGGCAACCGGCGGAAGTTTGGCGGTTGCGCGGGCAGACCTTATACGTGTGCCAGCGCCGGGTCATGCGTGACGCGATAGTGATCGAGTCCGAACTGCACGACGCTTTTCTCTTCCAGTGCAGCGCACGTAAGGAGTTGATGAAACTCTGAGACGCGGCTGCTGATGGTCACTTCATAACTGCTCCCTGTGGCCGGCGCGTTGAACACGACGCGCCAACTATTATCCGCGATGCGCGCCCGCGCCCGCAGACGCAACGCGTCAAGCGTCAAGAGGCCGGACTCCGCGCGGACGAAATATTCGGCCGCTTGAACGGGTTGCGTGTAACAGGCGCGGCCGCGATAACGGTTTAAAACAAGTTGTTGCGTGCGGTAAGCGGCTGTAATTGTCTGTGCGTCCACCTCAGTGACCCGCGCGTAGAAGAGGCCGTGCGGGAAGCAGACGAGGTTGGCGGCGAAGCGGTCGCCGCCGACATGGGTTGACTGCCAGACGTTCGCGCCTGCCCCGGCGGCCCTGAGCGATTTGTAGAGCGGATAGCCAAACTTGGCGCAGCACTTGTCGCGCCGGCCATGTGTGCAGATTAGAAAGAGTTGGCGCGCGGGATCAATCGCGGTTTTGTGCGCCCGGCCTGTGGCCGCGCCGGCGATGTCGAGTTGTAAGAGTTGCGTGTAATCGTCGAGCGTGAACTCCGCGCTAAAAGGTTTATCCTCGGCCGCGCGCACAACGAAGAATTTCAACTGTGGCCGGCGCGGCCGATCTTGTTTGATTAATAGCAAGCGTGAGCGGGGAATAGTTTCGAGGGCATGTGTTAAGTGGGCCTTAACGTCAGCGGGCAACGCGCTGTCGGCGAATGCCTGCGTGCCCCACCAATAAGGATATTCAAGCAGCAACCACACGTCGCCCGCCGACGCAGTGCCATATGGCGGTTCGCCCCGCTGGCGCGATAACTCGGAACAATAGAAGAAGGACTTACTCATGCAAATATGATTAATCCGCGATTCGTGCGAGCAGTCCCGCCCCGATTAGTTCAGTTAAAAACAGCCGGACGGTGTGCGGCGCAAGCTTGTTGCCGGCCGCTGCGCACAATGCGCGCACGGTGCAAGCATGGCCGTTGGCGAGCGGGCGCAGCACGAGCAGCGCCGCGGCGGCGAAGCGCCAGCGTTTATTGTTGCAGTTGAATGCGACGATGCCCGTCGCATCAACCTGAAAATCAATCGGGCGCGGCGCGGTCAAACGGACGCGCGCATCGTCGGCGAGCGCGGGCGCGTCAACCAGCGCGCTCCACGGTAGATCGAGTTGCGGGCGCGGCTGCGCCTGTGCATCTTGCTGATTGAAAAAGTCGTTGAGCGTTATGGCGTCCCACGCGGCGAACAGTTCCGCGCGGAGTCGGGCGAGATGCGCTGTCTGTTCGGCCGGCTGCGCGAAACGCGGTAAGTCCTGGCGCGCGAGTTCACTTGCGCGCATGCGTTCGCCGAGCCAGCGCAGGAGATCGAGGCCGGTGCGGTTGTGTACGCCGACGGTCAGATGCAGCGTCGGTTCGGCGAGCGGCAGCGCGACGTGCCACCAACCCCGTGGAATATAAAGCAGGTCGCCAGCGTTAAGCGTCGCGGCCCAGAGCGGTTCGTGCTGGGGCTTCGCGGCCGGTTCGATGTCAGTGACGAGCGGATAGGGGCGCGTCATGCCATAGACGCGCCAGTCTTTGCGGCCCGCGATCTGGAGGATGAAAACGTCGTGGTCGTCCCAGTGCAGATCGAAGCCCCGCGCCGTGCGCCAACCGGCATATGCATTGATCTGCACGTGCTCATGAAAGAGCCGGGCCAGATTTGTCGCCAACTCCGCAAGCGGTTCGGACAACTCATCTACCGCATCGAGCACGAGCGTTGCGCCCGCGCGCAACTCGTCAGTCAAGGCGGCGGGCAGCAGCCGGGGAATGTTGCTTTGATTACGTGCGTTGCGCACGTAGCGCAGGTATTTAGTCGCAGGCAGACTGCGGCCGGCGCGCGCGAGCCGCAGGCGCGGGAAGTCGAGCCGATGCTGCCGCAAGATGGTATTCAAGCCCGTCCACGGCAATAGGTGCGCGAACTTCCCCGCCTCGCCCGCGATGTGCAGATGCGTGCGGCCCCACGTGGTGGCGAGAAACTCCTCCACGTGGCCGGGCCACAGCATCTGTGCGAGTTGCTCAAACCCAACGTCCGCCATGCGTTGCCGAGCAGTTAGCTCGCGTCCTGTGTGTCGGCATGGACGGCCGCCGAGTCTGTGCCGTCCGCATCCTTGCCCGCGTCCGTGCCATCCGCATCGACCAGCGCGTCCGTCCCGTCGGCCTCTGAGCCTTCAGCGTCGCTTGCGTCCGCATCGCTCGTGTCCGATTTGTCGCTGTCGCCGAGCAAACCCGACCCGTCTGTCCCGTCCGCGTCCGCGCCATCCGTCGCCTCAAGCTGCTTGCCCTGCGTCAACGGATCGACTGACAGTAACAGGCCCGATTTCTCCGTCGCTTCCATTTCAGAACGTGCTTCTTCTGACATATTCGTTCTCCTATTGGTAAGATTTTTGCTGCGGCCGCAGCTTAGTACGAAGCGACTCACGACAACAAGCCGCGCGCACCGGGGAAATCCAACAAAGTTATGTTGAAACCGTCGCTTATTAGCCGAGCGGATTTTCCGGCCACGCATGGCGTGGATAGCGGCGACCGAGTTCCCGGCGCACCTGCGGATAATGGCGCGTCCAAAAGCCTGCGAGATCAGTGGTCAACTGTACGGGCCGGCCGTTCGGTGCAAGCAGGTGCAGCACCAATGGCACACGCCCGCCCGCCACGCGCGGCCCTTCACGTAGATGAAAAAAATCTTGCAACCGGGAGGCGATCCACGGCGACTGCCCGCGCTCATAATTCACGCGCACTTGCCGCCCGCTCGCGAGTAGGACACGTTCGGGAGCCATCGCGGTCAACAAGCGCGTCTGTTCCTGGTTGAGCCGTTGCCGCAGCTCCGCCAGCAACTCGCCCGCACGGGCAGCCGCACGCAACCCGGCGAAACTATGGCGGCCCACACAGAGCCGCGCCAGACACGCGCGCACATCCTCGTCACCCAGCAGTGGAAAATGTGCTTCGGGAAATGTTCGCGCCATGAACTCGACGCGCGCCAGATAACGCGCGATCACTTCCGGCTCAGCGAACAACTGCCAACCTGCGGCCAACGCAGCCGCAGCTAAAACTTCCGCGACCTCTCCGTCGCGCGTCTCGTTCAGGCTGTGCTCAGTCAGCACAAGCTGATCGTAGAGCAGGCGGCTCACACCTTCGACGCGCTCGGCCTGTGCGTTCCACACCAACTCTGTCGTCTCGCTCATGCGCTCTGGAAACAGATCAAGTAACCACTCCGGCTCAATCGCGCTCGCCAACCGGACAAGTGTGCGCCCGCCGCCACGCCCTCCCTGTCGGCCCCTATCACTGCGCTCACCAGCTTCGACCGCGACGAGAAAAACAGACTGCTGAACGACACTCTCTGCCGCGAGTTGCGCTCCGCCACCGCCAGCGAGCAACAGCTCCGCGCTCGCATCCTGCACCCGCGCCGCTGTGTTGCGCCGCCGCGCCACCCGATCAGGATAGCCCGTGAGGATCGAGATGAGCAGCGCTGTCTCCGCCGCAGCCGAGAGCGTTGCGCCGTTTGCCCCATAACGATTTAGCATGCTTGCGCCCTGCGCGCTCGTCCCCGCGCCTCGGAGGATAGCTTGCAACTGCCGCCGACTGCGCGCAACGGCACCGACCGCGCCCGGCTCAAGCCCGAGCGCAGATAAACGCGCGGGCGCGAAGCCTGCGCGCGCCGCTTCGTTGAATAAATCAAAGAGTGCGAGCAAGTCAGACGTACTGTGTGCGCTTGTACCCCGTCTGTCGTGCAAACGTTCAGTGAAGATTTGCGCAGCCCGTATGTCACGTTCACCGACTAAGGCCGCGATGAGACAGCCGACTGAACCGATGCCCCGCACCTCCGCTTCAAGCACAACGCGCGCAAGGCGTGGGTGGAGCGGCAGGCGCAACATTCGTCTGCCAAGTTCGGAGACCTGCCCGTCAGCGGCGAGCGCACCGAGTCGTTGCAACAGCACGTCGGCGGCGGCGAGCGCGGGCGCGGGCGGCGGGGCAAACCAGGTGAAAGCGGAAAGATCGTCGATGCCCAGCGCGTGCAATTCGAGCGCGGCGGCGGCGAGATCAAGCCGCTCGACTTCGGGCGCATCGTAGACCGGGCGCGCGGCAAAATCCTGCGCAGTGTAGAGCCGTAGGCAACGACCGGGTTGCGTCCGGCCCGCGCGGCCGGCGCGTTGAATCGCGGCCGCCTGACTGACGCGCGTCACTTCCAGCGTCGGCAAGCCAGACCACGGCGAGTGGCCGGCAATGCGCGCGAGGCCCGAGTCGATCACCGCGCCCACACCGGCAATCGTGACCGAGCTTTCCGCCACGTTGGTTGAAAGGATAAGCTTGCGTTTGTCAGCCGCGCGCACAGCCCGATCCTGTTCGGCCGCTGGCAACTCGCCATGCAACGGCAGCACCAACAGATCAGCTTGTGCGGCCAACTCCGCGCACGCCGCCTGCGCCCGGCGAATCTCGGCCGCGCCCGGTAAGAAGACAAGCACATCGCCCGCCAAGCCTTCGGTCACAAGCCTGCGCGCCGCTGTCGCCACCTGCTCCGCTAACGGTCTGGCATCAGGGCGCGGCAGATATTCAACCGCTACCTCGAAGCGCCGACCTTCCGACCGCAGCGTCGGGCAGTTTGCGAGAAACGCTGCGACCGGCGCAGTTTCGAGCGTGGCGGACATGACGACGAGGCACAAGTCCGGGCGCGTTGTCTGCTGCAAACGGCGCAGCAACGCGATTGCTAGATCAGATTGCAAATGTCGCTCGTGAAATTCGTCCAGCACAATCGCGCCAACATTGCGCAACGATGGCTCGGCCAGCAACCGCCTTGTGAACACGCCTTCGGTGAGAAAGCGCAAGCGTGTGCGCTTGCTCGATACGTCTTCAAAACGCACTTGATACCCGACCGTCGCACCGACCCGCTCGCCCAATTCCGCGGCCACGCGCCGGGCCGCCAACCGCGCCGCCAACCGGCGCGGCTCAAGTACCCACACCTCATCCGCCCCGCCCGCTGCGAGCAAGGCCGCCGGCACGCGCGTCGTCTTGCCCGCACCAGGCGGCGCTTCGATCACGAGATTTGGCGTGGCCCGAAGCGACCGGACGATCTCCGGCAGCAATGGATCAATCGGCAGCGTTTCCATCGTCGCTCATTAAACGCGCTTTCAAAATCAGTTACAATCGGCTTGCTCAAATTTTTCTTAGCAGGTGTAAACATGAAACACATATTCCGGCTTATCATCGTCGCGCTCGCACTGGTCTCCTTGCCGCTTTGCGCTGTACCGCAAACTGCGCCGCAGGACACAGCAACAGGCGGCGGCAATTATAAAATCTACGACGCGAGCGGACAGCCCGCGACGCTCGATCAAGTTGTTGCCGCGATGATGCAGCACGATGCGATCTTCATCGGCGAGATACACAACGACCCGACGGCGCATCAACTTGAACTACAACTACTGCAACGCGCGCACGACCGGCTGGCCATTGAACCGGATAAATCCAATGCGCGGGCGCTGGTGCTATCGTTGGAGATGTTCGAGCGCGACGTGCAGTCGGTGTTGGATGAATACCTCGCGGGCCTGATCCAAGAACGCCACTTCCTCGCCGCCAGTCGGCCGTGGAATAACTATCAGACCGATTATCGCCCGCTCGTTGAGTTCGCGCGCACCCACGCCGTGCCGGTCGTCGCGGCGAACGCGCCGGAGCGTTATGTCAACCGCGTCGGCCGCTTAGGGCGCGATGCGCTCAAGCCGCTCCCGCCGCTGGCGCTCTCGTGGCTCGCACCATTTCCTTACGGCGCGGCCTCGCCCGCTTACGCCGCAAAATTCAACGCGGTCATGTCCGGCGGCGGCATGGGCCCGCACGGCAACCCGTTCCTGCTCGACGCACAAGCCTTGCGCGACGCGACGATGGCCTATTCGATTGCGGAGGAATTAAAGCGACAAAAGCATCCGCTCGTCTTGCACGTCAACGGCGGCTTCCATAGTGAAGGTCGACTCGGCACGCCCGAACAACTGCGCGCCCTACGCCCGCAGACGCGCGTGCTCGTGTTAGCGATCCTGCCCGCGCAGCCCGACGGCGCGACCGACGCTAAGCAACTCGCCGGTCGGGGCGACTTCGTCTTCGTCACCGAATCGGCCGCTTCCGGCCGCTTTTGATGCTTGCCGATAGAATCGCCTAGCGATCCGGTGGCACGGCCGCCGCGTTGCTGTTGAGGTAGCGGTCAAACCAGTAGATTTGCCAGTTCATACTCTCGACTAGATGCTTCGGCTCGCCCGTGCGCGTCAGGTTGTGATTCTCCCGTGGGAAGATGACGAACTCGGACGGCACGCCGTAGTGCTGCAACGCGCGAAACCACTGCTCACCCTGTTCGAGCGGCACGCGATAATCGTTATCCGAATGCAGAATCAGAGTCGGCGTCCGCACATTTCGCGCGAACTTCAACGGCGAGCGTTCCCAGTAGAGATCGAACTTCTCGAACAGGTCGCCGCCAAAATCTGCCTTATGTCCGTAAGCGCCGTCGCGCGTACCTTCATCGCTGATGAAGTTGACGACGCTGCGTAAGGTGACGGCGGCTTTGAACATGTTCGTGTGGCCCACGATCCAGTTCGTCATGTAGCCGCCGTATGAGCCGCCGGTGACGCCAAGCCGGTCGCGGTCAAGCCACGGATACTTATTGAGCGCGGCGTCCACGCCGTTCAGCACGTCGGTGTAATCGTTGCGCCCCCATTCGCCTTCGATGCCGCGCTCAAACTTCTGCCCGTAGCCGGTCGAGCCGCGCGGGTTGGCATAAAAGACGGCCCATCCATGTGCCGCATAGACTTGAAACTCCTGATACCAATCGACGCCGTACTGCCCGGCCGGCCCGCCATGCACACTTAAAATCAGCGGATACTTTTTGTCCGCCTGCCAGCCCAACGGCTTAACCAAAAACCCATCAACGTCCCAACCGTCCGCACCCTTATAAGTGAATCGCTCAACATCCTGTAGCGCAAGCTGCGGCCAGAGTTTGGCGTTGGCATGGGTTAGCTGTTGCTCGTTCCGGCCAGAGAGATCGGCCGCATACAGATCATCCAGATGCTTAAAATCATTGACGGTATAGACCATGCGCCCGGTCTGCGCGTTGAGGTCAACGTTGCGCACGGCCCGCGCGCCTGAAGTTACCTGGCCGACTTTCTTCGTCGCCACATCAACGCGAAAAAGTTGATACTCGCCTTTGACGCCGGTCTCGAACAGAAGCGCGCGGCCCGCTTCCGCCCATTTGAGATTCGAGGGCAGCAGATCGAGGTCTGTCGCCGCCAGCACGGACGGTGCGCCGCCGCTGCTTGGCGCGAGCCAGATTTTCGCGTGGTCGCGTTCTGTTAATTGCCCGATGAAGGCAATCGTTTTGCCGTCGGGCGACCAGCGCGGGCTGCCGTCTTCTTCCGCATGATCGGAAATTTTCGTCAACGCGCCGCCCTCCGCGCTGATGACCCAAACATCTGTGTTCCGACTCTCGTCGAAGGCCTTGCCCGTACGATCCGAGACGAACGCGATCAGCCTGCCGTCCGGCGACCATTGCGGATCGCTGTCGTTCCAATCTTCGCCGGAGGTGAGTTGTCTAGCCGCGCCACCGTTCACTTCGACGATCCAGATGTGTGTGCGCTTGTCGTCAAACCAACCGGTGTCGTTGAACTTGTACGATTGATGAAAATAATGGCGCACGTCGCTACGCGCCGGATGCTCGTCGCTCGGCCCCTTGCGGCTGAGGACGGCGAGGCGCGTCCCGTCGGGCGACCATTGAAAACTGCTGACCCCGTTCTTCAAATCGGTCACACGCCGGGCTTCGCCGCCATTCATCGGCAACAGATAAACTTGCGTACGTGGTGTCTCGGCGCTCGCTGTGCTTTGTGCGCTCGTGATACCGGGCGAACCGGGTGCGGTCGGCGTACTCGCGGGGGCGGGCGTTGCCGCCGGGCTGGCTGTGGGCGCTGGGCCGGACGTTGGCTGCCGGATCGCGACTGTAGTGGAAGCGTTCTCCGTCCCGGCCGGACGCGCCGAGAGGAATGCGAGATATTGCCCGTCGGGACTCCAACGCGGCGACGAGGAAGATTGCGGACTGGCTGTCAGTTGGCGCGGCGGTTGGCTACCGTTCGCCGCGACCAACCAGATGTTTGACTGTCGCCGGTTCTGTTTCTGATCAATGGTCGTTACCACATAAGCGACTAAGTTTCCGTCCGGCGAGATGTGCGGGTCGCCGAGAAACTCGAACGCGAAATAATCCTCGGCTGTGATGCCGCGCCGGCCCGCCGCAGTTTGCGCCCACACCGCAGCGCCCACGAGCGCGATAACTAATAAGGTGCCCAAAGACAATGCGAACTTTTTCATATTTGCCTCTCAAGCAAATGCAGATTGACGGAACATGGCATGAAGGCGCGGGCCAAAAGTAGCAACCAAACCTGCGCCCCGTTACTCTTGGTAAATCTCAACGATGGCTCTGCCGTCCGGCCCGATGTGGCCGCGATACATGCCGGCGGTGTTGAAGGGCGTGGCAAAGTTGCCGTTGCGATCAAGCACGATGACGCCGCCCGTGCCGCCCAGTTGTTTAACTTTGGCCAGCACGGCGTCGGCGGCCGCTTGCACGGACAGCCCTTTATAACCGACGAGCGCGGAGATGTCGTGCGCCACGGCCGCGCGAATGAAATACTCGCCGTCGCCGGTGGCCGAGACGGCGCAACTCTCATTGTTCGCATAAGTCCCGGCCCCGATGATCGGCGAATCGCCGACGCGGCCGAATCGTTTGTTCGTCGTGCCGCCGGTGGACGTGCCGGCCGCGAGGTTTCCAGCCCGGTCAAGCGCAACGGCTCCGACCGTGCCATGTTTATCTACGTAGTCGGACATGTCGCGCGCCCCGCGGCCTGATTTCTTCGGCAGCTTGCGCTGCTGTTCCTCTTCCGCTTTCACGCGCTGTAAATCTTTCCAACGGCGCTCCGTGTAGAAATAACTTTGCGGCGTCATCGCCACCCCTTGCTGGCGCGCGAAGGTCTCCGCGCCTTCGCCGACCATCATCACGTGCGGCGACTGCGCCATCACCATCCGCGCGAGGCTGATGGGATTCTTTATGTGCTTCAAACCAGCGACCGCGCCAGCGCTCAATGTCCGCCCGTCCATGATTGACGAGTCAAGCTCGTTCGTGCCCGCGCTCGTGAACACCGCGCCTTTGCCGGCGTTAAACAGCGGCGAGTCTTCCATAATACGGAGCGCGGCCTCAATGGCGTCCAACCCGCTCCCGTTTGCCTTGAGCACGCGATAGCCGGCTTCCAACGCTTCCGTCAATTTTGCGCGATACTCTTGCTCCAACGCCGGCGTCATCTTGCTCCGCTCTATCGCGCCCGCGCCGCCGTGTATGACGAACATGAACTCCGGCTGTTCGTTTGTCGGTGCAGTGGCCGCTGACTGCGGCTGATTGCCCGCCCTGCCCAGACCTGCGTTCGCGTTTTGTGCTAGCGCCGTTATGCTGTTGCCGAATAACAGGGACATTAACAGGGCGGCTAAGGCTCCGCTCATCTTTCCGTGCATTGTGCTCTCCTACTGTTGGAATTGTCCGGCGAATTCTACCCGCACGCGGCAGAACGCGCCAGAGTGTACCGGTCGGAAAGATTATCAACCGCCCCCGGTCAGCTAAATTTCATCCGATCCGTGTGAAAGCTTGCCAATTTTCGGCATGCGTAATCAACCGGAGCAACTGATCGCGCATCAAAATGCGGCGTTAAGTTGCAGGGCTTTTGCCCTACGTTCATTAACGCAGAAAATCTAAGCTAAGAACAATCGAGGCGGCGAAAGCAAGCCTCATTTCTGAAATCACGCAAAATATTAATGAACTACCGATTTTCATTTTTTGCAAAGTGCCTCTTGCTCTTGTCCGGCCTCTTGCTACTTTTAGCCCCTGCCGGTGCCCGCACCGTCGGATGGCAACAACAAGGAAGCACAAGCGCGGTTGCCCAAGTACAGACGGCCGCTAATATTGCTTTCATCAGCTCCGGCACGAACGGCGGCGATATTTATCTGGTCAGCAGTGATGGCTCCGGCCTCACCAACATCACGCAAGGACGACTGACCGGCATCGCGGCTTTCGCCTGGTCGCCCGACGGCGCGCAGCTTGTCGTTTCAGCCGACCGGGGCAGCAATCTCTACGTCGTTGCCGCCGACGGCACAAACATGCGCGCCGTCACGCACAATACCGGCTTTGCCATTACGCAGACGCCCACGTGGTCGCCGGATGGCACACAGATCGCCTACATCGGCAACGCCACGCAAAATTACGACGTGTTCCTCATCAACCCGGACGGCACAAACGCGCGCCGGCTGACTAATACGAACGCGATCTACCGCGATCTCGCCTGGTCGCCCGATGGCCGGCGCATCGCCTATGCGAGCGGCGACGACTTTTTCCACGTCCACATCTATACCATGCGCGCCGACGGCAGTACGCCCACGCAAGTCAGTACCGGCGGCGGCAGCGATTCCGCCCCGGCATGGTCGCCCGACGGGACGCGGCTTGTCTATCAAAACGACTTTCAATTCGGCCCGTCCGAAATCTTCACCAGCAACGCGGACGGCTCAAACCAGACGCGCATCACGAATAACTTTTTTAGTGACGCCCATCCGACCTGGTCGCCCGATGGCGTGCGCATCGCCTTCTCGACCAACCGCGACAGTATCGGCACGGGCACCACGCGCTATGCGATTTACTCGATGAGCACGGACGGCAGCAACCAGACCCGGCTAACAGACCTCGCGCTGTCAGCCGTCAACCCCGCCTGGCAGCCCATCCCGCCGCCGCTTGCGGTCGGGCCGGTGCTCATCACTGAAGTGGGCACGGCCCGCGCCGTCGCGCTCGACTCCGTCACGCTCATGCGCGATCCGTTGCCGGTGCTGACCGCCTACAACTTCAGTTCTGACCGCCACACGCGCGCCCTCTTCTTCGTCGGCAACATCGATCCGGTGGCGCTCGCGAACGGCTTGCCCGTGACCGTGCAACTCACAGCCGGGCAGGGGCGCGTCTTGGTGCTCACGCCGGAGAGCAGCAACCCGGTGGCGAACCTCGCGGGCGTGGCCCAATTAATAGTGCGCTTGCCGGACGAACTCGGCGGCGGTGATGTAAGCGTGCGCGTTACGGTTAACGGCGTGCTGAGTAACAGCGCCGCTTGCACGATCAAACCAACCCCATAATCAGCGCCGCACTGACCGCGCGAGATTGGGCCGGCAGGCTGGTTCGGCGTATGCTCTAACCCATGAGCATACGTAAAGACGATGAACCGCACGAAGTTTTGATTGATTTAGGCCCGCGCCGCCCGCGCCGGGTGCGCTTGTTAGTGCTGTTGGGCGCAGTCTTGTTGTTGCTGTTCACGCTGCCGCGCCTGCTCTCGCTCTACATTGACACGCTCTGGTTCGGCTCGGTCGGCTACGCGCCGGTATTTTGGTTTTCGTTCCGTTACAAAATCTTGCTGTTCGTCGTCTTCGCGCTCGCGACGTTCGTCATCCTGCGCGCGGCCTTCTTTGTGCTGGCCCGGACGTTTGCCTCATTAATCCAAGCCCGACGCAGTCTGGTCATCAACAATCAACCGGTCGAGATCGCGCCCGCGCGCATTCTGCGGCCGCTCTCGTGGCTCGTCTCGCTCGGCTTCGCGGTTGGCTACGGCTTCGCCATGAGCAGCGAGTGGCAGACCTTCGCGCTGTTGCTGCACCAACCGGCGACGAACAGTAGCGATCCGATTTTCCATCAGCCGCTCGGCTTTTATCTATTCACGCTGCCCGTCTATGATCTGCTGAGTGGCTGGCTGACCACGCTCGCCTTCATCATCCTCATCGCCACGGCCGTCTATGCGCTGGCCACGATGGCCGAACAGGCAACGCAGACATTCGTTGACACCACGCAGCGCACACGCTACGCGGCCATCTCATGCGCCCTCGCGCTCTTGCTGCTGACGCTCGCGTGGGACGTGTTTCTCGCCCGCTATCCGTATCTATGGAGCGAGCATCAAACGTTCACCGGCGCAACCTACACGGAAGCGCACTTCACGCTGCCCGGCTTGCTCGTCGTCGCCATCACGCTGCTCGTCGCCATGCTGCTCGCGCTCGTCAACGCTGTAACCCAACGCGGGCTGCGTTTGTTGGTGCTTGCTATCGTGTTACCTGTCGCGGTCTATCTCGTCGCTGTTTTGTTCGTGCCGGTTTACGTGCAAAGCTTTATCGTCAAGCCCAACGAGTTGGCCCGCGAGACGCCCTACATCGAACAAAACATCGCGTGGACACGACAGGCGTTCCAACTCGACCAGGTGACAACGCAAGACTTCGAGGCCGACGCCGCGCCCGCTGCGTTCGACGTGGCGAATAATCGCGCCACGCTCGACAACATACGGCTCTGGGATCGGCAGGCGTTGCAATCAACGCTGACGCAAATTCAAGAGATACGCAATTATTATAACTTCGCCGAAGTGGACGTTGATCGCTATCGCATCGGCGAACGCCAACGGCAGGTCATGATCGCGGCGCGCGAGTTGGACGTGAACGCGCTGCCCGAATCTTCGCGCAACTGGGTCAATGAGCGACTAATCTACACGCATGGCTACGGCGTCACGATGAACACGGCCAGCGGCTTCACTTCCGAAGGTCGGCCCGAGTTCATCCTCTCGAACATGCCCGTCGAATCGAGCGCGCCCGACATCAAATTGACGCGCCCGCAGATTTATTTCGGCTCGAAGTCCAACACGGATGTCTATGTCCGCACGAAGCAAAAGGAGTTCGATTTCCCGCAAGGTGATGCTGACACTTATACGACCTACGAAGGCACGGGCGGCATCCCCGTCGGCTCCGGCTTGCGGCGGCTCGCCGTCGCGTGGGCGCTCGATGATCTTTCTAAGTTGCCCTTCTCCGATGACGTATCGGCGGATAGTCGCGTGCTGATGCGGCGCAACATACTGGAGCGTACACAGGTGCTCGCGCCGTTCCTCACCTACGACAACGATCCCTTCATCATCGTGGACGGGCAAGGCCGTCTGTTCTGGATGATCGACGCTTACACCAGCACCGACCGTTACCCTTACGCGCGCCACAGCGACGAAGACAACCTGGCGGTCAACTATTTGCGCAACAGCGTCAAGGTCACGATTGATGCCTACAACGGCGACGTGTCGTTTTACGTCTTCGACGAGCAAGACCCGCTGCTCAACGCTTACCGCAACATGTTTCCGACGCTCTTTCGGCCCGCTTCATCAATGCCGGCGGACTTGCGCGCACACGTCCGTTATCCCGACTCGCTCATCCAGACGCAGGCCGCGATCTTCGGCCTGTATCACACAACCAATCCCAAAATTTTCTTCCAACGCGAAGACGTGTGGAGCGTGGCCAGCCTGAGCCTCGCGGGACAGGATAAGAACACGCAACCGCAACCGTTGCGGCCCTATTTTGCTTTGATGGAGTTGCCCAATCTGCACGCCGGCACGGAGTTTATCCGCGTCGTCCTGTTCACGCCGACGAACCGCAACAACATGATCGCGTGGCTGGCGGGGCGCAGCGACGGCGACAAATATGGCACGCTCGTTTCATACAACCTGCCCAAGTCGCGTTTGATCGACGGCCCCGTTCAGATCGAAGCGCGCATCGATCAAGACCCGCAACTGTCCGGTCAGTTCACGCTCTGGAATCAGCAAGGCTCGCGCATCCAACGCGGCAACCTGATGGCATTGCCCGTCGGTCGCGGCCTGCTCTACGTGCAGCCGATCTACCTGCAAGCCGAACGCAGTCCTATGCCGGAGTTGCGTCTCGTCGTCGTCGCCACGCACGAGAAACTCGCCTACGGGCCAAACTTCGCCACCGCCCTCAACGCGCTCTTCGGCGACACCGCCAATGCACAGCCGCAGCCGGCAAATAAGCTGTCGGACGGGCAACAAGGCGAGAAAGCAACAGCCACACCGACGCCCGCCGCCGGTCAGAGCAACGTGCAACAACTTATTGCCCGCGCCAATCAGGAGTTCAACGACTACCTGCGTTTGACCGCTGACGGCAAACTCGCCGAAGCCGGGCAGAAACTCGCCGCGTTGAAACTCACGCTGGCCGAGTTGCAACGGACGAACGGACAAGCACAAGCGCCGATTAACAACCCGCCCAAATGAGAATCGTCATCGTCGGTGGCGGCATCGGCGGATTGTGTGCCGCGCTGGCGTTGCGTCAAGCAGGCTTCGCGCCGGAGGTATTCGAGCAAGCCCCCGCGCTGCTTGAAGTCGGAGCAGCCATCGCCGTGTGGCCCAACGCGCTGCGCGTGCTGCTGCGGCTCGGCATAGGCGCGCAGGTTATCAAGCAAGCAGGTGTCATCAAACATGTGCGCTGGCTTGCATCAGACGGCCGCCAACTCAATCACGCGGATTTCCCCGACACGGACGTGCCCGCCATCGCCCTCCATCGCGCCGATTTACAGAGCGCGCTGTTGCACGCGCTGCCCGCCGATTCAATCCATCTAGGCCACACCTGCGACCATCACGAACAGCAAGGCGATAGCATCCACGTGCGCTTCACCGACGGCACGACCCACACGTACGATCTCTTGATCGCCGCTGACGGTCTGCATTCACACCTGCGCACACAGTTGCTCAATGACGGGCCGCCTATCTATCGCGGCTACACGGTCTGGCGCGGCGTCACGAGCTACACATCCGCGGCCCTGCCGCCGGCAACTGCCATTGAAACGTTTGGGCGCGGTCAGCGTTTTGGCATCGGGCCGGTCGGGCGTGGGCGGATTGGCTGGTGGGCCACCGCGAATGAGCCAGCCGGTCACGATGAAACAGCACCCGGCCGGCAGCGTCGCTTGTTGACGCTGTTTGCCGGTTGGCCCGACCCCATCCTCGATCTGATTGCGGCAACGCCAACAACGAGCATCTTGCGCACGCCCGCATTTGATCGCCCGCCGACCAAACAGTGGGGCACAGGTGCAATGACCCTGCTGGGTGACGCGGTTCATCCAACCACGCCCAATCTTGGTCAGGGCGGCTGTATGGCGATTGAAGACGCCGCCCTTCTGGCCAGATGCTTGCAGCATTACGGCGCACCCGCGCAAGCGGCCCTACGCAGTTACGAACGTCTGCGCCAGGCACGCACGGCGGCCATCACCACTTATTCACGCCGCTATGGCCGCATGGGTCAACTGGCTAACCGGTCAGCAGTGCAGTTAAGAAACTTGCTCCTCGCGCGTGTGCCCGAGGTTGTGATTCAACGCTCGCTACGTTTGATCTTTGCATACGACGCTTACGACGTGCGCCTTTGAATTGCAGTTTAGGCAAGGAACACATGAGGTCTTGCTTATCACTACCGGCCACGCAAACATCCGGGCAAGCAGACAATCAATGGTTAGACTTCGCTGACGTGGGCGAAATCAATAAAGCCGCGCGCCGGGTCGGTCGCCAACAGGCGCACCTTGATCTGCTGGCCGACATCAAGCCCGCGCTCATTTGCCACGAGGCGGCCGTCGGCGGGCGGATCAAGCAAGCGCGCGAACGTGCCTTGTTCCTTCACGCCGGTGACGACCGCCGCGAACACTTCGCCCACACGCGCGCTCAGTAGGAGCGCGATAGCAGATTTACGCACGCGCCGCTCAACCTTGCGCGCGGCTGATTCACGCTCGTTACAGTGCTGCGCGATTTGGGTTAACTCTGCGACCGAGTATGGCGGCGGCGCATTTGTGATGGCCGCTTTGAGACAACGTTGGGTGACGAGATCGGGATAACGCCGGTTCGGGGCCGTCGCATGCGTGTAGTCGTTGACGGCGAGACCGAAGTGGCCTTCCTGCTCTAAGCCCGGTGCTTCCACCAGATACTCGCCGGCCCCGATCAGTTTTACCACCGCCAGCGACAGCTCAGGATAGTGCGCCGGCTCGGCCTGTTTCCGTTGCGCCAAAAATTCGGCCAGCGCGTGTGCGTCTGGCGCGGCCGGCAAGTGTGCGCCGTAGCTCGCCGCGATTTCCACGATGCGCGGCCAACGAGCCGGCCGCTTAACCACCCGGCGCAGAGACGGCAGGCCCCTGGTTTCTAAGAAGTCCGCCATCGCCGTGTTCGCGGCCACCATGAAGCACTCGATGATGTCCTGCGCGCGGCTGCTTTGTTTGATCTCAAGCCCTGTCACTTGCCCGTCAATAACAGTCGGCACGGACTCGACGGTCGCGAACTCCAACGCGCCCTGCTGCCGGCGCATTTTGCGCAGCCGCACTGTGGCTGCCGCCTGCAACATGATCTGCGCCTCCAGCCCGGCCACGCGCGCGATTGCGGCCGGCATGGGCGCACGATTTTCTAACCAGGCCCCGACCGAATCATAGATTAGTTTTACGTGGTTACGGACGACGGCCCGGTAAACGCCAGCCGCCTTTGCTGTGCCGTCCGGTGCAACCAGTAATTCAATCACGATGGCGAGCCGGTCTTCATCTGCGAGCAATGAAGTCAGCCCGGTCGAAAGCTGTGTAGGTAGCATCGGAAAGCTGCCGCCGGGCGTATAGACCGTGACCGTGTTTTCGTAGGCGAAGCGATCAATAGCCGAGCCTTGCGGCACGAACGCGTCCACGTCCGCGATGCCGATCAGTATGCGTATGTCATCGTCGGCGAGTTGTTCCGCATATTCGACCTGATCCAAATCCCGCGACTCGCTGTTATCAATTGACGACCACGCCAGCGCGCGCATGTCTCTGATTGCACTAGAGGTGGGGAACACAGGCGGCGCGGCCGCGATGTTAGCTAATTCTTGCGCTACGTCAGGCGGTGGCTCAAGCGTTAGCCCGGCCTCGTTCATGGCCTGGTGGGCGAGGGCGAGCAAATCAAGTGTTGGCCGGTTGCGCACCGCGCAAATCTACACTAGCCGGCCGTCGTTTGTCGCGGCCGGTTCGCGCGGCTTGTGCTGGCAACCATCTCCTGGCTCTCGCGCCACGCTGTTGCATCCAAGGAACTGAGCTGCCGGCCAGCCGTCTCTGCCCTCGAACTTTTTGTTGTGATAGGATCGTGCTTATGCCGAATGCTTTTATCAATGCGGGTCGCAGGTCGCGCCGCTGGGTGTTGGCGCGGTGCTTGCTGGCGGCCTCGTTTATCTGCCTGTTCTGCTGCGGCGCATGGGGTGCGGGCGCTGAGCAGCGTTGGGCGGCGAAGTTGGATGGGCGCGTCCGTTTTTATCAGACGACGGAAGTGGGCGTGCTGGTCGTCGGCACGGAGAAGTCGCTCTACGGGGTGGATGCCGCGACCGGTGACGTGTTGTGGCGGCGCAAGGAGGCGCGGCTTGACGAGACGGAAGTCGCGCCCGTGCCGGGCACTGACATTGTGTTGTTGACGCTCGCGCGCGGCGATAAAACACGGTTTGAAGCTGCCGATTTGTTGACCGGCGACGCGCTCTGGCGCAGCGACAAGGTGCGCGGCGCGGTCATGCAGACAGCCTTCGAGCCGCGCACGAACCTACTTGCAGTTGTCTTGACGCGCGACGCGCACGGGCCAGCGCGGACAGGGTTCAAGCGCAAGCCCACGGTGCATGCGTTCGACTTAGCTGTCGGTCGTGAGCTTTGGCGGCGTGAGCTTGAGAGCGAGATCGAGATGATGCCCGCGCTCGGCAGTGAGGCGCAGGCCGGTGATGTCTCGTACACACTCGATAATTATCGCCCGCCGGTTTTTCTCGATGGCCGGCTTTATCTATTTTATGAAGGTCTGACTTCGCTCGACGCGCTGACCGGCAAGGAGCGTAGGCGTGAGAAGTTTCGCGTTAACGAGGAAGGGCTGGCGCTTACCGAGGCTGATCCGGTGGCGGATGAAGGTTATATCTATTTGTCGGGCCGCGGCCGCGTGCGGGCGATTGGGCGGACGGATGGCGAGGTCGCGTGGGAGTCGAAAGACTTGGGCTTGACGCCGGAGATGCTCCTCACGCGCGCTGTGCTGTACGCGCGGACGGGCGGGCAGTTCACGCACCTGCGCGACGGCGAAGTGGCCGAACGCGGCCCTTACGGCGTCAGCGCGCTTGACGTGGCGAGCGGCAAAACGCTCTGGCGCTACAAGGGCGCGGACAAAGGCATCACCAATCTCGCGCTCGCCGACGCGACGACAATCGTCGTGGCCGACCATGACGATCTCATTTTCCTTGATACGACGACGGGCAAGCGGCGGCTCAAGATGTCGCACGGTGTCGAGCAGGCCGCTTTTGTTTTATTGAATGAGCGCGGTGAGATTGTAGTGGGTGGTAAGAATGAAGTGGCCGCGTTCACTATGGCTGATGGGCGCAACATCTGGCGTGCGCGGCACACCCCGCCCGGCCGCGGCCTCTTCCGCACGGCCGCGGCCGTCGCGGCACGGGCCGCTTCGCTCTACTTTCGTTATGGCGGTGCGGCGACGAGCGTCTTTCGGGGCGCACAGTTGCTCAGCACCATCGGCTCGCTCCGTTGGTCAGGACTGGCCGCGCACGTGACGCTGCCCGATCTGACCAGTCTCGCCACCAACTACGCCCGCGAGCAGGCGCGCGAACGGTTCGCCACGTTCGGTGTCCTCGCGCGGGCGCGGCAACTGTCCGCCCAAGGGCTGCCAACTATTCCTCGGCCTGCTATTCCCCGCCCTTCGATTCCGCGTCCTTCAGTTGACGTGCAGGAACGTCTGCTCGACCGGCTTGATCCCGCACAGCAACTCGAACGGCTCTCAAGCTTTCTCTTACGGCGACGCCGGCTCGCCACGTTGCGCGGGCAGTGGATGTATTTCTACACTGACTTGCAACGCATGGGCGGGCGCGGGTTGGCCGGTGTCAACATCAACACGGGCGCGACGGAGCGCGCCATCAGGCTGAGTGATCCCGATGAACGATTCATCAGCGATGAAGTAACGAACCTGCTCTACGTCTCAAAAGATAATCGCCTGTTCGCCTACTCGTTGAACGGGTCTGAGTGAACGCAGATTGCGCCCCATCTTCAACTTATGAGTCACAGCCCCAAGGACGAACTTGAGCCGCTACTAACGCGCATCCGCGAGTTTATCAGCGCGGAGGTCATTCCCTTTGAGCCTGAGTTTTTGCGTCGCCCCTTCCGCGATTTAGTGCCCACGCTCAACGAGAAGCGCCGGCAGGTGCAGTCGCTGGGCTTGTGGGCCCCGCAAATGCCGCGCGAGTCTGGCGGCCTCGGTCTTAGTTTCATAGAGTTTGCCCGCGTGAGCGAGGAACTTGGCCGCACGCCCATCGGCCATTATCTCTTCAACTGCCAAGCGCCCGACGCGGGCAACATGGAAGTGCTGTTGACGCACGCGACGCCCGCACAGCGCGAGCTTTACCTGTGGCCGCTCGTGCGCGGCGAGGTGCGCAGTTGCTTCTCGATGACCGAGCCGGAGCATGCCGGCTCGAACCCGACGTGGCTCAGCACCACGGCCATCGCCGACGGCGACGACTACGTCATCAACGGGCACAAGTGGTTTACCTCCGGGGCCGAAGGCGCGGCGTTCGCCCTCGTGATGGCGGTGACGGACGCCGACGCACAGAGTCCGCACAAACGGGCCAGTCAGATCATCGTCCCGACTGACACGGCAGGCTTTCAGATTGTGCGCAATATCAGCGTGATGGGCGACACGGGCAGCGATTACGCGAGCCACGCGGAAGTCAGCTATGTGAACTGCCGCGTGCCGCAGCATAACCTGCTAGGTGGCGCGGGCGACGGCTTTCGCATCGCACAGGAGCGACTGGGGCCGGGTCGGATACAGCATTGCATGCGCTGGATCGGCATCTGCGAGCGCGCCTTCGATATGATGTGCGCTTACGCGGCCCAGAGAGAATTGTCGCCCGGTGTCCCTTTAGGCAGTCGCCAGACTGTGCAGACGTGGATCGCGGAGAGCCGCGCGGAGATCAGCGCCGCGCGACTGCTCGTCATGCACACAGCCGAGCGCATCGACGTGGCAGGCCCGGCGGCGGCACGCGAAGACATCTCCCTTATCAAATTTTTCGTCGCTGGTATCCTCCAACAAGTGCTCGACCGCGCCATCCAGACCCACGGTGCGCTCGGGCTGACGGACGACACGGTCTTGGCCTACTGGTACCGGCACGAGCGCGCGGCTCGCATCTATGATGGCCCGGACGAGGTACACAAAGCCGTCGTCGCGCGTAGCGTGTTGCGTAAATACGGTGTCGATATTTCTATTTGAAGAGTTGCTGACGCGATGAGCCGACCTGAAGAGTTGTGCGACAAGGCACGCCCCGTGCGCGCCGGTGAGGAGTTGGACACGGCGCGCCTGCTCGCCTACCTGCGCCTACACTTGCCCGACATCACAGGGCAATTAGAGATCGAACAGTTCCCGGCCGGCTTTTCTAATCTAACCTATCTGGTGCGCGTGGACGAACGCGAGTTCGTTTTGCGGCGGCTGCCGTTTGGGGCCAAGATCAAAACAGCACACGACATGGCGCGCGAGCATTTCATCTTGTCGCGCCTGCGGCCGGTCTATGCGAAAGTGCCGCGCCCGCTGCTGTTTTGTGCTGATGAATTGGTGCTTGGCGCGCCCTTCTATTTGATGGAGCGCGTCAACGGACTCATTCTGCGGGCCCACCGCCCGGCGGGTTTGGAGTTGTCGCCGCCACTGCTGCGTCGCCTGTCAGAGTCGTTCATACAAACCCTTGTCGAGATACACGCGGTTGATTACGCGGCGGCAGGACTGCGTGAACTAGGGCGGGCGGACGGCTATGTCCCGCGCCAGATCGAAGGCTGGACTAAGCGATATTACGCCGCACGTACCGACGACGTGCCGGAGGTCGAACAGTTGGCTCGTTGGCTGGCCGAGCATGCGCCGGCCGACTCCGGGCGCGCGCTTATCCACAACGATTACAAGTACGATAACGTGGTATTCGCGCCCGATGGCTCGGCGCGGGTGGTTGCGGTGCTCGACTGGGAGATGGCCACCATCGGCGATCCCCTGATGGACTTCGGCACAACGCTCGGTTACTGGGTTGATGCCGACGATCCGCCGGAATGGCAGCGCCTCGGCTTCGGGTTGACGGCCCTGCCGGGCAGTTTTAACCGCCGCGAACTGGTCAACCGCTATGCCGTGCAGAGTGGGCGCGAGGTCGGCCCGGTCGTCTTCTATTATGCCTATGGCCTACTGAAGATCGCCGTCATCGTGCAGCAAATTTTCTTTCGCTACCGACAGGGTTTTACTCAGGACGCACGCTTCGCCGACCTCGGCCAACTGATTCGCGCCTGCGGCCGCATGGCTATGCGCGCGATTGAGCGAGGCCGCATCGAGCAATTAGGTTGAGGGGCAACAAAGTGCTTCTGCCTTAGCCGGCCCATAGCCGCTCGGCCGTCAGTGCCCGACCGGGATGCGTTGAAAGCGTGATTTACCTTCCGCATCCTGCCACGAAATATCCAGCACGTAAGGCTTGACCTCGCCAGCGATAATTTTCAAACGGGCCAACTGATCTTGATCAGAGGCGGCCGGCTTCCCATTGATCCATGTTCGGTGCGCGATGACGGCTTTCGCTTTTGGCAGGATGTGTTGCAACGATTCAAATCTGATGTGTGCTTGTGAAGGGCCGCCGCCGGGCGTTTCTTCATCTTTCAGAAAGACGGTCAGCACTTCAATCGACTTGAGCGACTGATCCGTCGCGTTCGTCAACTCCAGAAGAATTTTCGGGCCTTCTTCGATGAACTTAAAGGTGAAAGGTTTTTCGGTTCTGTTATCGGTGCTCATAATTTTCCTGTGCCTTGCGCGGTGCTAAACCAAAACGTTATTGCCTCGTCGTCGCGCCCGGCCGGTTAGGATAAAAGTGCCCGGCACACTGCGCAGACGCCAGCCGCGTTGGTAGCGATCAAGTTTCCAAATCAGGCAGCTTTGCGCGCCGGTCAAACGGTTGGCGCAGGGCGCAAGCCCAAACCCAGGCGATTAGGAGCATCTGCAACGGCAGCCGGAGCCAGAGCAACCACGCCGGTAGGGCTAGGCCGGCTACCCCGATATGATTAATCGCCATATGGATGTTAGCAGGAAAGACCGCTATCAGTAAGGCGACCAACCCATATCCAGCACTCCGCCGTAAGCGCGCAATTAGCAGACCCACACCGCCGGCCAGTTCACAAAACCCGCTGATATAAATCAGGAGCAAAGGTTGCGGTAGATATGGCGGCATAATCTGCATGTACGCTTCCGGCCTGATGAAATGTAGCGCGCCCGCAAACATAAAGAAGAGCGCGAGCAACGTGCGTAAGATACTCATAAATTTTCAGAGGGCGAGAAGGTAGTGATTATGTACCCTCCCTCCGGCCACGCTTCGCCCTACTAGACCAGTAACGCACCCCATCTGCTACACCCTATCAGCAAACGCACACTTTATCGAAGACTCTAATTCAACTTTGGTTCATAAATACAATTCTTGAATTGAACTTGTAAGTGCAAGCAAAGCCATAGGAGAGGCACGAAAGTTCCTTAAAGAGCATGGCGCTACCTTGCCGATAGACATTGCGGCGATTGAACGCTCGGCTACAAGACGCCGAATGAGGTATTCTTCACACTACCACTTGTTGCACTTACTACTTGAATCCAAGATTCGTGATAAATCCGATTTGGTCAGCCTTGCCGTTTTCGCTGTCACCAATCTCTTTCCGCTTGTTGCCCAAACTCCGCAGCATCTTCACGTAAAAAAGATTGTCTTTGTCGGAAAACTGCGAGCCTGTCGCATTGATTAACTGAACCTCGCCCTTTCGCTCACCGCTTTTACGGTCAGTGACAACCCAAATGTAAGTCGAGATGCCTGTGTTGTAAAAAAGCTGGTCAGGAAGCGCAACAATTGCTTCAAGCATATCGTTTTCAATTATCCATTTACGAATATTGCTTGTTCCGCTATCTGCTCCACCCGAAAACAAAGGCGAACCGTTAAAAACAATCGCTATCCTGCTACCCTGTTCGCCGCGTTTCATCTTGGCAAGCATCGTTTGCAGAAACAGGAAAGGTTCCTCGCTGTTTCAAGTGGGTAGCTTGAAATCCAGTTTGCCGGCAATCAGATCCGCCATCGTGATTAAGTTCTTTGAAGTGCGCTAACCACGCGCTCGCGCCTTCGCCGCTTGAAGCAGAGCGTTGACTCCTTCGAGCAGGTCCGGCGTCAACTTGCGGTCGGCGCAGGTGAGGCTGCCCGCCCACTGCGCCGCCCCCTCCGCGCCCACCTTCGCCGCGCGGCACCCGCGCATGCCGATAAGCAGCGTGCTGCAAGAAGTCCAGGTGCCGCCAAGTCGCGGCGCGCGTATCATAAGCTGGAGCCGCCGCACCGCCCGGCGGACAGGGAAAGCGCGCGCCGCGCGCAAAGTCGAGCGCGCGGTCCAACTGCGGCTGCGCTGGTGCAAAGTTGCCGGTTGTGACCTGTCACGGGGCGGGCAGTCCTAAGACATTAGCAACGCGGGTCGGTTGCTCCATGAAGCTGCTTGGTCTCCAGCCGGTGTTGCTGGTCAGATTCTAAACCAACCACCCACTCATAACAGCGAGGAACCTAAAAGTAGATACGGCCGACAGTTAAAGAAACTAAGTCCGTAAGTTCTTTGAAGTTGAGAGGATAGTAGTGAAACCGCCTTACCGCGAGTCCGTTCCGTAGTCAGACGCTCTATCCAAACTGAGCTACGGGTGCTTGTGTGTGGAGCGAAAACTATAAGAGTTGCTTTGCGCGAGTGTCAAGCGCCGCTCATCTCACTTGGCGTAGTAGCCGGGGCGGGTGCGGGCGATGAGTTCGGGGTGCGACACTTGAATAGTGATCGCGCGCCAATTGCCGTCGTGTTTGTTGCCGGCGGACTGGTAGGCGATGCTGTAGAGCGTGCGCATCTCGGCGGCCACCTGCGCGTAGATGCGGCCCATGTCTTCGAGCCGGTAGACATCGTGGAGTTGACCGCCGGTGCGGTTGGCCATGGTTTCCAGACGCATGCGCGCGGCAGCATATTTCGCGGCCTGCGGCGGCGAGAGCGGCTCGAACTTCTTCGGGTCGCCGGACGGTAGCGCCATCGGATAGATGGTGACACCCTGCCGGTCGGCCGCGTTTAGGACTGCGTTGAGCGCGGGGCTGGCGTCGGGCTTGAGGGCCGCGAGCGCCTCTTCACTGGTCGTGGCGTTCCCGGTCAGGACGCGATCTTGGCGGTCGAGTTCCGTGTCGATGCCGTCGGTTAGGACGACGATGGCCTTGCGCCGTTTGCCTTCTTTGTCGAGTTCACGGAGCGAGTATTGCAGCGCCTTGTAGAAGTTGGTTGCGCCCTGGCCTTCGGCCAGCGCGATGCCTTGCGCCATCTTGCGGCGGTCGGTGGTGAACGGCGTGAGCGTTTCGATCTTGTCTTCCGTATGCCCCTTCTTGTTGCCCGCGTGGAAGGTGACGACGGCGACGCGGTCTGCGGGCCCGAGCGCATCGAGGAAGCGCGTGGCGGCTTGCTTCAAGGAGGTGCGGAAGTTGAGCGTCGAACCGGACATGTCGAGCAGCAGGATGAGACTGAACGGCGTCTGGGTCGGCTCGAAGTTGGTGATCGTCTGGCGCACGCCGTTCTCATAGACGGCGAAGTCGGTCTGCGCCAGATCGATGATGGGCCGCCCCTTCAGGTCGGCGACGCCGACGTTTAAGAGCACGAGGTCGGACTTGATCCGCACGGTCTCGTCATCGTCCACGGTCTGCGCGGCAGCGGCCCCACACAGGCTGAATAAGACGAGCAGGCTTGCGCCGGCGAGTAAAATTTTTCGAGGCATCGGATTAAGCGAACGGAAGTTGATCATCACAATAAAAATGCGCGTGGCGCGCCGCTAGTATGCAAACTCGCGCGAGCGCTTGGCAAGCGCCGCGCCGGAGCCATAAGGGGCGACCGTGTTTGGTTGCGACGGGCAGGCAGCGAGTTGCTTTAGCGTGAACGGGCGGGGCGAACGTGAGCGGCCGGGCGGGTTGCGCTGCAACGTAGCGGACACAGAGGGCCGACGGAGCGCCTGGAGTTTATTGCGCGCAAATTTGAAATTTGAGATCGGGTCTCTCTGTGGCGCTGTGGTAAATGGCAACGTACCTGATACACGCGCAGAGATCGAACTAGGCCGCGCGGCGGCGTGTACGGCGCGCGGGCGCGGCGCTGCTTAGCGATTCGGCCGGCTCGACGGCGGGTACGGCCGCGAGCGGCGGCGCAGCCTTGGCGGGCGTGTGCCGTGCGCGGCGCGCGGCCGTACGCTCGGCCTCGACGGCGACGGCGCGCTTCATCTTCTCAATGCGCTTGCGCGGCACGAGTTGGAACCGCAGTTCCATTTCCTGCGCGACCTTGTAAATCGTGATCGGTTTTTGGCCGCGCGCGGCGCGGCGCAAGACCTCTGCCTGTTCGAGCAACTCGGCGCGGGCATCTTTATCGATCCAAATAAACATGACTTCGGCCATCTCTCGCTTCACCTCCAGACGAATTAATTCGCGCACGTCCACGGCCTGCGCGACCGGCGCGATGACGGGCAACGTGCGGGTTGGTCGCGCTTGACTCTCGCGCCGGCCGGCGTAGTAGTCGGCGACAGCCGCGTCCACTTCCGCGCGCCGCTCATCGTAAAAGAGCGCGAAGTCGCGGCAGCGCGTGCGGTAGACACAGTTGACCGAACAGACCAGCGCGTCTTTGAAGTGTCCGTAGCGATTGCAATAAAGTTTCAGACGCATGGCTCACTTGACGAAAGGCGGCTGGACGCGACGATATAACAACCATGTAGCTGCGACCACGACGGTTCGGGAGTGAAGCCTACTCTAACATCTTTGTTCCGTGGATGCAACAAACAGCAGTGCGTGAAACGATAGGGCGAGCCATTTTATGTGCGCTTAGGCGTGTGCTGTGCGCCGGCTTAAACCTTGGTTGCACCGGCGACGATTGGCCGTATAATCAGGCGCGCTGATAATCCTCCTCAGTCGCCGATAAATACCGTTCGTTGACTCACTATCTTAACAACCTTTTGCGGCGCGCTGCCTAGTTCCCGCGCCCTCACCGAAAGGAGCTACTCACGATGTACAAGCCTAATTTTTGCGCCGAGTGTGGCGCACCCATCGAGCGCGCACGCTGGCGTTGGTGGACGAGCCGGCGCTTCTGTCCCAACTGCGCGCTACGTTTCCGGCGCGAGCGCATCGTGCGGCCGTTGCTCGCGGGTCTATTGCTCTGTGGAGTCGGCTTTAGCGTAGGCCGTGCCTTCCGCCCTGCGCCGCCACCACTCGTTGTCGCCAACGGCGCATTGCTGGCACCCGCGCTACGCAGCACTGATGGCGGCACGGCGCACGGGCCGACAGCCGCAGCTAACGACGCACAGCCCGCGCGCGCTGTTTATGGCCCGGATGGCACGGCTAATGAACGCCCCACCGATCCGACTGAGATCATCTCGCTCTGCGGCGCACGCACGAAGAAGGGCACACCTTGTCAGCGGCGCGTGCGCGGCACGGGGCGCTGCTATCAACACCTTGGCAAGCCCGCGATGCTGCCGCCGGAGAAGTTACTCATTCAAGGCGGCCAGCCGTGAGCGCGTGCGCGGTCAACTTGATGCTGCGGCCGGTGCGATGCCGACGCTGAAGATATTAAGGAGCGCGCGCGGGCGGCAAATGGCCCGCGCGCGCCCACCCATTTTAAGGTTGGGCGTGTGGGTTGGGCCCAAACGGTGGGGGGTTTTGTAATAGTGAACCGGCCGGGGCGGCGCCGGGGCC
>JBBQGM010000061.1:0-31311 GCA_038322995.1 Pyrinomonadales bacterium
TAAACAACTTCCGCGCCATCAAATGTTGTTTCAATATCATTCGTCACGCGAACGCTTCCGCCCGCTGCTCGCGCGTACTGCTTCATCTCATGCATTAATTCGTCATCGAGTTCGTAACCCGGAGGATGCGCGATTGTCAGATCGTGTCCCATCTGCGCCGACGCTAAGGCAAAGCTGTTCGGCACGGCCATCGGCAAAGGCTTCGGATGCCACGCCCACGTCAACACGACCCGCTTGCGCCCCGCGCCGAGTTTCTCTCTGATCGTCAACATGTCCGCGAGCGCCTGACACGGATGGTGCATCGCCGATTCGAGATTGATGATGGGCACATCACTATGCCGCGCGAACGCTTGCAGCACCGGATCGGTGCGCTCCTCTTTCCAATCCTTCAACGCCGCGAACGTGCGCACGCCGATGGCCGCGCAGTAGCGGCCCAGCACGCGCACAAACTCCGCCACGTGCTCGGTCTTGTCCCCGTCCATCACCACGCCGTCGCGATGTTCCAGCGTCCAACTCGTCCCCCCCGGCTCAAGCACCACTGCCTGCCCGCCGAGTTCATAAATGCCTACCTGCATCGAAGCGCGCGTGCGCAAACTCGGATTGAAAAAGACGAGCGCGATTGACCGCCCCGCGAGCGGTTGCGCACGCTCATCGCCCCGCTTGAAGCGCATCGCCGCGTCGAGCAAATTTTCCAGCTCGGCGCGCGACCAATCGGCGGTGGTGAGAAAATCTCTCGGCATGAACTTCACTCAACCGTCCGTGTGCGCGGCCAATTCTTTCGTCATCAACACGCATGCGATCTCTACGCCGCTGGCCAGACGGTGCGTCGTCAGCCTTTGCCGCTCGTAGCCCGCGCGTTCGTAAAACGGTATGGCGTTCAACGAGGCATTCAAGTGCAGCGCGCGCAAGCCCTGCGTGCGCGCACGCTCTTCGAGCACGCGCAGGAGTTGCAAACCGATGCCGCGCCCGGCCGCTTCGGGCGCAACATAAACCGCTTCGACTTCACCGTCCGCAGGGTTCAGCGTGCTAAAGCCGACCACCGCGCTAGTCTCTTCCGCGACGTAAAAATCTTTCTGGCGAATCGCTGCCACATAGTGCGCCGGTTTGCGCGGGCCGGCCCACGCGGCGATCTCCCTCGGCGCGTAATGGTGCACGCAGAGGCGCTTGATCGCTCTGACGTGTACGCGCCCGATAGCTTCGTTGTCCTCAGGCGTTGCTCTGCGAATCGTTGGCATAACATCCTCTGGCTCAGACACTCGCTAACGCCTGCGCCAGCGCATCTATAAACAGATCAATCTCCGTTTGCTGTAAGCACAGCGGCGGCAGCAGACGCAGCACGCACTTGTCGCTCGACGTGCCGGTGATGATGCGGAGTGCGAGCAACGCCCCATGCACTTGCGCCGCGATCTCATCTGTGAACTCAATGCCGAGCAGCATACCACGCCCGCGCAGCCGCGCGACCTGCGGCACGTCCTGCAAACGTGCGCGCAGGTGCGCTTCGACCGCACGCACGTTGGCCAACATCTCGTCCTGCGCAATCGCTGCGAGCGTCGCGCGCACGGCCGCCATCGCCAGCATGCCGCCGCCAAAGGTCGTGCCGAGATCGTTCTCCTTGATCTGCGCGGCCACCGCGTCCGTCGTGAGACACGCGCCGACTGGCACGCCGCTGCCCAACGCTTTCGCCAGCGTGATGATGTCCGGCACAACGCCGCCCGCCGCCGCGCTGCCCGCGAAGAACCATTCGCCCGTGCGCCCGACGCCGGTCTGCACCTCGTCGAAGACGAGCAGCATGCCGCGCTCAGCGCACAACGCGCGTAATCCGCGGAAGAACTCCGGCTGAGCTTCGCGTACGCCCGCCATCGATTGAATCGGCTCAAGCATGACGGCCGCGACCGACTCGTCCGCGAGCGCGGCGACCGAATCAAGTGAGCCAAACTCCGCGCACAGATGGCCGGGCACATTCGGGCGGCCAAGCTCGCGATACTTGCCCAAAAACGTCGCGCTGATCGCATCGGCCGTGCGCCCGTGAAAGCTGCCCGTGAACGTGATGATCCCCTCGCGCCCCGTCCGCATACGCGCCATGCGCATCGCGTTCTCGTTCGCCTCCGTGCCGGAGTTGCAGAAGAATGCTTTCGTGAGCGACGCGGGCGCGCGTTTGACCAACGCTTCCGCCGCCTGCGCACGCACTTCCGAATAGACGAGATTCGAGTAGAACAACAACTGCTCGGCCTGCGCCTTCAACGCCGCGACCACGTGCGGGTGACAATGCCCCGTCGCGCAGACCGCATGCCCGCCGTAGAGATCAAGATAACGCTCGCCCGCGTCCGTCTCGATCCACGCGCCCGCGCCCCGCGCCGCCACGAGCGGCATCTTCTTGTACGTCGCAAGCTGAAACTGCTCCTCGCGCGCGATGGTGTCCATTGCTGTCGTTGCTGTGCTCATCTTCATCCGGCCCGCGTGCCATTAGGCACACACTGTTCCGGCATGGCCAGCACGGGTATGCTCCCGTCCGCGTAGCCAATGTCGAATAACATTCCTTCCGAAACCGCGCCCGCCATGCGCCGCGGCGCGAGGTTGATAACGAACAACGCTTGCTTGCCGGCAATCTCCTGCGGCGTCTGCCGCTCACGCTTCATGCCGGCCAAGATAGTTCGTTTATGATCGCCGAAATCAACCATCAGGCTAACCAGCTTACTCGATCCCGGCACGTCCGCCACCGCCTCGATTGTGCCGACACGTATATCGATCCGATCAAGCACATCCGGCATGATCTCCGGCTTGACCGGCGCTGGCGCAAACGGCGCGTTGGCAGCGTCCGTCATGGATTACTCCCCGTTAGCAACAGGCCCGTCTTTTCGTCCAAGCCAAACATCAAGTTCATGTTCTGCACGGCTTGTCCGGCCGCGCCTTTCACCAAATTATCAAGCGCCGAAAAGACTGCGAGTTGCCGCCCGCGCACGGCCAAGCCGATGTCGCAGAAGTTCGTCAGCTTCACCCAGTTGATGTCGGGCGAGCCGTTGACGAGTCGGACGAAGAACGAGTCGCGATAGAAATCCGCGTAGAGCGCGCGAGCCGCATCGGCCGTCAACTCGTTTTTGGTCTCGACGTAGATCGAAGCGAAGATGCCCCGCGCGACGGGCAACGAGTGCGTCATAAACACAAGTTCGCTCGTCCAATCGCCGACGCGCCTTAGCTCCTGCTCGATCTCCGGCACGTGCTGATGCGTAAACGGCTTGTAGGCGTAGAACGAGTTGCTGCGCTGCGGGTGGTGCGTGTTCGCCGCCGGTTTCGCGCCCGACCCCGACGAGCCGGTCTTCGCATCCACGATCACGCGCCCCGTCAATTCGCCCGCCGCGACGAGCGGCGCAAGCCCCAACAGCGTCGCCGTCGCGAAACAACCGGGATTGCTGACGAGTCGTGCGTGGCTAACACCTGTGCGGTTCGTCTCCGTCAGACCATAAACAAACTCGCGCTGCAAATCCGTCGCCGTATGCTCGCGCCCGTAGTGCTGCAAAAACTCGGCCGGATCGCCCAGACGAAAATCACCGGAGAGATCAATCGCTTTCACCGCCGGCGGCAACTGCGGTGCGAGCGCAAGCGCCTGTCCGTGCGGCAGCGCGAAGAAGACGCAATCGAGATCAACTAGAGTTTGCAAATCTTCCGGCGCAGACGTGAAGCGCAGCTCGGTCAACCCGTACAGGTTGCGATGCACATCGCCCACGAGTTTGCCCGCATGCTCGTGCGCCGTCACGAGCGCGATTTCGACGTGCGGGTGCTGCAACAAAATGCGCAGCAACTCCGCCCCGCCGTAACCCGATCCGCCGAAGATGCCGATCTTTAATTTCATGTTAAAGATGCAGAGTTCAAGGTTGTAAGTTCAAAATCACAGATGCAAAGCTCAATACCGACCCTTGCGCGGTTCATACGCACAAGGTGCGCTCTAAACCCTGAACCTTGAACTTTGAACTTTACCCTTCACGATCTCGAACAGACGCGCCCCATCGCGCCGCGCATTGCCCGCCACGATGCCGAATTGTTGCTCGATGTAGTCCTCGCCCATCTGCGCGTCTGTGACCGAGCCGGCGATGAGATCAACCGTCAGCCCGCGCCGCGCGAACCACTCGATGCCGCCCCACGCGCCGACGTAATCCGACGCGCAATAGACGAGTGCCGCCGTCGCCGCACGCAACTCTTCGTCGTCGAACACGGACTCAACCGAATAGCCGCCGATGATGCCGTCGCCCAACTCGATCACGATTAGATCGGGCGCGCACTCGTTCAGCCGTGCGATGATCGCTTTCGCGACCGGCGCGAGATCGCCCACGCCGACGGTCGAAGGTAACCCGCAATCGAGAAAGCTCGCCGTCGCCACCGCGCCGTGATCCGCCATGTTCAGCGTGTCGCGCAGGCACGCGACGCCGGAGAGTTTGCCCGCCGCGACGCGCAAACCGGCGCGTGTCGCCTGCTTGATCAACTCCGTCGCGGCGAACGTCTTGCCGCTATTCATGCACGCGCCCGCGACCAGCACGAGCGGCGCGGTCTCGCCCAAATGATCGCGCAACGGCAACGCTGCGTCCGCGATGTTGCGCACACGCCCACGCTCGTCCGCCACCAGCCCCAGCACCTCCACGCGGATCGCATCACTTAGACTCGAATGATGCCCCGTGCAGCAACCGATGACGCCGCCCATGTTAAGCAGGTGCAACTCATCACCCGCTTTGACGGACGCAGGCACGTCGCCCACGAACCCTTTCAACGCGCGCCGCCGGCCCAGCACGCCCACCAGCACATCGCCCGGCGTGATCTTCGCCAAACGGCCGGTCGGCAACTCAAGCTGGTTGTACGTCGCGCTGTCCGTCAACGCGCGCACGACCACCACGTCGCCTGCGCGCGGCTTGGCCAATGCGCCGACCAACGCCAGCGTGCGCGGCAGCGCGAGCGGCGCAGTCGCCGACCCGATCTTATCTGCTTCAACAATCGTGATCGCCGCGCCAACAAGCGACCCACCGTTCTGCTTCATGTTGCCCGCGCTGTTCATCATGCTCGTCCTCATCTGAACTGAACTCAAAACCCAGCTCAACTTTGAAATCTCAAATCTCAGATTTCAAATCTGCCCTGCGCTCCACCCGGCCTGCGCCGGCCGCCTGTACGTTTGACGCCGCACGGCTCACGCTTGGCGAGCAAGTTGCGCCCGTGAGCGCAGACGCAACGCGTTCAACTTGATGAAGCCTTCGGCGTCGCGCTGATCGTAAATCGTGTCGGCCTCGAACGTCGCCAGCCGCTCGCTATAGAGCGAGCGCGGCGCGCGGCGACCCGCCACGATCACGTTGCCGCGATAGAGTTTCAAACGCACCTCGCCCGTCACGTTGGCCTGCGTCGCGGCAATCGTCTGCCGCATCAACTCCGTCTCCGGCGCGAACCAGAAGCCGTAATAAACACTCTCCGCGAACTTCAAACTGAGCGCGTCGCGCAGCCGCAGCACTTCACGGTCGAGCGTCAGTGATTCGAGCGCGCGATGCGCTGCCTGCAAAATGGTCACGCCCGGCGTCTCGTACACGCCGCGCGACTTCATGCCGACGAAACGATTCTCGACGAGATCGACGCGGCCCACGCCGTGCTCACCGCCCAGCGCGTTCAACTGCGTCAGCAACTCGACCGCGCCGAGTTTCGCCCCGTTGATTCTGACCGGCACGCCGCGCTCGAAGCCGATAATGACGTACTCGGCTTCGGCCCGCGCCGCTTCCGGCGCTTTCGTCATCTGAAAAATATCCGCGGGCGGCTCCGTCCACGGGTCTTCGAGGATGCCGCCCTCGTAGGAGACGTGCATCAGATTGCGGTCGGTCGAATAAGGCTTCGCGTGCGTCACCTTCACAGGGATGTTGTGTTGCTCGCAGTACGCCAGCAGATCGCTGCGCCCCTTGAACTCCCATTCGCGCCACGGCGCGATCACCTTGATGTCCGGTTCGAGCGCGTAGTAGGTCAACTCAAAGCGCACCTGATCGTTGCCCTTGCCCGTCGCGCCATGGGCCACCGCGTCCGCGCCTTCCTTGCGCGCGATCTCGATCTGCCGTTGCGCGATCACCGGCCGCGCTAAACTTGTGCCGAGCAAATACACGCCTTCATAAACCGCGTTCGCCTGCACCGCCGGCCACACGTACTCGCGCACAAACTCCTCGCGCAAATCTTCGACATAGAGCTTCGACGCGCCGGTCGCCTGCGCCTTCTCTTCAAGGCCCGCCAACTCTTCGCCCTGTCCCACGTCCGCGCAATAACAGACGACCTCGCAGCCGTAACGCTCCTTCAACCAGTGCAGCATCACGGACGTGTCCAGCCCGCCCGAATACGCCAGCACCACCTTTTTGATCTGCTTCTCAGTCACTGCTTCTCCCTTGCCCGCTGCCCGCTTAGTTTTAGCCGAACAGTTCCCAAATTTTTCTGATTGCCGTGCGTTGCGCCTTCCGCTCCGCGACGGCGATAAATATTGTGTCCTCGCCTGCGAGCGTGCCGACGATCTCCGGCAACGCCGCGCGATCAAGTTCGACCGCGACCGCCGACGCCAAGCCCGGCTCACAACGCGCCACGACTAGCACATCGCCCGCCACGCTCAAGCTCAACAGCCCGCGCGCCGCCGCACCGTTCGCCGGCCGCGGCACGGCATAACGCCCGTGCTGCTTCACGATCCCCAACTCTTCCAGATCGCGCGAGATGCTCGATTGCGTCGCCACGAAGCCCGCGCGCTGCAAGTGTTCCGCCAATTCACCCTGCGTACTGGCCGGCAACGCACGCACCAGACTCAACAGTTTCTTTTGCCGTCGCTCTTTTTCCATCGCCCATACTTATGCAACTAAACTTGCATAACTGTTGCATAGATGCATAAAATAACACTAATGTTGCATCGAAGCAAACGGGCGACTGCTGGGAGCGCAGGCATCTTGCCCGCCATGAGCGCGTCAGCGCGAACAAGAGTTCACGCTACCACTCAAGGTTGAAGGCTGATGGCAACTTTGAAGCGTGCTTTAGCACGCTTTGGCGGGCAAGATGCCCGCGCTCCCGGCGAGGAGGATGAAGTGAACGAGACGAAAAACTTGTGGGGCGGGCGCTTCGTGGGCGCGACCGATGCGGGCTTCGCGGCCTTCAACCGTTCGTTCGGCTTCGACCGGCGTTTGTTCGCGGCCGACGTGCGCGCCAGCATCGGGCACGCAGCAGGACTGCGCGCCGCCGCAGTATTGACTGCCGACGAAGCGCAACAGATCACCGCCGGCTTAGAGACGCTGCTCACAGGCGCGGCTGCGGACGCGAACTACTTCGACGCGCTTGACGCGGAGGACGTGCATTCGTTCATCGAGGCGCGGCTCGTCGCGCTCGTCGGCGATGCGGGGCGCAAGCTGCACACGGGGCGCAGTCGCAATGATCAGGTGGCGACCGCGTTGCGTCTCTGGCTGCGCGACGAGCTTGACGCTATCGCGGCGAGCGTGCGCGCGACGCAAGCGGCGTTGCTCGATCTCGCGGAGGCGCACGCGGATGCGGTGCTGCCTGGCTACACGCATCTGCAACGCGCACAGCCCGTCCTCTGGGCGCATTGGTGTCTCGCCTACTTTGAAATGTTGACGCGTGACTGCGAGCGGCTCGCCGATGCGCGCCGCCGCACGAACGTGCTGCCGCTTGGCGCGGCGGCGTTGGCGGGCACAAGCTATCCGATTGATCGTGCGGCGGTCGCCCACGCGCTCGGCTTTGACACGGTGGCGCGTAATAGTCTCGACGCCGTGAGCGACCGCGATTTCTGCGTCGAGTTCACGGCGGCCGCCAGTCTCATCATGCTGCACCTGTCCCGGCTTGCCGAGGATATCATCCTGTATGCCACGAACGAGTTTGGCTTCATCGAATTGGGCGACGCCATCTCGACCGGCTCCAGCCTGATGCCGCAGAAGAAGAACCCGGACGCGATGGAACTGGTGCGCGGCAAGGCGGGGCGCGTCTTTGGTCACACAATGTCGTTACTCACGACGTTGAAGGGCTTGCCGCTCGCTTACAACAAGGACATGCAGGAGGATAAGGAAGCAGTCTTCGACACGGCCGACACCGTGCGCGCCGCGCTCGACGTGACGACGACCGTGCTGCGCAACGTCCGCGTGCGCGCAGACGTGACGCGCGCCGCCGCCACGCGCGGCTACATGAACGCGACCGAGTTGGCCGACTATCTCGCGCGCAAAGGTCTGCCCTTCCGCCACGCGCACGAAGTCACGGGGCGCGTCGTGCTGCACGCCATCACGCGCGGCGTCGAGTTGCACGACCTCGCGCTCGCAGAGTTGCGCACGTTCTCGCCGCTCATCGAACAGGACGTATATGGCGCGCTCTCACTTGCGCAGACTCTTGCCACCAAGGCCCAGACCGGCGGCACCGCGCCCGCGCGCGTGGCGGAAGCCCTCCGCGCCGCGCACGCGTCGTTGCCCGCATGATTAACTTCACTATGCGCCTGCGCCTCAGTCCATCAGGGGCGTGGCCCGTCAAGCCGGGGAGAATCCGCCAGATAGGTCTTGACTAAGGAGGGGAGATCCCATATCGTGCTGCCCGCCTCAAGCAGCTCGTAGGCCCGCCCCGGAAACTCACACTCGCCCCGCGGCGCAGCCTCTTGAGTCTGCATTCACGGCAGACAGTTTAACTGCTCTGACCTGACAACGCAGTTCCTGACCCTCATCTATAAGGAGAAGACCCATGCGCTCACGACTCCTCTCGAACTTCAGCTACAGAACCAATCCGGTACTAACAATTACGTTCTGGGCATTGCTCGTACTGTGCCCGACAGCGGCCCAAGCCGATGAAATCTCGATCTGGAACTTCAACGACTCGGACTTGCTGGTCGATCACGGCGCAGGCACGCTAACGACCGACTTCACGCTCACCAACGTGATGTTTCTCAGCGGCTCCACGGTTAATGCCCGACAGGGCGACAGCGCCGGGTCGGCCCTCACCTTGCAGGGCGGCACCGGCAACGTGAACAACGGGCGGAACATCACCTTTAACGTCAGCACCGCTGGCTTCAGCAACATCATTGTCACCTTCGCCAGCCAACGCACCAGCACCGGCTTCAACAGCAACCAGTTTCAATACAGCCTGGACGGCGTATCCTTTGTGAACTTCGGCGCGCCGTTCAACCCGGCCACGAGTTTCGGGCTGTTCACGTTTGATCTGAGCGGCGTCGCCGGGCTAAGCAACAATCCGCTCGCTGCCTTCCGCATCATCTTCAACGGGGCAACCACTGCCGCCGGCAACATCCGCATAGACAATCTGGTAGTGGAGGGCACGCCCGCTGCCGTACCTGAACCGGTGGCGCTTTTGCTACTCGGTACCGGACTCAGCGGCGCGGCGTTGCGCTTGCGCAGACGGCGGCGCGGGGCAAACGGTTAGCCCAGCCAAGCCAGTCGGCGCGCGCGCACAACACAACAGCAAGGGGCGGGGGGGGGTGGGGGTAAAAAAAAAAGACACCCCCCCCAACAAACAACTCTGTGGGGGTGTTTTTTTTATAAAACCACCCACCCCCCCCCCGCCCCTTGCTTATTGGAGCATAGTTTTAGCTACCGTTTTACCTTCGAATCGACCGGGCGCGCGGGGCTGTCGGGCGGCGCGGCGGGGTCGCCGACGGCTTGCCCGGCGGGCGAGATGCCGTGTGCGGCCACTTCGTGCGCGATATGGCTCGCCCGGTCATGCTCCATGACGCTATGCCGCCGGCCATAGAGGAAGTAGATGAGCAAGCCAACCAGCAGCCAGATGATCAGCCGATACCAGTTTTCCGCCGGCAGCGAGAACATTAATAGCAGACAGGTCAGTATGCCGAGAATCGGCACGAGCGGGACGAGCGGGGCGCGGAAGGGACGCTTCGCGTTCGGGTTCGTCCGGCGCATGACCAACACCGCGCCGCAGACGATGACGAAAGCGAACAACGTGCCGATGCTGGTCATCTCCGCCAGAATGCTCAAGGGGATGAAGCCGGCCATCGCCGCGACAAAGAGACCCGTGAGGATCGTTGATTTCCAGGGGGTGCGAAACTTCGGATGGATGTCGCCGAAGAACCCTTTCGGGACGAGGCCGTCGCGGGCGAGCGCGAGCATCACACGCGGTTGGCTGAGCATCATCACAAGCAACACGGAAGTGATGCCCGTCATGGCCCCGGCGGCGACGAGGTACTGCATCCACGTCATACCGGCTTGCTTGAAGGCGTCCACGACGGGCGCGTCGATGTTGATCTTATTATAAGGCACCATCGCCGTCAGCACCGCCGCGACAGCGATATAGAGAATCGTACAGATGATGAGCGACGCGATGATGCCGATGGGCACGTCGCGCGCAGGTTGTTTCGCTTCTTCCGAGTGGACGGAGACGGAATCGAAACCGATGTAGGCGAAGAAGATGATCGCCGCGCCCGCGAACATGCCTAGCGGCTCGCCGCCCTTGGCGGTCTGGCCAAAGACCGTATGCCCGAAGAAACTCACGCCTGTGTAACCATACGGCGCGAACGGATGCCAGTTAGCCGTGCCATAGACAGTCGCGATCAAGTAGGTGCCGATGCCGATCACCATCAGCACAATGACGAGTTTGACGCCGACCATGACCGCGTTGAAGCTGGCGCTCTCTTTGATGCCCTTGACGAGTACAATCGTGAGGAGGAACGTGATGAGCACGGCGGGCAGATCGAAGTATGAGCCGGTCGGGACGAACCCGGTGTGCGGGCAGCCATCGCCCACGCTCACACAATAATTGTACGGGGCCGTATGCAGGATAGTCGGCACGTGGAAGTTGAACAGCGGTGTGAACTCTTGAAAGTGCGCTGACCACCCGTGCGCGACCGTGGCCGAACCGACGGCATATTCGAGGATCAAATCCCAGCCGATGATCCACGCGAAGAGTTCGCCGAGCGTGGCGTAGGCGTAGGTGTAGGCCGAACCGGCCACCGGCACCATCGAAGCGAACTCCGCGTAGCAGAGCGCCGCAAAGACGCAGGCGAGACCCGCCATCACAAACGAGAGCATCAACGCCGGCCCCGTGCGGTCATGCGCCGCTACTCCGGTCAGGATGAAGATGCCCGTGCCGATGATCGCGCCGACGCCTAGCGCCGTCAGTTGCACGGGACCCAGCACGCGATTCAAACGGTTGTCGCCTTCCGCTTCGGCGAGCAACATCGCGAGCGGTTTGGTTGCAAAGAGTCGACTTGCCATTCTTAGTCCTCCCGGAGATGTCCAACCAGCTTCAAACTTAAAAATGACAGACTAAATGTTATGACGTTGACTCGTGCGCCGCGCCTGCGCCGTCGTCGTGCATCGGCACGCCCACCCGTCGCCAGATGAAATAGACGGGGATGCCGGTCAGCACGATGACGAGACCGGGCCACGTCGTCGCTGTCTGATAGATAAAGAGCACGCAGAGGATCACGGCCGCGCCGACGACGTAGAGCGCGGGCACGACCGGATAGCCGAAAGCCTTGTAGGGCCGCTCCACGTCGGGTCGCTTCTTACGCAAGACGAAGATGCCGATGATCGTCAGAATGTAGAAGATGAGCGCGGCGCTGATGACGTAGTCGAGCAGGTTGCCGTAGAGATTGCCGTAAGCGACGTTGCCCGCCGCGTCCGTCGTCACCGTGCGCGGGAGTATCAGCACCGCCGCCCAGATGCCTTGAATGACCAAGCCCCACGCGGGCACGCGATTCTGGTTTAACTGCCCGGCGGAGCGGAAGAACAAGCCGTCGCGCGCCATCGCATAATAGGCGCGTGCGCCCGCGAGGATGAGGCCGTTGTTGCACCCGAAGGTCGAGACCATGATCGCCACCGCCATCACGGTCGCGCCAATGCCGGGGAAGATGACATTGGCGGTCTCGGATGCGACGCGGTCGCTCGGCGCGTTCTGGATCGCGGCGAACGGGAGCGCCGTCAAGTACGCGACGTTGGCAAGTAGGTAAAGCCCGATGACAAGGATCGTGCCGAGCGCGAGCGAGAGCGGGATGTTGCGGCGCGGGTTCTTCACCTCGCCGGCCGTGAACGTGATGTTGTTCCAGGCGTCGGCCGAGAAGAGCGAGTTGGTCTGCGCGACGCAGATGCCGACGAAGAGGCCGAAGGCGGTCGCGGCGGTCAAGCCTTGTCCCACATCTTGCAACGAGCCGCGCACAGTCCACATATCGCTGAAGTTGGCCGCGCCCGCGCCCGACTTCAAGCCGACGATGATGCCGAGCACGATGAGCGCGACGAGCGCGCCCGTCTTCGCCACGGTGAAGACGTTCTGCACGAGCTTGCCGAGTTTCAAGCCGCGCGTGTTCATGAAGGTCAAGAGCGCGATCAGTAGGAGACCGACGAGTTGCGCGGTCGAGAGCGAGAGGGCGTAGCCGCCGAGACGGATAGGCGCGATGAGATAGTTCTTCTCCGACACCCACGGCACGAGCACACCCGTATAGCGCGCGAAGCCGACCGCGACCGCCGCGATTGTGCCGGTTTGAATGACGAGAAATAAAGTCCAGCCGTAGAGAAAACCCCAGAGCGGCGAGAAGGCTTCGCGCAGATAGACGTATTGCCCGCCCGCCTTCGGCATCATCGCGGCCAACTCGCCATAGGAGAGCGCGGCCATCAACGTCAATAGGCCCGTGACCACCCAGACGACGAGCAACCAACCGGGCGAGCCGACCTGCCGCGCGATGATCGAGGAGACGATGAAAATGCCGGAGCCGATCATCGAGCCGGCCACGATCATCGTCGAATCGAGTAGTCCTAAGCCACGTATGAACCCTGTTTTCGCGTCTGCCCGGTCGTTGTCGGCACCGAGAGTCGTGTCCGCCATAGTCCGCTCCGTTGCTCCTTCGGGGGCGTAAAGTGTCCGAGCGATTCGAGTGCCGGCTTTAATGCGAATGAATGAACGTGCTGCGCATGGCCCCGATAAGAGCGGGGGAAACAAGCCGCGAGACCATCGTACCAGCGCGTGCGCGCATTATACCGTTTTCGCTGCTTGTGTCTACCAAACAATCGCCGCGTGTGGGCAAGTCAAACCTTCCCCTTCTATCCGCCGCCCGCTCTGTGGCATACTCGCCGCACACGGACACAACTCAAACAGGGGGCACTCGGATGAGTCGCAATAAATCCACCGGCGAGATTCCGCGCCGGCCGCTGGGCCGCACAGGCGTTGCAGTCTCCGCGCTGGCCTTGGGCGGTTCGCACATCGGCGAGGTCAAGACGAAGAAGGAGGCGATGCAGATCGTCCACGAGGCGATTGCCGCGGGCGTGACGTTCATGGACAACGCTTGGGAGTATCACGACGGCAAGAGCGAAGAGTGGATGGGCGACGCGCTGAAAGGGCGACGCCATGAAGTTTTTCTGATGACCAAGGTCTGCACGCACGGGCGCGACCGCAAGACGGCCATGCGTCAGCTTGAAGAGTCGCTGCGCCGCCTACGCACGGACTATCTCGACCTCTGGCAGATACACGAAACGATCTACGACAACGATCCCGATCTGCACTTCGCCAAAGGCGGTGTGATCGAAGCATTGCAGGCGGCACAACGCGCGGGCAAGGTGCGCTTCGTCGGCTTCACGGGCCACAAAGACCCGGCCATTCATCTAAAGATGCTCGCGCACGATTACCCGTTCGACACCGTGCAGATGCCGCTCAACTGCTTCGACGCTTCGTTTCGTAGTTTCGAGCAGCGCGTCTTGCCGGAATTGCACAAGCGCAACATCGCCCCGCTCGGCATGAAGAGCATGGGCGGCTCAGGCGACGCCATACGCAAGCGCGTCGTCACGGCCGCAGAGGCTTTGCGTTACGCGATGAGCCTACCCGTCGCCGCCACCGTCAGCGGCATCGACTCGCTGAAAGTCCTGCACCAGAACCTGCGCATCGCGCGCGACTTCACGCCAATGACCGCCGCCGAGATGCAGGCCCTGCGCGAGCATTGCGCCGAAGCTGCCGCCGACGGTCGCTTCGAGTTGTACAAGACATCGAAGAAGTTCGACGGCGAGCCGGGGCGCAAGCAGCACAAGTTCCCTGCCCAAGACGAACTCGCGGCGTGAATCGGACAGATTAAGCCGTAGTTGAATGACATGCGGCCATGTTCACCGCCGCAGACGCAGAGGACACAGAGATAGCGCAGAGAGTTGCATGGTTTTTCTCTGCGCCCCTTTGCGTCCTCTGGATCTCCGCGGTGACTAAAAACGTTGGTCAAATTCATCTATTGAACCAACTCAACAGATTTGCCCGTCTGCCGGTAGCTGTGTTAGCTTGCCATTGGGTCTTGTCACCCTGCTCGCGCCCGGCGCGGCTGACGTTTACACGCCAACCTCTGAACTGTCAGACCTGTTTTACCCCATGAACTACCCCGCGCCCCCAAGCCGCCCGACTTGTCTGCACTCGTTACTGCTGGCCGGTCTATTATTGCTCTGCGCGCATACGAGCGCCGACGCCAAACCGAGTTTCACCGTGCAACCGCCGCCCGCGTGGGTGCAGCCCATCGCGCCGCAAACGCCGGGCGCGCCGCCCGCGCCGCCCACGGAAAACGGCGTGCGCTATCTGCTCTATGATCGACAGGTGCGCGTCGCGGCTAAGAGCAACGAGCATTACTACCATTTCGTCGAACAGGTCACATCGGCCGCCGACCTCGAACGCGTCTCGCAGTTGCGCCTTGACTTCGAGCCGTCTTATCAGAGCCTCATTATCCATCACATCAACATCCTGCGCGGCGGCGCGGCGATCAACGTGCTGCGCCCCGACGAGATCAAGATCATTCAGCAAGAGGATGAACTGGATGAGCAACTCTTCAACGGCACGCTCTCGGCCGTCGTCTTTCTCAATGACGTGCGCGCGGGCGATGTGATCGATTACGCCTACTCGGTCAACGGTGACAATCCCGTTCTCGCCGGCCGTTATTCGGATGTCTTCACGCTGGCCCGCGCCGAGCCGATTGATTATCTACACACGCGCCTGCTCTGGCCTGCCGCACGCAAACTCAACGTGCGCCCGCGCAACACAAACGCGCAGCCCACCATTAATCAAGGCAGCGACGAGATCGAGTATCTATGGGAGGGGCGCAACGTGCCGGCCGCCGTGTTCGAGGACGCGACTCCCGGCTGGTTCGACGCGCTCCCGCGTTTGCAGTTGAGCGAGTTCACCGGCTGGGCCGACGTGGCGCAGTGGGCCGCGCCGCTCTACGAGGTGAAAGGCTTGTCACCCGCCTTGGCCGCGCAGGTCGAGCAATGGCGGAAAGAATTGCCGCAGCCTGAAGCGCGCTTGTTGGCCGCGCGGCGCTTCGTGCAGGACGAGGTGCGCTATCTCGGCATCGAGTTGGGGCCGTACTCGCACACGCCGACACAGCCCGACAAAGTTTTTCAGCGTCGCTTCGGCGACTGTAAAGACAAGTCGCTCTTGCTGGCGACGATGCTCAACGCGCTCGGCATTGAAGCGCACCCCGCGCTCGTCAACACGCAGGCGCGGCACACGCTCGACGACTATCAACCTTCGCCTTACGCTTTCGATCACGTCATCGTGCAGGCCACGCTCGACGATAAGATTCATTGGATCGACGCGACCATGTCTTATCAACGCGGCACGCTCGCTAATGAGTCCGCGCTGGAGTATGAACGCGCGCTCGTCCTGCGTCCCGACGCAGCCGCGCTCACCACGATGCCGCTTGCGCCGGACGCGCAACCGACGACGACGGTCAAAGAGGTCTATCAAGTCGAAAGTTTCGCCGCGCCGGTCGCGCTCACAGTCACGTCCACATTTCGCGCGGTGGACGCAGATAACATGCGTTATCGTCTGGCCGGCCAGTCGCGCGCCGCTCTCGGCAAGGATTATCTGAACTACTACGCCGACCGCGAGCCGTCCATTGAGGCGCAAGGCTTGCCGGAGATCGCGGACGACGAAGCGGCAAACGTCATCACCGTCACGGAGAAGTACACCATCCCGCGTTTCTGGAAAGACGAGACGCACTATTTCTTCGCCGGGCGCATCGGCCAAGAATTGGACAAGCCGAACGTCTCGCGGCGCACGATGCCTTTGCAAATCTCTTACCCGTTGCACATTGAGCAGTTGATCGAGATTCAACTGCCGCACCGGCAGGAGGTCAACACGGGCGCGGAGACCATCGAAGACGATGCACTGAGTTTTACGGCCGACGCGAGCGCCGAGGGCAATGTCGTCAAACTGCATTACACGCTCAACGCCAAGCATGACGCGGTTGCGCCCGCGCAAGTGGCCGCGCACATCGCCATCATCGAGCAAGCGCGCGATCTCGTTAGCTATGAATTGAAACAGGGGCCGCCGGTGCAGGCGACGAGTTTCGCGCACGCGCTCGACGCGCTCTTTGCGCTTGCGCTGGTCGGCATCACGCTGCTCGTGCTCTACGGCTGGTTGAAGCGGCGGCGCGAGGCGCGGCGCATCGCCAACGCCGCCGCCATCTATGTACACGCGCGCACGACGCCCGGCGCGCAACCTGAGACCGCGATTCGGCTAAGCACCGAGACCGAGATCAACGGCTACTTGGCCGGCGTCCCCTGCCGCAGTTGCGGGCAACGCACCTACGACGAAGCCGCGCGGCACGGGTTGCGCTACGACGACCGCCGCCTCGTCGTCGTGCAACTCCAATGCGCCCGCTGCCGCAATAATCAAGACCTCTACTTCGCCCCCGCCGTCTGAGCATAACGGTCGGCTCTGTGCCGCGCGCCGTCCAGCTTGTTAAGATAGCGCGCATGAGCAAACCCGACAGCCCGCCCCCCGGTCTTGCGCCGCCGCTTGGCGACATGAGCGTCGCGGACTTCAAACGCTACGGTCATCAACTCGTTGATTGGCTCGGCGATTATCTCGCGCGCACTGAAGAGCGGCCCGTGCTCGCGCAGGTGCAACCGGGCGATTTGATCAATCAGCTACCAGTTGCGCCGCCGCAACAGGGCGAGCCGATGGACGCGATCCTCGCCGACGTGGAACGGCTGATCGTGCCCGCACTCACCAACTGGCAGCACCCGTCGTTCTTCGCTTACTTCGCCACGTCCACCAGCGCGCCCGGCATCTTTGGCGAACTCTTGTGCGCCGCCTTCGACGTGAAGGCGCTGCTCTGGCGGGCCGCGCCCGCCGCGACCGAACTGGAAGAGGTTGTGCTGTGCTGGCTGCGGCAGATGATCGGGCTGCCCGAAAGTTTCGCCGGCATCATCTACGACACGGCTTCGGTCTCAAGCATGCACGCGCTCGCGGCGGCGCGCGAGAGTTTGCAGGTGCGTATCCGCGAGGACGGCATGAGCGGGCGCGCAGACCTGCCGCTGCTGCGCATCTATGCTTCAGAGCAAGCACATTCGTCAATCGAAAAAGGCGTCCTCACGCTCGGCTTCGGGCAACGCGCCTTGCGTAAGATTCCGACCGACGCCGAGTTTCGCATGGACGCCGACGCGCTCGCGCGTGCGATTGCCGCCGACGAGCGCCAAGGTTATCTGCCCTGTGCCGTCGTCGCCACCGTCGGCACAACTTCGACGAGCAGCATCGATCCCGTGCCCGCCATCGCGGACGTGTGCGCGCGGCACAACGTCTGGCTGCACGTGGACGCGGCCTACGCCGGCTCGGCCGCGGTCGTGCCCGAACTGCGCCACGTCATCGCAGGCAGCGAGCGCGCCGACTCGTTCACGCTCAACCCGCACAAGTGGCTGTTCACGCCCTTCGATCTCTCCGTGCTTTATTGTCGCCGCATGGACGTGCTGCATCGCGCCTTCTCGCTCGTGCCCGAATACCTGCGCGCCCCCGACGCGGAACGCGAGACCGTGCGCAACCACTCCGAGTACGGCATCCAACTCGGTCGCCGCTTCCGCGCGCTGAAACTCTGGTTCATCCTCCGCTACTTTGGCCAAGAAGGTTTAGCCGCGCGCATCCGCGAGCATTGCCGACTCGCGCAACTCTTCGCCGCGTGGATTGATGTTGCGCCCGAATGGGAACGCCTCGCGCCCGTGCCGCTCAGTTTGATCTGCTTCCGCGCCTGCCCGCCGCGCGATAATGAATCCGCCGCCGCACGCGCCGCACGCCTCGACGCGCTCAACGAACAACTCATGCACGACCTCAACGCGAGCGGCGCGGTCTTTCTCTCGCACACGAAGTTGCACGACCAATTCACCCTGCGCCTCGCCATCGGCAACATCAACACGACTGAGGCGCACGTCCGCCGCGTCTGGGCGCTGCTCAACGAACACCTTGCGAGGCTTGCATCAGTATGAACAGAACGAGTTGCTTGCGTATTTATCTCCGTTCGACCGCGCTCATCACCTGCTCCCTCGCGCTGCTCACGTCCGTTTACGCGCAGCGCGGGTTGCTGACGCCCGCCGACACTTTGCGCGTGGCGACTGTCGCGGATGCGCAGATTGCGCCGGACGGCGAGCGCGTTGTCTATACGGTCTCGACCGTCGAGGGGAATGAGACGCGCACGCGGCTGTGGCTCGTGCGCAGGAGTCTGCGCGGCACAGACCCGACCCGCGCACTTGAGCCGCCGCGCGAATTATTGCCGGCCGGTTGGACTGGCGCGACGCCGCGCTGGTCGCCCGACGGCCGGCGCGTCGCTTTTCTCTCGACGCATGAAGGCCAGAGCGGCCTCTGGGCCGTCACCATTTTGAGTGATCGCACGCCGCGCTTCGTCGCGCCCGTGCGTGATACGAATTTCTTCATCACCTACGCTGACGAGCCGTACGCGTGGTCGCCTGACTCGCGCCGCATCGCGTACGTCTCCGCGAGCGCGCCCGAAGGCAGCGCGCCCATCGTGATGAGCGAGAAGCAACGGCCCGATCCGCTCGTCGTGGATCGCATCCAGTACAAATCGCGCACATCGTTCGCGGACAACCTGCGCACGCACGTCTGGCTCACCGACGTGGACGAGCCGAACCCACGCCAGTTGACGACGGGGCAGTTCTACGATCACGCGTTGACGTTCAGTCCGCGCGGCGACGAGATCGCGTTTCTGTCGAACCACGAGCCAGACCCGGACGCAACCAACAACTCTGACATCTTCGCCGTTGCAATGGACGGGCGCGTGCGCCAGATCACGACGACGCGCGGCTGTGAGTATCAACCCGCGTGGTCGCCCGACGGCAAGTGGCTCGCCTACACCGCGACGAAGCGCGACGTGACGACGATTGACAGTGTCGCGGAGGATACGCACGTCTGGGTCGTCGAAGCCGACGGCAGCCACGCGGGGCGCGAGCTGACGGCCGCGCTCGACCGTCGCGCGCAACGCCCGCGCTGGTCGCGGGCGAGTAACGGCCTCTTTTTTCTGGCCGGTGAGCGCGGGCAAACCAACATTTACTTCACCAAGTTATCAGGCGAGCCGGCGCTCAGGGTTATTAGCTCAAGCCCGGCCGGCGGCAGGGAGACAGCGCCTGCGCAGCCGCGTCCATTTCAAGTCAGCAGCTTTAGTTTTAGTGCGGCATACGCGCCTGTTGGCAGAGGTGTAGACGATGGCTATAGCGCGGTAGGGCTGGCGTTTACATTGAGCGATGCCGTACACCCGGCGGAAGTCTGGCTCGCGCAATCGCTCACTAGCGAGTATGCGTCCGGCCGCCGTACGCTGCGTCTGACCGCGCACAATGATGCGTTCGTGCGCTCGCTCGCGCTCGTCGAACCGGAAGAGATCGAATTCAAAAGTTTTGACGATACGAACGTGCAAGGCTGGCTGATGAAGCCGGTCGGCTGGCGCGACGACCGCCGCTATCCGATGATCTTGAGCATCCACGGCGTGCCGCACGGCATGTCCGGTTATGCCTTCAACGCGACGTGGCAAGCTTACGCGGCGCGCGGCTACGCTGTGCTATTTATCAACCCGCGCGGCTCAAGCGGGTATGGACAGAAGTTCTCGGACGGCACGCTCAACGAATGGGGCGGCGGCGACTATCGCGACTTGATGGCGGGCGTGGATGAGGTCTTGCGCACACACCAATGGCTCGATGCGAATCGGCTCGGTGTCACCGGCGGCTCTTACGGCGGCTTCATGACGAACTGGATCATCACGCAGACGTCGCGCTTCCGGGCGGCGGTCGCCAGCGCGTCCGTGAGCAATCTGATCAGCTTCTACGCCACTTCCGTTTATCAGGATTTGCTCCACGCGGAGTTTGGCGGCGCGCCGTGGGACGATTATGAGTTGCTGTGGCGTTGGTCGCCCATGCGCTACGTCAAACAGGTCGAGACGCCCACCCTGTTCATTCACGGCGAACAGGACAACGACGTACACATCACGCAGGCCGAGGAAATGTACATGGCGCTCCGCCGCCGCAATGTTGAGACCGTGCTGGTGCGCTATCCGCGCGAAGGTCATGGTCTGCGCGAGCCGCGCCACCGGCAGGACGCGCTTGAGCGCACGCTCGCGTGGTTCGATAGATTTCTCAAATGACGAGTTGGCCGGCGCACCGTCTGCGACTTGCGCGATCATACATTCATCCGCCATCCTTATCGTCACCATGCTGACTCACATCGTTATCTGGAAGTATCGCGCGGACGTGCCACAGGCCGTGCGCGCCGAACACGTCGCCAAGTTGCGCGCACTAACCACCGTGATTCCTGAAGTCGTGCGCCTCGCTGTCGGCTGCGACGTGCTGCGCCTGCCGCGCTCGTATGACACGGGGCTGGTCGCAGTCTTTCATGATCGCGCCGGACTTGATGCTTACACTAATCACCCGCAGCACTTGGCAGTGGCGAGTATGGGCCGCGACATCGCGGCGCACGTCGCCTCGGTGGACTTCGAGGACGCGGCGTGAAACGACGGCGACTCGGTTGCCTGTTCAAGAGCGCACTCGGCCTCGCGCTCTTGCTGCTGCTCACGCAGACGCCGTTCATCTATCATCGCTATCAACTGGGCCGGCTCGCCGCGGCGATCCAACAACTAAATGCGCAGCGCGCCGTTGCGCCCGGTGACGCTTACGCCGACTACAAAGGCGCGCTCCACGTCCACTCCGCGCTCGGCGGGCACAGCACCGGCACGCTCCCGGAGATCATTAAAGCCGCACAGACGAACGCGCTCGCGTTCGTCGTGATGACCGAGCATCCGGCGGCCGACATCGACACGGCCGCGCAGACCTTGAGCGGACTGCACGGCGGCGTTTTGTTCATCGCGGGCAGCGAGACAAACGAGTCGGCAGATGATCGCTTGTTAACTTTCGGCGCGAACGCGCACACGACTGCGGCCGCGCCCGGCGCAACCACGCAAGATTTGATTGACCGCGCAAAAGGGGCCGGGCAACTCGTCTTCATCGCGCATCCCGAAACGTTTCGCAGTTGGCCGACCGTGCGCGGATTCGACGGCATGGAGGTTTACAACCTGCACGCGAACGCGAAGCGCATCCAGCGGCTCTCACTCTTTTTCGATGGTCTCTGGTCGTACCGCAGCTACCCGCAATTGCTCTGGACGCGCTTCTACGAAACGCCGCCGGAGAATTTGCAACGCTGGGACGAACTGACCGCGCGCGCAGGTCGCCGCGTCGTCGCCATCGCCGGCAACGACGCGCACGCCAACGTCGGTCTCAGTCTGCAACAACTGACCGGCAAGCCGATCCTGCAACTCAAGCTCGATCCCTATGAGCGCAGTTTTCAAGTCGTCCGCACACACGCACTCATCCCGCAGGAGCAACCGCTTAGCGAACAATCATTATTGAGCGCGCTCACCTTTGGCCATTGCTATATCGGCTTTGACGTTCTCTGCGATTCAACCGGCTTCCGTTTCACGGGCGAGAGCGGCGGGGCGAAAGTTTTAATGGGCGGCATGATCGTGCTGGCGGCAGATGGCGTGCGCCTGCACGTGACGACGCCGGTCGAGAGTCGCATCGTGCTCATCAAGGACGGGCAAGTGTTGAATGAAGCGGTAACACGCCAGCAAACATGGACGGTGGCGCAGCCGGGCGTCTATCGCGTCGAATGCTATCTGCCGCAGTTACCCGCACCGCTTAACAGCAAGCCGTGGATCATCTCAAACCCGATCCGTGTCTGGGATCAGGCTCGTTGGCAGAAGGAAATAAATATGTAGGGCCGGATACGACTTCGCCCCGACGCGGGCAAAATGCTCGTGCGGGGCGACTCGCGAACCAGAAAGCTCCGATTCAATTTGGCGGAAGCGGTGTGATCACCACCGACTGACTGTAGAGAGCCACGTGTTTGACTCTGCTCACGCTGCACGTCCCAAGTGTAATAGGGAAGCGCGTGTACAGCTTCCATTGACTTGTAACCAAGTGTTTGAAATTTACGTGATAAAGCCCGCCCTGTCAAGCCTCAGTTTGACCGTCCCCCTGACGTACAGTTGAGGATGCCGGATGCGCGCTGAATACTTGATCATTCAAGTCGAGCAACCCTGCTTTCATCCTTCATCCCTCATCCTTAATCCCTGCTTTCCATTCCGTCCGCAGTTTCGCAATCGCCAACTCCTTATGCTTGGCCTCGACCTCGATCCATGGCGCGTGCCGGTAAGCGGCGGGCATCGTCTCGATCAGGTCGCTATGCTGCCGGTCGTTGAAGGCGGTGCGCCCGTTCGAGATGTGGACGAGTTGCCATTCGGGCCGCGGCCAAGTCGTGCGCGCGGCGGCCAGAAATTCCGCGACGCTCGGATCGTCGTAGCTCGTTAAGCCTTCATGACAGATGTGATGATGCGCGTCGAAGACCATCGGCACGCCCGCACGCCGGCACACGGACAGAATCTCCGCCGCGCTGTAGCCGTACTCGTCGTTCTCCAACGCCAGCCGCGTGCGTATCTCGTCCGGCAGATCGCGTATGACGCTGACCAGACGCTCGGCGCGATCCGACTTGCCGCCGTGAATCTCCAACACCGCCCAGGGCGAGCGCGGCTGCCCCAGCATGTCCATCACGCGCGCGTGCAGGCGCAAAATCTTGATGCTGTTCTCGACGACGTGCGGCGCGTCGGAACTCAGCACGACGAACTGATCCGGGTGCGCGACGAGCCGCAGGCTCTGCGCCGTGGCCCGCGCGCCTGTCCGTCGCGCCTCATCCGCAAACTCGTCAAGCAACTCCGCGCCCAACGGGTCGTCCGCGAACGGGAACAGGCCCGATGTGAGCCGGTACAACTTGAGTTCGTGCTGCTGACAAAAATCCAGCGCGCGATTGAGCCGCACGAGATTTTCGGCGTAGATCACGTGTAGCATGCGCCGTTGCTCGGCCGGCGGGAATTGCAACAGGCGCGTGCGCGTCACCGTGCGATAGCGCACCGCGTCCGATTGCGTGATGCAGACCAGCCCAAGATTGGGCGCTGATTTGCCACTCGTCATTGCACTCATCATCTACCCTTTCACCCTTACGCTGAGACAGACTTATACCTTGCAGCCAACACGAATGTATGACCGGAGTGAAGCAAATTTCTCCGTTCGCTCAGCCGCGCTCGGTTGTACCTGCTACGGATTTCAGTTTGTCGGCGTTGAGGCCGGATTGCCGGTTGAGGATGTAGTCGAACCAGCGTTCGGGCAGGAAGCGTTTGAGCGCGAGGGCGAGATGCGCGTGGCGCGGCGCGGCGTAGCGCAAGCGCGGGTGGCGCGCGGCGAGGGCGGCGTGGATGAGCGCGGCAATATCTTCGGGCCGCCCCGCGATGCGCTTGGCGCGTGTGTATCGCTCGCCGTAGTTGGCGAAGAAGGGCGCGTACGGGCCCGCATCGGCGACGATTGACTGCGAGGCTGCGTCGGAGACTTGCGCGAACTCGGTCAGGATAAAACCGGGTTCGATGACGACGACCTTGATACCGAACGGCGCAAGCTCGCCGCGCAGCCCGTCGGAGATCGCTTCGAGCGCGTGCTTCGTCGCGTCATAGATGGACGAGAGCGGCCGCGCGACGCGGCCGGCGACCGAGCTGACGTTGACGATCCGGCCGTCACCTTGCCGCCGCATAATGGGGATGATGAGTTGTGTGAGCGCGATGGTGGAGAAAAGATTCAACTCGAAGTTCTGCCTGATCTTTTCGACGGGCACGATCTCCACGGGGCCGCGCGTGCCATAGCCCGCGTTGTTGACGAGCGCGTCAATGCGCCCGTTGATCGCCAGCGCGGTCTGCACGATGCGCGCACGATCCGCGTCCGCAGTGATGTCACCCGCCGCCGCCGTCGCGCGCCCGCCCGCCGTTTCGATTTCAGTTTTGAGCGCGGCGAGCCGTTCCTGTCTGCGCGCCGCGAGGACGACGTGCGCGCCGGCCTGCGCCAAACGCCGCGCCGTCGCCGCGCCGATGCCTGACGACGCGCCGGTAACGATGACGATATGCCCGGCAAGCTCTCGCTTCATCTGCGCCTCATGATTCTTCAGCCGTGTGCAATGCGAGCGCCGCGACCGGCTCGACATGGGTAGCAGGCGCGGCGAGCGCGGCGGCCGAGGTGAGCACGAGCGCGAGCCACAACAGGTCTGCGAGCAGCAGGTGCGTGAGTTGCATCCAGACGGGCGCGAGCAAGTAGAGATTCAACAGCCCCGCGCCGAGTTGCAAGAGAAAAACGCTGATGAGCAGCGCGGTCAGACGCTTCACGCGCGCGGTGGGGCGCAGGAAGTTGCTGATGTATGAGGCGGTCAGTACGACGTAGCAGCCGACGGCGAGCGCGAGCGCGGGATGCAACACGCGCAGGCGCAAGAGGAAGTGCGCGGTCGGCGAGAAGTCTTGCTGCATACCTTCACTGAGCGTGCGCGCCGGAAAGAGCGTGTCGCCGAGCGCCGTCACCGCGCCGGACGCAGCAAGTACGAGCAAGCCAAGCAGGCCGAGCGCGCACAGCAGCCACACACTGCCCTGCCCTTTCAAGCGCACACGCGCTGCGCCGGACGCCCACCAAGCGGTCAACGTCATCGCCGCCAGCAACAGGAACGTGTTGCCCAAGTGAATCGAACCTACAAGTGCGCGGGCGAGCGAATCGTTATGCGCCGTCAATCCCAACTTCACTTGCACCGCCCCGACCGCGCCTTCCAGCAAGATGAACACCAACGTGAGCAACGCGCCGAGGCGGGCCGGGTGGCGCTTCGGCAAGAGCCGGAATGCAAGCAGCACCAGCGCAATCGCCAGCAGCCCGGACAGGCTCGTCGTCACGCGATGCGAGAACTCGATCAGCGTCGCGATGCCGCGTGCGCGTGGCACGACCTCGCCGTTGCACAGCGGCCAATGCTCGCCACAGCCCGCGCCTGAACCGGAAGCGCGCACGTACGCGCCCCACATGATCGTCACCAGATTGTACGCCACCACGCCCCATGCAAATTTGGCGAAGCGCGTCAGTCTCATCTGCTGTCTGTTCTCAGGATTCACGATCACGAATTATAGGCCGAAGGCGCGGGCGCGGTCATTTCGCGGCCCGCCCATGGTCGTGTTGATAAGCCCGCCACAAAATGAGCGCGAAGGGCACGAGCCAGATCAGATCGTTCGTGATGTTGAGCCAGCCCATGCGCCACGGCCATGCGCCGCTCCGCGCCGTCTGTAAAAAGCCGATGGGGCCGAACAGCTTGCCGAGGAAGCCGACCAGCACGATGGGCCAATGGCGAAACGGATCGCGCGCGGCAATTGCGTAGCCGACGCCGTACACGCCGACGACCATGCCGAGGCATTGCCAGATTTGCGGATAGTTCGGCGGCACGGCCCCGGCCCAACGAAAGAACATGAGCGGAAATAGCACCACCGCCGCGCCCCATACGATGTTGTACGCGCCCGCCGCATACAACACCGCGGTCATCCAACGCGGGTGCGTCGTCTGCTCTGCCATCACGTGCGTCGTTTCGCCAGCAGCGCACGTGCCTGCGCCACGATTTTGCCGGGACGGGGATACCACATCCGCTTCGTGTCTATCACCTTGCGTTCGTCAATCGAGACGCTGAACTCGCCGAGACCGCCCTTTACCGTCTCGACCTCGACACCCTCTTCGGTGCGCAACTGCGCCGCCACACGGGCGGCCATGACCCGCTTGATCAGTCACACGGGGCAATAGTGAATCACGACTTTGCTCAAGAGGCTCGCTCCTTTCGTTGTTCAGGCGCGCAGCAAGTGGCGCAGCGCGTTATCAAGTTGCGGATATTTGAACTGATAGCCTGTGGCTGTGAGTTGCGCCGGCTCGACCCGTGCGCTTGCGAGCAACAACGCATCGGCCATCTCGCCGAGCGCGAGGCGCAAGCCAAAGGCGGGCACAGGGAACAGCGTCGGGCGGCCAAGCGCGTGGCCGAGCGCTTTGGTGAACTCCGCATTAGTCACCGGCAACGGCGCGACCACGTTGACCGGCCCCGCCACGCGCTCATGCGTCAACGCGTGCTCAATCGCGCCGACCGCATCATCAAGCGCGATCCAACTCATGTACTGCTGGCCGCTCCCGACCCGGCCGCCGACGCCGAGTTTGAACGGCGTCAGCATCTTCGCCAACGCGCCGCCCGCGCCGCTCAGCACGACGCCGAAACGCAGGTTGACCGTGCGTATGCCGGCCGCGCGGGCCGGCTCAGTCGCTGCTTCCCACTCGCGGCAGACGTGCGCGAGAAAGTCTGCGCCGGGCGCGCTCGTTTCGGTTAAGACTTCCGCGCCGCGGTCGCCGTAGTAACCGATGGCGGATGCGCAGACGAACGTAGCGGGGCGCGTCGGCAACTGCGCGAGCGTTTCGGCCAACAGGCGTGTACTCTTGATGCGGCTCGCGCGGATGCGCTCTTTCTTCTCGTCCGTCCAACGCCCCTCGGCAATTGATTCGCCCGCCAGATGCACCGCCGCATCGTGCCCCACGAGCCGCGCCGCATCCACCTCGCCCGTCGCCGGATGCCACGGCACTGCGTCTACGTCCGTTTGTGTGTGCCGCTTCGACTCGCGGCGCACGAGCGTCGTCACCTGATGTGCTTGCGCTAACAGCGCCGAGACGAGCGCCGAGCCGATCAGCCCGCTCGCGCCGGTCACGATGATCTTCATGTGTTTGATCCCTTCAACAGTTCGTTATGTCTGTTGAGCATGACCTGATTCGCTTCTCAGATGCAAGCCGGATTCATATACTGGCGCTTGCCCGCGACTACGCAGGCTACGTCCTAACTGTCAAAGCGATGACACAAACCCGCCAATATCACGGCACGACTGTCACGGAATTTGTCGGCCGCCATTTCAAACTGCTCGTCGCCCTCGCGCTCTTCCTCGCCCTGTCGTTGGGCGCAACCCGGCTGACAACGACCTTGCCGGGCCGCGCCGGCGCGTTGTTCGCCTTGTGCGTGACCGCACTACTCTGGTTGGCTTTGATCTTTCAGTGCCTCCGCGCGCGGCCGTGGACGGCGCTGATGGAACTGCTCGCGCTCGTGCTGCTCTTGGGTTTCGGCGCGACGCTTGTGGCGTGGGCCGTCTACTGGTGGCCGTGGCGCGTCGTGGCTGTGCCGGTCGTGGGCTACATGGGTCTGTTTCTCGTCCTCGAAGAGACCGGCATGCGCCGCTATCCCGCCTATCCCGACCGGCGCGATTATCAAGCGGGCGTGCGCCTGCTCTGTCTGCTCTGCGCGCTCCTGCTCGCTTACGTATTCAAGAGCTAAATCGAACCACATAAGCATGGCCCGTAGAGCGAAAAAGAGTTATCCACGAAATCACACTAACCAACACGAACCGGCGTGTGGTTTGCTTCGTGCTGGTTCGTGTGATTTCGTGGATAGCTTTTCCCTGTTGCCCCAATCTTTCGTCCTTTGATTTAGTGTGCGCGCTCTCCGCCCCGACCCGTCAATTTTCGATAGCTCCACGCGCACACGACGAGCGCGATGGCCGGCAGCCACAGCCAGACGATCTCGCTCATAATCACTTCCAACCCACGCTGACTGATGAAAGGCGCGATGCCGATGGGCGAGACCTCGACGGGCCGCCACGGGAAGAAATAACGCGTCGCCGAGAACGGCGCAAAGAAGGCGACACCCAGCCCGCCATTCGTCAACGCATCAAGCACACCATGCGAAGCGGTGACGACGAAGAAGTACGCGACGAGCATCCACCAACCGCGCGATAGCCGCCGCACCTCATGGAACGCAAACCACACGACCAACAGCGCGAGCAACAACGCGAACGCCAGCGAGTGCGTCAGCCCGCGATGCCCCAACATGTCGCCGTAGCGTAAGCCGAACGCGAAGCCAACCACATCCACATCCGGCACGACCGCGCAAACGGCCGACAGCCACCAGAAACGCCACGGCATACGCGCGCCTGTGTACGTCTGGCCCAGCGCGATTGCGATGAAAGCATGTGAAAAAGCTGAAGCCATTGTTGTCTAACGATTGCGACCGACGAAATCATTTCTTGAAATGTTATTCCCATTAGCAATTTACCACCTGTACTAAGAAAAGGGTTTTGATAAGTCGTCTTGATGCGCGACGGTGCGGCCCGCCATCCACTCAGCGAAGTCAAAGACTTAGTGTGACGGCACATGCGTGTCTGTCAGCTAGATATTCGTTGACCTTCCGAGTTTAACGCCGAAGGCTCATCGAATCCTTTAATTTCAGGTGAACAGATGGAGGTGAGGGATGTTTCGTTCATTACTTTTATGTGCCGGAATCGGCACGCTGGCAATCGGACTTTGCGTCGTTGCCTTCGCGGGGCCTGTGGTTAGTCCGAATGCTGCCCAAACGGGTAGCGTGAACGGGGGCAGCGCAGTCAATCTGAAGCTGTCGGACGCAGCGCTGGGCACGGGAAACAGCCAGCTCACAACGTCCAGCCAGAACACCGGGCTTGATGCCAAAACCGCCGGGGCTGTGCATGTAAATAGCGGGACGGGCACTAGTTCTCACGGTTCTGGTTCTGGTTCCGGCACCGGCAGCGCGAGCAAACCCAGGCCGGCGGCCACGCCCGAGCCTGCGACCTTGATCTTGCTCGGCACGGGTATCACCGGCATCGCGGCCAGCATACGCCGGCGCAGGGCTGCGCAGAAGTAAGGCGGCGGCGGCCAATTTTGAGCCGCGCACAATTTGCGCTGATGCTCCGAAGCTTTTGCATCCGCACTGGCGGGCCACACGCATTTGTCTGCGCCCCGGTTCGCCAGTGCCTTTGCATCTCTCCGCTTGTAATCGCGATTTTTGCTTCCTCAATATGAACACGGTGCTGGAGCGCAAGGAGCCATCGGCAGTGCCGGATGAGCGGGTGGGTGCGTCGAAGTTGTTCTTCCCCATGCAATCGCAAGCAGCCCGCGCCACCGAACACACTGAAGGCACAGACCTACCATTCCTGTTTCACGCCCTCATCATGGCCTGCCTGGTCATGATGCTCCTGCTGTTTCATTATGCCAACGACTACTACGCGCTGATCTCGCAGGAAGATCATATCGTCGAGTGGGCGACGGTCGTCTGCTATCTGCCGGCCGCTTTGCTTGGGCTGCGCTACGCCCTGCGCCGGCGGCGCAGCTTCGACGGGCTGGTGGCGCTCTACTGCCTGTTCGTCGGGGGCGAGGAATTTAGCTGGGGCCAACGACTGCTGGGCTTCAAGCCGCCTAAGATTTTCTTGGCCGAGAACGTACAGCAGGAAGTGTCGCTGCACAACTTCTTCGGGCCGAGCGTCCACGACACAATCTTCGCGCTCGCGGTGCTGGGCTATGGTGTGCTGCTGCCGCTACTGGCGCGCCACCCGCGCACGCGCGTCCTGCTCGACAGAGTGGGCGCAACCGCGCCGCCTCTCCGCTTCGCGCCGTGGTGCATCTTTCTCGTCGCGCTCTACATCTGGTATCCACTCCACCTGTCCAGCGAATGGATCGAGATCATCGTCGCCGCATTGTTCCTGACCGGCGCGGCGCTGCTCGGTAGAAAAAGACTGTCGCCGCAGTTGCTGCTGATCAGCCTGGCGCTCGTCGTCGCGTTGAGCGCCGGACTGACCGAGCTCAGCAACGCGCAGGAGCGCAAAGGCAATCCGGAGCGCGTGGCTTGCGCGCAGGCGGAGGCGCGTGCGCTGCTCGCTGACATTGTTGCCGGTGGCGCGGCGAAAGAGAAACTGCTAAACGTCGAGGGCGCGCTCCATCGTAGAATCTGGCTGGCGGTTGAGCACGGCTATGTGGACGGCGGCAAGCTACTACAGTTCAACGCCGTTCGTTGCACAGGCGCTGCCGAACAGGACGGCGACACGCGCCGCCGTTACGCGGTCGATCCGTGGGGTCTGTCCTACTGGTTCTACGTCGCGCGCTTAGATGACGGCCGGCGGCAGTTGACCGTCTACTCGTTTGGCCCGAATCGCCGCCGCGACAGCGACGAGGGCGCACCCGGTCAAAGCGGCGCGCCCGGCGAAGATGACATCGCGGCGACCGCCATCCTCGCCACACCGCTCGCGTTAGAGCTTATCAACCCACAACCTTAAGCCGCGCCGTTCGCGTTGCGCTCGTCGCTCGCCGCCTGCGCCTTGCGCAGCGTGAAGAGCGTGCCGCCGGTGGGCCGGCGCGTCCAGGAGACGGCGGCTTCGATGAGGCTGGCGCGGGCGCGTATGTTGGCGAGGCCGCGCCCCTTCTTCGCTTCCTTGAGATCGAAGCTGCGCCCGTCGTCTTCGAGCAGCAACGTAAGCTCGCTGTTGTCAGAGAGCGCGACCGTGAGGCGCACGTGGCGGGCGTCGGCGTGGCGACAGATATTGTTGATCGCCTCTTGCGCGATGCGATAAAGCTGCATGCGTTCGCCGGCTGCGAGCGCGAGCCGTTCGTCGAAATCTTCGGCGCAACTGAACTCATACGTAAACCGCTTCGCGGGCGGCGCGTGCGCGACCACGTTCGCCAGCGCGAACTCAAGCGCGGCGGCCAGCCCGACGTTCTCCAACGCGGACGGACTCAAATCTTCGCAGATGCGTCTGATCTCCTGCGAGACTGCTTCGATCTCCGCGCGAAAACGCGCCGGCTCGATGTGCGTGTGCTGCCCGTTCGCCTGTTCGTCAGTCGGCAGTTGATCCGTCAGCAGCATCAGACTACGCAAATCCGCGAGCGTCTGATCGTGCAAATCGCGCGCGATGCGCCGACGTTCGCGCTCGGCTTCGTTGGCCAGTTCGAGCCGCGCGCCGGCCAACTCATGATGTGCGTCGGCGAGTTCGGTGGACGTGCGCGCGATGCGCCGATTCTGCACCGCGCCCCACGTCAACGCGACGAGCGCCAGCACGAGCAAGACCGCCAGCATCGTCGTCGTCCACGGGAACGGCGCGCGGCCCACCGTGAACGCGAACGCGAGCGGCGCGGAGGCCGCCAAGTCTTTCGTGAATGCACGCGCCTCGACGCGATAAAGACCGGGCGCAAGATTCTCCATCAAGAACTGCGCATCGTGCGCGAGTTTGCGCCGCAACTCTTTCCCCGCGCCGTCGCGTAAGATGAAGGCATATTGAAACTGTTCCGGGAAAGTGCGACTGCTGAGCGCCGCCACGTCGAGCGCGAGACTGTT
>JBBQGM010000062.1:0-31251 GCA_038322995.1 Pyrinomonadales bacterium
CGAGACACCCGCCGCCATTCTCGTCGCCGCCGTGTGGCGCAGCTCGTGAAAGCGTAAGCCTTCGAGTTGCGCCTTGAGCAGCCGCGCGACAAAAGGGCCAACTCGTTGTTGGTTGTGCCCGCGCGCACGCGCGGGCGTGGGGTTGTGCTCCTTGTTTCCGCTCATTAGCCAACAACACCAAGCTGGTAAGAGAACCGCCCGGCCCTCAATATTGCTGGCCGGGCGGTTCATTTTTCGCGCATCTCGTTGTAAAGTTTACCTGTCATTCAGAGCTTGAATAAACATGTCCAGCATAACAGTCGCACCAGCAACCACTGATGAGTTCAGGATCGCGGGGCGCGCGTTCACGTCGCGCTTGATCATCGGGACGGGGAAGTACCGCAGCTTCGAGGAGATGAAGGCGGCGCATCGCGCGGCGGGCGCGGAGATGGTAACGGTCGCCGTGCGCCGCGTGCCGCTTGACCGCAGCAGCGAATCATTTCTCGATCATCTCGATCCAAGTCTCGCGCTCTTGCCGAACACCGCCGGTTGCTACACCGCCGAGGATGCCGTCCGCACCGCGCGACTGGCACGCGAAGCGCTGCACACTGACTGGATCAAACTCGAAGTCATCGGTGATCAGACGACGCTCTTTCCGGATAACGAGCAGACGCTGGCCGCCGCACGCACGTTGGTCAGCGAAGGCTTCATCGTGCTGCCGTACTTCAGCGACGATCTAATCATGGCGAAGAAACTGCTCGACGCGGGCTGCCCGGCCGTTATGCCGTTGGCCGCGCCCATCGGCTCTGGTCTCGGCGTGCAGAACCCGGCGAATCTGGCGATCATGCGTGAGCAGTTGCCGCAGGCCACGATCATCGTGGATGCGGGCGTCGGCACGGCCAGCGACGCGGCGATTGCGATGGAGCTTGGCGCGGATGCGATCTTGATGAACACCGCGATTGCCGAGGCGCGCGACTCCGTGCTGATGGCCACCGCCATGCGCCTCGCCATCGAAGCCGGCCGGTTCGCTTACCGCGCGGGGCGTATGCCGAAGCGTTTGTACGCGAGCGCGTCGAGTCCGCTTAGCGGCGCAATCAAATAAGGGCTCAAGGATTCGCCGCTTTCGGCGTTACGCTTGTGACCGTGCCGTTGCGCCTAAAATCAGATGCATTGTTGTCCGTATCCGTCGCATTGGGGCTGCGAATCAGATCGTTAGTCGTGCCGCTTGTGAAGCCGAGCAATGCGCCTTCGCCGTAAGCGACGAAAGTTGCCACCGGCGGTGTGCTGCCGCCCTGATATGTCAGCCCGTCCAATTTCATTCCGTTAAGCTCGAGCTTGATCCCGCCCGTTGTATTGTTCAAATCAAAGCCGACAGCGCTGGCGTTGTAGTCAGCCGCGACGCCGAAGGTGTCTGCGCCATTGGCGATGAGGAAGTAGCCGCGCGGTTGGATGAGCGTCGTCAAACTGCCGACCGCGCCGGGGAGCGCGACTGTGCCCGGCGTATTGTTATTGCCCGATGGCCGATAAGAGACAACGAGTCCGCTGATGTCGAGCGTCTGCCCGGTCGGGTTGTAAAGCTCGACGAAGTCGGTGCGCGTTTGCGTCGCAGCCGTGGCGAAGGCGATGAGCGCCTCGTTGACGATAATCTGCCCGGCGGTGGGCACGGGCGGCGCGGTGACGTTCAGTGTGGCCGGCTCGCTCGTGACGTTGCCGTTGGCGGCGGTGATCTGCGTCGTGCCGGCATTGCCGGCCGTGGCCAATCCGGTTTGATTGATCGTCGCGACGCTTTGCAGGCTGGACGCCCACGCGAAAGTCAGCCCGGTTAGCTCCTGATTATTCTGGTCAAAGCCAGTGGCTGTGAACTGCTGCGTTGCGCCCGCCGCGATTGTGGCGGCTGACGGCGACACGACGATGCGCGTCAACCTCGGCGGCGGCGGATTGATCGTGAGCGTGGCTGTGTTGCTGGTCACAATTGCGTTGCCATCTGTGGCGGTTGCGATGACATGCGCCATGCCTGTGCTGCTGCCGCGCACAATTGCGCTGGCACTGCCATCCGCATTGTTCGTCACCGATTCCACCTGCGCGATATTAGTGTCATCAACATTGAAGGTGTAGGTCGCGGCCGTAAACGGCTGGTTGAATTGATCGAACGCGCGGGCGGTGAACTGTTGCGTCTGCCCGACGTTGATCGTGGCTGATGTAGGCGTTAATTCAATGTGGGTGAGCATGGGCGGGGGCGGGTTAATCGTCAATGCTGCGACGACCTGTTGCCCGCCGGCCTGCGCGTGAATGGTAGTTGTGCCGGCCGCCAGCGCAGTCGCTTCGCTGCTCATGCCTGTGATTGGGGTCAACATTGCTTTGGTCGCATCACCCGCGTCCCAAATAAAGGAGACGTTTGGCGTTTCGACCTCAACGCCATTTGCGTTGCTGAAGGCGCGTGCGCTGAAGACCTGGCGCGCGCCGATGTCGAGTTGGGCGGAGGCGGGCGTGATCTCGATGCGCGATAGGGCCGGCGTGCCGAATGGTGTGCCGTCGCTGCGTGTGCCCGGCGAGAAGACGCGGCTGGCCGCCGCAGGCGCGCTGCTATGCGCGACGAAACTGCCCCCGCTGTTGCCGACCGCCGCGTCGGGCGCGCGGGTCAGCGCTTGATCGCTCGGCGCGGCCGGTGCGCCGTTTGCGCCACTGCCATAACTTTGTGCAACGAGCACGATGTCGCCGCCGCTCGTCGAAAGTTTGACGGTGATGGTGTCGCCGCCGTCGTTCAGACCAAGCGAGGAGGTGGTGAGAATGAGCGCGCCGCCGAACGCCGGTTCAGCCGTGGGTGGTGCGCCGCCGCCGAAGATGACGACGCTCTGCCCCCCTGCGAGCGTCGTGTTCGGCGGGAAGGTAAAACGATTGCTGGTCGCGTCGGCGATGACGAGGCCGGAGAGATCGAGCGGCGCAAGCGAGTTGTTCAGTAGTTCGACAAACTCATCATCATCGCTGCTGCGCACGCCGTCGCGGTTGGCGTCGCCTTCGACGTTCGCCGTGTTCGCATTGTCGGGCGGCACATCCGCCAGAATCTCGTTGATGACGAGCGGCACAAGCACCGTCAGCGCGGCTTGCCCGGTGATCAGCCCACCCATGCCATCGGGTGTGGTCGCGGTGATCGAAACATTGCCGACGCCAACGCCGCGCACCAGGCCGTCCACGTTCACGGTCGCAAGTTCCGCATTGCCGGTCGTCCAACCGAACGATGCGTTCGGCACGAGTTGATCATTCTGATCAAATGCCTGCGCGGTGAACTGCTGCATCTGGCCGCGATTGATGCTTGCGCTCGCAGGCGCAACGACGACGCGCTGCACGACAGGCGGCGGCGACACGACCTGCAATGTGGCCTCGTTGCTCATCCGACTGTTTAAGCCATCGCTGGCTACGGCCATGATCTGCACCATGCCGGGCGCACGGCCTGAGACGGTAGCGCTGGCGCGGCCGTTCGCATCATCATGCGAAACATTGGTGATAGTGGCAACGCTGACATCACTCGTCGTGAAGTTGAAGGTGATGCCGGGCAAAGCACGGTCGAATTGATCGAGCGCTTGTGCGGTGAACTGCGTCGTCCCGCCTACCGCGATGGTCGCCATCGGCGGTGCAAGCGTAACGCGCGTTAGGCGGCCAAGGCGCGGCGCAAAGAACGTGCCGTCGAGTTTAGTGCCGGGCGAGAATTTGCGGGCCTCTGCGCCGGGCGCAAGTGTATGGCGCGTGTATGCGCCGCTCGTGTCCGGGGCGCGGGTGATGGATTGGTTGACCGAGTCGCCGCCGAATGTATCGTTCGCTGTGCCATAAGCGAATTGTGCCGCCGCACGCCCCGCCGCATCGCGCACGACGATAGTCAACCCACCGTTCGTGAGCGACAACCCGCCGCTCGTGGCCGCGCCTATCTGCGCCCCGCCGAAGGCTGAGTTGGTTGGATCGAAATTGCCGCCACCAAAGATGACGACCGCATCGCCCACGGGCAACGAGGTGCCTGCCACAAAGGTGTGGCGCGTGGTCTCGTTCAAGCTTGTGAGCGAGTGCGTGCGGATCGTCCAACCGCCGAGGTCGAGTGTCGTGGCGCTCGCATTAACCAGTTCGATAAACTCGTCGTCCGTGCCGCTGCGCGTGCCATCATGATTGGCATCGCCGGCCGCGCCATCAGGCGGATCGGCCAACACTTCGTTGATAACCAACGCAGGCGCGTTGATGGTTAGCGCTGCCCCGCCGGTCACGCCCTGTGCCGTCGCCGCGATGGTCGTCATGCCTTGCGTGTATGTAGTCGCCAGCCCGGTCTGATCGACGTTGGCGACCTCCGGCACGCTTGCAGACCAGCCGAACGTGATGCCGCTCAACTCCCGCCCGCGCTGATCGAATGCACGGGCAACGAATTGCTGTTGGACACCGATTGGCAACGTAAGTGGATTAGGTGTGACCTCGATGCGCGTCAACACGGGCGGCGACTCGCGTACCGTGAGCGAGACAGGCGCAGAGCGAACGCCGCGCGCCTGCGCTGTGATCGCGCACGTCCCGGCGGCGAGTCCGCTGGCCAACCCGTTAATGTCAATTGTGGCCACCGCCGCATTGCTCGTCTGCCAGAGAAAGAGTACGCCCGTTATTTCGCGGTCGCTCGCGTCGAACGCGTGTGCGCTGAACTGTTGTTGCGCACCGCGCTCTATGTTCGCGCTTGGTGGGTCAAGTGCGATGCGTGCGATGGGCACGGGCAGGCTGAAAGGCAGTCCGCTAGTACGTGTACCGGGCGAGAAACTGCGGCCGGCGCTGTCGGCTACTGCCCGGTGCAGGGCGAAGTCGCCGGCGATGTCTGGTGCGCGGGTGAGCGATTGGTTGTCGTCGCCGGGCAGCAGCGGCGCATCGCCGTAACTCAGCTCTTCAACGGGCGCGCCACCGGCGTCGCGCAGCATAACCGTGCTGCCGCCGTTTAAGAGCGACAGCCCGCCGGTCGAGGCAATGATGACTTGCGCGTCGCCAAACGCGGGATCATGCGGATTGAACGTGGCCGCTTGCGCGCCGCCGAAGACAACGATGGCTGTGCCCGGCGACAAGATCGTCTGCGCCGTGAACGTGTGGCGCAAAGTGTCCACGCCGCTGCTCGTGCGCGTCAGCAGTTGATAACCGCCGAGGTCGTAATCCTGTTCGGTTGCGTTAACGATTTCGACGAACTCATCCTGCGCGGCGCTACGCACGCCGTCGCGGTTCGCGTCGCCGGCCGCGCCGTCGGGCGGATCGGCCAGCACTTCGTTAATGACAAGCGCGAGCGGATAGACTTGCAGTTGCGCCGTTGCGCGCACATCGCCGACTGACGCCCTGATCGTCGTCGTGCCCGTGCGCAAACCACGAGCTGTGCCGTCCGCGTCAATGCTCGCGATCTCCGGCGCGCTTGAGGTGAAGGCGACTGGCGGGGCGTTGATGACGTTGCCAGACTCGTCGAGCACAGTGGCGACGAAACGGAGCGTGCGGCCGAGGCCGAGACGCGCGGGCGCGGGCGACAAGCTGATGCTGGCTGCGCGGCGCACACCGCCAAACTGAATCGTCGTCGGATTGCTGTCGCGCCCATCGGCGCGCACGACGAGCGACACCTGACCTGAGCCGCGCAAAGCGCGCGATAGCACGACGTGTATCTCGTCGAGACCGGCTAAGTCGGGCGAGGGCCCAATCGACTCCACGGCGTGCGGCCGCCCGTCGATAGTTACGCTTAGCCCGTTTGCATGACGTACACCGGTCGCAAAGATAATCAGCCGGCGTTCGTGATTGTTTTCGTCAATTGGATCGAACGGTGTGCGCAAGAAGGTGGTGGCTTCAAGCGCTACGCTTGCGCCCGTGCCGTTGCCCGGTTCGGTGAAGACGCCGGGCGCGGCGGGCAGCACCGTGATTGTGCTGTGCGCCTCGTAGCCGTCGTGATTACGTGCTACGACTGTCGCCGTGCCCGCCTCTGTGCCCGGCGGCACGACGAAATTGATCTGTGTGGGCGAGACGTAGAGCAATTCGGCGGCGCGGCCGTTGACGGTCAGCGACACATTGGCGAAGGCGCGCGGGAAACTGTTGTCCGGCAGGCGATGAGTTTGCGCCGGGGCGAGCGCCAGGTTGCGGCCGGTAGCAATAGCGATCTGATCCGGCGCGATAGCTTTAACGGTCGCCGGCTCACGGCCAAATGTTGCGCCGTGGGTGATTTGTAAATCAGATGAGAAGGGAGCGCGCGGCTCGATGGTGGCGAGATAAATCTCCGCGTTGTTGGTGAGGTCGCCGTCCGCCACCGGGCCGGAGAGAACGCGCGGGAAGTTGAACGCGACGAGCGCGCCGTCGTCGCTGAGTGATGAGACGACTTCGGCTGTGGCCGTTGACGGCGCAGTGGTCAGGCGCGTGAAGCGATTGGTTGGTAGATCGTAGCTGTACACCTCAACGCTACCGTCGCTGTTGCCGCCGACGACGTTGCGCCGGGTGGCGAAGGCCACGCGCAGCCCATCGCCGCTGATCGTCGGATTGAGCGGCACGTCCGTCACCCGTGCGCCGAGGGTGGTAAGTTGGCGCACAACTTCGTTGCGGGCGTCGAAGAGAAAAATCTGCGTGCTGTTGGCGGCGGTCTCGGCGGCATAGACAACGCGCGTCCCGTCGGCACTGATGGCGCGGCCGGGCGCGAAGGTTAAAGCGCGCACGTTGGGCACAAGCGTGCGCGTGCGAGCGTCCGCCAGGTCGTAGCGCAACAATGTCCACTCTGATCTGATTTCGTCAACGCTCGTGCGGTCGTCTCTGCTATATGCGACGTGCGCGCCGTCGCCGCTCAGTTTGGCGTTCGTTGCGCCGACGATGCCCATCGTATTTGTTAGTTGTTGGAAGGCATGGCGCGCGACATCATAGAGAAAGATTTCCAGATTCGCGTCGGCGTTTGCGCCGGTGAGATCGCGATTTGATGAGAAGGCCACGAGTCGTCCGTCATCGGAGAGCGACGGTGCAAAGTTGCCTTGTTGCACGCGCTGACTGGCATCGCCCGGCACGGTGTCGGTTAGTTGTTGTAATTGCTCATCGGCAAAGAGAAAAATTTCGGAGTTGCCGTCGAGATTGTGGCCGGGCAGCGCGTCGTCGCGGCTGGCAAAGACGATGCGCGAGCCATCTTGCGAGACGGCGGGTGCGGGCGCGCGCGACACAGCCAGTTGCGCGAACGTGGCTGCTGCGCCGTCCACCGTGTCGGCGCGCAAGGCATGGAAGCCGTTTGGGCCCGGCCCGCCGGCCAGATTCTCGGTTGACTCGAAGGCGATATGTCGGCCGTCGCCGCTGAGCGTGGGATTGAGATTGAGCGCCTGCGCGGGCGTGTCGGTGATACGCCGCGGCCCACTCGCCTGCGTTTGCGCGCGCCGGGTGGCGAAACAAAGGGCAAGCGGCAAACAAATGAGGGTGGCTACGAGCCTTGAATGAGGTGACAAGGCAATGCTCCTAATGTCAGTGCGGCACTGGTGCAAGTGCCGCGTTTAAGGCCAAGAAAAATTTTCTGTTTGAGCGCCGGTGCTGGTTCGTTGAGACCTGTTTGCTGTTAACGCGCGATGGTTTGAACAGGTGCGATGTGCAAATAGAGGAAACACATCAACGCGCCATTGTTAAGTGCGCGCATTCTATACTTTTTCTGGTGAAAGACAAGCGAAAAAATTGTTACGTGCCTAAGTGATTTTGCTATAGTGGCCGGGCATCCGACTCCTGTACAGCCGCGAAGTTCTTCACCCTGCTGGCTAAGACCGGCAAAAAGTTGCAGCGAACTAAACTCTCATAAACAATTATGTCAGACATTGAAACTGCCCGACTGCGTTTGCGGCCCTTCACCGTGGCTGATCTGGATGACCTGGCCCGGTTGCTTGCTGACCCGGCCGTAATGCGCTATCTCGGCGTGGAAGGCGGCCAGACCTTGACGCGGGCCGAGGCGGCCGCGGCATTGGATAACATGATCACCGGCTTCAGGCAACGCGGTTTCGGGCGTTGGGCTGTGCTGCTCAAGTCAACCGGGCGATTGATCGAGCTGTGCGGCTTCAGATTGCATGAGGACACGCCGGAACTGATCTACCTGCTTGGTACGACTCATTGGGGGCAAGGTTTGGCCGCCGAAGCCGCACAGGCCAGTCTGCGCTGCGGGTTTGCCGAGTTAAGCTTCGAGCGCATCATTGCGTTCACGCGGCCGGCAAATACGGCATCGCAAAGTGTGCTGCAAAAGATCGGCATGCGCTCTGACGGAGAAGCGCAGCTACAAGGCGTCGCCGTCCTCTGTTATGAACTTACGCAGTTCGAGTTTCAGGCGGCAGCCGACTTAAGCGAGCTTAACCGCTAACGATGCTGGCGGCTGGGCGTGCGTTAAACTCCGGCAGCGCCTCGAAGACTTCGAGGGCGTAGCGAACGTTATTGAACGGCGCGGAGACTTGCACACCTTGAATCAGTTCGCGGACGGCGATGAGCGACTCGCGGGCGATCTGCAAACCTTCGTCGCGGCCGAACTCTTTGCCCTTGTCCGACGCGACACGCATCCGTTCCATGATCTCGGGCGTGACGCGCACGCCCGGCACTTCGTTGTGCAGAAACTCCGCGTTGCGATACGAGACCAGTGGCCAGATGCCGGCGATGACGGGAATGCGCACGTGCTCGATGCGCGCTAGAAACGCACGCAACTGCTCTACGTCGAACACAGGTTGCGTGATGGCGAACTCCGCGCCGGCCTCGACCTTATACTCGAAGCGTTTGATCTCTTCGTCCAGATTAATCGCACCGGGATTGACGCCCACGCCGATGCAGAAAGAGGTCGGGCAACCGATAGGGTTATTGCCAAGATCGAGGCCGTGGTTGAGCTTGCTGACCATGTTGGTCAAACCGATGGCGTCAATGTCGAAGACGGCGGTCGCGTCCGGGTACGGCCCCATCTTCGGCGGGTCGCCGGTGATGAGCAACAGGTTGCGCAAGCCCAACGCCGCCGCGCCAAGCAAGTCGGACATCATGCCGAGCAGATTGCGGTCGCGGCAGCAATAGTGCAGCACCGTTTCCAGCCCGATCTCACGCTCGACTAAGAGCGCCGTGGCCTGCGCGCTCATGCGCGTCTGCGCGCGCGGGCCGTCGGGAATATTGACGGCGTTGACGCCGGCTCGTTTCAGTAGCTTGATTTGTTCGAGCGTCTTTGCCGGTTCGCAACCTTTCGGCGGCAACACCTCGACGGTCGTGACGAATTCGCCCTGCGCGATTCTGCGGCCCCAGTTGGAACGCTCCGCGAGCGGCACGACCTGTATGTCGGCCGGCTTTAGCTCCACGACCTGCGCGGGCTGCGGGGAGATCGCTTGCGCCCGCAAGCGGCGCGGCGAGACGGCGCGCACGGCGTCTGAGATAAGCTTGATGTGCGCGGGCGTTGTGCCGCAGCAACCACCAATGAATTTCACGCCCGCCTGAATCAAGCGCTTCGCGTACTTCGCCATGTATTCGGGTGAGCACATGTAGAACTGCCGCCCTTGCACGTCGCGCGGTAGCCCCGCGTTCGGTTGGGCGGAGAGTTTCCTGGTCGTGAAGGCGCGCATCTGCTCAATGGCGGTGAGCGCGCCGGCCGGGCCGACCCCGCAGTTCACGCCGATCACATCCGCGCCCCACTCGGTCAGACGTGCGGTAAAAACTGCGGGCGTCGTGCCGTAAGATGTGTTGCCGTCGGTGAGGATCGCCATCTGCGCAACGATGGGCAGATCGCACAACTCGCGCACGGCACGCATCGCTTGTCGTATCTCCGAGATGTCGGAGAACGTCTCCAACACGAATAGATCGACGCCGCCTTCGAGCAGCGCCGCCGCTTGCGCTTTGAACATCTCCTTCGCTTCGTCGAAAGAGGTGGGGCCGTAAGGCTCGATGCGTAGCCCCAACGGGCCGATGGCCCCGGCAACGTAGCAACGCGCGCCAGCAGCCGCCCGTGCCAAGCGCGCCGCTGTCACGTTCAGTTCGTGCAGCGAACCGTCAAGGCCATATTGTTGCAAGTTGTGCGCGGTCGCGCCGAAGGTGTTCGTCTCGATCACTTCAGCGCCCGCGCGTACATACTCTTCATGTACCTCACGCACGAGGTCGGGGTTCGTCAGGCACAACTCGTCGTAAGAGCGATTGATATAGACGCCCTTGCCATAGAGGCGTGTGCCCATCGCGCCGTCGAAGACGGTGATGTGATCGCTAGCGAGAATTTCGCGGAAGTCGTTCATAAGAAGCTGTTAGCGTTTAGCTGTTAGCTGTTAGCCGGCGGCAAAAAGCTGAAAGCTCAGGGCTGCCAGCTAACAGTTAAAAAAAAGTCCCGCGCCAAACAACGCGGGACTTCAGTGCGAATTGAAGTTAGCGGGCTTCCGAAAGAAGCGCCGAGCTGTTTAGCCGTTTGTTTTACGTGGCCGCAAGTCGCCTTAACTTACCACGTTTTTCATCCGCGCTTATACGCCGCGCACCGCACCGCTGTCAAGTTTGCCTCAGCGGTCACTTGCGCACAGCGTTAATGATTTCATCTTCTCTATCGGCGGGTAGACGGCCAATCCACGCTTGCGTCACCACGCCTTTGTCGTCAACCAATAATAGCGTCGGTGTGCCGCGCACGCCCAGCGCACCGAGTTCCGTTTGCCTGATCTCCGCAATCGGCACACGCAAGCGACTGAGATAGCTTCGGCTGTCAGCCACCGGGCCGGGTAAGACAGCGACGAACCTTGTGCTGGCTTGCGCGCCCTGTGCTGTAACGAGCCGTTGATAAAACTGTGCGCTGTCCGCGCAGAAGTGACAGCCGTCGCGCAAGACCAGCAAGAGTGTCTGCTTATGCTGCGCCCAATTTAGTCCCGGCATCGCTACAGTCGTGCCAATTGCAGTGGTTGACACGTGCGCGCAGGCTATTCTTGAGGTGAATAGAAAAAGATTTGCGCGCCAATCACGGATGTGACTGACGCGCGTTGTTCTCTTGCTGGGCTGCTGCCGCGCTTCAACTCTTGATTGGCGTGATGTACAGGTCGGGCAATTGCTCGTGCAATTGTTCCACCTTCGGGTGGTCGTTGATGAGGATGTAGGGATCATCGGGATGTTGGGCGGCATAGTTCTGATGATATGCCTCGGCCTGATAAAAAGAGTTGAGCGGACTGACTTGGGTGACGATAGGCTGAGCGAAGATTTTAGCCAGGTTGAGTTGGTCGATATAATTCAGCGCCGTCCGCTTTTGTTCTTCGCTGGTGTAAAAGACAGCAGAGCGGTATTGCGTCCCGGTGTCCGGCCCTTGCCGGTTCAACTGCGTCGGATCGTGCGCGACGGAGAAGAAGACCTTGAGCAGTTGTTCGTACGAGACTTGTGCCGGATCGTACGTGACCTGCACCGCTTCTGCGTGCCCGGTCGTGCCCGTGCTAACCAACTCGTAGTGCGCCGTCTTTGCGCTCCCGCCGGAATATCCGACGGTCACTTCAGTGACACCTTTGACATGTTCAAACACGGCTTCGATACCCCAGAAACAACCGCCGGCGAAAACAGCGGTGGGGAGTCCTGCCAGGTGCGTTTGGTGCGACTGCCGGGCGCGTTGCGCCGGAGCCGCCGCAGCTATGCCTACGCAGGCACACAATACGGTGAGCGTTAGAATAAAATTTGTGATTGTCTTCATCGAGTCCTCTTCGTGGTGATACCCGCAGGGGGCTTTTCATTCTACTTGCGACTGGGCCGGGATGAATTTGCGCGCGGCACCGTTCATGCAGAAGCGCAAGCCGGTTGATCAATCTGTCCTGTCTTTTAAGACGCCAATTGGATGTCTGACCACGGCGGGTTAGTTGTACTATAAAGGACAAAATGGTCAGGCAGGCGCTTTTATCAGCGTTGAGTGGATGAGTTGGCAGTAAGATGGGTTTGGTCGACTGCCGCCAGCAAGGTGCGTAGCCGTGGCGCATCGTGCGCCGTTTGATCGCTAACCGGCCTAATCTCGTAAATGGTCTGTGTCAGGTAGCGAAAGCGGAATTGGTCTTCCAGCGCGACGAGCGCCTGCGTCTCCTCCAGTTGCCAGCCGTCGGTGGCCCAACAGCGCGGGTCGGCATCGAGAAAGACGCGCCGGCCGGCGCGCAGGTGCGCGTCGATCACGGCTGATAGCTGTGCGCCGGGCCAGCCCGCGCCCGTGCCAATTGTCTCCCACTCACCCGCACCGACGCCGCGCCAGAATTGCACAGAGACAGTCTGCGAGCCGGCGAGCAAAACTGCATCGCGGGGCACGAGCGCGAGACGTGCCCTGTAGTCCTGTGTTAAGGCGTGCGTGTGTGAGACGGGGTGCTGGTAATAGTAAACCCCTTGGCCGACCAGTACGGCTACGCAAAAGAGGCCCACCGTCACTGTGAGAAAAGCACGTTGCGCGTTGCGCCGGATGTTCGTCTCGACGCGCATGAGATAAGCGGCGACGAGTGGCGCGATGCCGGGCAAGCCGGTCAGCAGGTAACGTTGATTGAGCACGACGCTATAGTGGCCGATGAGCGCGAGATTGGCGCAAAAGCCGACGAGCGCGAGCGCGAGCAGCGGCGAGACGCGCCGGCGCAGTTGCCATTCCCTGTATGCCGCCACGGGGAACGCCACCAGCGCGAACGGCGCGGTGATGAAAAAGTTGCGCAGCAGCGGCCCGAAGTTGGCGAGGCTGACCGGATGGCGGGCCGCTTCCAGCCGCGTAGCTGCCACCCAACCGTGCCAATCCTTGCGATAAAGCCCAATGTCCAGCAGCCACCAACTGGCGAAGCCGCCGCCCGCGCAGAGTAGGAATGTGAGACAGGCAAGGGCTGTGATAAGCAGTTCGCGGCGACGCAGTCGCCAGCCACACACGAACGGCGCAAACACCAGCCACGGGGCATACAGCAACGCCGCTTCGCGCACGTTGACACACGCGCCGAGTAAGGCCGCGCCCGCCAGTACCAGCCACAAGTTCTTGCGGCGCAGGCCGTGTAGGTGGATGATGAGCGCAACGGCGAGCAGCCAGATCGCTGGAATCTCCGTCATCGCCTGCCCGCTGTACATGATGTAGAACGGGGACAGCGCGACGAGCAACGCGGCGACGGTAGCGGCGCGCACATCCGCCGCCAGTTGCCGCGCCAGTTCCCAACAGGCGACGACCGCCAGCGGGCTTTGCGCAACCACCGCATACTTAAAGAGCAGGTAGGCTTGTTCAGCTTTAAGATCAAAAAGAGCATGTGCGCCGAGCCAGAGTGCGTGGTTGGCGAAGATGAACAGGCTGCGCCCCAACACCATCGAAGACGGTTGTCCTTTCAGCGCGAGCGTCGTGTAATCGAGCGCGTCCCAGTCGCCCGCGAACGGATCGACGAAGAGAAGCGCAAGCACGAGCGACAGCACCGCAAGGGGCAACCACCAGCGCCAGGCGGCCACAAAGGTCGGTGGCTGCACACCGTCCGGCGCAGAGCGCGAGTTTACTTGTCCTATAGGCGTGAACGTAATTTTGCCGTTACCTGCGGTTGAACTGTCTAAGCGACGTTGCTTAATTCATGGTAGACCGAGTTAGCCCCTATCTTATGGGCACTGTGACGATAACGTCCAATATGAAATTCCGATGCGAATAGCTGGTAAGTATCAACAAATTTCACGCATAACACGGGGCGGCCGTGACGGTCAGACATCGACACCGGGCGCACCTGATGTTCGCGTATCGCAGGGTAAACACGCTATCTAGCAAGGCATAAAATTCTAAGGTTACGTTAGCGAGCTAACGTCGCAATGCTGTGACTGTATGCTATCTTGCGTTTGCTTCCATACGTCTGATGTCTTCTATGCATAACGTCTGATGTCTTCTATGCATAACGAGTCGGAAAATTGATCGAGCTAAAACCTAGCTGCGGCTGACGGCAACAAACATGGGCTTGGAAAAATATCCGGTCAAGTTCCCACTCGGTGAGCATCGTGCCTGTCAGTCGTTGACCGAACTGACGCTGGAGCATATGCCGCGCGATGGCGCACACGGGCGCGTCCGCAATTATCGCAAAGGTGTAACGGTGTGGCAGCCGGACGACCGTGCCGACAGCATTTTTTTATTGATGAGTGGCCAGGTGACTATCGGCGGCAGCGACCCGCAAGGGCACGAGATCATCTTGCGCTTGATTGATGCCGGCGAGCCGTTCGGCGAGCTTTGTTTCTGCGGTGGCCCGTCGGAGGCGCGGCAGACGTTTGCGCGCGCCGTCGCGCCAAGCGAAGCCGTTGAGATTGATCTGAGTGTGTTCAGTGCGTACTTGCAGGAGAGCCGAGATGTGTTGACGGCCTTCGTCTTTACGTTTTGCCTGCGCTTGGCCGATGCCGAACGGCGTATCGAATTGCTCGCGCATCGCGGCGCAGTGGATCGGTTGGGTTGGTTATTGCTGCACTTAGCGACGACGCGCGGGCAGGCGAATGCGGGGCGCACGGGCGAGGCGGCGGTGCCCGTCAGTCACGATGAGTTGGCGCGGTTGGCAGCAATGAGTCGCCCGCACGTGACGGTTACGATGGGGCGCTTGCGCCGGCGCGGACTGGTGCGCTACGGGCGCAATCAACCATTGCTGATAGACGTGCCCGCGTTGACCGCCTATCTGAGCGGCGAACAGGGCGGGAATAAAGACGAGTAACACGGGAATTAAGCAACACAGCAGGGTGTTGGGCCGGTAACAATAGCGCCGGAAGAGAAACTGAAACAATCATGATGCGTTTAGATTTGAACTTGATCGAAATTTTCTGCCGCGTGTATGAAGAGGGTAACATCTCGAAAGCGGCGGTGACTTTGTGCATCTCGCAGCCGACTGTGAGCGGCCATCTCAAGCATCTGGAGATGTACATCGGGGCCAAATTGTTCGACCGTTTACCACGACGCCTCGCCCCAACCCGCGCCGGCCAACTACTCTACCGGCGCGGGTGCAGTATCCTCAAAGAGAAACAGGCCGCGATGCAGGATTTAGAACGCTTCCTCCAACGCATCGAAGGGGTGCTACAACTCTCCGGCAGCAACATCCCGGGCGAGTATCTCTTGCCGCCGCTCATCGCCGACTTCTACGCGCAGTTTCCGGCCGTCAAGATCGAACTGAAAATTTCCGACCCCAAGACTGTCTGCAACGACGTGTTAAGCGGCGAAGCCGAGTTGGGTTTCTCCTGTTCCAAGATCGACACAGTCGGCTTGGAGTTTCGCCCGTTCGCGACCGGCGCAATCGCGCTCGTCGTGCCCAACAACAAAGCGTGGCGGCAGGTCAGCACGATCTCGCTGGCCCAACTCAGCCAGGAGCCGTTTCTGACACGCGAGAGTGGGACGGGTATGCGCGCGATGGTGGAGGAGCGGCTGACGCACAAACTCGACGACTTCAACGTCGTCGGTGTCTTCGGCTCGAACAGTGCTATCAAGGAAGCGCTCAAGGCCTGCATGGGCGTCGCCGTAGTCTCGCTGTTCACAGTGCGGCACGAACTTGCCGCCGGTGAACTAAAGACGGTCACGATTGAAGGACTGGACATGCGTGCCGCCGATTTCTTTGTCGTCACCAATAAGAGCCTGACGCTCTCGCCCAGCGCGGAAACCTTCCTCGCTGCCGTGCTTGACACTGGCAGTCTCGCCCGCGCTGCCCTGAAAGCCTCTGCCTAGCACGCAGAGCCGCGCTTATCCGGCACGCCGCGCGCTATATGGCGAAAGCTCGATAGCTATTGCTGTTCGCCATTGGGATTATGTATTGGCATTGGCCGCGCTGATTGACTACAATCGCGCCCCGTATACCTCCGCATATAAAGATTTAAGCGCGCCGTTACCTACATGGGCCAACGCCTACAGGCCCATGCCGGTATACCCGCAAAATGTAACAACAGGGGAACTGTTTTCCCTCTACCGTTACACCGCGCCTGATCTTATTGCCGCAGCCGTGTCTTGCACGCCCCTCGCCCTGATTCGATTATTAACGAGAATGGCCGCATGTTAGCCATCTGCCCAGACAGGGAACGAACGAGCATGAAGGAAAATGATTTGCCGCAAACAAAGTTGAGTCGGGGCAAAATTGTCGCGGCCGGACTGTTGTCGGGCCTCGTGGCCGCGTTGCTACTAACGTTGTGCCTGTTGTTGCTGCGCAATCTCTTCGGCGTGCCGACGCCATCGGAGTTAGTCGGCGACCGGCTCGCGCCCCTGCTGCCTGTGGACACATTTATCAAATTGCTCGTGCAGTTTGGTGGCTACAATCATCTCAAGCAGATCGGCTTCGGGTCAGTTGTCGCCGGTCAACTCGTTGTCGGCGCGCTCGGCGGTCTGCTGTACGCGCTCATCAGCACGCGTGAGCGGCCACGACAGGCAGCGCGTCCGTTACCCTTCGGAACCAATCGGCGCGGCCTCGTCTTCATCATCATCTTCGTCGGCGGCCTGTGGCTCGCTTCGCTCCTGTTGCTGTGGCCTGTCCTTGGTACCAGCTATTCCGGCCGGCCGCCGGGGCCGGCGACCGCCAGCACCATCATCGCCTTACTCTTTACTTACGCCGTCTTCGGGCTGGCGTTGGTCGTCTGCTACGGTCTGCTCACTAACCACGCACCGGAGCAGGCGGCAGCCGCGCCGATTGGACGCCGCGCCGTGCTGGCCAGCGGCGTTGGCGTCGTGCTCGCGGTGGCGGCGGGCGCGCTCATGCGCCGGTTGTACGGGCTCGCCACCTTCAGCTACGACGGCACACAGTACAAAGGTGCAGACGTGCAGTACGTGACGCCGGCGGATAAATTCTACGTTGTCACCAAGAATGTTATTGATCCGCAAGCTGAGCGCGACAACTGGCGGTTGGAAATCGCGGGCATGGTTGATCGCCCGCGTAGTTACACGTTCGCGGAACTGGCCGCGTTGCCCGCAGTGACGCAAGAGACCACGTTGATGTGCATCAGCAACGAAGTCGGCGGCGGGTTGATGAGCAACGCGGTCTGGAAAGGCGTCGCGTTGCGCGGCCTGCTCGAAGCGGCCGGGCCGCAATCGGGCGTCAAAGAGATACTGCTGCACGGCGTTGATAATTACACGGACACGTTTGCCCTTGAGAAGGCGTTAGACCCGACCACGCTCGTCGTCTATGAGATGAACGGCGCGCCGCTTGCGCAACGTCACGGCTATCCGGTGCGCGTCATTGTGCCGGGCTTGTTTGGCGAGAAAAACGTCAAATGGATCACGCGCATCGAGTTGGTAGCTGAAGACGCACAAGGTTTCTACGAGCGGCAGGGTTGGGGGCCGAACTTCGTCATCCCCACGCACGCGCGCATCGACGCGCCGGACTTCGGCAAGCCCGTCGCTATCGGCGCGGGCATCGCGCTCAAGGGCGTCGCGTTCGCCGGTAGTCGCGGCGTGAGCAAAGTCGAAGTCAGTCTGGACGACGGCAAGACGTGGCAGGCGGCACAGATCAACACGCCGGGCACGAAACTCACATGGGCGTTATGGCATTATGATTGGCGACCCGACAAGCCCGGCGAATACAAACTCGTCGTGCGCGCGACCGACGGCGATGGCGCACCGCAGCCGGCAGAGGAACGTGGGACTGTGCCGCAAGGCTCGACGGGTTATCACAAAGTCACGGCGCGCGTCATGGCCTAACGCGCACATCAGCAACGAGAAGGGGCGGCAAAGTCAAACTTATGGCGGTAGATGCTGAATCAACGGGCTACGTTGGTAGCGACGAACGGGACAGTCTCTTTGATCGCTTCCATTGGCTCTACGCTTTCTGCCGCGAGCATCTCTTCCGCGACGACACAAAGCGGATCGCGGAGACGCTCTGGCCCGCCGCCCCGCCGCCAGCGGCCAGTCGCTTATTGGAGATCGGTTGCGGCCCCGGCTTTTACTCGTGCGGCTTGGCGCAACACTTCGCGCAACTGCAAGTGACCGGCATTGATCGCGCCGAACAACAACTGCAACGCGCCCGCGCCCGCGCCGCGGAACGACAGCTCACCAATTGCCACTTCGAGCGGGCCGACGTGCTGGCGCTCGCTTGGCCGCGCCCGACCTTTCATGCCGTCATCGCCTCTCGTCTTTTCACCATCTTGCCGCAACGCGAACAGGCATTGGCGGAGATGTATCGCGTGCTGCGACCGGGCGGGCGTTGTTTTATTGCGGAGCCGCGCTCGATGGTGCGCGCGGCCATTCCGTTGCACTTGATGTGGCTTGGGGCGCGCTTGATCGGTTTCTGCCGTGAGTCGCCCGGCTCGTACCGCGAGCCGCGCCAGATCGCGATCATGGACAAGCCGGAGTTTCGCGCGCTGATCGCGTCGCAACCGTGGCGCAGGGTGCGGCACGCGCACGACACCTGGTATCAGTACGCCGTCTGCGAAAAGGGCCCGGACTGCGGAGAAGGAGAAAGTTAGATGAGGAACAAAATGAAGCGCGGCGTCTGTTTGCTAACGGTCGGCCTCACGACTGCATTGGCGCTGGCTTGCAGCAGTAGTCAGCCGGGCGACAGCACCGCGAACAGCGCGCCGTTAGTGAAGAGCGAACCGGCGCAAGCGCCGAGCGACAGCGGCGACAAAGTTGTGACCGGCGGCGACCTCGCGTTTATCAACGACGCTGTGCCGGGCGGCATGGCTGAAGTGGAATTAGGCCGGCTGGCGTTGAAACAGGCGGCGAGCAAAGACGTGAGGCAGTTTGCCCAGCGCATGATTGACGACCATACGAAGGCGGGCGATGAACTGAAACAGTTGGCCATGCGCAAGAAGGTTCCGCCGCCGCCGCCGGAGTTGCTGCCGACGCAGAAAGAGGCGATGGCGAAATTGGCGAAGCTGCAAGGCGCGGCGTTCGATAGCGCCTATGTGCAGGAGATGGTGGCGGATCACGAAAAGGACGTGGCAGCCTTCGACAACGTCGCCAAAACCGCCACGGACGCGGACGTAAAAGCTTACGCCGCGAAGACGTTGCCCACGCTCAAAGAGCATCTGCAAATGATCCGCATGCTCGCTGGCAAGATGGGCGCGAAGCCGAAAGCCTGAAGCGGGCGGGGCACAAACGGCACGGGTCTGTTTGATCAGTTCCAACGAGCAACGGGGGCGCAAGTGGTATGGCTGAAGGCGGCGCATAATTATCTTTAACCCGGCTTGAGTGCGTACCGGGCGGTGCTGAGAAACCGCGTGACATGCATTCTCCCCGGCGCGTGGAAGGAGACTAGAAATGGCAACGACAATGGATCGGATGGATACGCGCGACTTGGGCAATACACTGGAAGGTATCGGCGCGAAAATTATTCGTTACGGGCTGGTCGTGATTTTGTTGGTGGTGGGCGCGCTGAAGTTCACGGCTTATGAGGCGGAAGGCATACAGGGCTTGGTCGCCAACTCGCCGCTTATGTCGTGGGGCTATTCGGTGCTGAGCGTGCGCAGTTTCGCCGCGCTGCTCGGCATCATCGAGATCACATTGGGCGTCTTAATTGCCCTGCGTCCCATCTCGCCAAAGGTCTCGGCCATCGGCAGTATCGGCGCGAGCATTATGTTCCTCATCACACTGACCTTTCTCTTAACGACGCCGGGCGTATGGCAGCCGGGCTATGGTTTTCCTTTTCCGTCCCCGATGCCGGGCCAGTTTCTAGCGAAAGACTTGCTGCTGCTTGGCGCGGCCGTCTGGACGGCCGGCGAAGCGTTGCGCGCGGCACGTGGCAGATGACGCTGTCCATACCGGCCAGTGCGGACGTTGACCAACAACGCATGCCACTAACCATTCAAGGAGGATTAAACCGATGATGGAGCAAGAGACGACACCAGACGCGCCCGCGCACACGCCGGGGACGAGCAAGGGGGAGGGAAAGGCAAAAGAGGAAGGCAAGGAAGGCGGGCGCGACACGGCGGCAGGGCGCACGGCCAGAGATTCCACGAGCATCAATCCCGAAGCGGCAGCACCGATAGACCCACAGATGCCGGATATGCCGCCGGCCTAGTGAATCTCCTAATGGTCGGTACGGCGCACGTTCCGTTAGCGCACAGCGATGGCGAACGCATCATGCTGGCGTAAAGGGCGAGGCAGCGATGGGCAACAACATGAGAGTCGTGCGGCGGCCGGAGGGCGACGTGTTGAAGGGGCTGGTCGCGGGTCTCGTCGGTGGGCTGTTCGCGTCGTGGGCGATGAATGGGTTTCAAGCGTTGACGACCAAACTAGCCGAAGAGATGAAAAGCGCGCAGGACAAGCAAGCTAAAAAGAAAGTTGCGGACGGCGGGGAGCAGAAGGAAGGCAACGACGCAACGGTGAAAGCGGCGCAGGCAATCTCCGAAGGCGTTTTCGCGCACAAGTTGACGAAGACTGAGAAGCAGGTGGCGGGGCCGGCGGTGCATTACGCTGTCGGGACGGCGGCGGGCGGCTTTTATGGCGCGCTCGCCGAAGTCGCGCCGGTTGTGAGCGTCGGCCCGGGGCTGCCGTTCGGCGCGGTCTTCTGGCTTTTAGCGGACGAGGCGGCCGTGCCCGCGCTTGGTCTCTCACAGCCACCCAATGAGGTGCCGCTCGCAACACATGCCTACGCGCTCGCGTCACATTTCGTCTACGGGTTGACTACTGATCTCGTCCGGCACGCGGTACGGCACGCGCTGTGAAGCGGTAAATGGCGAGCGCATCGCTAAATTCCTCACAGACAGGTTTGTCGATAGCCAGCGCCGTTTGGTATCGGCATTATGTATTAGCTTTGCGCGGTCTGGTTTGGTTAAAATCCCTGACACGTTAACCCCATAAAATTTGATCCGCTCTCCCAATCGCAGATCACCTTAATGACTACTGTCGCGCCGCGGCCGGCTGGTGCGCCGCCACAGACGTTCATTACTTGCTAATCAGGGCTGTGCCACACGAAAGGGTTGAGGATAATGATTCACGCAAGAAATAAAAAGCTCGCACTCGTTATCGGCATCGTCGCCGTAGTTCTAGTCAGCGTTGCTTATAGTCATCGACAGGTGACCGCCCAAGCTCGGATTGTGCAGGCGGCGGCTGACGGCCCCGACACGCGCGCAACGCCTGTTCCGCATCAGACCGGCAACGCGGCCGCGGGGCGCGATGTGTTCCGCTTCGAGACCTTTGGCAATGAAGGTTTCTGGACGGACGCGGTGCGGTTGCCCAAGGGTGTCAAGGACGCGAAGTTGACACCCGTCCAAGCTTTGAAGGCAGGCTTGATGGTGGATGTTGAGGCGCTTGATGCGGCCACACAGCAAGCCGTCGCGGCGGAGCTCAAAACCGATCTGTCGCCGAAGAAAGCACCACTGCTCAACGACCCAAAAACGACGATGAAATTGCTCGAGGCCAACGCAGTGATCGGGATGGTGGTCAAAGACTCGAATGGCGACGGCAAACTCAGCATCGCAGATGGCGACAAAGTCGGCGCGAGTTGTGCCCTTTGTCACACCGTCACTGATGCCTCGGTCTTTAATCTGCCCGGCGGTGGCTCGATTGGGCGGCGCTTGGATGGGCGCGCGGCCCACACGCTCAACGTCGGCGCGATCTTCGCTATGGCCGCCAATTCTCGTGCGCTCTATCCAGTGCTGCAACTCAGTCTGAAGGCGAACAAGAATAAGACGCTCGGCCGCGCGCCCAAAGGTTTGACGGAAAAGTCGAGCGAGAAGGAAGTGGATGCGTATCTCAACAATCCGGCTTTTTATCCGGTCGGCATGTTCGACGATAGCTTCGACGGCAACGGCGACCCGATGCACAACTCGCCGCTCTTCCGCCAGGACCTCGCCTTCCCGTTCGGCAGTGACGGCACAATCGCCAAGTTGGATAACTTCAGCAATCTCGTTTACACCGGTCTCCTCGATCAGACGACGCTGACCACACCCGGCGGGCGCGCGTTTCTCCATAAACTCGGTGGCGCGGCCGGCGACGAGATTGCCGACGACTACGTCAAGATTTTGAAAGACACCGGCGTGACCGGCTACCCGTACGTCAAGGCGACCGCGCATCCCGCGCCCGGCAGCGAAGAAGCGCCGCTCGGCATCCGCGTGGACAATACAGAACTGCTCGATATGAATGCATATCTGGACAGTCTGCCAGCACCGGCCGGCGCGAGCGGTAATCCACAAGCTATCGCGCGCGGGCGGGAATTGTTCCGCACGAGCGGCTGCACCGCATGTCATAACGTGGATCAGAGCAAGTTCGTGCCGCCCTTCATCGTGCCGATGAAGAAGATTTTCCCCGGCGATAATCCGGTGGTGCTTGCGCCGCGCACGCCGCCCCTCAACCCGGTCGAGAACACGGTGGAAAATATCTTTGACGACAAGATGGCCGTGGTGAACGCCTCCTTGCGCGGCGAGGAGCGCGGCATCGCGCTGCCGCTCTTGCTCGACCTGGCGCGCAAGCCCGTCTTCCTGCACGACAACTCCGTGCCGACGCTCGACGATCTGCTTAACCCCAAACGCGGCGCACAAGCCCCGCACGCCTTCTATCTAGGTGACGCAACGCAACGGACGGATGTGGCGGAGTTCCTCCGCAGTCTGGACACTGACCCGGACAGGCGCGCGGCGCTAGGGGCGCAATGAGTAAATCAACGCGCAGACAAGGGCATGCATGCCCGCGCATCGCGCTGATCCAGCCGCCCTATTTAGGTTTGGGGTTTGTCTAATGGAAATTCAACCGTGGGTCGTTATCGCTTTTGCGATAACGACCCACGGTCGCCGGGGGCAGGGTATTGGTAGCGGAAATCAGTAGCACGCTACTTTCACTGTAAGCTGGCGGACAGAGTCTTCGGCATAACAGTTGTTAAAATGGAGATACTATCTCCAGCAATGAAATCGCTAGATTTTATCTGGAGTGTTACGCAGCTAAACGGCGGGTGTGTGCCCGCCTTACCCTGTTAAGAGATATTCTCGTGAGCAACACGAGCCTTAACACCACTATCCGGCGCATGCCGTTTGGACTGAGCGCTTAATCGCTCAATGCGGAACAAGGAGTAGGACATGATTCGCACTCGCAACAAGACGGTCGCGCAAATCGCGCTTGCCCTAGCCATCGCCTTAACGATGCCCCTGACATCTGCGCCGGGCGTCAAAGCTTCCGATCACATTGACTCGCCGACGGTCGCGCAAGATCGCGGCTCCGACATCGCCGACGTGTGGGCCTTTCTCGATCCGAACGACAACACGAAGGTTATTCTCATCGCCAGCACACAAGGCTTCATCGTCTCCGGTGAGCATTTCGGGATGGTTATCTTCGACCGGAACATCCGCTATCGGTTCGAGATCGAGAACACCGGCGATGCCCGGCCCGATCAGTTCATTGATGTCACGTACTCCAGAGGCCTCGGGCGAATGACGCCGCAGACGGCCACCATCACGCTGCCCAACGGGCGGAGTTTCACTGCGCTCACGACCATTGCGACGCAGGAGCTACAGCCGACCCCCGCGCCTGCGCCGGTGGTGACCACCGATGCGACGAGCGGCGTTAGCTTCTTCGGTGGCGCGGCCGACGATCCGTTCTTCTTGGATGATACTGGCGCGAACCGATTCGTCGCTTCGTCAATTGCTAATCCGGGTAATCCCGATAAGACGCTGCTGGGCGTGCGTGGCGGGCGCGACACATATGCCGGCTTCAACACGATGATCACGGCGCTGAGCGTGCCAGCGGCGCTCCTGCGCGGCAGCGGCAACGTGATCGGCATTAATTTCGTGACACAACGGCGGCGGCAACAGATCGTCGGCCGCGACGGACAGATCAGAGGCGTCGGGCCATACGTGACGGTTGATCGGCAGGGCGGCCCGCTCGTTAACAACGGTCTCATCCCTGCGCCACGTAAGGACGAGTACAACGGGGCCACCACGCTCGACGACGCGAACGGGCGCTTTCAGGCCGACATCACGCAGTCGTTAAGAAACTTGGGTACCGACGACGCGCACATTGCGTTGCTGGCGACCCTGGCGGTGACGAAAGGCGACATCCTGCGCCTCGACCTCAGTCTGCCGAACAGCGGCCCGCAGGGCGGCAACAACGTAGATGGTGGCTTCCCGAATCCCAGAAATAATTTGCGCCTGGGTGGGCGGCGTTTAACCGATGATGTGGTGGACATAGTCTTCACTACTATCAACAACGGCGTGCCGTTAATCGACAACGTGAACAGCAACGAAGTTGCCTTCCGCAACGCGTTCCCGTTCGTCGCCGATCCGACGCAGCCGTTCCCGCCTGGCAACAATGCGGACGACCACACGCGCCAATAATTGCCTGCTGCTGCGCTCGCGTTAGAGAGCCAGCCTAACATCATAAGGGGAAGCAAGCTCATGAAAGACAAACAAGGCAGCGCCAGCCGGTTCGCCGCGATGTTAATTGCGCTGGCATCTTTGGCGCAGGGTAGCGTCTTGCCCGGTTATGCGGCCCGCAGTGCCGCCCGACGCGCTACGCCGGGCGGCACGCTCAGCACGCACTTAAACGGCCGGCCGGACGCACGAGTGCACAAGACCGGCGGGTCGGCGCTCGCTACCACTTTGCATATGCAGCAGAGTGGCCCGAGCCCGGACAATCACACGACCCCGCCAAGCGGCAGGATCGCGTTTACGAGCGACCGTAATGGCGACTTTGAAATCTATACAATGAACCCAGACGGCAGCGGGCAAACCAGACTGACCAACGATCCAGCGGAAGATGTACAGCCAGCTTGGTCGCCCGACGGGGCTAGGCTAGCTTTCGTCACCAACCGCGACCGCGATATGGAAATCTATGTGATGAACGCTGACGGCACGAACCCGACGCGGCTCACCAATAGTCCGGGCCAGGACATTGAACCGACTTGGTCGCCCGACGGCACGAAGATCGCTTTTACCAGCGCGCGCGATAACACCGACGAGATTTACGTGATGAACGCCGACGGCAGTGGGCAAACGAATCTCTCGAACAACCGGGCGGGCGACGATGTCCAACCGACGTGGTCGCCAAACGGTGCGATGCTGGCCTTTGCCAGTACGCGCGACGGCGATAAGTTTCAGATTTATCGCATGAACGCCAACGGCAGCAGCCCGACGCGGCTGACCAATAATACGGCGGACGATACACATCCCGCGTGGCCGCCCGGCCGCATCGCGTTCCAAAGCAACCGGGATAACGACGATGAAATCTACGTCCTCAACGCCCTCGACGGGAGCGGGCAGACCCGCCTGACCAACAACGCGGGCTTTGATGTCGAACCGGCCCAATCGTCCGACGGCGCGCGGTTCATGTTTGCCAGCGACCGCGATGGCAATTTTGAAATCTACGCTGCGAACGCCGATGGCCGTAACCTGACGCGGCTGACTAACAACGCCGAAGCGAACGACATTCAACCGGCCGTGCAGTCATTGACGGCCGGCCAAGTCCAAAGCACACTGCAATTCAGTGCGGCCAATTATAGCGTCGGCGAGAATGACCGGAGTGTGCTCATCACCGTGACGCGCACCGGCGATACGACGAGCGGAGCCGCGGTTGACTACGCCGCCATGAGCGGCACGGCTTCGGAACGCTCCGACTTTACCACCGCCATGGGCGTGCTGCGCTTCGGGGTCGGCGAGACCGCGAAGAGTTTCCCGGTCTTCGTGAGCGACGATGCTTTTGCCGAGATCGCCGAGACCGTTAACCTGACGCTTAGTAACCCGACCGGCGCGACTTTGGGCAGTCCGAATACAGCTACCCTGACCATCACGGATAACGATCTCACGCCGGGCGCGACCAATCCGATTGACGATGCGACGTTCTTCGTGCGCCAGCACTATCTCGACTTCCTCAATCGTGAGCCGGAAGCGGATGGTTTGGCCGCGTGGTTGCGCGTGCTCAACAACTGCCGTGCGGGCGATACCACGTGCGACCGCGTCACGGTCTCGTCCGACTTCTTCCTTTCGCCGGAGTTCCAGAGCAAAGGCTACTTCGCCATTCGCTTCTATCTGGTGGCGTTCGGTCGTGTCCCGACCTATCGGGAGTTCGTCGGCGACCTGTCGCGCCTTAATGGCGCTACGGGTGATGAAGCGCTGGCCAACCGGGCGACGTTCACCGAGGAATTCACCGCGCGCGAAGCGTTCCGCGGCAGCTACGACGGGCTGGCGAACGCGGCTTACGTGGATCGATTGGTGCAAACCGCCGGGGTCGCGATCACGAATCGGGATCAACTGGTCAGCGATCTCAACGCCGGCAGACGGACGCGCGGGCAAGTGCTCCGCGACATCGTGGAGAGTGCGCCAATGAACCAGAGCGCGTTCAATCGGGGCTTCGTAGCGTCGGAATACTACGGGTATTTGCGGCGCGATCCTGAGCCAGCCGGTTTCCAGTCCTGGTTGGATTACTTGCGCACGCATCCGGGCGATTACCGCACGATGGTCAATGGCTTCGTCAACTCCATCGAATATCGGGCGCGGTTTGGTCGGCCCTAACTCCTATTGTGTTCGTCTGCGCCGTGTCCGCCACACGGCCCGGCGCAGACGAGTGCAACCTGCAAAACACGCCTACGCTGTGGGCGCATAAAGGGCCGTAAAGCACAGTTGGGAGCGTATCATGCCGGTCAGATGGCGCTGGCCGCAGGCACTGAAACGACGGCGCGCTTATCCGCGCCGTGCGCTTAACGCACTGGTCGTTTCGTTGCAAGCAGCCAGAGTCAGGACGATGCTAGCTAATTGAGGGCTAAGGAGCAGAATGATTATGACTGAGAAGATTGTCAAGACCGACGAAGAATGGCGGGCGCAACTCACGCCGGAGCAGTATCACGTGATGCGCCAGCAGGGCACGGAGCGCGCTTTTGCCGGCGCATATCATGCTAACCATGAAACGGGCACGTACTTTTGCGCCGCCTGCGGCCAGGAGTTGTTCGGCTCGGATACAAAGTTCGATTCCGGCTCCGGCTGGCCGAGTTTTCATACGCCGGCCGGGGCCGAGAATGTCGAGACTGAGACGGACACGAGCCACGGCATGAAGCGCGTCGAGGTGAAGTGCAGCCGCTGCGACGCGCATCTCGGCCATGTCTTCGACGACGGGCCGCGCCCGACCGGGCTGCGGTACTGCATCAACTCGGCGGCGCTTAAATTTGAGCAAGAAGCATAACGTGCCGCCGGCCGGGCCACCGCCGCCGCGCTGTCTGTGATGTTGCTACAACGTTGCGAGCGCGAGGTGAGCGTGTGACCTAAATTAGCTGAAGCTATTTTACCGCAGCACTGCTGACCGCTCGCATCGAGCGGTCTTTTTGTTTGCAGGAGAAGTTGTTGATGGGCAGAGAAAAACCGATTGCCATTTATTATGAACATCAGGAGTGGTTTCGTCCGCTCTTCATGGAGTTTGAGCGGCGCGGCACGGCTTACGTGCGCGTTGACGCGCGCTGCCACCAATACGATCCGGGGGCGGGCGCGAGCGACCATGCGCTCCTGTTCAATCGCATGAGTGCCTCGGCTTATTTGCGTGGGCACGGGCACACAATCTTTTACACGCGCAATTATCTCGCGCACCTCGAACGCACACGCACGCGCGTCATCAACGGCTCCGCTGCTTTCGCCATTGAGACTTCCAAAGCGTTGCAGCTTTCCTTGCTCGCAACACTGGGTCTCGCTTACCCGCGCACGCGCGTGATCAACTGTCCGCAAGCAGCGTTGCCCGCCGCACGCGAATTGAATTTCCCCATTGTTGTTAAGCCGAACATCGGCGGGCGTGGCGCAGGCATCGTGCGCTATGACTCGCTGGCAGCGCTGACGGCGGCGGTGGCAGCCGAACGTCTTGAACTCGGCATTGATAACACAGCGCTGGTGCAAGAGTTCGTGCCCGCGCGCAACGGCCACATCACGCGCGTCGAGACGCTTGGCGGTAAATATCTCTACGCGCTCAAAGTCTTCACCAGCGGCGAGAGTTTCAATCTCTGCCCGGCGGAGATTTGCCAGACCGAGGGCGTGGCTACGGCGACCGAGGTTTGTCTGACTGACGCGCCGAAGGCCGGGCTGAAGGTCGAAGCCTACACGCCGCCGGCAGAAGTGATCGCGGCCGTTGAGCAGATCGCGGCGGCGGCGCGCATGGACGTAGGCGGCGTCGAATATCTAATCGACGAGCGCGACGGCCGGTTGCTTTATTACGACATAAATGCGCTCTCCAACTTCGTCGCGGACGCGCCGCGCATCCTCGGCTTCGACCCGCACGCGCGGCTGGTGGATTATTTAGAACGTGAAAGGGAGGCGGCATAAATGCGCTACGGTTACTGGCTGCCCGTGTTCGGCGGCTGGCTGCGAAATGTGGCAGATGAAGGCATGGCGGCAACGTGGGACTACGTCAGCCGGCTCGCGCGCCGCAGCGAAGAGATGGGCTACGATCTGACGCTCATCGCTGAACTGAATCTCAACGACATCAAAGGCGAGGACGCGCCCGCGCTCGACGCCTGGTCAACGGCCGCCGCGCTGGCGGCGGTGACAAAACGGTTGGAATTGATGGTCGCGGTGCGCCCGACGTTTCATGCGCCCGCGCTCTTAGCCAAGCAAGCCGCTAACATCGATCACATCGGCGGCGGCGGTCGGCTCTCGCTCAACGTCGTCTCATCTTGGTGGGCTGACGAGGCGAAGAAATACGGCGTCTCGTTCGAGCAACACGATGATCGCTACGCGCGCACGGCGGAGTGGCTCGAAGTCGTTGACCGGATGTGGCACGAGGATCATTTCTCCTTCACGGGTGATTACTACCGTGTGGAAGATGCGGTGCTACAGCCGAAGCCCCTCACGCGCCCGCGCCCGACTATCTATGCCGGCGGCGAATCCGAAGCGGCGAAAGAGTTGATCGCGCGCCGCTGCGATGCGTTCGTGATGCACGGCGATCCGCCGGCGCGCGTGCGCGAGAAGATCGCCGACATGGAAGTGCGGCGCGAGCGGCTCGGCCTCGGGCCGATGAAATACGGCGTGGCCGCTTATACAATTGTGCGCGAGACGGAAGCGGCGGCAGCGCGCGAGCTTGAGCGCATCACCAACGTGCGCCAGTCCGCCGCCGGCTTTGGCAATTATCAGCAGTGGCTCGCCGGGACAAAACTCGAACAGCAAGTCTCGCTCGAAGACTACTCGGTCTCCAATCGCGGCTTGCGCTCCGGGTTGGTCGGCACGCCCGCGCAGGTGCGCGAGCGCGTGGCGGAATTTGAAGCGGCGGGCGTCGATCTGTTATTGCTACAATGCAGCCCGCAGCTTGAAGAGATGGAGCGGTTCGCGGAAACTGTCATCGATGCCCGCGCGCTTTCCGTGCCGGTGTGATGCGGACGGTTAAGCAAGCGGCAGCCAGTCCGACAAGTGCAGCGCCCGCGTCTTGGGCCGGGCTGAAGGGAATCGCCGGTGTCACTTAAATATCTGCAAGAGGCGGTGGCCAATAATGACGCCGAGAAGTTGATTCGCTATGTGCGCCTGCATCTGGGCGACGGCAACGAGGCGGCCGGGCGTAAAGAGATCGACAAGGCGTGGGTTGAAGCGCTCAAGCTGCTGCTCGACGTGCCGCCGACCGACCGCGAGTTCATCCGGCAGACGCTCATAGAGCGAGATGCGGCCACGCTCGCGCATCTCTATTTCTATTTGCATTTCTACTTCGTCAAACGCTCGGGAGAATGGATACATGACGGCCAACTCTAACGACGCGGCCGGGCAACTGCGCCCCGGTCTCTGGGCAACCATCAACGAACGCTATCCGGGCGCGATGATCACAAAAGCTGATTTCGTCCCGCTGGCGCATTTAGGCAAGCCCGTGGCCGAATCACGCCTGACCTTCGTCAGTTCGGCGGGCGTGCAACCAAAGGGCACGCTACCGTTCGACGTGGTGCATCCGGTTGGGGATTATAGCTTCCGCCGCGTGCCTTCAAATGCCCAGCCGGCGGATTTGGAGATACATCAGATCAAGTATCCGACGAATGGCGCGGCGCGCGATCTGAACGTTATCTTTCCCATCGAGCGTTTGCAGGAACTCGCGGGCGAGGGTGTCATCGGCGCGCTTACGCCGAACTTCTTCTCGTTCATCGGCTATCAGATGGATCCGCCCACGTTCGAGCGCACGCTGGCGGAAATGATCGCGGAGGCGGTCGCGGCCGATGGCGCGGACGCGGCGCTCCTTTGCCCTGCTTGACCGATATGACACCAGTCGGTCGCGCTCGTGCAGCGCGCTATTGAACGCAGAGGAATCCCGACAGTCTCGCTCACGGTGGCGCTCGATGTGACCGAGCAGTGCAAGCCGCCGCGCGCTGTCTTCGTCCCGTTTATGATGGGCCATCACTTCGGCGTGCCGTTTCATCGTGAGTTGCAACGGCGGATCATTCTTGAAGCCTTAACGCATTTAAGCGAGGCCACCCATAGCGGAGAGGTGCGGCGCGTGCCGGTGACGTGGGCCCGCGCGCGGCAAGAAGGCATAGCGATAGAGCAGGCGTTAGGGCTAAGAAGCTGAACGCTTGTTGAGCGCAATTTATGGCAGAATCGTTGACGGTCGGGATCGTGCAGGCCAGCCCGATCTTCATGGAGCTTGCGGCCAGTCTTGATAAAGCGATTGGCTTGATCGCACAGGGCGCGCGAGCCGGCGCGCAACTCCTCGCCTTCGGCGAGACGTGGCTGCCCGGTTATCCCGCGTGGCTCGACTACTGTCCCGACGCGGCGCTGTGGAATCATCAACCGACTAAAGACGTGTTCGCGCGCCTGCGGCAGAACAGCGTGGTCGTGCCGGGCAAAGAGACGAAACTGCTTGGCGAAGTCGCTGCCGATCATGGCTTGGTGCTGGTCATCGGCATCAACGAGCGCGTTGAGCGCGGCCCCGGCAACGGCACGCTCTACAACAGTCTGTTGACCTTCGCTGCGGACGGGCAACTCGTCAACCATCATCGCAAGTTAGTCCCGACATATACGGAGCGCCTGGTCTGGGGACAAGGCGATGGCGCGGGTCTCAAGGCGGTTGACACTACGGCCGGGCGCGTCGGCGGCCTTGTCTGCTGGGAACACTGGATGCCGCTCGCACGCCAGGCGCTGCATATATCGGGCGAACACGTACACGTCGCGGTCTGGCCGACGGTGCATGAGATGCACCAGATCGCCAGCCGGCACTATGCGTTTGAAGCGCGCTGCTTCGTGCTGGCCGCAGGTCTCATCATGCGCGCCAGCGAGCTACCTGTTGAACTCGCTGCGCCCGCCGGGTTGCCGCAACCCGACGCACTGCTGCTGCGCGGTGGGAGTTGTATCATCGCCCCGGACGGGCGTTATCTCGCCGGGCCGGTCTTCGACGAAGAGACAATTCTGACGGCGACGCTTGATCTCGCGGAGATCGATAGCGAGCAGATGACGCTCGACGTGTCGGGGCATTATCATCGGCCCGACATTTTCAATCTGAGTTTGCGCAACAATTCTCGCAGCGAATAATGAGGGATATTAGTC
>JBBQGM010000063.1:0-30736 GCA_038322995.1 Pyrinomonadales bacterium
ATTCATCGTTAATGTTGCTATGGCACTGAACCAATCCAACGAGCAGCGGTCGGGGCCGCGCTACGTGGTGAGTCTGCCGGTGCGGGCGGAGTGGGATGATGCGGGGTCGGGCGAGCATGTGATTGTCGAAGGCGAGACGGAGAACGTCGGCCCGGCCGGCGCGCTCGTGCATTTGCATCAACTGCCCGATGTCGGCAGCCGCGTGCAGCTTGCGGTGTTGAATAAGGAAAAGAGCAGCACGACGCTGGAGGCGGTGGTCGAAGTGCTGCGCGTCGAGCGCAACCCGGCGCAACCGCTGGCCGCGTTGCAATTGATGAACGCGAGCGACGAGTGGCGCGGGCTGGTCTGGGAACACGCCGCCTACTTACATTCACTGCCGGACGAAAGCTACGAGGATGATTTCTGAACGTGGCCACTGTGAACGAGACTGTAGAGCAGACTGAGGCGCGCGAGGTCAAGACGGCGACCGTCGCCGCCACGGCTGCGGCTGAAGCGACGTGGCCGCAGACGCGCGCCATCCTGCGCCTGCTCATGATCATCCTGCTCGCCGCCGGCTTTATCTGGGCGCTCTACCGACTGACGAGCGTGATACTGCTGCTCGTACTGTCCATCTTCTTCGCTTACTTGATCGCACCGCTCGTCGAGTTGGTTTATCGCCCCGTCACGTTCCGTGGCCGTGAGCGCATGATGCCGCGCCCGCTCGCCATCGGCATCGTCTATCTGATCATCTTCGGCGCGCTCGGCTTGATCATCGCGTTGCTGCTGCCGGTCGTCAGCAATCAACTCACGGAGATGGCGCAAGCCGCACCGGCCTACTTTCGGAGCGTGCAAGAGCAGGCGCAAACCTTGCAGCAGTTCTATCAACGCGCACGCCTGCCCGCCAGCGTGCGCGACCACATCAACAACGCGCTGGGCCAAGCGTTCGAGGGCGCGAGCGCATACGCGAGCGCGACGCTGATCCGCGCCGCCGGCCTGATCACTTACGTGCCGTGGTTCGTGCTGATCCCGATCCTCGCCTTCTTCCTGTTGAAAGACGTGGACACGTTTCGCCGCTCGGCGTTGCAGATGCTCCCGCGCGGGCGTCTGCGTTGGCGCGGCGACGAATTATTCCAAGATGTGAACTCGGCGCTCGCTGCCTACATCCGCGCGCAACTAATCGCCTGCCTGCTCATCGGCACACTCTGCACCATCGGTTTTTTCATCGTCGGTGTGCCCTACGCGCTCGTGCTCGGCATCATCGCGGGCTTCCTGGAATTTATCCCGCTCGTCGGCCCGCTCGTCGTCGCCGTGACGGCCGTGCTGCTGGCCAGTTTTAGCTCGTCAGGGCACGCGCTCGCGGCCTTTCTCTTCCTCGCCGTCTTGCGCATCATTCACGACTACGTGACCTACCCGCGTATCATCAGACAGGGCATACATCTGCACCCGCTCGCCGTCATCCTCGCCATCCTCTGCGGCGCGGAGTTGGCCGGCATCGCCGGCGTCTTTCTCGCCATCCCGATCACCGCCATCATCTCTGTGACTTATCGCCACTGGATGGAGCATCGCGGCGCAGACGAAGGCATCGTCGCCACGCTGCTGCAACCAGCCGAGAAAAGTGCGCCCGCCTTAGCAGCAGAGCCAGACGCGACCGGCTATGGCGAATAGCGAAACAGGCGCAACGTAATGTCCATTGCGCCTGCCTTCCTTGTGTGTGTTTAACTGCTTGTTCAATTCACATCGCCACCCGCCCATGTTGTGTCATCAACTCGATGAACCGACGGAAATGATGCGCGGCGTCGTGCGGCCCCGGCGCGGCTTCCGGGTGGTATTGGACGGAGAAGACGGGCAAACTGGTGTGGCGCAGGCCTTCGACGCATTGATCGTTGAGGTTGATATGCGTCACTTCCATCTCGGCGGGCAGACTGTCGGCGGCGACGGCGAAGCCGTGATTATGTGAAGTGATCTCGACCGTGCCCGCCGCGCGTTCCAGCACCGGCTGATTGCCGCCGCGATGCCCGAAGCGCAGTTTATATGTCGTGCCGCCGAACGCGCGGCCCAAGAGTTGATGACCGAAACAAATGCCGAAGGTGGGCACGCCCGACTGCGCGACCCGTCTGATCTCCGCGACCGCATCATTCATCGCCGCCGGGTCGCCGGGGCCGTTCGAGAGAAAGATGCCGTCCGGTTTGAGCGCCAGCACTTCCGCCGCCGGCATGGCGGCCGGCACGACCGTTAGCCGGCAACCGAGCGCGGCGAACTCGCGCAACGAATTCAGTTTTACGCCGAAGTCGTAGCAGACGACGTGAAAACGCTCCACGCCTACGGCCGGCACTTCGTATGCCTGGGCGGTCGTGACGATGCTCGCCAGTTCCCTGTTCTCCATCGGCGTGGCCGCACGTGCTTTGGCGACGACACTCGCTTCATCCAGATCAATTGCCGACAGGCACGCGCGCATCGCGCCCCGGTCGCGGATGTGGCGCACGAGGGCGCGCGTGTCTATGTGGTCAAGGGCGACGATGTCCCAACGTTTCAGATAAGCGTCCAAAGTCTCTTCCGCGCGCCAACTCGACGCCACGCGACTCACCTCGCGCACGACGAAACCATCAACCCACGGGCGCGCTGATTCCGCGTCCTGTTCGTTTACGCCGTAGTTGCCGATGAGCGGATAGGTCATGCAGACGATCTGCCCGGCGTAGGACGGATCGGTCAAGACCTCCTGATAGCCGGTCATCGAAGTATTAAAGACCATCTCGCCGCAGCGCTCGCCGTCCGCGCCCCACGCCCGCCCGCGAAACACGCGCCCATCTTCAAGCGCCAGCAATGCCGGTTTCTTATGGTCAGTCATAGTTTAATCAACTTCACGCCTGCGTGCGTAGGAACTGTTGCGCCTCGTTGAGCCAGCGTTTATCGGCGCGGTACTTGAAAGCAGGCGCGGTCTGGACGGCTGCGATGCAGGCGCGCATCGCTTCCGCGGCTTCGCGCTGGCGACCCGCGCCGGCGAGCGCGCGGCCCTTCAAGTACAGGGCTTCCGGGTCGGACGGGCGTTGTTCGAGATAACGTTCGAGCGCATCAAGCGCGTCGTCGAACTGCTCTGCGCTCAGATAGGTTGCGCCGATCTCGCGCCAGACTTCGGACTGCGCGTGTTGCGGCGCGCTGGTGACGACCGCGCTGAAGTGACTGATCGCTTCGGGCAATTTTTGTTCCATGCGACTGATCCGGCCGAGTTGATAATGCGCGTCAACCTCGTCGGCGTCGATCTCAATGGCGCGCTGGAAACGCTGGCGCGCTTCCGCTAGTTCTTTGCGTTGCAGGTGGATGAGCGCGAGATTGTAATGCGCCGAAGCGTCGGCCGGATTGAGCGTTGCGGCTTCGAGGTTCTGGCGAAAGCTGGCGCGGGCGCGTTGCGCGCGCATGAGTTCACCCAAGTAGCCGCGCAGAAACAAGAACAACATCAACAGCAGGAACGGCGAGCCGAGAATCGCATGCGAGAATACCCACCCAAGCACGACCAAGGTCGGCAGGAACAACACACCACTGATCACGATAACCGCCAGCGCACGCAACCAGGAAAGACCAAACACCGCGCGCACAGCGACAATCGCCCACAAGCCGAAGAGCGGCAGCGGCGAGATCAAGACTGCGACCAAGGCGACGCCAAGCAACGCCATCATCTCGGCCATCAATTGCGGATCGGGTTGGCTACCATCCTGCGGCAAAGCCCCTTTCAACTCTTGCATCCGGGCCGCAGCGCGCACGAATTGACCTTCAAACCCGCTAAAAGTTGCCCAGAGCGCGAGTGGCATAGCGGCCAGACTGGCCGCCGCCAGCCCGTACATCAGTGTCGCGGTCAACGGCGCATACTCTTGTTGCAGCACTAGCCGAAAACTGCCCCGCCGCGTGAAGAGGTTGGCGACGAAGATCGTGATCGGCACAAACGCTATCGCGATGCAGATCAACGGCACGGCCGAGCCAAGCACAATGCCGATGAGCAACCACGGCGCGCTTGGTAACAACCGCCCGCGCAGGCACAGCTCGTAAAAGCTGTAGGCAAGCAAAGCCACGAGTGCGGCCGGCCACGGCGACGATTGATCGCGCACCCGGCCCATGCCCCGCGCCGGAGCATAGAACATCATCAATAGGGGTTTCAGCCAATTCATAAATCAATGCGGAGGCAGTGCTGCTCGCAGTTGTATTTTCCTTACCCGGCGCACGCGGCTACCTAACTAACCTTCACGGCTCAACTTCTTCTTCCTCCGGCGTTGGCTTGAGACCGGGCGAGGTCAGCGCGTAGTCGGTCTCGTGGCGAATCACGCTCGCCTGCGCGAGCGGCCAGTAACGCAGGAGCGCCTTGCCGTAGATGTATTTTTCGGGCACGAGGCCCCAATAGCGCGAGTCGCTCGAATGATCGCGGTTGTCGCCCATGACGAAATAATAATGCGGCTTGACGACGATGGGCGGCTGGCTCATCAGCGACAGGTTAAGTTGCGGGTCGAGGTACGGCTCGCTCAACTCCTGCCCGTTGATGCGGATGTGCCCATCGCGCACTTCGACTAACTCGCCGGGCAGCCCGATGACGCGCTTGATGTAACTCTTGTCCGGGTCGTCCGGGAACCAAAAGACAATGATGTCGCCGCGCGTGATGGCCGGCACATGATAGTAGACGAGTTTGTTGACAAAGATGCGCTCACCGTCGTGCAAGCGCGGCAGCATCGAAGTGCCTTCGACCTTAACCGGCTGCACGACGAAGACGACGAACAGGATCATCAACATGACGGCGAAGATCAGATCGCGGATGAGCAGCCGCGCCTCGGCCCAAAAGTGCTTACGTGATTCGAGCGCGAAGCTCTGCACGTCTATGTCGCGGTCGTCCGTCGCGTTGATATCGCCGAAGCGGTGCTGGCTCTTGCCTGTGCGTTTGAAGATGGCCATGAAATTTGTTCGTTGTCCGTGGTCAGTCGTCCATCGTTTCGCTTTCGTCAATTGCAAGTCGCCAGCTTTACAGTGCGCGTTACGTTAGTAAAGCAACTGCCCACACTGCCCGCTGCCCACTGACAGCTTACCGATTTCGAGGTTAGCCGCCGACGCGCGCGGTTGTCAACGCGCGCGTGCGCGCGCGCGCAACGACGCATCCTTGACAGTCGCGGCCGCCCGTCTCTATTATCGCTAAGTCAAGTGTTGTCACACACTAATCCCGTATCCACAGCAGTTCAAGCGCGACACTAACGGAGGCTAACCGCAGCGTGATCAAACTCGACATCGTGAATCGCATCGCCGACCGCACAGGCGTGCCGAAGATGAAGGCCGAGCAGGCCGTGGACGCGCTCTTTCATTCGATGAAGAAAGCGTTGGCGCGCGGCGAGCGCATCGAACTGCGCGGCTTCGGTGTCTTCGTCGTCAAACCGCGCAAGCGCGGCGTCGGGCGCAACCCGCGCACCGGCGAAGAGGTCGCCATTCCGCAGGGCAAAACGATTCGCTTCAAGCCCGGCAAGGAACTACAAGCGCATGGCTTCAGCAGCGAAGAAGGCGAAGACATGCACGACACTGACACGCCCAGCTAAGTTGAGAGGTCAGAGGTTAGAGGTTAGAGATCAGTAGACCTCTTGCAAAAGTCGGGTTTATTGAAGATGTCACCCGCTAAATCATTGGCTTTTGCACTCGGTCAAGGTGACTTTTGCAAGAGGTCTAGTGTTGATTTCTTTACTGACCTCTGACCTCTGACCTCTGACCTCTATCTTTATGGCTGAATCCGTCCAGAGCATTTCGCCGGTCTTTCGCCCAGAAACGATTTACGCCCCACGCATCGTGGCGCAGCCGACGGCGCGCGAATGGGTGCGCCACGTCGGACTATTTCTCCTGACCATATTGACGGCCACGTTCGCGGGCGTGACGTTGGCGATCCCGGACACGGACGTGCCTGATTTACACCTTGCCGCGCCTGCGCACTGGTTCGACTACGCGCACTACATTCCGTCTTACTACGCGCTCACCATCTTCAACCTGTTGCAGCACGCGCTCGCGCATCCGTCGCTTATCGCACAGGGCGCAACGTTCGCGGGCGCGCTGCTCTTCATTCTACTCGCGCACGAGAGCGGTCATTACGTCGCGTGCCGGCGCTACAGCGTCGCAGCGACGCTCCCCTTCTTCTTGCCCGCGCCCCCCCTGCTCGGATTGGGCACGTTCGGCGCGTTCATTAAGATCAAATCCCCCATCCCGACGCGCCGGGCCCTCTTCGACATCGGCGTCGCCGGCCCGCTCGCCGGCTTCGTCGCGCTCATCCCGGTTGCTATCGCCGCCGTCCTGACCGCGCACCCGCAGCCATTACCCACACGCGGCTTGGTCATCTTTAACGATCCACCGCTGCTGCGCTTGCTCGCACGCACATTGCACGTGTCGCTCGACAACTCTGCTCCTAACCCATTTTACTTCGCTGCATGGATCGGGTTGCTAGTGACGAGTCTGAATCTCTTACCGGTCGGACAACTCGATGGCGGGCATGCGGTCTTTGCATTGACGAACAAGCACGTACACAAGTGGGTCGGGCGTAGCGTCTTCGTCGGCATGCTACTGCTCGCGTTCCTCGGTTGGCATTGGCACGGCGCACCGAGCGGCTTTATCTATGCGCTGCTCCTCTTCATCATGTTGCGCATGCACCACCCGCAAGCCGACGACGAACGCGCGCCCCTCGGCCGCCCGCGCCAACTCGTCGCGCTGCTCACGCTCTGCGTCTTCCTGCTCTGCTTTGAACTCTTCCCGCTGACCATCAAATAAACGTTAAGCCGGGCGCGCATACTCGTAGTGAAACCTACAACTATGCGTGCCCGGCCCAAACGAGCAACCTTGCGCTAAACTTGTTGCGTGCGCGGTGAGCGTGTGGCTACCTCGCCTGACCGACTTTTTAAGCACTCGCGGCGGCCGGCAGCAAGCCCTTGATTTCGCGCACGATCCGATGCACGTCCTGCTGGTCTTTGAGCGCGATCATGAAGAACTTGTAGCCCTGCTGGAAGCAGATAACGCCGTTGCCGAACAGCCACATGCCGCTGAGCAAGGGGTTGCCACCGATCAGCCAATCAAGCGGTGCGCCGACGATTGTGCCGGGTTGGAAAATCTGCGCCCACAGCATCACGCCCGCCGCGCAACTGAATGCACCGAGGAGCGGCGCGCCGACGTAGCGCACGATCTCGCGCTCGAACTCAATGCGTTTACGCTCGGCTTCGCTCAACTCCCCGCCGGTGATCAGTTCTTCGCGTGTACGCAAGTAGCTGTCAAACTTTGTGCCTGCTTTGCGCAAGGCCCAGACGGGCAGTGCCGAGTGTGTGAGCCAGTGCGGGTGCGCGCCTAAGAGGATGGCGTCGAGCGCGGGAAAGGCCGCGCCCGCCGTCGCGCCGGCCGCGAGCGAGAACGAGACCATGACGGCGTGCTTCGGGTTGGTGCGCGCCCAGTCGAAGGCGCGAAACGCCCCGGCGGTGGTGGCAGTCGTCAGCCGCGTTAGGCGTGCGCCTTTATCCACGATGCGCGCCGCACGGCCGTACTGCTTCTTCGCCTCGTTAAAGACTTCGCCGGCCCGTTCACCCGCCGCGCGGCCGGCTCCACGCAACGTCTCGCTCGCCTCGCGGGCCGCGCGTTGCGCTTCAATGGCCGCATGCCGGGCCTGCTCTTTCACTTCGTCGGCGTGCCCGCGCACTTCAAACTCTTCGCCTAAACGCTCGGCCTCGGCGCGGGCGCGCTCCGCCTCGCTGGCCACCCGCGACGCCCCCCGCCGCGCCGCATCTTGCGCTACCCGCGCACTTTCTTCGACGCGATCCTTGATCTTATACTTCTCGTCTAACTCGTGCGCCTTGCGCCGCGCCGCTTCACGCCATTCGTCCAACTTATCTCGGTAATCAGCCATGCAACCTCCGATTAAGGGATGAAGCGTGATCAATCAACTTGAGCAGTTTCTCTGTCATCCTTCAGCCCGCATCCTTCATGCTTGTCTTACGATACGCCCAACGCGGGCGTAGGGTTCGCGGCACAATGGACGCGGTCGCGCCCCAAGTGCTTGGCCTCGTAGAGCGCGAGGTCGGCGACGGTGAACAACTCGCGCCCGTCGCCGGACGTGGGCGTGCATTCGGCCAAGCCGATGCTGACCGTGATGTGCCCGGCCGCAGGAATCTCCGTCGCTTTAATTGCTTCACGTAAGCGGTCGGCCACTTCAAGCCCACGCGCGCAATCGGTCTCCGGCAAGATGATCGCAAACTCTTCGCCGCCGATGCGCGCCGCCGTGTCGATGCCGCGCGTGCCGGCTTGTAGGGCGTTGGCGAACCGGCGCAACGCCTCGTCGCCCGCCTCGTGGCCGTGCGTGTCGTTGACCAGTTTGAAATGATCGATGTCGAGCAAGAGCAGACAAAAGGGCCGACCGTAGCGCCGTGTGCGCTCGACCTCGCGCGTTAACTGCCGCTCGAACCGCCGACGATTGGCGAGACCCGTCAGGTCATCCGTGAAGGCCGCTTCCTCGCACGAGTCGAGATAGTGTTTGAAGTCGAGCAGCGTGCGCGCGCGGGCGAGCAGGAGGCGGAGATCAGTCGGGTCGGTAATGTAGCCGAGCGCGCCGACCTCCGCGCCGCGCCGCGCATCTTCGGCCGCGTTCCGCGCCGAGGTCTGGATGATGATCGGGATGAAGCGGGTGACAGGGTTGGCGCGCACGCGCCGGGCCAGTTCGTAGCCATCCATCTTCGGCATGTTCACGTCGGTGATGATCAAGTCGGGCGTCAACGCCTCGACGGCGCTCAGGCCCTCCGCGCCATCCGTCGCCGTATGCACACCATAGCCGTCCGCTTCGAGCGCGATAGTCAACAACTGTCGCTTGTCCGCGTTATCGTCGACTAATAAAACTTTGAACTTAGTTACCATAACCCACTTGTCGCCCTGCCCTTTCCGTGCAAGGGTCTTGCGCGCCCGCGCGGCTTCATGCTAGAGTGCGTCGCATCAAGGACGGTCACCGTTCGCTCGCATTCGGCCAACGACACGCCGGAAATCTTTCAAACGTGTTCGAGTAAGCAAGCTAAAAAGTCGTTTCGCTCAAGGACTGTGTTCGACTCCTCGCACGCCGACTCATTTTAGCCAGACCATTTTCGGCTCGCGCAAGTTTTGCCGTTCGCCCCCGCGTGTGCCGCCGGGACAGCCACTACCGAGCAAATCACGATATTCGCTGTAACTACCAAGGATAATCCCCCATGCCACAACGACGCGCCTGCGATCTCTCCGTGCCTGATCGCGCCGACATTATACGCTATTCAGAGATCGGCCCGCGCTTGCCCGAGCCGCTACTGCAACACCTCGCCGCCACGGCGACCGCGAGCGACGTGCGCCGCCGCCGCTTCGTCTATCGCGCCGGCGATAAGCCCGATGCGCTCTATCTCATCGCGCGCGGGCGCGTGAAACTCTGCTATCTCGAAGACTGCTCCGACCGTGAAGCCGTCATAGACATTCTGCCGGCTGGCGCGCTCTTCGGCGAGTTTGCGCTCTACGGCGCGGGCGCGCGGCAGATGTGCGCTGTCGCCTACGAGCAAGCGCGGCTGCTACGGCTGCCCGCCGAAGAGTTCAACCTGGCGATGGGGGAAAGTCGCGAGCTTTATGATTACACCTTCAGGCTAGTCGGTCAACGCCTATCTCGCTCCGAGCGGCGCGTCGCCGCCTTCGCACTTGACCCGATCCCGGCGCGGTTGGAAAAACTACTCGTCGATCTGTCGGAACGTTACGGCCGGTGCGAAGACGCCGGTGTGCTGATCGATCTCACCTTGCCGCACCGCGAGATCGCCTCCATCGTCGGCTCGACGCGCGAAAGCGTGACCGTGCGCTTGAACGATATGCGCCGCGCCGGTATGATCGATTTCGTCGATAGAAAAATTCTGCTCAAGCATCCGCCGCATTTAGCGGTGGTGTGACAAAGGCCCTGCAAGCTTATAAGGTTTAAGGCAAAAGCGACCACATATACTATGTCGCTTTTGCCTTTTTCGTTTCTATAAGGGGAAAGCATGAAGAAGTGTCCGACCTGCAAACGGCCCGTCGAATGGCAAGACAATCCGCATCGCCCGTTCTGCTCCGAACGCTGCAAGTTGCTCGACTTCGGCCATTGGGCCGACGAAGACTATCGCGTGCCCGCGCAAGAAGAACACCCGTCCGCCGAAGAGCTCGGCCAACAGACGGCCGGCACGGATGAAGAGTGAGGCAGGCATCTCCATTGGTTGCTTACTACAAGTAGAGTTGTCTGAGCGTTGGTAGAACTTACGGGGCCATGTGCTTTATCTTGGTAACTTCGACTTGGTAATAAGGACACGGGTGAATTGAGTTATACGTCTGGTGAAAGTTGCTCTATGTTTTGTTAGAGCCAAGAAAGGGATATATTGATTGTAGAAATCTTGCATAGTCATCGGGAGTTTGCGCACATGAGATCGTTCATGGCTCTGCCATGCCAGCACAGGCGGCTGTTCATCACACTGCTGGCTATATCGGTGGTTGCCTTCGCCACTGCCTGCAACAGCAACAATTCAACGCCCACGGACTCCATGACGACCGACACGCCGCACGGCTCGACGCTGCCGCGCACGGCGCTGCCGATGCCGCCCGTCGCCGCCGCGCACGGTGCGAGCAGTAGCGGCCCGGCCGATGCGCCCCGCTCGACGGGCGCGCAGAGTTGGACGATGCTCGACGGCCGGCGCATGCGGGCGTCGGACTATAAAGGCAAGGTGCTGGTGCTGGACTTCTGGGCCACTTATTGCCCACCGTGCCGCGAGGAAGTGCCGCACCTGATCGCGCTGCAAAAACGCTATGGCGCGCAGGGGCTGAACGTCGTCGGACTCAACGTCGGCGGCGACGAAGACCGGCCCAAAGTGCCCGGCTTCGTCCAACAGTTCGGCATCTCTTATCCGCTCGGTTATCCAGACGACGAGTTCGCGTCCGCCATCTTCAGTCAGACGGACGCGATCCCGCAGACCTACGTCTTCGACCGCAACGGCCGGCTCGTCAAACGCTTCGTCGGCTTCGATCCCGCTGCCGCCACCGCGCTCGACAACGCGGTGCAGACGGCATTAGCAACAAATTAACCAAAGAGGTCAGAGATCAGTTAACAAAGAGTTCTTACTGATCTCTAACCTCTAACCTCTAACCTCTGCTCTTTAGGAGTCATTGTGAGGAAAGCCAAGATACTTGCCACGCTCGGGCCGGCGTCACGCGAACCGACGACGCTCGAAGCCTTGCTGGCGGCAGGCGCGAACGCCGTCCGCATCAATATGTCGCACGGCGCACAGGAAGAACACGCCGAGACGATCCGCCGCGCCCGCGCCGCCGCCGAGCGCATGAAGCGGCCGCTCTCGGTGCTGGTCGATCTGTCGGGGCCGAAGATTAGAACCGGCGTGTTGCAGGGCGGGCAAGCCGTGACGCTCGAAGAGAACGCACTCTTCACACTGACGACGCGCTCGGTCGCGGGCGACGCGCACGAGGTCTCGACGAATTACACGGGCCTCGCCCGCGATGTCCGCCCCGGCGCGCGGATTCTGCTCGACGACGGCGCGATTGAGTTGCACGTCGAGCGCACGACCGAGACGGACGTGATCTGTCGCGTCATTAACGGCGGCGCACTCAACGAGCGCAAGGGCATCAACCTGCCGGGCGTCGCGTTGCCGATCCCTTCGCTGACCGACAAGGATCGGCGCGACTTGCAGTGGGCCGTGCGGCAAGCAGTGGACTACATCGCGCTCTCGTTCGTGCGCCGCGCGGAGGATTGCGTCGAGGCGAAGGCCGCGATCAAAGCGGCGGGCGGCAAGCAGCCGCTCGTAGCGAAGATTGAGAAGTCCGAAGCGATTGATAATTTGGCCGAGATCATCGCCGCCACGGACGGCGTCATGGTCGCGCGCGGCGACCTCGGTGTCGAGACGAGTGTGGAGCTTGTGCCCGTCTATCAAAAGCGCATCATCGAAGAGGCGAACCGCGCGGACAAGTTCGTCATCACGGCGACGCAGATGCTGCAATCCATGATCACCGAGCCGCGCCCGACGCGCGCCGAAGCGTCGGACGTGGCCAACGCCGTCTGGGACGGCTCAGACGCGCTGATGCTGTCGGCCGAGACGGCGTCGGGCCAGTATCCGGTCGCGGCGGTAGCGACGATGGCGCGCATTATCGAGTCGGGGGAGACGGGCCGGCCCACCGGATCGAGCGCGATCACGAAGTGGCTGGGCAAACAGACGGGGCGCGTCAGTCGCGCGCTCTGCGAAGCAGCCGCGTTCGCGGCCAATGAGATGGACGCACAGGTGATCGCGGTCTTCACCGAGTCGGGCCTGATGGCGCGCAGACTATCCGCGCTCAGACCCGAGCAGCGCATCGTCGCGCTGACCTACTCGCGCGAGGTGCAGAACGAGTTGGCGCTTATCTGGGCGGTTGAGCCGCTCGTGCATCCGCATGCTGAGACAACCGAAGCCATGCTCCATGCCGCCGACCGCACGCTGCTCGAAGCCGGCATCACGCAACAAGGCGAAATGATCGTGCTGATGGCCGGCCGCCTATCGGGCTTGAGACTATCAAGCTCGATGACGCTGCACAGCGTCGGCGCGGACGTAGCGCGCCAGCCGTAGCCAGCCCGCGCCAGATAAAAGTCCGGGCGCGGCCGGCCGTACTTGAGCGCTGCCGTGCGCGTGGTTCACGAGAGCGCAATATCCAGCCGCAGGCAAAACATGAGCGTGACTAAGACGAGGAGGATAAGCAAGCTAGTGCGGAGCGCTGTGTCCACGCGCGGCCGCCGGCCGGCAACACTCAAAACAATAAAGGCCGGGAAGACGACCATGGCGTAACGGGCTTGCGATTGCAGGAGGCTGGATGAGAGCGCCACGAACATACTCAATAGCGTATAGCACGCCAACGACCAGTGTCGCCATTTGAGCAGTACCAGTCCGCAAACGACCACCGTCGTCGCGGCCAGAAAATTCAGCAGCCGGAAATCCCAGGGGGTGGCGAGTAGGAGCGGGTCGGCGAGATACGTGAGCAGCGGCTTCAGCACAAAGGCAGGCTGGCGACCCCAGGCGACCCCGATGTCCTTAAACGCAAAGGCATTCCCGGTGATGCGAGCGAGAAACAGCATGAACGCCAGCAGGCCCGTTGGGATCAAAAGTAGCGGGAGAAAATTTAACCGTGGGCGCAGCGTGCGATAGGTCTGCCAGTAGAGACAGACGAGCGCGGGCAGCAGCAGCACGCCCGTCATGCGCGTCGCCGAAGCCAGCGCGCCCAGCAGCCCGGCCGTCAACCACGCTTCACGTTTGGCCGCGTAGAAGCAACTGACCGTGAGGAAGAGAAAGAGCGCCTCGGTCAACGGCAAAGAAAAGAAATAACTGACGGGAAAGGCCGCGAGATAAAACACCGTCCGATTCGCGGTCGCCACATCCCAGCCAAACGCAAGCACAAGTTTGTGCAACAAGAGCAGCGCAAAGAAAAAGCAACTGGCCGAGAGCGCCAAGCCGGAGAAAGCATATTCTCCTGTCACCTGCGCAGCCAGATACCACCACAGCGGAAAGAGTGGGAAGAAAGCCCAGTTGGCCTCCTTCTCATTCGTGAAAGCGCGCCGCTCATAACCCCGGCTCGCAAGTTCTTGATACCAGTTAATATCGCCCACCCAGACACGCTTGTTGATGAGCCGTGAAAGCTGAATCTTATGGAGCGTAATCACCGTGACGCCATCTGCGGGATTAACGACATCGTGCCCGATCTGTGTTTGTGCCGTGAGGATGAAGAGGAAGAGAATGAGCGCACGCGTCAAGATAAAAGCACAAGCCGCGGCCCGCACGCTCTTATCACGCCACCAGGCCCGCAGCCTGTTGCTAATGACACCGGGCACAGTTAGTTTTTGGTAAGCGGGTGGCGGCGGCATGCCGGTGGCCGTCGCATCCGCGTGATTCGGCTGGCGCATCTCGCCAGATATGTTTTGTGGAGAAGTTGTCATTAAGTCTTTGACGCGGTGAATTCGCTGCCGCCGAACGCTCAGGCAAGCATAATGTCGCAACTTAACCGCACGGTCAAAAGCAGGGAGACGTTGTCCGCCGATGATGAGCGATAAAATCGTGCTGCCCGCCGAGCCAACTGCGACGCAGGGACAAACAGCGCAACTCGTGTCGGTCGTCGTGCCCTGCTACAACGAGGAGGCGGTCTTGCGTGAGACGCACCGTCACCTCAGCGCATTGCTCGCCCAACTCGCCGCAGCGCGGTTTGAAATCCTCTACGTTGACGATGGCAGCCGCGACGCGACGCTCAACATTCTGCGCGAGCTACAGGCGGCGGACGCGCACGACAGCGTGCGCGTGCTTAGTCTGTCGCGTAATTTCGGCCATCAAGTGGCGCTGTCGGCGGGACTTGCACATGCCGCCGGGAGTGCGGTGGTCGTGCTTGACGCCGACTTGCAAGACCCGCCGGAAGTTATCCGCGAAATGCTCGCGCTCTGGCGCGCAGGCTATCACGTCGTCTATGGCGTGCGCACCGACCGGGCCGGTGAGACGGTGTTCAAACGCTGGTCGGCGCGAGTTTTCTACCGACTGCACAATCGCCTGTCCGAGACGAAATTGCCGCTCGACGCGGGCGATTTCCGCCTGCTTGACCGGCGCGTGGTTGATGCCCTGCTCAACATGCCTGAGCGCGACCGCTTTCTACGCGGGATGATCAGTTGGATCGGTTTTAAGCAAGTGGCCGTCATGTTTGCCCGCGCGCCACGCCGCGCCGGTACTACTAAATATCCCATGTTTAAAATGCTGCGCTTTGCCGTTGATGGGGTGCTCTCATTCTCCTATACACCGCTCCGGTTGGCGCTCTGGCTGGGCTTCGCCGCCCTCGGCATGGCACTCGGCGGCATCATTTATGCCATCGTGATCCGGCTGTACACGGATGATTGGGTGCGCGGCTGGGCTTCGATCTTTACGGCCGTGTTATTCCTCGGCGGCGTCCAACTCATCACGCTTGGGATCATCGGCGAGTATCTGGGCCGCGTTTACGCTGAAGTGAAACGTCGCCCGCTCTACATCGTGCAAGAGCGGCTCGGCTTTCAGGCCCAACGACACACACAGCAAGTCGAACCTGATGCCGAGGCGCGGCGGCTGGCGCACGACGACCGGCCGCACGGAAGTTAACCGCCAGCCTCTTTATCACTCATGTGCTGTCATGTTTAAGCTGTAGGGTTACAGGAGGTCAGGCAATGGCGCAAACATCATTGGATGCCGAGGTGGAAAGCGTGTTGCAGGAGATTCGCGGGAACGTTAACGCAGAGATTAGTCTGCGCGCGACGCCGAACGCCGAGTTAATTCGGCGAACTCTGTTGCAACTCGAAGGCGAGCTAGTTGTGACCACCCGCGCTTGGCATCGGCTGCCCCCGGTGTTCTCTAACCGGCAGGGCTGGAAGGCCCAGGCTGAGCTATGGCTCAAACGAAATTTGCAGCGGGCTACCAACTGGTACTTATGGGAACAAATCAATTTCAACTCCGCGACTAATAACGCCCTACATGACCTTCAGCGGCTACTTACTATTTACGAGCGCGAACAAGCTATATTACGACTGCAAGTCAAAGCATTGAACGCCACCATCGAGGAATTAAAAACTCACAGAGATTAGCCTGCGCTGCGTTGCAGGGATCATGCTTGCTCAGGTAGACAGAGATACAGGCGATGAAACTAGCTTACTTTAGCCCCTTTAGTCCGCAGCGGTCGGGCATCTCCGCTTACAGTGAAGAATTATTGCCCTATCTCGCAGTGGGGGCGGAGATCGATCTTTTTGTGGACGGGTTCAAGCCGGCGCATAAACCTCTGCGCCACGCCCATCGCTGGTTCAACTACCAAGACACGCCAGCGGTGTTGCAGCGTCTGCGCGATTACGACGCAGTCCTCTACCACATGGGCAATGACCATCGCTATCACGCGGGCATCTATCAAACAGCCTGCGCCTTTCCCGGCATCGTCGTACTCCATGATTACGACTTGCACACCTTCTTCAAGGGATTAGCCAACACCAGCCAGAACATGCGACTCTACCACGACGAGGTCGCCGCCTGCGCCGACGTAGCGCCGCCCCCGGCCGCCAAGACGACACAACCATCTGCCGCGCGCAACGCAACGCAACCCGCCGCGCTTCGTGCTTCGCTCAACTGTCGCGTCGCACGCAATGCGGAAGCTCTGATCGTGCCTTGCGAGGAGAGCCGCGCCCGCTTGTCCCAGATCGCCCCCGCCGTGCCCAGCGCACAAATCAATCATCATGCACAAGCCATCGAACAGAGCGCCCAAGCCTATTTAGACTTTATCCGGGAAGTGATCGAACAACGCGCACGTCGCCGCTTCGTCCGCAGAGTTTCGACGGAACTTGCCCACCTTGACCCTAAGCAAACGAACGATATATTCCTGCGCGGCGTCGCCGCCGAGATCGCGCAGTTGGCTCCGGCTAAAATATTTGCGGCGCAGGATATTCTCTAAATCGACCCCCACAAGTATTAGGCCGGCAGAAGCGCTGATCCACGAAACGGCACGAAGCCAGACACACGAAAGTGCTTGCTGTTTTGTTCGTGCTGCTTCGTGTGGTTTCGTGGATGATGTTTTTTCCCTGTCCTCATCTCGTGAGTTTGGATTTAGTCGGCATGGCCGAAGTTTAGGCGAGCAGCGTGCGCACGACATTGGCCCAAGTGATGTCGAGACTTTCATAGCGAGCGCGGCCCGCTGCGCCGGATAATTTTGCCTGTGCGCGGTCACTCCAAAGTTGATCGAGCGCGCTCGCCAGCGCGCCAGGCGTCGGCCCGACGACATAACCGGTCTCGTTGGGGATGACAAATTCCAACGGGCCGCCCGAATCTGTACAGGTGATAACGGGTTTGGCGGCGAGCATCGCCTCCAACGTGACGTAGCCGTAATCTTCATCAATGGGCGGGTACACAATGCCGAGCGCGTGGGCAAAGAGTTGCACTTTCTCTTCGTCAGTTACCTCGCCCAGCCACTCCACCCGCTGCTGCAAATTATGCTTGCGGATGAGGCTCATAAGTTCTTCCAGGTAGACGGCGTTGGCGACCAACCCTGTTAAGCGCAGGCGCACCGGTTGCTGGGTCAAGGCCATGGCCTCTAGTACGAGCGCTTGCCGTTTAATCGTATCCACCCGGCTGGGAAATAAAAAATAATCCGTTGCAGGCGCGCAGTAAAATCTTTCGGCGTGCGGGGGTGGGTGATAGAGCGGGGTCGCGTCTATGTCGCAAAACAACCTTAGACGTTGCGCGACATTTTGCGAGTTGGCATAGACGGCTTTAGCCTGCGCAATGAAGTGCCGGTCGGTGTGCCTGATCGCGTCGCGGATTTGCACTCCGTTCGGCCAAGTTCGCAGATCGTTGAGCGGATGATCCCACAGATCATAAGCCGTGCGGTGTTGGTGCAGAACCCACAACACCTTGTTGGGATGGGGCAGCAAGTAGGCGGGAAACTTCAATCCAATGAGCAAATCAACTGTTACGCCTGCCGCTTCCGTCACGTCTAAGAGGCGACAGGCCAACATGTGATCGAGAATCTTTTCCGGCGGATACCACTTGAAGGGGAGCGCGACGATCTCGGCCTCATGGCCCGCGTTGCGTAAAGCTGTGCGCAGTTCAGCCGCGTGTGCTTCCGCGCCCCCACGGATGAAGGGGACGTGTGTCGTCGCAATTAAAATCTTCATGCTTTAACTATCCGTGCGCCACCCCGGCAGCGCAAACTTGCTGCATACGGCAAAGGCGGCAAATAATAACTCGTGCCCGAGCGAGAACGCATGCTAAAGGCTCAGGCCCAGACAGCAGCCCGGCCCAACCGGCAGCCGATGTGTGTCTCAATTTGGTAGTGTCCTAATTTCAAATTAGGACATGACCTTCAATTTGGATGATTTGAAGTATGCCGCTTGCATGTGCCACTATTTGCAGGCTGCTCCAAGTTAAGATAACAGACCAGTCAGGCGGCTATTTCATACGTGATCTTGCGCGGGCAAATTTCCGCTGGCCAGTTGTTCGACGTGCTGCTCCCGGCGGCGCTCGCGCTCGCTATTATCTGCTCGACCTGCGTGCTGGCGGATGCGCGCCGCCGCGCGTTGCCGCGCTACGCACTCATCGCGTGGGCGCTCGGTACGCTCGTGCTGCCCGTCACCGTTGTCCCGCTCTACCTGCTGGCGCGCCTGTGGCGACGACGCGCGCGGGAAAGTGAGAACACGCCGGAAACAACAGCAATAGCAAAAGCCGATACGGACACAACGCCCCCACGCTCATTCACAACGCGCCTGCGCTCTTTTGCCCTACGCCAAGCGCCGACATTTGTTTACGCAGTTTCGTTGACCGCCCTCGGCGCACTTTTCTTTCAACATTACTATTTCGGCTTGGACGGCCACCTCGCCCGCGCGAGCAACGCGAAACTGCACGAGCAACATGCCCGCGCCGCCAGCGAGTATCGCGCCGCGCTGCGCCTCGCAGATGATCCGCACACGCACAAGCAACTCGGACTGGAACTCGCCGCCAATAAGCAATGGGCGGAGGCCCTAGCCGAACTGCACGCCGCCGCACAAGGCAATGAACCCGACGCGGCCCTGCCCTACCACATCGCCAACGCACTCGCCGCGCTCGACCGCCGCGCTGAAGCTGTGAATGAGTATCAGAAGTTCTTAGCCGGCGTTTCGTGCGTGCAGTCCGTGCCGGACGTGCGTTGCGCGCAGGCACATGCGCTGGTTAGCCAGCCGCACGAGCAGCCAGCCGCAAAATAAAAGCAGCGTCCAAGCAATGGACGCCGCTTTGCCGGCCACGGAAAACGGTCGCGGTGTTTGCACGCTTTATATTATTCGGCGCTCAAGATTTGCCGCACAACTTCTTTCAGTTCGGGCGTGTGCGCTTTCACTTCATAGGGTTGCTGCGGGTTGCGCCAGTTGTCGAGGATGGCGACTTTGTGTGAGCAGGCGACGGTGCAAAAAGGGGCGCAGGGTTTCTCGGCATCGTACTCACGCGCGAAATCGTCCATCGTGTAGTCGGCGAGCGGGATGCCGGGGTAGCCGCGCTGCTGCGAGCAATAGTGGACAAGCCCATCTTCGCAGATGTAGAGGTAACGTGCGCCCGCGCGGCAACGCCAGTCGTTCGGGCGACCGGCGGCCAAGTTGTCTTGAAACCAGCCCAACCGCGCGTACTCCTGTTTGCCTAACTGTTTGACTTCCTCGTAGGCCCGTTGCTCGCGCTCGGAGAGCGGCTTGAGTTCGCCACGCCCGTCGTGGATAACGCCGACCGTGGTCGTGAAGCCAAGCGCTTGTGCGCGCCGGCCGATGGTGTGCGCGTCTTCCGGGTTTTTAATGCCGCCGCCGATCACCGAGTTGATGTTGACTTGAAAGTCGGCCTGCTCGGCCAGCCACTGCAACCGCTTATCCAACAAACGCAGACTCTTTTTCGAGACCTCGTCCGGCTCGACGTTATCAATGCTGATTTGCAGGTATTCAAGGCCGGCGGCATTGAACCGCTTAATTTTTGCGGGCGTGAGGTAGAAGCCGTTGGTGATAAGACCGGCGATCATGCCGCGCCGGCGGATGTGCGCGACGAGCTCGTAAATCTGCGGGTGCATCATCGGCTCGCCGCCGGAGATGGTGATGATGGATGTGCCGAGATCGGCCAGTTTGTCGAGCCGCCGCTGCATCTCGGCAAACGGCACGGGCGCGGAGAAGTTGTCGTACTCGTTGCAGTACGCGCACGCGAGGTTGCAGCGGCGCATCGGGATGACGTGCGCTAAGACGGGATGGCGCGACGACGCCAGCCCGCGCGCGATAAAACTGGCCTCGCGCAGTTTGAGTTTTAGAAAAGTGCTGTGGCTCTTCATCTGTCCGTTTGCCTGCCGGTCTCGTGCGCTCGCTGTGAGTGGTCAACGCTTGCTTGCAAGCCCTACCTGATTTTGTTCAGTCACGAGAAGATACGCAAAATGCGCGCCCGATGGCAAGCGGACGGCGATGTGCGGCTGACCATAAACGACGAAAGGGTGCCGGCTTATTGCGGGCCGGAACCCTTTCACCTGTCGTGTTTTTATTGCGCCCGTTTAGCCGCGCACCTTCTTGATGTCTGCGCCGAGTTCGAGCTTAAACTCACTCTTCGAGAGTTGGCCGTTGCGTTGCACATCCATCAGGCGCACGGTCGTCGTGTCCCCGTTGCGCTCGATCACTTTGGCCTGCATGGTCATGCCCGAATTATCGACCCAGATTTCCGCGTAGCTGTAGCTCGCTTTACCCTTCGGCACGAGTTTCATGTGCGTTGTCTGGATACCGCCCCAGAGCGTCTCGTCGCCGAGATACTGCACCGGCTCGAACGAGGTTTTGAGTTGCGCCTGCGAGACGTTGAGCCCGAAGCCGAGGACGCTGTTCACCTTCGTGTTCTTGCTGGAACTAGCGTCGCCAACGTAGGCGATTTTCAGTCGCGGCCGCAAGAGCGTGTATTTGCCGTCCAAAACCGCGAGTGTCTCTTGCGGGGCGCGCCAGTCGACACGCACGGCCTGGTTTGTGCCCACGCCGGGGATGTAGAGCAACGTGCCGACGCGCTTGTCTGTCTCTCTGATTTGCGCGTCGTACTTTTCCATGCTGATGCCGGAGCGCAAAGTGCGTAGGTCGCGGCGATTATGCTCCATGCGATTGATGATCGAGGTGACAAGGCCGGCGCTCTGTGCGCTGGCGCTGCGTGGCGTTGTCCCAACCGTCGCGAGGGTTATGATTATGGCGAGACCAAGCGTTAAATACTTCTTCATGCACTCTCCTTATAAGGAACCGGGGAAACTTACTCCGCCCAATCACAAGCGACTGCGGGCGATTATAAACAACAACTATTCGCTGTCAATCCGATAGGCAACCACCATGCCCGGTACATGGACTACGTTCACCTGCATATCGGGGAGTTTTGCCGGCAGCAAAGCCGGCGCGGTGGGCAGCAACGGGCTGACCGAAGAAATCTTTTGATGTTCGGCGCAACGCATCCGTTCGCTCGTATCGAACCAGCTTTTGGGCGTTAGAAAAATGAAAGCGAGGATCAGCGCGCACAGCACGTCATATTGCCACGTGGTGCGCCCGTAAGTCCAGAAGATGATCTTTTTCAGCAATTAAAACACCGCATCGTCGGCCGCCTGTCCGTCCCTTACAGCAACAGGTGGCAGAGGCAAAAGCCCTGGCCCTTGCCCGTGTCACCTGTATCCCGCCGGAGATTATAGCTGGAGGCCCCCGCCCGGCGCAACGATCAGACCGTCGCGCATCTGGATAATGCGGCGACACATGGCGGCGGCCTCCGGGTTGTGCGTGATCATAATAATGGTCTGATTGAAGCGATAATTCATCTCCTGAAACATGTTCAGGACGATGGCGGAGTTCTCCGAGTCGAGATTGCCGGTCGGCTCGTCGGCGAGGATGAGCGTCGGACTGGTGACAACGGCGCGGGCCAGCGCGACGCGCTGTTGTTCGCCGCCCGACAATTCCGCCGGCTTATGGTGCAGTTTGCCGTCGAGTTGCAACAAACTCAGGATTTCGCGCCGGCGGGTGGCATTGTCACCGCGCTGGCTGTTGCCGCCGCCCGCGTGTATGCGCTCGGCGAGGCGCAGATTGCCTTCGGCGGTGAGTGTCGGGAAGAGGTTGAAGCGTTGGAAGACGAAGCCGATTTTGCGCCGGCGCATGTCGGTGCGTTTGGCGTCGGAGGCGGCGGTCAAATCTTCGCCGTCAATCGTGATGCGCCCGCGCGTCGGCGTCAGCAGGCCACCTAACAGGTGCAGCATCGTTGACTTGCCGCAGCCCGACGGCCCCATGATCGCCAAAAACTCGCCCTCTTCCACGGCGAGCGACACGCCGCGTAGCGCCGGCACGTCCACGCTGCCCACACGATAAATCTTCTCTAAATTCTCAGCCTGTAAAATAGTTTTCATTGTGAATCGTGAATCGTGAATCGTAAATAGAGTTAGCAAATCTATTCACGATTTATGATTCACTACTTATTCATAAGATAGTGCACTGACCGGATCGAGATTCGCGGCGCGCACCGCCGGATAGAGCGCGCCGAAGACGCCGCCGCCCAGACCAATCAGCGCCGCCGTCAGGCCCCACCGCCAACCGTACTCAAATATGAGGCCATAAGCGCGATGAATCAGTAGCCCCGCCACAAACGAGACGATGAAGCCGACCACAAGCCCGATCAGGCTGATCAAAAACGCCTCCTGCTCGATCACCGAGACGATATAGCCGCGCGACGCGCCGAGCGCCTTGAGCATGCCGATCTCGCGCGTCCGCTCGGTGATGGTCGTGTACATCGCCAGCATCACGACGAGCGCGCTCACCACCGCCGCCAGCACAACGAGGGCCCGCAAGAAGACGCGCAGGTACGGAATCTGCTTCTCGGCGTTCGCCATGATGTCGCGCGTCAACTGAATCTTGTTACCGGGCAACGCCGTGTCCAAGCGTTGCGCCAGCACGAGCGGATCAACACCGTCGCGCGCCTTGACCAGAATGTAAGAGCACTTGCCCGGCGCTTCGAGCGCGTCCTGCAACGCCGCGAGCGACATCTTGACGCGCGCCTCTGCCTCCGGCGTGTACACGCCCACGATGCGATACGGCTGCGGGCCGAACAGGCTAATCGTGCCGCCTACCTTGAACTTGCCGCTTGCCGCCTTCGTCTCGTCAATCACAACTTCATCGTTAGCTGCGGGTGCGCGGCCCGCGATGATGCGTTGCCCGTTCATCTGCGCATAAGGCTCCCAGTCCACGCCCTCGACCTGCTCGAAGCCAAAGCCGCCCGTGCCTTGAAACAGATAACGGATCGCAGGCACGGCCGCCGCAACGCCGTCCACCTTCAACAACTCGGCCGCATACTTCGTGCTGAGATTGGTCGTCGAAGAAGTCAAATCCAAGCCGCCCGGCCGCGTAAAGACGATCTCCGCGCGCAGGTTCGACGAACGCCGCTGCAATTCCAGCGACATGCCACGCGTCAGCCCCGTGAACAGCATCACCAGACACACGCCCAAGGCCACGCCCGTCACACTCACGAGCGCACGCAACGGCCGCTGCCGGATATTGTTGGCGACAAGGCTCTCCATAAAACTCAAAGGTCAAAAGTTAGAGACCACAGGTTGGTAAGGATTTTTAACTAACCTCTGGCCGCTGACCTTTGCCCACTACTCCTTCTTGTCCAGATCAACTTCGGTCAAATTCGACTTATTGACGAGCGCGAAGATGTCGGCTTCGTAAGGCTGATCGACCTTGACCTCAGCCGGCGCTTGGTAGCTGATGCGAATCGAGTAGCGATCCTGCGGGCGCGTCAGTTCAATGTCGGCGGGCAGCACGTATTTCGCGTCCGCGCCGAACGGGAGCGGATTCTTATAGACGACATCGGTGAACAGCAGTCCCTGCTCGTCGTAGGTCTGCACGCGCGCCAAACGCAACTGCTCGGAGCGGTCGAACCAGAAACGGCGCAGTAGCCGCGCGCGCCCCGCGCCCGCCGGCGTAAGCTCGTCGAGCATGTAGTAGCTCCGCACGACCCGCGCGCCCTTCTTCGCGTTCAAGCGGTCGTCCGCCTCTTCCATGAACGCCTCGTTGCGCGCGTAAACCAGTTCGCTCTGCGCCGTGTCAATCGGGCGCACGAGCAACGCATCGGTCAAATGCTGCGGGCGCAAGCTGGAGAGCGCACCGACCGCACGCTGCTGCTTCATCTCAGACTTCTTCTGCCCGCCGTCACCGCAGTCGGCCTCGCCGTCCTTGCTCAAGCGACTATAGGTCGCATCGTTCGTGCCGCGCACGAAGCGGCGATATTTCTCGTCGCCTTGAAAGACGGCCACCTCGAAGCGTTTGCCGTCGGACGCCATCTCCGCCACCTTGATGCCGAGCAACGCCTGGATGGCGAGATAAATCTGGCCCTGGCGCTGCAAGATGAGATTGCCCTCGGACGTGCGATACTTCTCCACAATGCCGCACTTGGAGAATGAGGTGTCGAGAAACTGTAGATCGACTTTGCCGTGCAGCGAGCGCACTTGCGCGACGCGGTTGGCCTCCGCGATCAGTTGCGGCGTGTCCGCCTCTACCTTCGGCGGTAGAAACGGCGCGACACTCACCTTATTCTTGATCACACGACTGCATCCGCCCGTAGCAAACAACGCAAGGGCGACCAGCAGGAGGAAGATTTGACGTTGCCCCGGCCCATGGCCCGGCTTACCCAACTTGATCATTAGCAATTTTCACCACGCCGGACTGCTCCCAACGGCTACAGCAAAATAGCCATAGCAAACAAGCTTAATTCCGGCGCGGATTTAAACAGGGAAGCTAACAAACAGGTACGCCCTTGTCAACGCAGCTATGATTGGGCAATTCAATCTTGACCTTGCGGCCGGAGTTACCCACCCGGCTGCATCGCTTGGCGTTTGCCCGCGCGCTGCTGCAACAATTTATCGAACTCAGGGCTTCATCGTTCATAACAGGCGCTAAGATAAAGTTACCGGCGGTGGGTGTAGTTTGTTTGGGCAAACCAGTTTCAGTTTTTGCATAATGACGCACAGGAGGGAACCAATGACGCCCGAAGCAGACGCCGAGCCATTGTGGCAGCCGCCGGAACAGGCCGGCCGGCTTGACGAGTTGATGAGCGACGACGCGGGGGTGAAGGAGCGCCCCTTACGCCGGGATGTACGCCTGCTCGGTCGCTTGCTTGGGGAGGTGCTCAAAGAACAGGCGGGCGACGTGCTGTACGAGGCGGTCGAGGAGTTACGGCAACTCGCTATCAATGCGCGGGACACGCAGACAGAAGATGAGCCGGCCGCTCTACGCCCCGGCGACGAGCGTGGATTAGCCAAGGGCGCGGCGCGCATCATTAGTGGTCTTTCCACCACCGAGGCATACAGGCTAACGAAAGCATTCGCTGTCTACTTCGAGTTGACGAACCTTGCCGAGACGAACCACCGCAAGCGCCGCCGCATCGCGGCGCGGCTCGTGCCGGGGCGGGCGGATCAGCCCGGCACTTTTCGCGGCACGCTCCGGCGGATGCGCGCAGCCGGCATCGACTGCGAGGCCGCGCTCGAAACTTTGCGGCGCGTTGAGGTCAGCCCGGTCTTTACCGCGCACCCGACAGAGGTCGCGCGCCGCACGGCGCTCTTCAAACGTCGGCGCATCGCGCAAGAGCTTGAGCGGCTCGACCTACTGCCGCTCACGGATGAGCAAGCCACGCGGAGCGAACTGGCCATTGCCGCCGAAATCACCGCGCTCTGGCAGACCGATGAGGTGCATCGCCGCCGCCCCATCGTCCGCGATGAAATCAAGATGGGCCTCGACTACTACGAGGCCTGTCTGATCGCCTCCCTGCCCCGCGTCTATGACGAGATGGCGGAAGCGTTCAGCCGGATATATGACCAGCCCCTTGAGGCGCGGGTACTGCCGCTTTGCGTCCGCTTTGGTTCGTGGATCGGCGGCGACCGCGACGGCAACCCGAACGTCTCGGCCGCGACTACGCGCGAGGCGTTGCTCATGGCGCGGCGGTTGATTCTCGACCACTACACAACCGCGACAACTGACCTGACGGATCGGCTCAGTTCTTCCGAGTTTCAAGCGCCCGTCGCCCCATCTCTGCGGCAAGCACTGGCGCATTACACCGAGCAGTTCGCTTCGGTCGCGGGCGCGAATGAGACGCGCTCGGCGCACGAGTTGTATCGCCTGTTCCTCGATTACGTGCGGCATCGTTTGCGCTGCACGCGCGACGAACCAGCGCAGGCCGGCGCTTACGTGGCGGCGGACGAGTTTGCTGCCGATCTGCGGCTGCTGCGTACGAGCCTTGCCGAACACAAGGGCGGCCGCTTGGCGCGGCTGTGGCTCGACCCGCTGCTCAGACAGGTAGAGACATTCGGGTTTCATCTCCACACGCTCGACGTGCGACAGCACGCGCGCATCCACGCCGCCGCCGTCGCGGAATTGGCCGGTGGCAGCGCAGCCAGCGACGGCAACGTTGGGCTGCCGGCCGCGCCTTCGGCGGCCACGCTGGAATTGCTCGACACGTTGCGCATGGTCGCCACTCTCAAGCGCGAGTTTCCGCCCGAAGCAATCCGCACTTATGTCATTAGCGGGGCACGCAATGTGGAGGATATTTTCAACGCGGTCAGGCTGGCGCAAGCGAGCGGCGTGCGCGTTGCCGCCTCGGCGGCCGATAAAGACCCCGGACTGATGCCGGCCCCGCTCTTCGAGTCAATCGAAGATTTGCGCAACTGCCCCGCTGTCTGCCGCGCCCTCTGGACTTCCCCGTCTTATGCACCGCTCTTAGAATCTTGGGGCCGCCGGCAGGAGGTCATGCTCGGCTATTCGGACTCGAACAAGGACGGCGGGATGCTGACGAGCACGTGGGAGATTTACAAGGCGCACCGCGAATTGCACCACGTCGCGGCCGAGTGCGGCGTCAACCTACAACTCTTTCACGGGCGCGGCGGGACGGTGGGCCGGGGCGGCGGGCCGACGCACCGCGCCATCGTCGCGCAACCCGCGGGCGCATTCGGCGGCCGGCTGAAGCTCACCGAGCAGGGCGAGGTGCTTAACTGGAAGTATGCGGACGCGGTGCTGGCCGAACGAAGTCTGGAACTGATGATCGCCGCCGCGCTCGAAGCGCTCTGCCGCGCGGCCGGGACGCCGCCGAGTGCGCGACTGGCAGAATGGGAGGCGGTTATGGAAGAGATGTCGTGTGCCGCCTTCGCCTGCTATCGCGCACAAATCGCCGAGAACCCGGACATCCTGCTCTACTTTGAAGAGGCAACGCCGGTGCTTGAGTTAGAGCATGCGCGCATTGGCTCGCGCCCGGCGCGGCGCAGCGGGCGGCGCGGGCTCGAAGACCTGCGCGCCATCCCCTGGGTCTTCGGCTGGATGCAGAGCCGCCACGTATTGCCCGCGTGGTTCGGCGTCGGCCACGCGCTGGACAAATTTGTCGGGGCGGACACGGGCCGGGTGCGCCTCCTGCAAGAGATGATGGCCGGCTTTCCTGTCTTCGCGGATTTGATCTCAAACGTCGAGATGGGGCTGGCGAAGGCGGACTTCTCCATCGCCGCGCTCTACGCCGGACTCGTGCCTGACGCGCCCTTGCGCCAGCGCGCGTTCGGGCTTATCACAGACGAGTTCGAGCGGACGCGGCGCATGGTGCTGCGCGTCAGTGGGCAAGCGCGGCTGCTGGAAAAGAATCAGGTACTGGCCCGCTCGATCCGGCTACGCAATCCGTATGTTGATTCGCTAAGTTTGGTGCAAGTCGAACTGCTGCGGCGCAAGCGCGCCGGCGAGGAGACGGACGAGCTCAACTATGCGCTGGCGGCAACCATCAACGGCATTTCGGCGGGCCTGCGCAATACAGGATGATTTTTTCAGCCCGACAGTTCAATTTCTCGTTTATCTTGTTATCCTGCTACCAGCTTTGAGCGGCGCAAGACGTGACGCCGGCCGGGGTGGCCCGCCGCCGCGCGCATGCTAGACTTCCAGGCACGGGAGGAAAATTACTTGCAGGTACGATTCTGGGGCACGCGCGGCTCGATTGCGACACCGGGGCCGGCAACGAATCACTTCGGGGGTAACACCTCTTGCGTCGAACTGCGGACGGACGCTGGCGCGATGCTCATCTTCGACTGCGGCACAGGGATGCGGCCGCTCGGCGTTGAACTGGCCGCGAGTGGGTCGCCGCCCGGTCAGTTCTTTATCTTGATCGGCCATACGCACTGGGATCATATTCAGGGCTTCCCCTTCTTCGCGCCGGTGTTTATCCCGGACACGTGCATCGACGTGTACGCGCCGCAGGGCGGGAAGCACACGCTCCATCACGTCTTGGCCGGGCAGATGGAGTTCACCTACTTTCCGGTCGAGCTCGATCAACTACCGGCCACGATCAATTATCACGAATTGGGCGAAGGCGCGTACACAATCGGCGGCGCGCGGGTCACGACCCAGTTCTTGAATCATCCGGCCTCGACGCTCGGCTTCCGGGTCGAGAGCGATCAGGCCACGGTCGTTTACCTGACGGATCACGAACCCTTCTCGGAGATGCTCTGGCGCAGCGATGCGGAACCGGGCCGGATCGCCTCCATGCTTCATGCCGGCGACCGCCGCCACGCCGAGTTCATGGCTAACGCCGATCTCGTCATCCACGACGCGCAGTACACACCCGAAGAATATCAAACTAAAAAGAATTGGGGGCACAGCCACTTTGAGTATGTCGTCGAGATGGCGGCGGCGGCCGGCGTGCGCCAGTTGGCGCTGACCCATCACGACCCGACGCATGACGACGCACAGGTGGCCGAGATCGAGCAACGCGCCCGCGCCGTGGCGACCCGGCGCGGGGCCAAGCTCGAAATCTTCTGCGCTTACGAAGGCTACACGGCGGCGATCAGACCCGGCCAAATGGCGAGTCAAGCATTGCCGCCGCCGGTAGAAGCCGCGCTTCCCGTCGCCCCGTCCTTGCTCTTCGTGGATGACAATGACGAGTTAAGGGCCCTGACGGCCCGGTTCTTAATGCGCGAAGGCTTTCAGGTACGGCAAGCCGCCAACGGCCAACAAGGACTCGACCGCCTGGCCGAGACGCTGCCCGATTTGGTCTTACTCGATCTGGATATGCCCCAACTCGGCGGGCTTGAGGTATTGAAGTTCATGCGCGCCGAGGCTAACACGGCGCAGGTGCCCGTGCTTATTCTCACCGGCTCAGTTGAGGAGCGGAACATCCGGGAAGTGTTCAACGCCGGGGCGACCGACTTTATCTCTAAGCCGTTCTCGACGCCGCAACTCATCGCGCGCATCCGCGCCTGTCTGGCCCGAACCGGCGCGGCTAAGCAACAAGCAGACATGAACGGCACTTCAGACTGACGCCTAACCCTGCTTGGTGCGCTCGGCGAGGTTGGCCACGACGGCGATCAATTCGTTCGGGCTGATCGGCTTCGACACATGAAGTTGGAAGCCTGAGCGCAACGTGCGGCTGCGGTCTTCTTCACTCGCGTAAGCCGTCAGCGCCGCCGCTGGAATGCTGCCGCCTTGCGCCTTGTCGAGCGCCCGCACTTTAGCGATCAGGGCATAGCCATCCTCTTCCGGCATGCCGATGTCGCTGATCAGCACGTCGAACGTTTGTGCGCTGATCGCGGCCAACGCGGCGGCGGCCGATTTGGCCGTCTGCACATGCGCCCCGCAACCTGCAAGGATGAATTGCAGTAACTCAAGCGTTTCAGCTTCGTCGTCAACGACCAGCACACGCAAGCCGTCGAGTTGCGGCTTGCAGTCCACCTCCGGCACGATTAAAGTTTGCGGCGATACGCCTGCCGGGTCTTTGGCCGCGCCCCGCACCGCCGCGAGCGGCAGGCTGACGGTAAAGGTCGCGCCTTGCCCTGCGCCCGCGCTGTCAACGCGCACCGTCCCGCCGTGTAGCTCCACTAACTGCCGGACAATCGCCAAGCCTAACCCTAGCCCGCCATAGGCGCGGGTGGACGTGGCATCGGCTTGTCGGAAGCGGTCGAAGACGCGCGGCAGAAACTCCGGCGCGATGCCCATGCCCGTGTCGCTGACGGTCACTTCGGCGTGTGTGGCGACGCGCGCCAGGCGCACCAGCACGCGCCCACCTTTGGGCGTGAACTTGATGGCGTTCGAGATGAGATTCCACGCCACCTGTTGTAGCCGAGCAGGATCACCGGAGACTTGTTCCATCGGCGCATCGAGGAGTAACTCTAAACTTATCTCTTTGGCTTCCGCCGTCGGCCGCACGGCGTCAACCGCCGCGCTGATGATGGTGCTGAGGTCAACAGGTTGGACGATGAGCCGCAACTTGCCGGTGATGATGCGCGAGACATCGAGCAAGTCGTCAATCATCTGCACTTGCATCCGCGCATTACGCCGGATGACTTCGATGGCGCGCAAGGAAGTTACAGGGTTGAGCTTGGGGTTCCCTAACATCTCCGCCCACCCGATAATCGAAGTCAGCGGCGTGCGCAGTTCGTGCGAGAGCGTGGCCAGAAATTCATCTTTGACATGGTTGGCCCGCTCCGCGGTGTCCGTCAGTTCGTGTTGCCGGGTGCCAGAGAGCAGGAGTTGTTCGTTCATCGCCACCACCTGGCTGCGGAAGAGCGCCATCTCTGTCGCATCGGTCACTTGGATGATGACCCCCACCGGGCGTTCCTCCGCCCCGAGTATTGCCCATACCGAATAAGACCAGTAAACGGGGGGCGTACGGCCGTGTTCCTGCTCGACTAAAATCTCCGGCGTGCCCGTGCGATACACACGGTCGAGCAGCGAGAGACATCCATTTTGCTCCCCTTCCGGCACGGCCTCGGCGAAGGGGCGTCCGATCAGTTCCGTTCGCTCCTTCCCGACCAGGCGCGCGAACGCGGCATTGACGTGCCGCACGATGTGCGTCGTGCCCTCGACAGCGAGCGTGGGCTGCGGTGAAAGTTCAGAAAAGTACCGGCACAGGCTCACAATGTCGAAAGCCTGCGCCCCCGTGACTGACCATGGTTGCTCAGGCATTCGCTACTCCTACTGATTACTTTCAGGTTCGGCCGGTATCGCAGGGACTTCCCCCGGCTCATCGTTCCAGGGCCCGGGAATCCCGGTGGTCAGGCCGCGATAGCCCGTCAAGCGCTCGCCGATGACAAGCCCCTGGGAAGTGATCTCGAACCCGCGCATGTCAATGCTGTGTGGGCTGCGCCGCATCTTGATGACGACCATCATCTTGCGAAGTTGACCGTTGATCGAGACGTACCGCAGGCGGAGGATGTCGTCGCTGAGGAACGAGATCGCGTA
>JBBQGM010000064.1:0-30045 GCA_038322995.1 Pyrinomonadales bacterium
GGTTGTACATATCATTGAGATGGACGCGCCCGCTGAACAGATGACTCATGATGAACTCGATGGTGTCGGCCGAGCCGCCGCGACTATGCCGCACATCAATAATGAGCGCGTCCGTGTCGTTCAACTCGTTCAGCGCCGCGCTCACCTTGTCGCCGACCTCAGACACAGGGGCGAAGAAGCTAAAAGACAGGTAGCCGAGATTACCCGGCAGCCGCTCAACTTTTTCCAAGCCTTGCTTGCCCGATGGATCAGGCGGGAGCAGCCGGATGCGATGCTCGGCCGGCTGCTCTTTTGCGCCCGCCTCATCGGTGCGTACGATGATGCGCCGCCCGCCCTCCGCCGGCATTGCTTTACTCTCGTCGCCCGTGTCGGGGCGGCGCACGATGCGCACCGCGCCGGGCATAGCGTCGCCCGCATTTATGGTCTCGGCGCGGTAAACGATGCGCAGGTGTTTATCGTGACTGACGGCTTGCAGATCAGTCGTGAGTTTCTTCGCCAACTCGGCTGCGCTCGTGATCTGTTCGTACTCTTTGTTCTGTATGCGCGTGCGTATGGCCTTGTCCATCGCGCGCGCTACATCGGGATAGACGTAAGCCGCCGCCAGTTCTTTTAACGCGCCCTCGATGACTTGCGTGCGCGTGGCAGCATCAATGGTCATGTCAGCCTGCGGCGGCATGAGCGAGTCTTGGGGCCGCACGTTAGCCGCGCTGAGACAGAGAGCGGCGCACAGGACACAGCAGACCGCAAACGCGCGGCGGATAGATAACTGTTCGAGTTGCATGGTTGATTCCTTTTGTAGCACGTAGATGCTGTTTAATTTTCGTGACCGCAGTTAAAAACTGAACTTGATGCCGGTCTCCATGCGTCGCCCCGGCAACGCGGCAATCGCCTGTCCGTAGAAGGGCGACGTGAGCACGCCGGTGTAGTTGATGCGGTTCACGTGGTTGAAGAGATTGAAAGCTTGCGCGTAGAACTCCATGTTCCAGCGTTTGCTCTGGCCGCCGGGCAAGCCGGAGACGCCGCCGCCCTCGCCGTCAACGCGAATGGCGATCATGCGCGGCCCGCTGCCGCCCGCCGCCGCCTTCGGCTTGCCCCAACCGAACCGATAGCTGAGCCGTGTGCTCATGTTCCACTGTGCCGCGCCCCGCGCGCTGTTGCGTGTGAGACCAAAGGGGCGGTCGTTGCTGACCGTGTCGCCGTTATCATCGCGCCCGGTCGTGATCGTGTAGGGCGGCGCGGAGAACACGTTGAAGAAATTGGCGATGCGCACGCTTTTCGTCAAACGCATGTCGAACATGGCGAAGAAGCGTTGGCGTATGTCGTTGGCGGCGGGGCCGCGCTCGCTGCTGAGATCATAGTTGTTCGCGGGCAGCGCAAACGCGCCGTCGGCGTCGTTCGTCGTCTTAGCGAGCGTGTAGTTGATGAACCAAAACGCGCGCCCGCCGATTTTGCCGATACCGGGGCCGAGCCCTACGTTCCACTCGTGCCGCGTCGAGTTGGCGGATGATTCAACCTGTATGACATTGCCCGCGGTTGGATCGGGGCGCGCGAAACCCGGCGCGAGCGGCGCGTTCAGATTGCGCCCGCGCAGGAGATGCACGCCGCGTTGGAAACGGTACTCGGACATCAGCCGAAAGCGTTTCAGCAAATCTTGCTCGACGCCGACGGAGGCTTGCGCCACGTACGGCAGTTGCAGATCGGGCGCGACCACGTAGCGACTCGCGGGCAACACGAGCGCGCTGCCGCCGGCGAATGGATCGGGGAAGCCGGGATTGTTGATGACCGTCTCGCGTTGGCGCGCACCGTTGATGCGCAAAGTCTGCTCGTAAGTATCAGCGCCGAACCAATCGTAGAACGCGCCTGCACCCGCGCGGATGGTCGTGCCGCCCTGCTTGAACGGCGACCACGCCAGCCCGGCGCGCGGCGCAAAGTTGTTGTGATCGCGCAAGTGGTTCTGCCACTCGTAACGCACACCGAAGCTGAGGGTCAGACTTTTGCGCGCCCGCCAATCGTCCTGCCAGTATGCACCGAGTTGAGTTTGCGTGAGCGCGACGGCTGAATCGCCCGCGCGTTGCGTATAAGTCGTCGGCCGGTTCGCACGAAAGTCTGCGAGGCTGGCGAAGGTGAACGTGCCGTTCGTGTTGCGCGCATCACGGCTCTGGTAACGGCCGACTTCGGCCAGCACACCGGCGCGCATCGTGTTTTGCTTGTAGGCGAAGTCAATGCTGTCGCCCACTTCGTACTCGCTCACGTGCCGATCACTATCCAGCCCGGCACCGCCGCGCGTGAACGCGTTCAGCACTTGAATGGCGGGCGCGTTGCTCGCCGAGCGTGCGGCCGCCGATTGCCAGCGCGCTTGGAAACGAAACTCATTGACGAGTTTTTCAGTCAACAGACCCGAATCAACCGCGCGCAGCACATGCTCGGCCGTGTCGCTCGTGTAGGCGCGGTCGAACAGACTGAAGTCGCCGACGCCAAGATTGTCTTGCCTGACCGCGTTGCGCTGATACTCGGCCCGCAACGTGTGCGTCTTCGTCAGCACATGCTCAAGCCGTGCGCCCAGGTTGAGCGTGCGCGACGGTCGCCGCACCGTGCCGTTGAACGTGCCATCGGGCAGCGCGGCGAGGATCGTCTTGGAATCATATCCGACGTTGCTGTCGCCGTTGATAAAGAGCGACGTATGTTCAGGCCACAAGGGCACGTCGAGCGTGAAGCCTGTGCGGCGCGTCTGTTCGGGCGCACGCCGCGGCGCAAAGGCGGCGCGGGCGGCGAGCGCCTCGTCGCGGAAGCCGAAGTTGAATGAGGCGTGGATGTTGTCCGTGCCCGGCTTCGTCAGGATGTCCACGCTGCGGAAGCCTTCTTCGTGAAACTCGGCGGCGTAGGGGTTGCGGCGAAAACGTATCTCGCGAATCTGCGACTTGGGCGGGAGTTTGCCGCCGCGAAAACCGTTGACGCGGATGGTCGCGCCGGGGCCGGCCATCTGCTCTAAGACTTGCTGCATCTCGTCGGGGTCGTCGGGCAGTTGCGCGATCTGATCCGCCGTCAGGACGGAGCTAAAGGCATCGCCGCGCGGATCGGTCTTGCGCTCGCGCGCGTCGGGCGCGACCGTCACGTCTTCCTTCACGTCGGCGATGGCCAGATGCACGTCGCGTGTGTTCGCGCCCCCGCGCAGACTGACATCGCCGAGCGTCTGCGGCTCAAAGCCCTGCGCCGCGACGCGCAGAAAGAATTTTCCTGCCGCGAGTTTCGTAAAGACCGCCACGCCGCGCTCGTCGGCCGCGGCCGTCTGCACGACCGCGCCCGCCTTTGTCAGCAACTCAATCTGCGCGCCGGCGATCAGCGCGCCGTTCGGATCGTAGACGGTCACGCGCAGACTCGTCTCCGTCGTATTACGACTCTGCGCCGCCACCGGGCCGCCGAGCAGCGCGAGCGTGAGCAGGCAGGCGAGCGTGCGCCCTGTTATGTTTGCTACGCGCATAACCGCTCACTTACCTTTCTTCTGAAACTTGTCGGCCTTGAATTGCGGGTTGACCTTGAAGGTTTTGATCTCCCACTCTTCGTTAACTGTGCCCTCATTCGCAAACGTGATCTGATGCGGCCACATGATGCCGTCCATCGCCCGGTAATCGCCGAAGCGCAATTCCGTCTCCATCTCTTTCATCTCCGGCGGCGGCAGATTGGCTGCGATGTCCTTCGCATCTGTCTTCGTCTCCATCTTTACCCCGCCGCCATGACCTTCACCGGCGGGCGGCGGCCCCGTGCGCATCATCATGCGCATGACGGGTTCACTACTGCGGTAGGTCAACATCACAGGCCGGTGTGTAGTCTGGTCAAGGAACATGCGCGCGTTGAACCCGTTCGCGCCTTTGCAATCGAGCACGTCCGCATGCCCGTCGTCGGCTTGCGCCTCGCCCGCATAAGTCCATGCGATTTGTTGCTCCGCTGGTGCGTTCAGCAAGAGCGCGAGCATGTAGCGCGCGAACTCCGCGCGCAGCCGCGCCCCGCTCCCCTCACCGGACGCACCACCAGCGGCGGGCGGTGGGCGGCGGATGATGACGTTGCCGCCGCCATCGCTGTGCATGTCAGACCAGGCCTGCGTGCCGTCGAACGCGACCGTCTCGGTGATCGAGCCGCCCATCGGCAAGTCAATGTCATGCGTCTTCATAAACTTGTCCGGCATGGCGAACGCGAGATTGATCTCGCCGGCCAACTGCGGCGGCGCATCCTGCCCGCCATGCATGGCGGCATTGCCCTGTGTCCCCATCACGCGCCGGAACTGCCCCGTCACCGCGAGCGTCTGCACGCCCTGCAACTTCTCCGCGCCGCCCAGCGCCGTCCGCGCTGCATTGAGCAACGTCTGCACACGCGCCACGTCCGCGCCCGTCTGCGCCACCGCCGCGTGCAGCAGGATCACCACGATGCTCGTGCCGAGCAAATATCTTTTCAGTCTATGCATGAAGTTCATCTCCCTTTTCTTTAAGCGTTGCTATTGCCCACCCGACGCTTGAACGCATCGCATCATCGCCCAAACGCGCCCGCACGTGGTTAAGCCCAGGCAAAGACTTTGTAAAGGATGTAAAATCTGGGCTGGCAATGAGGCTAAGAAGAGATGTGGCTTAGGCATGTGCCTTTGCTTTCTGGATGTGTCACTCGTACAGCAACTCTGTAAACAAAGGCGGCGATAGCTTGACCACTATCGCCACCATTATCGATAACATGAGCTTTGTCAGGCCGCGCCGGCTGTCTGTACTCAGCCGACGCATGGCGGGTTAAGTTCAATGCCACCCGGTCGGGCGCATCAAGGCTCCACTGCCTTTTGCACAGCCATTCTAACGTTTGATGTGTTTGAGCCAGTCGCGAATCTGCTGCCCGACTTTCACGGCGCTGGGCGGATCGTAGTTGGACATGACGATGACGGTGTAGCCGCTTTCCGGATCAACCTCGAAGATGGCATTGAGCCCAAGCGAGCCGCCCGCGATCCCTACGCCATGGAAGGCCGCTGGCGGTTGGCCGGCAGCGGCGGGACTATTCGCTGTGCTGGCTTGCCTGAAGTTGGCCGCACGCAGCTTTTGAGTCTCCAAGGCCCGCGCCAACTTGAGCATATCCTCCGCAGTCGAGTAACCGCCGCCCGCAGGACTGCCTTTCGCCGGGCGCGTGTAGATATTGTTTCTCCGCGCGCTGCTGTTGCTCTGCCCTTCCAAGCCCTCGCGCGTGTAGCCGCTGGCTAGATTCGGCGTCGGCTGATCCGCTTCATACCAGTCGGTGTCGTTCATCCCGGCCGGTTTGAAAATATGCTCCCGCACGTACTCGTAATAAGCTTGCCCGGTAACCTGCTCGATGATCGCGCCGAGCACGATATAGCCGCCGTTCGAGTATTGATTCTGCGTGCCCGGCGCGAACGCGAGCGGCTCGGCCGCAAAGAGCGGCAAGTAGTCTTTGATGTTGCGCAGTTTGTTCTTCGGCGTGGCCTCATATTTCGGGCCGAAGAAGTCGCCGATGCCGGAGGTCATCGAGAGCAAGTGTCTAATGGTTACCTTTTCCACCACGTCGCGGTTCGGGTAGCCGGGCAGATACTTACCAAGTTTGTCGTCGTAAGCAAGTTTGCCTTGCTCGATCAATTGACCGATGGCGATCTGGGTGAACAGTTTGTTGATCGAACCGAGATTGAATTTAGTGTCGAGGCGGTTGGGTACGTTGTATTCCTTACTGGCTAGCCCGTAGGCCCGTTGAAAGATGGGGCTGCCCTGCTTGGCGACGATGACAGTGCCGGAGAACTCGTCCGCCGCGACAAGGTCGTTGAGATATTTCTCGATGGACTGGGTCACCTCTTGCTCGCTCATCACGGCCGGCGCGCTCGGCTCCGTGGCGCTGGCGGCCGGGGCTTCGGCTTGTTCTATGCGCAGCCCTAGCAACTTGTGCGGCGGCGCAGGCTCAAAGGCAAAGCCGAGTGTCAACCACTCGCCCCGCTTGGACTGCGCCGCGACAGTGAGGGCATCTTCGCGCGCCTCAAGCACGCGCCGCAGAGTGAGCGACCCGATGTCTGCGCGCATCTCGCGATAGACTTCAATTCTAGCGTCAACAGGTCGTTGTTGCAGCGCAGAGGGCGCGACGTTGTTCGCGATAAAAGCGCGCATCAACTGCTCGTCACCAGAGTTGAAGGCCTGTACGTAAGCGGTCACCCGTAGCCCGGCCTGCGTATCCGGGAGTTTTGGCGCTTCCGCGCTCTGGGCCAGTACCATTAGCGCCGGCAACATACTAAGCAGACCAACGAGCGCGAGTTTCCGCATGAGCATATTCACCTCACTGGCTTAATAAAATCTCCGCCCTACTATCCATACACGCGCTTGCTTGCGACATGCAGGCACCGGGCTATTCATGCTTGCCGGGACTACAGACAAATGTCCGGCCGGCTATTATCGCCCTAACTGGCCGGCACGTGGTTAAGCCCACGCAAAGAGTTTGTTAAGAATGTAAAATCTGGCCGGTCTAAGGGTTGAGTTGCGCGGTGTGATTGGAAAGAAGCGGATTGAGCTTTAGTGAGGAGTATGGCACAAGCGCGTCCGGGGCTATCCGAGCCGCAGGTGCGGCAATCTTTGCACGCTACCATAGGGCGCTGACCTGCATCGGGAATGCTGCCTTGCCCCAAAAGTTAATTTTGTGTGGATATGTTGGACTTGCCCCTATCAACAAGCACACTATCTTGTGCCTACTCCCGACTTTTGAGGCAAAGCCCGGGAATGCGCTACCTGATTCGCGGCAGCTACTTTATTCACACCTGCGTAAACAGTGCCAGTAACAAGTCATATTCGCTAATTGGCGCATACGTATGCGGTCAGGTGCGAACCAGCTACCCGGCAATGAAACCGTGCGAACGCCGGTCTTAACCGAATAATCGTTGGCACGCACGTTGCCATCATGGAGGTCAGCGCCGACGTTGAGCGGCACACAAGGAAACCGGGCGTAGGTGCAGAGTTCACCAGCGCGCACAGCCAAAAGAAAACAAGGAGAGAAGTAATGAATTCCATCACAGTCATCATCGCCAGCTTGATCATGGTCTCGTCATTTGCCTTCGGCCCACGAAGTTTCACCCGCAGACCGCCTGCCGAACCGCCAATCAGCAAGCTGCCCCCCAAAGAAATACCGCCACCCGCGCCGCCGGAGACGATTATCACAGTCAGCGTGGAGAAGTAAGCTCCGGAGAGTTTTTAGTCACGAGCGGCCAGAGCAAGGGGGGAAGGCGGCAATGAGCGCCTGAGCGCTTGTCGCCGCCTTCGTGTCCCGACTGCTAGAGACTTTAAGTGCGTGTCGCTTGACAAGTCGCGTCCGCACCGACCTAGAGCGGCGCGCCCGCGTGGCCACTATGAGATGACGTGCTTGACAGCTTTCTTCGTCCCGCGCCCGAAGTGTTTACCGGCGCGGCCGACGTGTTTGCCAAAGTGCTTGCCGCCACGCACGACGCGCCCGTGCTTCATGTTGTGCCCCATGCTTGTGCCGGCCCGCTTAACTTCGCTCCCACTTTCCTTCATCTGCCCGCCGGCCGTGTTGCTATTGGTTTGCGCCAGCGCATAGGGTGCGGTCAAGCCTAAGATGAGACTCAGCGTCGCCGCCGGCCAGAGTTTTGCTATTTTTCGTTTCATGATTCACTCCTTGATTGATGCAGTCATCGTGCAATGGCACAGTGCCCGCGTTAAGTTCGATGCGCCCTCACTATACGCCCAAACAAGCGTGCCGGGACAGCCGACAGCAGGTGCCGGTGCGTTCGTCACCGACCCAACACCAGCAACGTAAAAGTGCCGGGCACGATGCTCGGGCGCGGGCGCTGGCGTTCCGGCGTCGCCGGAGGCGGCGGGCCAAATTCCGCTGAGACAACATAAACCTGATGCGTCTTCGGGTCTAACGTCATCGTGCGTGCGCCTCGCTGAGTCGCCGCATTGCCAATGACGGAAAACTTGCCGGGCGCATCTTCATGCACGATGGTGAGCGTGCCATCGCCGTTCGAACTAAACGCGAGCTTCGTTTCGGGGTCGAACCCGGCCGCGTCCACGCCGCTGCCGATGGGCAAGGTCGTTACTATTTTTCCGTCGTCCGTGTTCACGACCACCATCAGTTTGTTGGCGCAGACGGAGAACAACCGTCGATGCACGCGGTCAATGGCGAGGCCCGACGGCTCCTCGCCGGGCGCGAGCGACCAACGCGCCGCGACGCTCAGCGTGCGGGCATCCACGGCGACGATCTCGCTCTTATCTTCGATGTTGATGAAGATGCGCCCACGCTCGTCGGCCACGGCGAACTCGGGCCGACCACCGAGCGGGATCGTACCGGCCACTGTTTCCGCTTGCGGATCAATCACTGTCGCGTCGTTACTCGCGCCATTCATGGTGAGGACGCGCTGCGACGCGGGATCGTAGATAATCGCGTCCGGGTTCTGGCCGACCGGAATCTGCTTGCCGGCCTTGAGCGTTTTGAGATCGAAGACCGTGACCGCGTTGTCGCGTCCGTTGCTGGTAAAGCCTTTGTTTAAGTCCGGCACGAGCGCGATGCCATGCACGCCCGCCGTATTCGGGATGTCGCCGACCAACGCGCCCGTGTCCGCGTCAACCACCATCACGTGCGTCGAGCGCGAGATATAGACGCGCCGCGCTTTCGCATCCACGGTCAGATAATCCCAACTGCCCTCGCCGCCGAGTTTGAATTGCTTGATAACGTGATAGCCCGATGGCGGCGGCACGGGCCGCGCGCCGCTGGGCACAACACCCTGCGCCGGAAAGAGCAGACAGGCGAGCAGACTAAACAGGCCGGTTGATCTCATCACAGTCTCCTTAATACCCGTAAGTTGAATTGCCATGCTAACACTTTATTGTTTGCAGTCCAGCCCCTTGTTGCAAAACCGCCCGATCCGCGTCCGATCTGGCCGGCGGCTCAGTTGGCGCGCAACGCGCTTGATGTTAAGGATGTAAAATCTGCGCCGGGGCGGATCGCGGCGCACGTAGGCTGTGCTACATTGCCGTTCGTGAGTCGCCCTTTCACAACGCGCAAGCCTTCGTTCGTGCTGCTGCTCGCGATGGCGCTCGTGGCGCTGCTCGCGCTGTTGGCCACGCTGCAATATCGCTGGCTCGGGCAAGTGAGCGCGGGCGAGCGCGAGCGGATGCAGAACACACTGCGCGCCGCCACCGCCCGCTTCACGCAGGACTTTGACCGCGAGCTCGGGCGCGTCTATTTCGGCCTGCAGACCGACGACAGCAACGTGCGCGCCGGCGCATGGGCCGATTTCGCCGCCCGCTATCAACGCTGGCAGGAGAGAGCGCCCTACCCGCGCCTTGTGCGCGCCGTCTATCTCATCGAGCGCGATGCGGCTGACGAAGGCAAGGCGCGGCTGCTGCAATTCGATCCGGTAGCGCGCACATTCATGCCGGTTGCGTGGCCCGCCGCGCTCGCGCCTTTGCAGCAACGCCTCGCGCAAAAGTATGCGCTCCCGCCGGCCGCCGTCGCCGCGCTCGATCAACTCGCGCCGCAACCGCTCGCAGGCGACATCCCCGCGCTCGTCATCCCCGCGATGACGACCGGACCGCTCAGCCTCCCCACACGCCATGATCAGCCCGTGCTGCTTAAGACGTGGCTCGCGCCCGCCAGCTATGTCGTGGCCGTACTTGATCTCGATTACCTGCGCGCGGAACTGCTGCCCGCGCTCGCGCGCCGCTACTTCGCCAGTGGCAGCGGCGCACAACTCGATTACAACCTGACCATCTCGACGCGCACCGAGCCGGCGCAAATCATCTATCAGACCGGCCCGCTTGCGCAGACCGCAGGCGACGCGCAGGCCGGTCTGTACAACGTCCGTTTCGATGAGATGGACGTGTTCATGCCGCCGGGCGCGCCGGGGCATGAAATCATCACGCACAAACAGAATCTCACCTTCCGCGTTATACGGCGCACGGGCTCGCCGCCGCCTACGCCGGGCCAGCCCATGCGCGTGGCCCTCAACGACGAGACCGACGGCGATTGGCAACTCGTTGTTGCGCACCCGGCCGGCTCGCTTGATGCGGCGGTCACTAGCGTACGCCGCCGCAGTCTCGCCGTCAGCTTCGGCGTGTTGTTATTGCTCGCCGCGAGCATCGCGCTCCTCGTCGTCGCCACGCATCGCGCGCAACGACTCGCGCAACAACAGATGGAATTCGTCGCGGGCATCACGCACGAATTGCGCACGCCGCTCACAGTCATTTATTCGGCGGGCGAGAATCTGGCGGACGGCGTCATCGCGGATGGCGCGCAGGTACGGCGCTACGGCCAAGTGATCCGCAGCGAGGGCCGCAGGCTCGCGGAGATGGTCGAGCAGGTGCTTGAGTTCGCGGGCGCGCAACGCGGGCGACGCAAGTTGGAACTGCACCCGGTCGCGGTCGCCGATTTGCTCGACCATACGCTGGCATCGTGGCAAGCGGCGCAGACCATCGCGCCGCGGATCGAGTTGCACATTGCGCCCGCGCTGCCGCATGTGCGCGCGGACGAACCGGCCCTCAAACGCGCCTTGCAAAACTTGCTGAGCAACGCGCTGAAGTATGGCGGCGCAGAGAGTTGGATTGGTGTGTCGGCGCAAGTTGTCGCCGTGGCGCGCGGGCGCGAGGTGCAGATCAAGGTGGCGGACAGGGGCCTCGGCATCGAGCCGGCCGAGTTGGCGCACATCTTCGAGCCGTTTTATCGCGGGCGCGAAGTGCGCGCGGCGCAGATTCATGGCAACGGTTTGGGTTTGAGTTTAGTTAAAGACATCGTCGCGGCCCACGGCGGGCGCGTCACGGTCGAGAGCATGGGCGGGCGGGGCAGCACATTCACGCTGCATCTGCCCGCGCCGGCCCTGGTAGCTGAACAAGCCAACGGACAACAGCACGCGGCCAACCCGGCGCGCGTGGCTGAATTGATTGACCAATCCAACGAGACGTTTGCGGGAGGGCCTGATGAGTCGGCGGATTTTGCTCGTCGAAGATGAGCCGGGCCTGTTGATGACGCTGACCGACCGTTTGCAGAGCGAAGGCTACACGGTCGAGACGGCGACGGATGGCGAAGCGGGCTTCGTGCGCGCCGCCGGCGAGGCGTTCGATCTCATACTCCTCGACGTGATGCTGCCCCGCAAAACCGGCTTCGACGTGTGCCGCGATTTGCGCCAACGCGGACTCACGACCCCCATCATCATGCTGACGGCGCGCGGACAAGTCGTGGATAAAGTCGTGGGCTTAAAGATCGGCGCGGACGATTACGTCACGAAGCCGTTCGAGATGCTGGAACTGCTCGCGCGCATTGAGGCGCTCCTGCGGCGCGCGCCCGTGCCCGAAGGCGTCGAGTCGCCAGAGGTCTACCAGTTCGGCCCCGTGCGCGCGGACTTTCGCCGCGCCGAGGTCGTGCGCGCGGGCGAGCGCGTGGAACTCTCCGCCCGCGAGTTCAAACTCCTGCAATACCTCGTCGCGCATCGCGGCGCAACCATCTCGCGCGACGAACTATTGAACGAAGTCTGGGGCTACGACGCCATGCCCTCGACGCGCACCGTGGACGTACACGTCGCCTGGCTGCGCCAGAAACTCGAACCCAACCCGCACTACCCGCAATTCATCCTCACCATCCACGGGCTAGGCTATAAATTCGTCGGTTAACCGGACAACTGAGGCGTGCGGTAGAATCGTAGTTAGCCTACTGCTTGGTGAACACGTGGAGAACTTGATACCAGTCAAAGACACATTTTTCACCGAAGCCATAGACGGCTTCAAGAAGTTCCTGTCTGGTCAGGGCTTATCTTCTGACTTGCAGTGGGTCTTTCGTGAGGATGTCGTGTTCCGGCAGGGGCGCATCTTTATCAAAACATCTCTGCCTGCCGACAATGAAAGCCGCGCTGAAGTTTGTTACGAACTGGGACGCGAAAGAGATTACGGTGTAGTGCTTAAAGCCTTTTGCCTTTTGGAATCTCGCCCTTGCTGTTACATCGTCCTACCGGAAGACGACATTGATGCCCAGCATATGCTGATGTCGAATGTGGCTGTGAAGTACATCATAAGGACGGATTTAGTGGATGCTGAGCCGATCTCAAATCCACTAAAGTGGTGTGTGCTAAGGCTGCTCAATCGTAAGTCACATATCATCAGTTTCGATGACCACATACCATCGAGGTATAGTCTCTTGCCGGATTACCACGCCACGGCGGAGGCTAACGCCCGGCATGCACCCGACCGCGAATAGCGCAGCTTTCATCCGCAAGGCTTGAATGGTTAATTCGTTGTGTGCGCGGCGGGTGATGCCGGGCGTTAGAGGTCACGATTACATGGAGCACCGTTGAGAACCAACTACGTCCTTATCGACTACGAGAATGTGCAGCCGGAAGCACTGTCCGTGCTTGACGCAGAACACTTCAAGGTCATCGTGTTTGTCGGTGCAAGCCAAACGAAAGTGACGTTCGAGGCGGCAGCAGCATTGCAGCGCATGGGTAGCCGGGCCGAGTACGTCAAGGTCTCTGGCAGTGGCTCCAACGCGCTCGACTTCCACATCGCCTTCTACATTGGGCGGTTTGCCGCACCCGCTGTATTTGCAGAACATGGGCACGAACTACTGGTTCGAGTATCTGCCCGCACACAAAACCGTCTATTGCCAATTCAACACAGTCCGCAACGAGCAGAAGGAATCCCTCGCGGCTTTTGCCGCCCGACTGTTCAAATTCAGTCACGAGAACGCGGTTGAAAAACTGGTCATTGATCTGCGCTGGAACAATGGCGGCAACACCGCGCTGCTGCCGCCGCTGGTGCAGGGACTCGTCAGGAACGAGCAGTTGAACCAGCGCGGCAAACTGTTCGTCGTCATCGGCCGCCGGGTTTTCTCAGCCGGGCAAAACGCGACGACTTTTGTTGAACGCCACACAAACGCGATCTTCGTCGGTGAACCGACCGGCTCAAGCCCGAATTTCGTCGGCGAGGAAGACTCGTTCGTGCTGCCTTACAGCAAAATTGCGGTGAATGTTTCCGACCTCTTGTGGGCAAGTGCGTATCCGCAGGACAAACGCACATGGATCGCGCCCCAGATTTATTTGCCGCCGACATTTGCCGCGTTTCGGACGAACCGTGATGTGGCGTTGGAAACGATTTTGGCTTATGGTGGGCACCAATAACTGTCTATCTCTTATGCACGGGCGGGCGTCTATGAAAGAGGTACGAGACAAAACCGAAACCAGGACGGGCCGCCAGACGGCGCTGGAACGCTTCGTCGATCAATATCTCGGCAACGCGATTCATCTATTTCTCTCTGTGCTGGCGCTGCTCATCCTGAGCGCGGCCGCTATCGCCGCGTACGAGATAGTGCTCCATGAATTCCCGAAGCTCTGGCGACAGCCGAACGAGTACGATGTGTTGCATCAGATCATTCAGAGCATTCTCCTCGTGGCCATCGCGGCCGAACTCAGTTTACTGCTGCTCTTTCACCGCACGAGTGCCGCCATCGAAGTGGTCATCTTTGTGGTGGCGCGCAAGATGGTGACGCCGGGCATCACCGGGCTTGAGTTATTGTTGGGCGCAGCCGCGCTGGCCGGCCTCATCATCGTGCGCTTCTATTACATCGCCGGTCGCCCCAACAAAGTTGACGCCTAGGCAGACAAGCCGCCGCATAAGTAGTTAGGATCGAGCCTTTAAGAAACTTCCCGGCCGCCGCGCCGACGCAAGCAAGCAGGACGCGCGCGTGGTGTTTGCCTGAAAGCAAAATCGATGCGAGGTTGAAGCATGTGCTTGTTACATTATGCTGGCGGGGCGTTCACGCATCGGCCGGAAGAGTTGCGCGCCCGGCTGAGCATAAAGGCGGCCGATCTCATCAAACGGGCCTACGCGGATATAGACCCGGCGCGCTTGCTCGATTATCACACGCATATCGCGGGCATCGGCACGGGCGACACGCACAATCTCGTCAACCCTAAGATGCGTTCGTGGCAGCATCCATTCCATCGCCTCAAGTTTGCCGTCTATCTGAGCGCTGCCGGCGTCGGGGACATGGCGCAGGCGGATACGGAGTTTGCCGCGCGCCTCGTCCGGCTGATCGAGCACATAGAACAGCATGGCAAGTATCGCTTGCTAGCGTTCGATAAAAATTACAAGCGGGATGGCACGGCGAATCTGGCGAAGACCGAGTTTTATGTGCCCAACGAATATGTCTTTGCGTTGGCCGCGCAACACCCGGAGATGTTCGAGCCGGTCATCTCGGTCAATCCTTATCGCCCGGATGCGCTGGCGGAATTAACCAAGTGGGCCGGGCGCGGCGGGCGCATGGTCAAGTGGCTGCCGAATGCGATGGGCATCGATCCATCTGATGAGAAGTGCGATCCGTTTTACCGGCAGATGAGACAGCTTGATCTAACACTGCTCAGCCACGGCGGCGAGGAAAAGGCGGTCGAAGCGGCAGAGGATCAACGGTTGGGCAATCCGCTGCTGCTGCGCCGGCCGCTTGAACAGGGCGTCCGCACCATCGTCGCGCACTGCGCCGGGCTGGGCGACAACGAGGACTTGGACGATCCGGCGCGGCCGCGCACGCCTAACTTTCAACTCTTCATGCGGCTGATGGATGACAAGCGTTACGAGGGGCTGGTCTTCGGCGACATCTCCGCCATGACACAGTTCAACCGCATCGGCACGCCGCTCGCAACCGTCATCGAGCGCACAGACTTGCATCCACGCCTCGTGAACGGCAGCGATTATCCGCTGCCCGCGATCAACGTGCTGATCAGAACAAAGCCGCTGCTGCGCGCAGGCTACATCGACGCGGACGAGCGCACTTGTTTGCGCGAGATTTACGGTTTCAACCCGCTACTCTTCGATTTCGTCCTCAAACGTTGTCTCAAGCTACCGGGCACGAATAAACGTCTGCCCGCCAGCGTCTTTATGGCCCAGCCCGCACTTTGAGCACGACGCGCTTATTCTTTCGTCAGCACTTCGCGGAAAAACTCGATGGCGCGCGGGTCGCCCGATTCGCCGAGCGCGCGAATGGCCTGTTTGCGCACCTGCTGATTCGGGTGCGTCCGCGCGATCTTGATCAGGAGCGGCACGGCCTCATCCGCCGGGCGTTCGCTGATGGCCCGCACGGCTTGCACTTGTACTTCCGTGTTGCCGTCCGTGCTTTGCGCTGTTGTGCTCAGGAAGTCGAGCGCGCGTTTGCCCGCGCGTTCGCCGAGCAGGTTGATGGCCTTGCGGCGCAAGTCCGTACTCGCATCATTGCGCGCGATGTCGAATATCTTGTCCTCGACGCGCGGGCTTTTGATCTCCGCCAGCGCTTGCAGGGCCGTGCGCCGCACGTCGGCGTTGCTGTCCGCATCGTAGAGTTTGATCAAATCTTCGATCACGGCTTCGCCGCGCTCGCTGAGCATGTGGATGGCATGCCGGCGCAGTTCCGGGTTGGCGTCCGTGCGCGCAATCTCCAGCAACCGCGCTTGTGCGCGCGGACTTCTGTTTTCGGCCAGCGCATGCAGAACTGCGCGTCGGACTTCCGTATCCGCGTCGCTCGCGTAAATCTTCATCAACTCGTCCACCACCCCGTCGCGCTCAAACTCGCCGAGGATGTGTACGGCCGTGCGGCGTGCTTCCCGATCCGTGTCGGTCTTGGCCACTTTAAGCACGAAGGCCAGGGCGGCGTCGCGCTCATCATTCGCGCCCGCCGCATGTACGATGCTGCGGCGCACTTCGCGGTCGGAGACCGTCTCGTAGAGACTTTGCAATGTGGCGAGCGCGGTGCGGTCGCGGCTCTCGCCGATGGCGTGCGCGGCTTGCTGGCGTAGTTTTGGTTGCTCCGCATCGCTGCGCACGAGGTCGGCGAGAAACGCCCCTTCGCCCCCGACTTGCCCAAGCCAGTAAACGGACGAAGCACGTATGCGTTGGTTCTGCGACGTGCGCACGAAACTCTTGAGCATGGCCGCGACGCGCGCGTCGTCGTGCAGCGCGAGCGCCAGCACAGCACGTTCGCTCAATAGATTCATCGGCGCGGCGTCGGCCAGACCGCGCAGGTAGTTGAGACTCTCCTCGTTGTTCGCGCGGCCGAGCCAATAGACGGGATAACCGCCGTACTCGCGCTTGCGCTCAAGGTTGTAAACCTCCATGCGCGCGATCTGATTGCTCGCGGGATCGCGCAAGATGAAGACGGCGAGGTTGCGCGTCTCAACCGTCATGCCGCTCGCGGTCGTGCCCATGAAGACGCTAGTATCGCCGATGGTGTTCATCGAGCCGTTGAACTGGTGGATAGTCGGATCGACGGCGACGCCGGGGCGCACGTCGAAGGCATAGGCCGACCAGTAAGGCGTCCGCCCGCCACGTGCGCGCTGACTCGCCGCTGCCAGGCGCGCGTTCAAGTCCACGCCCTCCACTGACGTGAAACTCTGAATCGTCGCGGCGGCTGGCTGCGCCTGCGCACTCTCTTCGGGCGCGTTTGTCGTGGCGGCCTCGACTGTTGCGGTCGCACCGCGCTCGCCGTGCGCGCAGGCGGTCGCCGCGAGCGCGATAGTAAGTATGAATGTATGGAGTAAGTTTGCTTGCCGCATGATGTAGCGTCCTTTTCCTTTGCTAGCTTGGGCCGGAAGAATTTTCGTTAAGCGCGTCGCAGGCGCTTGGCACACAGAAAAAGCTTGCCCACGAAATCACACGAAACAGGGCGAAGAAAACTCACGAATAGAGCTCGTGTTTATTTCGTGTGGTTTCGTGGATCACGTTTTTACTATGCCCTAAATGTTGCCCGTGTCGCTCAAGGCTCACTTCAACAGGTCTTCCAGAAACTTCAACGCTTCCGGGTCTTTGCTCTCACCGAGCTGGCGCACGGCCAGCTTGCGCAACTCGACCGACGAGTCGGCGCGCGCGATGGCGATCAATTTGCGAATGGCTGTCTTCTCGTGCGAGTCGCCAAAGGCCCGGATGAGCGTCGCGCGCACCTGCGCGTTCTGCTCGGCGTCGTACATCGTGACCAATTCATTCACAGTCTGCGCGTCGTCGTGCTCGCCGAGCCGGCGGATCGCGTAGAGACGCAGGTCGAGCGTGTCGCTGCCACGCGCGATCTCCGCGAGTTTGGCGCGGGCGCGCGGATCGTTGATCTCAGAATAGGCGCGGATCAAACTTTGTTTGATCGACTCACTGTCCTGCCCTGTATAAAGTTGCAAAAGATCGTCAACTGAAGAACTGCCCCGGTCGCCGAGGCGACGGATGGCGGTGGCGCGCAACTCCGGCGTGTCGCCGTGGCGCGCGATGTCGAGCAGTTTGGCGTGCGCGCGTGGAGCGTCGCGTTCGGAGAGGGCGCGCAAAATTTGCGCGCGAATTTCAGGCGTGCGGTCGGCGTCGAAGATGCGGATTAATTCGTCGAGCGAGGCCGGGCCGTCGTGCTCGCCGAGATAACGAATCGCGAGTTGCCGCACCGCCAGCGAATCGCCGTTGCGCGCGACCTCGATCAGCTTGGCTTCTGCGCGGGCGTTGTGCATCTCGGAGAAGGCGCGCAGGATTTGCGTCCTGATCTCCGGCGTGCGCTCCACATCGTAGAGCCGCGCAAGTTCGTCGGCGACCGTGTCGCCGTTCTGCTCGCCGAGCCGCTTGATGGCCGTCAGGCGCAGTTTCATGTCGGGCTGATTGCGTGCGATGTCGAGCAGGACGGGGATGGCGCGTGCGCCGCCGTGCGAGCCGAGCAGCGAGACCGCCGCCGCGCGCAATGCCGGACAAGCCGTCGAGTTCGCCTTCAGCACGTCGCCGACGAAACTGATGGCCCGATCTTCATCTGCCTCAAACAGACTTTGCAGCGCGAGGATTTTGATCTCGCAGTTGTCGCGGTCGGCATTGCCGCGTTCGAGCGCCTGCCGGATGGCATCCTGATAACCGAGTTCGACCAGCATCGCCTCGGCCTCACGCCGCCAACCGGACTTTGGAAAGTCTTTGACCAGTCGCAAGAGCGGCGTGGCCGCCTCGTCCCGTTTGCCTTGCTTCTTCTGCGCGTAGGCCAGCCAGTAGAGCGCCGCGTCCACATCCTTATCGCCCGGATAACTGCCGATGAAGTTATTGAAGCGCGCGGCGGCCTGCTGCCAGTTCTCGCCTTCGATCAGGTCGCGCCCTTCGCGGAACAGCTTCATGGCGGGCGTGTCCGTTTTCGACGTTTGCACGAAGCGATTGAGTTTCTGTATGTCCTGATCGTGCCCGTAAGCGGGCCGCAGTTGGCTGAGACCAGCGCCGATGATGGCGAGCACGAGCAAGCCGGCGAGTTTGTAGCGCGCCGACTGTCGCCGGCCGCCGGTTAGTAAGTGCGTCATGTTTGTCATGAATAGTTCCGTCCGTTCCGGGTTAAGATTTAACTGCCCTGGCATGAAATTTACGTGGCCGCAGCACGCTTGTTTATCGCGGCAAACTGTCATTCGTAAGCGCGGGCCAACGCCGTCGAGTTGATTTGCAAGAGCGCAACGAGGTGCTTGCGCTGCACCCGTTCTCTGATGGCGTTGATGTCCGCCGCGTTGGCCGCAGCGGGCAGATTGGCGATGTCGAGCAGGATCGGCTCAAGACTGTCGAGCAGCGTGGCCACTTGCACGTTGCCCGCGCCCGTCGCTTCCCGGCGCAACACGATGTTCTGGTAGAGCAACTGTTGCGCCCGACTGCGCGCGTAGCTCAGGTCGCCGGCCGCGCCACCGGTTGCTGCTCGTGCGCTTCTGAAAGTGCGTAACAACAGTTCAGCCTGTTCTACATGGCGCGCGGTCAACGTCTCCGCGTCGGCGGGTCGGACGCGCGCCACGGTGGCAGCATCGGCTGCGGCGGCAACAAACCTCGGCGTGCTCAACTCGGGCCGCGGCAATCGCTCCGGTGTGCGCCGTTCACGCGCCGACTTATCACTTGCGCTTTGCGCTGGCGCGTTGACGGCCGGCGCATGTCGCTTGTTGGCGGGCACACGGTTGTTAGCAGTAGTCAGTTGTTGCCGGCCCCGCCCGGCCACGCCCGCCGTGCCCGGCTCAGCGGTCTGCTCACGAGCAATTTCTTTGGGTGGGTTGAGCTTAGGCGCTGCTGCCGGCACGGACGCGCTTTGCGCTTCCTTGTGCTGATTACTGTTCGTCGGTGCGTTGGCGGCAACCGCCGTGTTGTGTTGGGCATTGCGATGGGCCACGAGGCCGGCGACGCACGCTACGACAAGCAACGCGGCGGCGACGGCCGCGAAGGCAAAGTTAAAGTGCGGCAGGGCAAACGCGCCGGACAAGCGTTTGCGCCAAGGCTGCACGTCCTGTGTTGCGCCGCGTTGCGCCAAAACGTGCGCGAGCGCGCGGCGCTCAGCATGCGGATCGCGCACGACCGCGTAGGCGCTAAGCTGTTGCCGCAGACCGAGGAAGTCTGCACGCATTTGTTGACACGCGGCGCAAGTCGCGAGATGTTGCTCGACAACGCGCATCTCGGTCGGCGGCAGTTCGCCATCAATCAACAGAGAAACTTTTTCGCTCAATGCGCAACTCATAAACTTAGTTCGTCCCTTATCCGCCATCAATGCGCGCCTACGCCGGCCGCTTGTGTGCGCCGCGTCCAACGTTCGCGCAAGGTCGTGCGGGCACGGTAGATGTCCGTCTTGACCTTGTTCTCCGAGACGTTCAGCACGTGCGCGATCTCCTTGTAGCTCAACTGCTCTTGCTCGCGTAGCAGCAGCGCCGCGCGCTGGTCTTCCGGCAAAACTTTCAACATGTTGAGCACTAATTCCTGTCGCTCCTGCGTCTCGTACTGCTCTTCGGGTGTGCGCGGGCGCGGGCGCATGACAGCAACAACTTGATCAAAGAGCCGGTGGCGCGTCTGCACGCGGCGAAACTCGTTGTTGGCCAGATTGCGCGCGACGCGATAGAGCCAGAAGCGCACCTCGCCCGGCGGCACGATGCCCCACGCCGTGCGATGCAATTGCAGGAAACTCTCTTGCGCCAAATCCTGCGCGACACCCGCGCGCTCGCCGCCCAGCAGACACGCCAGAAACCGGCAGAGGCTCGGATAGAAATCCTGAAACAGCATGGTGAACTCTTCGTCTTCGCTTGCCATAAGCTGCGCTACACTAGCTAAAACACATGGCCAGGGCAAAAGTTACAGGATTTTTCGCCGGCAAACTTTTAACCACGAAATGGCCTGACATAACCCGAAGCAGGAAAGCCGCGCCGCGCCCCGTCCGGGTTATGGCGGGTGGCTTCGTGGTTATTTAACTCTGCCTATCGCGCTTAACAAGGTGGCTCGTGTATTATTCGCCGCACCATGATCTTCGTCTATCTGTTGCTGCTCATCCCTGTGTCGCTCGCGCTGCACTACCTGCACGCGCCGCCGCTCGTCGTCTTCGGGGCGGCCGCGCTGGCCATCATCCCGCTCGCCGAATGGATGCGGCGCGCGACCGAACAGATCGCGCACCACGCCGGTTCGGTCATCGGCGGCCTGCTCAACGTCACGTTCGGCAACATGGCCGAATTGATCCTCGCGATCATCGTGTTGCGCACGGGCAATCTGCATGTGGTCAAAGCCACGATCACCGGCTCGATCATCGGCAACAGTTTGCTCGGGCTTGGCCTCGCCATCGTTGTCGGTAGTTGGGGGCGCACGAAGCAGACGTTCAAGTCCGCGCATGCCGGTTTGCTCTCCAGCCTGTTGCTGCTCTCGCTCATCGCGCTCTTCATCCCCGCGCTCTTCGACTACACAGAGCGCGGCCTCTACGCTGCCAGCAACGCGAGCGCCAACCTACTCGACAACCGGCTGAGCGTCGGCGTCGCCATCGTCCTGATTTTGGTTTACGTCGCTAATCTCGTTTATACGCTGCGCACGCATAGCGACGTGTTTGCTTACGATGAAGAAGAAGCAGGGACGGGGGAGCAAGCAGCGTGGTCTTTGTGGCGTTCGCTCGGCGTGCTGCTCGCGGCGACCGTCGCCGTGGCCTTGGAAGCGGAACTTGTCTCCGGCGCGCTCGAAGCGACGGCCAGCACACTGGGCCTCACGACCTTCTTTCTCGGCATTATCGTGCTGCCCATCGTGGGCAACGCCGCCGAGTATTTCTCCGCCATCTACTTCGCGCGCCAGAACCGCATGGGTCTCGTCATGTCCATCGCCGTCGGCGCGAGCATCCAGGTCGCGCTGCTGACCGCGCCGCTCCTCGTGCTGATCTCCTATGCGCTCGGCCACCCGATGAATCTGGTCTTCAGTAATCCGCTCGAACTGATCGCGCTCGCAGGCGTCGCCTTCGCCGTCAACTCCATCGCGCAGGACGGCGAGACGACCTGGTTCGAGGGCATCCTGTTGTTGGCCGTTTACGCGCTGCTCGCGCTCGCCTTCTTCTTCGCCACACCAAACAACACGGGCGCACACGCGATGCCATAAACAACGATCAGACGGCTAACAGGATGCGCAGGTCGCGCACGTTCGTGCCGGTCGGGCCGGTCTCAAGCGTGTCGCCGAGGGGCTGGAAGAAATTGTACGCATCGCTCCGCGCGAGAAAGTCGGCGGCGTTTAAATTCAGCGCCCGCGCACGCCGGAGCGTCGTCTCGTACACGCACGCGCCGGCCGCCGGGCTGTTACCGTCCACGCCGTCCGTGCCCGCGTGTAACGCCGCCACGCGCCAACCCGCCCGCGCGATCTCATCCGCATGCGCGTCGAACTCAAGGGCCGAGCGCAACGCCGCTTCCAAGTTGCGCCCGCCCACGCCCGCGCCGCGCACGGGACAGACAAACTCGCCGCCGGAGATGAGACACACACCGCGCCCGTTCGTCATAGCCCGCCGCAGACGCAGCAACCGCGCCGCCAATTCGCGGCAACCGACAGCAACCGGCACTTCGATCAGGTCATCGCACAACTCCACCGCGAACCCGCGCGCCCGCGCCGCTTCGGCCGCCGCCGCTTTCGCACGCTCGTTGTCGAGCAACACATAATGCCGCCGCCGCGCGCCCGCAATTTGCGTGTCGCTGTCGTCCATGCCGTCAGCGGCTTGCACGGCAGCCAGCGCGCGCAACACTGTCGCCGGTAATCGCCCTCGCAACTGATAGCGGGCGAGTATGCTTGCGCCTGCAAGTGCGGAGTCTGTTATCGGTGGGGGCGGAAATGTCGGCCCGGAAGCGACGAGCGCGGCCTCGTCGGGGTTCGTGTCCGAGATGAGCAGCGAGACCTGCGCGGCGCGCGGCGCAAGCGCGCTCAAGCCGCCGCCCTTGAGCGCGGAGAGCGCACGCCGCACGGTGTTAACTTCCGCAATCGTCGCACCGCACGTGACGAACACGCGGTTGGTCGCGCGCAAATCTGCGAGCGTGACGCGCTCGTCGCGCGGCCACTCCAACATGGCCGAGCCGCCGCCTGAGAGCAAAAACAGGACGAGCGCATCCGCCGCATCCGCCGTAGTCAACAACACACGCACCGCCTGCCCCGCCGCCAGACTGGCTTCATCGGGTAACGGGTGACTGCCCGCGAACGACTGCCATTGATCGGGCAACGCGATGTTTGCCACCGGCGCGGACACGATGCCGCGTGTGAGCCGCGCACCAAGCAGGTCGCTCAGCGCCGCCGCCATCGCACGCCCCGCCTTGCCGATGGCCACGGCGTAAACGTTTGTTTGCGTAGTCAGATCAAACGCGCAGTCAACAATCGAAAGGCGCGCGCCCACGAGTTGCACCGCCGCACGCACCGCCCGCCCCGCGTCCACCTCGCGCAAGGCTTCGGTGAAAATCTCGCGGGCGATCTGTTTCAGCTTATGCGCTCCAATGTCCAAAAGTTTGCTAAAGGGTGCATCAGAAGCCGCGAAACGGCAACTCGGGCCCGCGTTGCAACCAGTTGTCGGGCGGATACCGGGCGCGGCCATCCGCGACGTGCAACGTGTAAGCATGCCGCGATTGCGCCGAGCGATTGGCGTGGCTGAGATGCGGCAACATGTCGTGCAGCAAGATGAGCGTGCCCGCCGCCACTGCGAGCGGCACGAGCGGCGCGTCCGGCCACGGCGTCTCATCAAGAGTGACGAAGCGCGTGCCGCCCGCAGGCGCACGCATGAACCGCGCTTTCAAACCGAGTTTGTGTCCGCCGGGCAACGCCCACAAACAACCGTTCTCCGTGGTCGCTGCTTCGAGCGCGAACCAGAGGCCCACGACGCCCGGCGGCTCAGTATAAAGAAACGTGCTGTCCTGATGGCACGTCACTTCACCGCCAATGCCCGGCTGCTTGAAAATGTACATAGACTGCACGAGCAACGGCGCAACTATGTCGAGGTCAGCGACTAACTGCTCGATGGCTGGCGCACGCGAGAAACGCGCGAACACCGGATCGAGATCGTGCAAGGCATGGCCGAGTTTATTGATCGAACGCGCTCTGCTCTGCCGTAGCTGTCCTGCTGCATCAAACGCTTCCTCCTCGAAGAAGCAGCGCACCTTATCGCCGGACGCGAGAAAATATTCGTCGCTCGTGCGCGTCTGTTCGTGCGTCGAGAAGATCGAGATGGAGCCCGCCGGGTCGAACGCGGCGACCAACTCCACCGCGCGTTCGCGCAACGCAGCGCAATCCGTTGGACTGACGAAGCCTTCAAGAATTAGAAAGCCGTCGCGCTCATACTGCGCGCGTTGTTGCTCGTTGATTTGCTTCATCACGGTTAGCGCGTGTGTGACTCAAACGCGCCCTTCGTTGATCCAGACGGGTTTCGAGTTGCAGCCCGTGCCATCGCTGCGCCAGCGCGGGCACGACCAGAAGTAATTGCCGGAACTCGCCGGGCCGCGCTTGAGCATCGGCGTCTCGCACGCGGCGCAGGGCGGGCCCGGCTCCGGCGCGGGCTTCGGTTCTTCCAACACGCCCTCTTCATTGAACCAACGCGCGCCGCGACAATCAGGATAGCGCACGCACGAGAGCAACGCGCGTTTGCTCTTCTCCTTCGGCAGTCGCAACCGCAGCGCGCCCGCGCACGTCGGGCACTTCGTCTGCAACAGCGCCTTGCGCTGCTTCGCGTTCTTCGGCACGTCGCTCGTGAAGCCGCACGCCTCTTTGCCCTCTGAGCAAGCGAAGAACTTGCCCCCCGAACTCTCGCGCTCGACGAGAAAGCCCGCGCGCTCTTCCAACTTACATTTCGGACAATCGAGCGCGCCTTCGGGCCGCGGCAACTCTCTGCGCGTCGTTTGCCCCTCGCCCGTCGCCGGCCGCTCCATCTGCGCGCCCGCGATCTGCGCGACGATCTCGGCCACCATCCCTTTCACTTCCGTCATAAACTCGGCGCACGCATATTCGCCGCGCACCATGCGCGCCAATTTCTGCTCCCACATGCCCGTCAACTGCGGCGACTTCAACAGCGGCGCGGGCAACAACTTGATCACGGCCGTGCCCTTCGGCGTCGCGCGCAGCGACTTCTTATCGCGCACGACGTACTCGCGCTTCAACAGCGTCTCGATGATCGCGGCACGGGTGGCGGGCGTGCCCAGGCCCGATTCGCGCATCGCTAAGCGCAACTCTTCATCCTCGATCTTCTTCCCCGCCGTCTCCATCGCGCCCAGTAGGCTCGACTCGGAATAACGCGGCGGCGCTTTCGTCTGTTTCTCGACTGCTTCCGCGTTTTGCGTCGCGACCGCCGCTTGCGCTTGCACCGCCGGCAGTTCGGCCTCGTCGCCGTCCTCGTCCTTCCTCTTCTCTTCCCGGCCCGGCGGATCGACCGCGCGCCAGCCCGCATGCAACACGACCGTGCCGCGCGTGATGAATTGCTCGCCCACCACATTCGTGATGATCGTTGTGCGCTCAAGTTCTGCGTCCGGGTAGAAAGCGGCGAGGAAGCGGCGCACGATCAGATCGTAGATGCGTTTCTCGTCCGGGCTGACCGCGTTCGGCTCGATGCGCTGCTTCGTCGGGATGAGCGCGTGGTGATCCGTCACCTTCTTGTCGTCCACGTGCCGGCTCGTCAAGGTGAACTTGCCTTTGGCAATGATCGCCTCGATGAACGCGATGTAAGGGCCGACGCGCGCCGCTTCGATGTGGCCTTTCAACTCTTGATTGACGCTTGATGAGAGATGGCGCGAAGCCGTGCGCGGGTAGGTGATGAACTTCTTTTCGTAGAGCGACTGCGCGAGTTTCAACGTCTGATCGGCCGAGAACGAATAGCGTACGTTGGCCACGCGCTGCAACGTCGTCAGATCGTAGAGTAACGGCGCACGCTCCTTCGTCGCCTTCCGCTCGACCTTCTCGACCTTGCCTGCTTGTCCTTTAACCTTAGCGACGACCGCTTCGGCCGCCTCCCGCTTGTCGAAGCGGCTGCCCTTTTTATCGAACCACGTGCCGCGATACGCGCCCGCTTCCGCTTTGAAGTCGGCCACGACCTCGTAATAAGTGGTGGGCACGAAATGCGCGATCTCTTCGTCACGCTCGACGATGAGCGCAAGCGTCGGCGTCTGCACGCGGCCAAGCGAATAGACGCCATCATGGCCCGCTTTCCGCGCCATGATCGTCTGCGCGCGGGTCGCATTGAGACCGACGAGCCAGTCGGATTGTTGCCGCGCCCGCGCCGAGTCGCGCAGGCCCGCGTACTCCGCCGCCGGCTTCAGTTGCGTGAAGCCCGCCATGATCGCGTCGCGTGTGAGCGATGAAATCCACAGCCGCTCGACCGGTTTGCGACAATTGGCCAGCGTATAGACGAGATCAAAGATCAACTCGCCCTCGCGCCCTGCGTCCGCTGCATTGACGATTGAGGTCACATCCGCGCGCGCCAGCAGTTGCTTGATGACTTCAAACTGATCGCGCGTCCTGTCCGCCGGATGATATTTGAACGTCTCAGGGATGATCGGCAGATCGTCTAACCGCCAACTCTTCAACCGCGCGTCGTAGCCTTCTGGCTCATCCAACTCCACCAGATGCCCGACGCACCACGTCACAATATCCTGCGCGCCCGCGATGAAGCCCTCGCCCCGCCGCGTCGCGCCCAACGCCGCCGCCACGTCGCGCCCCATCGAAGGTTTTTCGGTGACGATTAGTCGCATAGTGAAGAGGCTAGATGCCAGATGCTGGATGCTGGATGCTACAACAAACTACGAAAGATTCGGACAAGAGGGAAGAAAAGCTATCCACGAAATCACACGAACCGACACGAATCTGTAACTGTTTTGCTTAGTGTCGGTTCGTGTGATTTCGTGGATAAATCTTTTTCACTCTCTGTGCCTTGATTTAGTGAATGCCTTTGACTGACATCTAGCATCTGGCATCTCTACCGCGTCGGCATGTCGAGCAGATCGTGGCGCGTGATGATGCCGGTGATGCGGCCGTAGACTTCGACGAGGACGGCGGGGTCGGATTGCAGTTTGCGCGTGACCTCAGTGACACTTACGTCGTCATCGACGACCGGAAAACTCGCATCCATCACGTCGCTGACCGGCGCTTCGAGCAGTTCGCGTTTGCGCAAGACCTTCGCCAGCACACGGTTCTCGCGCAAGCTACCGACGGAGCGGCCGTCTGCCAGCACGGGGATATAGGACAGCCCGCGCTCGTCCATCAACGTTAGCACATCGCTCACGCGGTCGGCGGGCGCGGCGCTGACGAGCGTCGGCGGCGCGTTCGTGTTCTTCGTATCGCTCATCAGTCCGGCCGTGATCTTCTGCGGCTCAAGCAACTGCTTCTCTTTCATCCACTCATCCGAGTGATGCTTCGACAGATAATGCTCGCCCGTGTCGCAGACGATGAAGACGACGAGGCCCGTCTCATCAAGCGTGCGCGCAACGCGCAAGGCCGCCGCGACGTTCGTGCCCGTCGAGCCACCGCAGAAGATGCCTTCCTGCCGGCCCATCTGGCGCGACAACTCGAACGAATCGCGGTCGGTGATGTTGATGATTTCGTCCACGTACCGTAGCTGCACATTCTCCGGCACGATCTCCTGCCCGATGCCTTCGACGAGATACGGCGTTACTTCCGGCGCGCGGCCCGTCTCTTTATAGGTCTTGAAGATCGAGCCGTAAGGGTCTGCGCCGATGATCTGTATGTTCGGGTTCTGCTCTTTGAGGAAGCGGCCCGTGCCGGAGATCGTGCCGCCCGTGCCGATGCCGGAGACGAAGTGCGTGATCTTACCTTCGGTCTGCGCCCAGATTTCCGGCCCCGTCGTGCGGTAGTGCGCTTCCGGGTTGGCGGGGTGCGCGTACTGATTCGGATAGAAAGAGTTCGGCGTCTCGCGCGCGATGCGTTGCGCGGTAGAGACGTAGTGGTCGGGCGTGCCCGGCTTCGCCGTAACCGGACAGATAACCACGTCCGCGCCGAGCGCCTTCAAATAACGAGCCTTCTCGACCGACGCCTTCTCCGTCATCACGAAGATGCAGCGATAACCTTTGACGGCCGCCGTCAACGCGAGGCCAATGCCCGTGTTACCCGAAGTCGCTTCGACAATCGTGCCGCCGGGCTTGAGTAAGCCATCGCGCTCGGCCGCTTCGATCATCGCGCGCCCGATGCGATCCTTCACCGAGTAACCGGGATTCAAACTCTCCATCTTGGCCAGCACCGTCGCCTTGATCCCTTGCGTCAAGCGGTTCAACTTGACGAGCGGTGTGTGCCCAACCAGACCTAATATGTTCTCTTGATAATCCATCCGCGTCTCCGTCTTATTTTTTCATCAATGAGTTTTGCGCTGGCGTTATTTATACAACGGAACGCGGGACGGCTGCTATCGGCGCGCGATCAGATTTACGCAGACACCACGTCGTCATCGCGCGCAGGTTTTGCACGTTCGTCGTCTTGAGCAACTCCAGCCATTCGCCGCCGAGCGCGTCCGTCGCCGCCGTCAACATCTGTTCGTCAACAAGGAAACGTTCGCTACCGTCGGGCAGATGAAAGCGGCCGTGACCGAGCGGACGCACAAGTTGCTCGATGCTGATCGTTGTCGCAAGGCGCGCGAAGAAGATGCCGCCCGGCGCAAGCACGCGCCACATCTCGGCGAGCATCTGGTGCCAGTGCGCCGCGTCGCGCGCGAAGTGCAGCACCGCGCTGCTGATGACGCGATCAAAACTCGCATCGGCGAATGACATTTGCTCAACCGGCTCAACGCGGAAATTTTCTCGTGGCAGATGCGGCGCGAGTTGCGCCACGACCGCACGCACATGCGCGATGGCCATGGCCGCCTGGTCAACCGCGCACACGTCATAGCCCGCGCGCAGGAAATAGACGAGGTTGCGCCCGTCGCCGCAGCCCGCGTCAAGTACACGCATGTCTGGCGTGAAGCGGCCCTTCAACAATTGATCGAAGAGATAGATGTCTATCTCGCCGAACCACTCGCACGGTTCAGGCTGTGTCGTCATCAAGCTGCTCCTAAAGCGGATTGCAAATGAGTGTACGGATACAAGCAGATCAGTACCGCCTGCGGTAGCGGGCGGGTGCTGGCGCGGGCACGACCCGCCCGCTACCGCAGGCGGTACTGACCCAGACACGCAACCTATAACAATGGGCCGGAGGAAAAAGCATTATCCACGAACTCACACGAAACCACACGAAAAGAACACGAACTTTTTCGTGCTTTTTCTTCGTGTTGATTCGTGTGAGTTCGTGGATAGTTTTTAGTCCTATCCCAATATCACGTAGGTCGATTGCGATCCGTCACGCTAAATCTTCGCGCGTGACGCCGTCGATCTCCATGATCAGTTCTGCGCCGTAAGCGCGGGCGGGCGTTTGAAAGCCCGGCTTGAACGCGCCGGCCAGCACGCGGGCGACGATGGCGACCGCAGTGTGCGCGGTCAACGTATAACCTTCGGGGCCGCGCAGGCGTGCGCTCGCGCGGCCGCCCGCTTCGTCCGTCACTTCGCCCCAGACGTAGCTGTGCCCGCGCGCACGTTCCGCGTCGCTCGGCCCGGCCGGCTGCGCGTCGATCCTACTTTTCAAGAAACGCTGCACGACGGGCGTGCCAAGCAGACCGGCGAACGGCCGGCTCGCTTTCATCAACAGGCGCACCGGCGTCGGCATCGCAGCATAGACCTCTATGTTCGGAATGCCGGTGCTGTAGTAAGCGGTGGCGACATCGCCCCACGGGATCGTGGTGACGCTTGTAGGGCCACGGCCCAGATCAAGTTCGCGCGTGCGCCAAGCGGCGGGCACGGGCGTGAGCCGGCCGTTGCGCCGCACGAGACCGCCGCGATTGATGTTCTCGACCATCGTCGTCGCCGTGCCGTGCGAGATGCGGCCCGTGCCCTGTATGGCCAGCGTGAGCTTCGTCGCCGACGGCAGCCGCTCTTTCAAGTACAACGCGAGACAATCCGACGGCACTACGTCGAAGCCGACGCCGGGCAGCAGCATGACGCCCGCCGCCTGTGCTTCTTTATCGCGCGCGGCGAGCGACTCGAAGACTGTCGCCTCGCCGGTGATGTCCAGATAATGTGTGCGCGTGCGCAGACACGCATCGGCCATCGGGCGCGACGTGCGCGCGAAAGGGCCGGCACAATGCAGCACGACCGCGACATCGGCGAGCGCAGCATCAAGCGCGGCCGCATCGTCGAGCGCGAACGCGCGATGCGTGAGACCGAGTTCGCTCGCCTGTCGTGCGAGTTTCGCGTCATCGCGCCCGGCTAAGATGGGTTGTAGGCCGCGCGCCGACGCGAGCCGCGCGACGAGGTTGCCGGTGTAGCCGTTCGCGCCATAGAGGAGAAAGTTTGCAGTCATTGCTTGTGGGCCTCGGGCCAGCGTGTAGCCGCCTTTGTTTAAGTTGGTCTGTGCCGCCGCGCATTATGCACCGGGCGCAGGCGCAAGGAAACAGCAACGAGCCGGCACGTGCGTCCCGTTGGCGCACGCGCCGGCTCGTCTGCCGGTCAAGGCTTGCATTACAACGTCAGGGCAACGCCTCAATGTTGACGAGGAAGCGGAAGTTGCCGCCCTGCTGCACGCCGAGCACAAACTGCACGTTGACTGTCGCATTGGGCGCGAGCGGCCCGCCTAGTGCCACGGTCAGCGTCGCGTTCAGTCCTCCGCCGAGAGTTTGCAGCGGCGACTGCGCCAACGTTAGCCCCTTCACCAGCACAAGTCCATTGCTCGTCGTGATGCTCACGTCCGTCGAAGTCAAGGCGCGCAGGTCAGCTTGTGCGCCGCCTGCGTTCGGCGTGTTCAGCGTCGTGATGTCCACGAGGCGGAA
>JBBQGM010000065.1:0-29644 GCA_038322995.1 Pyrinomonadales bacterium
GATGCGACGATGGAGGCGTGGACATTCGACGTGCCCGGCAAACGTTATCTTGGCAAGGACGTGTACATTTTGACCGACAGCGGCACGTTCTCGGCCGCCGAAGCCATCAGCTACACTTTGCAGAACTTGCAGCGCGCGACCATCATCGGCGAGACCACGGGCGGCGGCGCGCATCCGGTCATGCCGCGCCGCCTGCACGATCATTTCTTGGTCACCGTCCCGTTCGCCCGCTACATCAGCACGGTGACCAAAACAAACTGGGAAGGCGTCGGCGTCAAGCCCGACATCGCCGTGCCGGCCGCGCAGGCGCTCGTGGTTGCGCAACTCACCGCGCTCAAGCGACTCGCCGCGAAGCCGACCGACAGCGCCAAGGCCGCGCAACTTAAAGCGCGCATTGAAACTCTGGAAAAAGAGTTGGCGGGGTTGCGGGTGGCTGCGGCGACGGTTAAAAGCTAACCGCGCGAGCTAACCGGCGTGAGCCTGGCGCGGCGGCCGTAAAGTTTTCCCGGCCGCCGCGCCTGTTGTTTAGCGATTGACCGAGGCCATCGCTTGTTCGGGGTAACGCAGACCGGCGGCTGCGTCAGGTTGCGCAACCTCGTTGATGCGTTGCAGATCGTCCGCGCTCAGTTGCACATCCAATGCGCCGACGTTCTCTTCCAGATAAGTGCGCCGCTTCGTGCCGGGGATGGGCACGATGTCCGCGCCTTGCGCGAGCAGCCACGCGAGCGCGAGTTGCGCCGGCTGGCAACCTCGCTCCGCCGCGATCTCTTCAACCCGTTCGACGAGTTTGAGATTATGCGCAAAATTCTCCGCTTGAAAGCGCGGGAACTGGCGTCGCCGATCATCGGCCGGCAGATCGGCGGCTCGCCGGAACTGGCCCGTCAGAAAACCGCGCCCGAGCGGGCTGTAAGGCACGAAGCCGATCCCAAGTTCGCGGCAGACGGGCAGAATCTCCGTCTCCACGTCGCGCGTCCACAGGGAATACTCGCTTTGCAAAGCGGCAATCGGATGGACGGCCTGCGCGCGGCGAATCGTCTCCGCCGCCGCTTCGGAGAGACCGAGAAAGCGCACCTTGCCCGCGCGGATTAAATCAGACATCGCGCCCACCGTCTCCTCAATCGGCACTTGTGGGTCAACACGGTGCTGATAGTAAAGATCGATCACCTCGACGCCGAGCCGCTGCAAACTGGCATCGCAAGCCGTGCGCACATATTCGGGCCGGCCCGAGACGCCGAGAAAGCTGCCGTCCGCGCCGCGCACATTGCCGAACTTCGTGGCCAGCATAACTTCATTGCGTCGCCCACGAATCGCGCGCCCGATCAATTCTTCATTGCGCCCGACGCCGTACATGTCGGCCGTGTCGATAAAATTCACGCCGAGGTCGAGCGCGCGCCCAATCGTGGCGGTTGATTCAACATCGTCCTGCGCGCCGTAGAACTCCGACATGCCCATGCAACCCAAACCTAACGCCGACACGCGCAAGCCCTCCGTGCCTAATTGTCTCGTCTCCATCGCCTACTCCTCTTTGGTTAGCCACCTAGTCATAAAATAACGCTCGTGCTCTTTGAAACCGACGCGCCGGTAAAGTCGCCGCGCAGCATCGTTGTTGTGATCGACCGCGAGATGCACCGCTGAAATGTCTTGTGCGCGGCAGAAATCCGCGACGAACGCCAGCGCGCGGCCCCCCAGTCTACGCCCGCGCCATTGCTCGTCAATAAAGAATTCGTCAACCAACGCGCCGCGCCCGTGATACTCAAGACTGAACCCGTAGGTCAGCACGATGTAGCCGGCCGCCGTGCCCTCCGCTTCAATCAGCCACACCCGCCCCAGCGACGCATCAGCGAGCAATTGCGCGAGACTGGTGCGCGCGGCCTCTTCCTCAAAAACGATCTGGTCGTGCGTATAAAGGCCGCGCATGAAACCGAGGATGGTTTCAACGTCAGCATGCGTGGCCGGTTTGAAATTAACGTCCATCGGGCGCGCTCGTCATCATTACTACTGTGGCGCGAGCCAGCGCGCGGCGTTGCGCACGTAAGTTTTGATGTCCGCGAGGCGCGCCGGCTCGCGCGCGATCTCGTCGCCCGGCAGCTCGGCAAGGAAACTGGGACAACCCGCGTTCGTGTCCCAGTTGTAGTCCACGAGATGATGAAAACTTGACGCAGCGATGGCACGGCCTTCGCCCGCTGCCGTGCGCTCAAACGCGACGATGAGATTGAACTGACGTTGCGTGATCTTGCTTTGGCCGGTCGCGATCACGCGCGCGTGCGGTGCGTCCGCTGGCGCGCTGACCGCGCCCTCGTGCGGGTGCGCGGGGAAGAATTCGATCTGTCCACCGCCCGCATCATCACGCAAGAGCAACGGATGCGCGGGCGCAACAGCGTTGATGCGTTGATAGTCGCCGTTGCTGCCGGAGTGATAGTTGGGCCAATTGATCGCGGTGGTCGCTTCATCGTCGCGGCTGCAACGCGCTGGATCAGGGTCAGGGTTTTGTGTGTGGAAGTGGTGCGCCGCGCCGACGCCGCCAAGCGTGCAGACAGACGAGCCGAGGTCTTCGTGATCGCGCGTCACGAATAGCCCGCCGCCGCGCTGGCGAAAGCGCGTGATGCCCGCGCAGTCTTGCTCCGACAAACCGTCGCCCGTGTCCACCGCGAACAGCCACAACTCGTCGAACGGCAACTCATCGAGTTTACTCAGCACCGGATCGTTGCCCTGCGCGTCTGCTGCCCGGTCGCGCGCCGTGACCGCGCAGAGCGCGTGCCCCGTCTCAGCGCGCAAGGCAGCGAGATGTTCGCGCAGCAACGCGAAGCGTCCGATGTGCCAATCGTCGGCGATATGGGGAATAGTCGTCTGCAATAGGATACGGATGGGGGCGTGGCTCTGGCTCATGCTCGTTCCTCGCGGTTGCACCTTCAACTAAGAGCAGATGTGTCCGCCACTTGTCGTTTGAGTATGGTCAAGACGCCGAGATGGTACGCGTTGTGATCGGCGACGAGCAACGCCTCGCGCAGAATGGTCTGCCCGTCGCCGTGCGCGAGTGGTGCGAACAGATCAGTCGAAGGAGCGGCGACGAGTTGCGTCAGTGCGATCAGATCGGCGCGGAATGCGGCGCTGCTTTGCTGCCACGCGGTTTCGTCCGCTTCCTTGTCGGGCGTGGGCCAATATCCGGCCGGCCACTCCGGCGAGACGTGCCCGGCGTTGCGGCTGAACTCAAGTATGTCCCATTGTGCGATGCGCATGTGCTCTAGCACTTGCCACGGCGTGTAGGTCACGCCCGCGACTTTGCGATTGAGCGCATGGACGGGGAAGTCCACGATCACGGTCTCAAAGTCAATGTGCGCGCCGCCGCCGCGCAGCAGATAGAGCAGATGTTCGCGCAACGCTTGCTCCTGTTCCATCTGGTTAACCTCGCTCTCTCTGCTGCGCCTGCTAGCGGCCTTGTGCCTGTTCGTCGCGCAACGTCAAGCAGGTGCTCGTGGCGCGGGCGACGAGGCGCGCACGTTCGTCCGTCACGTCGCATTCCACTAGCCCGACGGTGCGCCCGCGTTGCACGACGCGCGCGGTCGCGCGCCGGTGGGCCTGCCACACGGGCCGCAGGAAGTTGATCTTCAATTCGAGCGTGGTGAACGACTCGCCTTCGTCGAGCGTGGCGGCGTAGGCCAGCCCCATCGCAGCGTCGGCGATGTCGCAGAGCACGCCGCCGTGTAGCGTGCCCATCGGATTGGCGTGCGCGTCCGTCGCGGCCAACTCGACGACCGCTGCGCCCGCCGCAATCTCGTCGAGCATCTTGGCCATGAGACCTGCTCCTTGTCCGGGTTAGGCTTACGCAGCGACCACGTGCTTGTCGATCAAACGCGAGATCGCTTCCTTGCTAGTCGCGCCGACGATGCGCTCTTCTTCCTTGCCGCCCTTGAATAGAATCAGCGTCGGGATGCCCTTAATGCCGTACTTCTGTGACACTGACGGGTTGTCGTCCACGTTGACCTTGACGACGCGTGCGCTGCCCGCATACTTCTCCGCGACGGCGTCAACCGTCGGCGCGAGCATGCGACACGGCGCACACCACTCGGCCCAAAAATCTACTAACACAGGCTGCCCGGCCTGCAACACATCCTGCTCGAAGTTGCCATCGTTCACTGCGGTTACATGCTCACTCATGATTGCTGTCTCCTTATTGTTGCTGTCTGCGTTAAGTTAATCGGTCGTTCGCTTGTGCGCGTTATTTGTCCGGTATGCAAGGCCGAATTTGGGCGACGATGTCCGCCACGGTGGTGCGGGCCAGCGTCTGCTCAACAGCCGCGTTCGTCGTGCGCAGCACGCCGCCGAGCACGTCTTCGATGTTCACGCCGACGGGGCAGCGCCGACTCGGCTGCTGCCGGTGCATAAGAAAACTATCGCCGCCCTCCACCGCGCGATAGATGTCGCGCAATGTGATGCGGTCGGCCCGGCGCGCGAGGCGCGAGCCACCCGCCGCGCCCGTCTGCGACGTGACGAGCCGCGCCCGCCCCAGCGCGCACAGAATGCGCCGGATGACGACGGCGTTCGTATTCACGCTGGCCGCGACGGTGGCAGAATTGACCGGCTTATCGCCGGCCCACGCCAGCAGCGTCAGCACATGCACCGCGACGGCGAAGCGACTGCTAGTCGGCATAAGCTACAAACTCACTGGTGTCGAACCTGGCATTTGTAACTATTGTAGTTACAAATGATGATTTGTCAACTGGTATTTGGTGCGCTTCTCGCGGGCAGAGCTATAACCGCGAAGTCCGCGCAGGGCCGCAAAGACTCAGCTTTGCGGCCCTGCGCGGTTAAACTCCTGGCAGCGTTAGAAACTACGTTGGAAGAGGTAGGACATCTTGATGAAGAAGGTGCGGCCGTTGCGCCGGAAGCCAGGTTCGAGGTTGCCGGTGAACTGGTTGAAGCCGTTGCGGTTCAGATCGTCATTGTAGCCGACGTAGAAGGACGTGCCGGGATTCGGGGCCCAACCGAGGAGGAACTGCCCGCGCACGTTGGCGGCGAGCGAATCGTAGTCGATGCGCGCCCGCGCGAAGGTGAAGCGGGTGAACTGATAGGTTGAACGCAGCACGTAGATGTTGTCGTCGAAGGCGACAAGGCCGGTGTCGTAGCGGCGCAGACGCGACTTGGTGTAGTCGAGCGACATGCGCAAGGCGTTGGTCGGCTGATAGGTGAACGTGGCGTTGAGGTCAAGTCCACGCCCCGGCCCCGGATCGAGTTGCACGCCTTGGCCGAACTGGAGCGCCGCCGGACTGACGCGCGGGAACTTGCCGCCGCCGCCGAAGTCGTAATCCTGCGCGCCGTGGTTGAGGTTGGCGAAAAGTTGGGCCGAGTATTTCTTCGAGGGCGTGGTGCCGCCGCCGAAGAAGATCGATTTGTTGTAGGTCGAGCGGGTCGGCAGCCCGAAGAACGCGCCGCCGTGCGCCGGCGTACGTTGCGCGCCGAACTCTTCTTCGTAATCTTTCTCGTAATAGTTGTCAAAGCCGAAGCCGATGAACGACTGGCGTTGGAAGTTGAGGAACGAGCGCACGCCGGAATTCCAACCTTGGATGCGCCCCTGCCAATCGTACAGCATCTGATTTTGACTACTGACGTTCCACGAGACGAGCCGCGCTTTCTGTTTCTGATCCGAATTCCATTCGACGTAGAACTGATCGCTGTTCGTGTTGGTGCGGCGCGTGAAGCCTACGTCGGCGCGGAAATCGCGCGTGCGCCCGAAGCCGACCGCGTTCATAAAGAGATGGCGACCGGCTTTCTGGTATTGCGCGTAGTAGCCGAGGCCATTGCCCGCGCGATACACCTGCCGGCTGCGACAGTAAGTTAGTTCGCGGCCGGTCAGGCTCGCGCAAGCGGTTGGTACGTCGAGCGCGGGCTCGCGGAAGTAGCGGTGTGATGTTGTGCCGACGAGGTGGAACGTGAACGTGGTCTGCGGGTCGAGCTTGAAGCGCCCGTCGAGACCACCGATGGCGTTGTGCTTCTCGTAGAAATTATAGGCTGTCGCCACGATGCCCAGACTGTTCTCTTTGCCGTAGTCGCGTTTGAGGCGCAGGACGCCCACGAGCGAATTCTTGTCGAGCAAAGGACGGTTGAACGAAGCGAGCCGCTCGTCGCCCGTGAAGTTGCCGGGGGCGTTGTCGGAGGCGAGCATGATGCCGAAGGAGTTGCGCCCGGACTTGCCGGCGTACTTAACGGCCACGTCCGGGTCAACAATGGTGCGCGTGTGGACGACGTTCAGGGGCAATTGAAAGATGTCTAAGCCTTCGAGGAAGAAGGGCCGCTTCTCTTGAAAGAAAATCGGGAAGCGTTGGTTTGTCGTAACGACGGTGGCGTCCGCTTCGACCTGTGCGAAGTCGGGATTGATGGCGAGGTTGAGCGTGGAGGTTGGCGTGACGCCGAACTTGGCGGTGAGCCCGGGGTCGAAGCCGATGGGTTGATTGACCATGCGGCCGGGATCGTTCGGCACAGGGTTGTAGTGCGGCAGGCGGCGGCCCGTCTCGGAGACGGTCAGGCTGGGGATCAGTTCGAGCGTGCGCTCGGTTGAGACGCCTTCGAGGCCGGTGATATGCCCGGCTTGATTGAGCAGCCCGTTGATGTCGCGCGAGATCGGCATCCACGAATCCTGCTCACCGTTGAGCCGTTGGATGATGCGGAAGATTTGCAAGCCCCACTGTTTGTCCTTGCCCGCTTCATAGCGCAGCGACTTGAACGGGATGGCCACTTCGACGACGTAGCCATCAGCCGTCAACGCGCCTTTCGAGGTCATCACAATGTCCACGCTAAAGTCCACGCCCGTCCCTTCGGTGCGGACGCCGTCTTGCTGGATACCGAGCGGGTTGAAGCAGAGGACGTAAGCCTTGCGTTGATCGTTGAACGTATCGATTAGCACGCGCACGCTGTCTTCCGCGTTGAGCACGTCGTCGCGTTTGGCGACGGTGGCGCGCACCTTGCCGGGTTCATCGAAAGCATGGAACGCGAGATAGAGCGTCTTGGCGTCGTAGCCCATGAAGACTTCGGTCGGTAGCGACGGCTGCGTGTTGTCGCCGGGATTGATCTGATAGAAGTTCTTAAACGTGGCGGCCGTCTGCCAGGCCGGGTCGTCCAATCGGCCGTCGATCACGGGCGGCGCTTCAAAGTGCGTGAGGCGGACGGGGCGGGCTTTCTCCGGCGCAAGCGCCAAGCCGCCGCGCAGCGCAGGCGTGGCCGCGCCCTGTGCGATGGCTGTCGGCGCGGCAGTCTTAGCCGGCTCAGCCGTTTTGGGTGGATCGTTCTTTACCGCCGCATCTTTCACTTTGGGAGCGTTTGCCGGTGGGTCGCTCGCGGCCACGATGGGTGCAACCGACTGGCTGGCAGGAGAGGCCGCAGGCGTCGAATTAATCGCTGATTGCGCGTGCGTTCGCACGGCAAGCGTGCTGAAGCAGAGCAGGATGAACAAGGGGATGAATTTCTTCATAACTATGATTTAACTGAAGTCGTATAGTTTGGACTGTAATCAACCGCGGCTTCCTGTCTAACAATGTAATGTACGTGGTTGCGTGCGGGGCGGGAATGAAAATGTGATGAAACACGAGGGCATGGGTTAAGCGGCAAGCAGGGCGGGACGAGCGGCACCGCGGCGGCGCGGCAAGCCGCCGGTTAGAAAGTTTTGCCGAGCGACTTTTGCAGTTTGCTGCGATAGCGGCGACTGAGCGTGAGGCGCGTGCCGTCGTGCAGGAGGACGACGTACTGGCCGTGGAACATGGGCTGCATCTCGCGGATGCGCTCGATGTTGACGAGCGCGGAGCGATGGATGCGCAGGAAGCGCGCGGGATCGATCTGCGCTTCGAGACTGCTGATCGGCTCGCGCAACAGATACGCGCTCGCGCCGACGTGCAGACGGACGTAGTTGCCGTAAGCCTCGATCCAATCAACCTCGGAAGTTTTTAAGAAGAAGATGCGCCCGCCGGTCTTGACGACGACGCGCTCAAGTGGCGCGTTGCCGCGCGCTGGCTGCGCACCGAGCAACGCGGCGGCCGGTTCGTCCGCGCCCGCTTCTTCCGTGCGCCGGAATTGCGCTTTGGCGCGGGCGAGCGCCTTGTCGAAGCGTTCCTCGTCGAAGGGCTTCAACAAATAATCGAGCGCGCAGGCGTCGAAGGCGCGCACGGCATACTGATCATACGCGGTCATGAAGATGACGAGCGGCGCGTGAGTGTGGCCAAGTTCATCGAGCACGGCGAAGCCGTCGCGGCCGGGCATCTGCACGTCGAGGAACAAAAGATCGGGCGCGTGCTCATTGGTCGCGGCGACGGCCGCGAAACCGTCGGCGCATTCGCCGACTAACTCGATCTCTTCATCACGCGCGAGCAGATGCCGCACGCGCTCGCGCGCGAACGGCTCGTCGTCAACGATTAAGGCGCGGAGTCTTCTCATCGCTCAAGCGGCAGATAGTTGATCGGGCGCGCGTCCGGCGGCAGCGCGGCCGGTGCGTAGTCGGGCCCGGCGAGTACACTGTCCGCCGGGGCATTGAAGGGGATGGCGATGGTGATTTCGAGCCCGCCGCCGGCCACGTTGGCGAGCGTGAACGTGTGGCGTGCGCCGTAGAGTTGCGCGAGGCGGGCGCGCGTGTTCGTCAGCCCGACGCCCGCTTGCCCGCAGGTCAACCAGTCGGGCGGCAAGCCCGTACCATCGTCACGCACAGACAATAGCAGCATGCCCTGCTCGCGCCGGGCGTTGAGTTCGATGTGCCCTGCGCCGGGGCGCACGCTGATGCCGTGCTTGATGGCATTCTCGACGAGCGGCTGCAACAGTAGATTAGGCACGAGCGCATCCAGGCTCTCCGGCGCGATGTCCATGCGCACACTCAAACGGTCGTGGAAGCGCGTGCGCTCGATCTCCAGATACTTGGCGAGGAATTCCAGTTCCTCTTTCAGCGTCACTTCCTCCACGCCGTGATTATCGAGCGTAAGCCGCAGCAGATCGCCTAAGCGCGCGACCATGCGGTCGGCGGCGCGCGGGTCGCGGTGGATCAAGGCGGAGATCGTGTTGAGCGTGTTGAAGAGAAAGTGCGGATGCAATTGCATCTTGAGTGCTTGCAGTTGCGCGCGACTGAGTTGCGCTTCGAGCACGGCGGCCGTGCGCTCGCGCTCCTGATAGCGGCGATAGTATTCCACCGCGTGGCTGACGCCGACAATGACGAAGTAGGTCAGCAGGTTGAGGTGGAATTTTTTGGTGGCCAGATAATAGAGCGAGCCGAGAAAAGTCATCTGCTCGCCGGGCATCCACGCCCACGTCGTCTGCTGTTCGGCGGCGGCGTGCAGCACAATGTGGATGAACGAGAAGCCGAAGCCGAGCGCGAGATGCACGGGTATGTTGCGCTGCCGGTTCTGCCGGTCAATGTAGAAGCGGCGCGCAAGCAGCAAGATGAATGGCGTCAAGAGCGCCCATATCTCCCATTCGGTGAGCGCCCACGTCAGCACTTTCAGCCCTGCGACCGAAACCCCGCTCGCCCTGTAACTGACGTACCACTGGCCGGCGAACATCAGCCCGACCAGAGTGAAGCAGCCAAAGATGGAGAGCCAGCCAAGCCAGCGGCGTGCAGACAACATACCAGCTTGATGATAACACCCGCGCCCGACGGCCGCGCGCCGAAGTGTTGAGCGGCATGTTTGTCGTGACGAGCGGCGCTGGCTGGCCAGTTGGGCGCTGACAAAAGTGCCTGCGGGTCGTTCGATTCCGCGCACTGGCAATCCCGGAAATGGGAAAGCCAGTCAAAACCTGCCGCGCGAACCCGGCAAATTGTCAGCGTTTTATCGGCGGCAACGGTTGGCACGATAGTTTCATTAGCTGACCGCGCCTACCTTCTATAGCTCTGCTTCCGTGTGCGCGCCAAAGTCGGAGTTTGGGCCGCGCGGATTTCAGCAACGATAAGGAGTGCGCGCCGTGCCGCGCCGCAAGTTATGATCAGTTTACGCAACGTCGAAAAGAGTTTCGCGCAAGGGCCGACGAAAACTTATGTGCTGCGCCGGATCGATCTGGACGTGCAGCCGGGCGAGTTCATCTCGATCATGGGGCCGTCGGGCGCGGGCAAGTCCACGCTCTTGGCCATTCTCGGCATGTTCGATAGCGCGTGGACAGGCGAGTATTACTTTCTTGAGCAACCCGTGCATAAGCTCGACAAGAAGAAGCGCAACGAACTGCACAAGGATACCATTGGTTTCGTCTTTCAGAGCTATCACCTGCTCGATCACCTGACCGTCTACGAGAATCTCGAAATCCCGCTCTCGTATAAAGACATCAAGAAGGCGGAGCGCCAGGCCATCGTCGCGGACGTGCTGGATCGCTTCCACATCGTCGGCAAAAAAGACCTTTTCCCGAATCAACTCTCCGGCGGCCAGCAGCAACTCGTGGCCGTCGCCCGCGCCGTCATCACGAACCCGAAACTGCTGCTTGCCGACGAGCCGACCGGCAACCTGCACTCGTCGCAGGGGCGCGAGATTATGGAGTTGTTCAAGCGGCTGAACGAAGAGGGCACGACCATCATCCAGGTCACACACTCCGAGTTGAACGCCTCTTATGGTCGCCGCCTCATCACGCTCGTAGACGGCTGGATGGAGAAGGAGTGAGTCGTCCCAAATTTGCGAAAACGCTGTCCCGCGCCTGCGATTAGCACAAATGAAAACGTGAGAAAGAACGCCAAAGTCGCGGGCAATGAGTTGGCATAGGGTTCGCACAAGGCGTTGGTGAACGAGCAGGGTTCGGTTTAACTCGGCATTCGGCAAGAGACAACAGCTAACAGCTAACAGCTAACAGCTTTTAATCATGGTTGATATTCCTCGGAAGAAATCGGCACGCAAGCGGCAGGCGCGCATGGCGCTCTATGCGGTCGCGGTGGTCGGCGTAGTTTCGCTCATCACGTTCGGCGTCTCGCGGCTCAAGCCGGCCGCGCCGAGCATCGAGAGCGCGACGATTATTAAGGATACGGTCAAGCGCGGGCAGATGCTGCGGCAGGTGCGGGGCTTAGGCTCGCTTGTGCCGGAAGAGACGCGCGTCATCGCCGCCGCGACGCAGGGGCGCGTCGAGCGCGTACTCGTCGAGCCGGGCACGCCCGTGTCGGCCGGCACGGTGTTGGTCGAGTTGAGCAACCCGGAGTTGCAGCAGTCGGCGATTGACACAGAGTACCAACAGCGCGCGGCCGAGGCGGACTTGAACAACGTGCGGGCGCGCTTGGACAGCGAGCGCATGACGCAGCAGTCGGCGACCGCGCAGGTACATGCCGAGTACGAGCAAGCGAAACTGCAATCGGACACCGACGAGATGCTCGCTAAGGACGGTCTCATCCCCGCGCTCAATCTGAAACTCTCGCGCGTGCGGGCCGCCGAGTTGGCGAATCGTTACGCCATCGAACAGAAGCGGCTCGAAGGGTTTTCGAGATCGACGCAAGCGCAGGTTGCTTCGCAGCAGGCCCGCATCTCGCAGTTGCAGGCGCTCTTGGCGCTCAAGCGCAGTCAGGTGGCGACGCTCAGCGTGCGCGCAGGCACAAACGGCGTGCTGCAAGAGAAGTTGGTCGAGGTCGGGCAGCAGATTCAGCCAGGCACGAACCTGGCGCGCGTTGTCGAGCCGCAACACCTGAAGGCGCAACTCAAGATCGCTGAGACGCAAACCAAAGACATCACCATCGGCCAGCGCGCCGAGATCGACACGCGCAACGGCATCATCCCCGGCCACGTTAGCCGCATCGATCCGTCCGCGCAAAACGGCACGCTCACGGTAGATGTGGCGCTCGATGGCGCGCTGCCGCAGGGCGCGCGGCCAGACCTCAGCGTGGACGGCACGATTGAGCTTGAGCGGTTGGATAACGTGCTCTACATCGGTCGCCCCGCCTTCGGGCAATCGGGCGCAACTGTCGGCATGTTCAAGGTCACGGCGGACGGGCATGAGGCGGCGCGCGTGCAGGTCAAGTTCGGCCGCAATTCCGTCAGCACCGTCGAGATTTTAGATGGCTTGAAGGAAGGCGACACGGTGATCCTCTCGGACACCTCGCAGTGGGATAACTTCGAGCACATCCGGTTGAATTAGCTGTTAGCTGTTAGCTTTTATTTCACTCTGCCGGCCCGGTCAGCACCAGGTCGGCCTTAACCCACAGTTTTTAAGCTAACGGCTGATAGCTAACAGCTATTAGCTCTAGCTTAGGAGAAACTTATGGCTGCAACTGTCCAACCCCTGATTCGTTTGGAAGACGTGAAAAAGGTCTTTTACACCGACGAGGTGGAGACGCACGCGCTGGCGGGCACGCACCTGAACGTCGCCCCCGGCGAGTACATTTCGATTACGGGCCCCTCCGGCTGCGGCAAGTCCACGCTGCTCTCGATCATGGGCCTGTTAGACACGCCGACCGACGGTAAGTATTGGCTCAACAACCAGCCGGTCTCCGACCTGTCGGCGAGCGAACGGGCGCGCATACGCAACCGCGAGATCGGCTTCATCTTTCAGAGCTTCAATCTCATCGGCGATTTGAACGTCTATGAGAACGTCGAACTGCCCTTGACGTATCGCGGCTTGAGTTCGGCCGAACGCAAGGAGCGTGTGACGGCGGCGCTTGAGCGCGTTGGCATGGCGCATCGGGCGAAGCATCTGCCGAGCCAACTCTCCGGCGGGCAACAGCAGCGCGTCGCCGTCGCCCGCGCGGTGGCGGGGCAGCCGCTCATCCTGCTCGCTGACGAGCCGACCGGCAACCTCGACTCGAAGAACGGCGAGGCCGTGATGGACTTATTGCGCGAACTGCACCAAGGCGGCGCGACCATCTGCATGGTCACGCACGACCCGCGCTACGCGCGCTTCGCCGACCGCGCGATCCATCTCTTTGACGGGCGCGTCGTCAAGGAAGAACTTGGCAGCATCGTCGCGGCCGAGGAGACGGCCGAGGTGGCTTAAACCATGTCAACCCTGTGGCCGGACATACGCTACGGCTGGCGCATGTTGTGGAAGTCGCCCGGCTTCACGCTCGTGGCCCTGCTCACGGTCGCGCTCGGCATCGGCGCGAACACGGCGCTCTTCTCGGTCGTCAACGCCGTCCTGCTACGCCCGCTGCCCGTCGCCGAACCGGCGGCGCTCGTCAACATCTGGGGCACAAACCCGCAAGCCGACGCGACGCGCGAAAACGCCTCGTATCTCAACTTCATCGACTGGCGCACACAGCAGACGGTTTTTACGAGTGTCGCGGCTTACACGAACACGTTCGCCACGCTCACGGGCAACGACGCGCCCGAAGCCCTCGACGGTCTCGCCGTCGCGCCCGAACTGTTTCAGACGCTCAGCGTGCAGCCCGTCATGGGTCGCCTCTTCACCGCGCAGGAGTCTGAAGCTGACAATGCGCCCATTGTGCTCAGTCAAGAGGTTTGGCAGCGGCGCTTCGGGACGCGGGGCGACATCATCGGGCAGCCAATCACGCTCGACGGCCAGCCGCGCACGGTCGTCGGCGTGCTGCCCGCGCACTTCAAGTTTCCGTTCGACATTGGCACAGCCAAGGATTTCTGGACGCCGCTTGATCCGCACAACGAGTTGAACACCAAGCGCGGCGTCGGCTACTTGAACGTGCTGGCGCGGCTCAAGCCGGGCGTGACGCTCGCGCAGGCGCAGGCCGAGATGGACAACATCGCGCGCCGGCTCGCCGGGCAATACTCAGAGAACAACGAAGGGCGCGGCGTACATCTCATTTCGACTTACGAAGAGGTGGTCGGCGGTGTCCGCCCGGCGTTGCTCGTGCTGTTGGGCGCGGTCGGCTTTGTGCTGCTCATCGCGTGCGCCAACGTGGCGAATCTTTTGCTCGCGCGGGCGACGCGCCGACGGCGCGAACTGGCCGTCCGCACGGCGCTCGGCGCTTCGCGTTGGCGCGTGGCGCGGCAACTGCTAACTGAGAGTCTGCTGCTGTCGCTTATGGGCGGCGCGGGGGGCTTGCTGCTCGCGTTGTGGGGCGTTGATGCGCTGGCGGGCGTGCTGCCTGATGACGTGCCGCGCGTGCGCGAGATCGCGCTCGATGGGCGCGTGCTGGCGTTTACACTCGGCGTCGCTGTGCTGACCGGGCTTGTCTTCGGCCTCGCGCCCGCGCTCGCCGCCTCGCGGCTGGATGTGAATGAAGCCTTGAAAGAAAGCGGCCGCGGCACGGGCGGCGGCTGGCGACGCAACCGCGTGCGCAGTGTGCTAGTCGTCGCGGAGATCGCCCTCTCGCTGGTGCTGCTGATTGGCGCGGGCTTATTCCTAAAAAGCTTCGTGCGCTTGCGCGAGATCAATTCCGGTTTCGATCCTGCGCGCGTGCTGACGTTGAGTGTGGCGCTGCCCGAAGCGAAATATGAGACCCCGGCGGCGCAGGCGCGCTTCTTCCAACAACTGCTTGCACGCATGGCGGCCGCACCCGGCGTCGAAGCGAGCGCCGCTGTCTTCCCGCTGCCGTTCTCCGGCGACAACGCGCGCGGGAATTTTGAGCTTGAAGGCCGACAGGCTGAGAGCCAGGGCGACGCGCCAAGCGCGCTTTCCTACATCATCAGTCCAGACTATTTGCGCGCCATGAGCATCCCGCTCCGGGCGGGACGCAGCTTTAACGAACGCGACACAAGGGAAGCGCCGCGCGTCGTGCTGATCAACGAGACGTTGGCGCGCCGCTTCTTCGCCCATGAAGACCCCGTCGGCCGCCGCCTCGTCATCGCTTCCTTTGCCGATCTGGCCAAACCTGCGACGTGCGAGATCGTCGGCGTCGTCGGCGATGTCAAGCACGACGGTCTCGACGCGGCAGCCGAAGCCGCCTACTACCTGCCGCAACAACAGGCGACGCTCGCCTTCATGACGCTCGTCGTGCGCGGCACGGCCGACAACCCGACCACGCTCGTGGCCGGCGCGCGCGAAGCGGTCGCGCAACTCGACAAGGACTTACCCCTCACCGACATCAAGCCGATGCCCGAATGGCTCGCGGCCTCGGTCGCGGCCCGCCGCTTCAACCTGCTGCTGCTCGGCGGCTTCGCCTTGCTCGCGCTCTGCCTGGCGACGGTTGGCATCTATGGCGTGATGGCTTATTCGGTCGCCCAACGCACGCATGAGATCGGCATCCGCATGGCGCTCGGCGCGCAGACGCGCGACGTGCTGCGGCTCGTCGTTGGGCAAGGCCTGATGTTGACTCTGCTCGGCATCGCCACCGGTCTCTTGGGCGCGCTCGCGTTGACGCGCGTGCTGGCGAGCCTGCTGTTCGGCGTGACGGCGACTGATCCGTTCGTCTTCGCGGGCGTCGCAGCGCTGCTCGCGCTGGTCGCCCTCGTCGCGTGCTACCTGCCCGCGCGCCGCGCCACGAAAGTCGATCCATTGATCGCGCTGAGACACGAATGAGGAACGATGAATGAAAGACAAAACCGCTTTTGGTTTCTAATTCAGCATTCATCGCTCCTCCCTAAATAAGGAAACCGGAGGTTTCATCTTGGGTAGGCTCTTACAAGACTTGCGCTACGGTTTGCGTACGTTACGCAAACAACCCGGCTTCACGGCCGTGGCGGTGCTGGCGCTGGCTCTGGGGATCGGCGCGAACACGGTCATCTTCAGCGCGGTCAATGCGCTGCTGCTGCGCCCTTTCTCGTTCCCGCAGATGGAACAACTCCTGGCCGTCTGGGAGTCGCGCGGCGCGAGCGGCGATCAACGCGACGGCTTCGCGCTCGCTAACTTTCTCGACGTGCGCGAGCGCACCACCTCGTTAGTGTCGGCCGCAGCCTACTCCGGCTGGTCGGCAAACTTGAGCGAAGGCGAGCAGCCGGAGCGCATCGAAGGCACGCTCGTCTCGCCGCAGTTCTTCGACGTGCTCAAAGAACGGCCGGCACTTGGCCGCACATTCCGGCCGGAAGAAGAAAAGTCGGGCGGCGATTCGGTCGTCATCATCAGCGACGGTCTCTGGCATCGCCGCTTCAACGCGGACGCCGGAATCGTCGGCCGGAGCGTGCGGATCAACGAGCGCAGCTTTACCGTCATCGGCGTTATGCCGCCGGCCTTCGACTTCCCGCAGGGCGGCAAAGAGTTATGGACACCGCTCACCGTCACACCTGAAGACGCGGCGAATCGCCAGGGGCATTACCTCCAGGTCATCGCGCGCCTAAAACCGGGCACGCCGGCCGCGGCCGCGCAAAGCGAGTTAGCTGCGCTCGCGCAGAGACTCGCGGAGCAATACCCCGACACGAACGCGCAACGCGGCTTCTTCGTCAAAGACCTGCGCCTGCACTACGTGCGCGGCCCACGGCTCAGCCTGCTTATCATGCTCGGCGCGGCCATGTTCGTGTTGCTCATCGCGTGCGCCAACGTGGCCAACTTGCAATTGATGCGCGGCGCAGCGCGGCAGAAAGAGATCGCGGTGCGGCTCGCGCTGGGCGCATCGCGCTGGCGCATCATCCGGCAATTATTAACAGAGAGCGTCATGCTTGCGCTCGGCGGTGGTCTGCTCGGTCTGCTCTTGTCTGTGTGGGCGGTGGACGCGCTGGCGGCGATGATGCCCGCGAACTTCGCACGCTACGTCAGCGGTTGGCGCAACTTCCAGATTGACTGGCGCGTGTTCTCGTTCACGCTCGGCGTCTCGCTCCTCACCGGCATCATCTTCGGTCTCGCGCCCGCGCTCTTGGCCACGAAGACGAATCTCAACGAGGTGCTGAAAGAAGGCGGCCGCACCGCGCACGACGGCGGGCGCACACGCGCGCGCAGCTTGCTCGTCGTCGCGGAAGTCGCCTTGTCGCTCGTGCTGCTCGCGGGCGCGGGCTTGATGGTGCGCAGTTTCATGCGCATGCTTGATGTGCAGCCCGGCTTCGACGCACGCAACGTGCTGACGATGGAATTGTCGCTGCCTTATCGCAAGTACAAAGACCAACCGGAGATCACGCAGTTCTATACGCAACTGCTCAGGCGCGTCGAGACGCTGCCCGGCGTGACGGGCACGGGCCTGATCAACGTGCCGCCGCTCAGCCTGGACGACGACAGCACATTCTTCAACATCGATGGGCAGCCGGGTGTGCGCGGCACGTCTCCGCTCGCGGACTATCGCGTCATCACGCCCGGCTTGCTTGATACGCTTGGGATCTCGTTGCGCAAAGGGCGCAACTTCACCGACCACGACACGCGCGATGCGCCGCCCGTCGTCCTGATCAGCGAGCGACTGGCGCACCGCTTCTTCCCCGACAGAGAGCCGTTAGGTCAGCACCTCATGCTCGGCGATGAAGCGCGCGAGATCGTCGGCGTCGTGGGCAACGTGCGCTACAAGAGTTTCGTCAGCGAGGTCAACGACGAGCGGTTGCGCCCGTCCATCTACGTGCCGCACGCGCAGCGCGCGTACCGCGAAGTGTCGCTCGTCGTGCGCGCCGACGGGGCCGACCCGGCCGCGTTGACCGCCGCCGTGCGCGGGGAAGTGCGTGCGCTCGACAAAGATCAGCCGGTCTATAACGTGCGCACGATGCCGCAAATTTTTACTGAAGCAATGGCCCCGCAGCGGCTGTCGGCGTTCATGTTCGCGGGCTTCGCGCTCATTGCGCTCTTGCTCGCGGCGGTCGGCCTCTACGCGGTCGTCTCCTATTCGGTCGCGCTGCGCACGCACGAGATCGGCGTGCGGATGGCTTTGGGCGCGCAGACCGGCGACGTGTTCAAGCTCATCATCGGCCACGGGCTAACGCTCATTGGCCTCGGCCTCGGCCTCGGCCTTCTGGGCGCGTTCGCCGTCACGCGCGCGTTAGCGAGCCTGCTCTACGGCGTCAGCGCGACAGATTTCGGTACGTTCATCGGCATCTCGCTGCTGCTCGGCGCAGTCGCCTTGCTGGCCTGCTACGTGCCGGCCCGGCGCGCCACGAAAGTCGATCCGATGGTGGCCCTGAGATACGAATAAGCCGATTGCGGAATGCGGAATGCGGATTGAGAAACACCCTTGTCTCCTAATCCGCAATCCGCATTCTGCATTCCGCAATAGGAGGAGTGATGGGCACGCTCTTACAAGACCTGCGCTACGGCACGCGAATGTTGAGCCGGACGCCAAGTTTCACGGCCATCGCCGTGTTGTCGCTGGCGCTTGGCATTGGCGCGAACACGGCCCTGTTCAGTGTGGTGGACGCAGTGCTGCTGAAGAAGCTGCCGGTGCCAGCGCCGGATCGGTTGGTACTCTTCAAATCGCTGGCCGGCCCGAATTTCAAGCCCGGCAATTATCACGGCAACGCCCGCCGCGAAGAGTCGGGGCTGATGGGCCGGACATCTTTCCCGTATCAAACCTACACGCGCTTTCGCGAGCAGCAGAGCGATGTGCTGACGGACGTGTTCGCGTTCGGCGACGTTAGTTTGAATGTGAATGCAGGCGGGCGCGCAGATGTCGCTGATGGGCAGGTCGTGTCGGGCAATTACTTCGCGAGCTTGGGCGTGCCCGCGCTCGTCGGGCGCACGTTCACCGATGCGGACGACAAAGCAGCGGCCCCGCCCGTCGCCGTACTAAGTCATCGTTACTGGCAGCGGCAGTTCAATGGCGACCCACTCGTTGTGGGCAAACAGATCAATCTCAATAACGTCGCGTTCACGGTTGTCGGCGTCACGCCGGCCGGCTTCGACGGGACGATGCAGGTCGGTTCGACGACCGATGTTTCGATCCCCATTGCGTGGGAACCGCAGGTCACCACCGAACGCTCGAATATGGCGGGCGCGGGCGCGGCATGGTGGTTGCGCCTGATGGGCCGCTTAAAGCCCGGCGCGACAGCGGAACAAGCGCAAGCGAGTTTGGCTGGCGTCTTTCAACAGTCCGTGCTCGAACAGCGCGCCGCGCGGACGGCGCGGGCGTTAGGGCAAGGGGGCAAGCCCCTGCCGGAACTCGACCCGCACGATTATCCGCGCCTTGTCGTTGACTCCGGCAGTCGCGGCCAGATGAACACGCGGCAGTTCTATCGTCGCCCGCTCTACCTGTTGCTCGGCGTGGTCGGCCTTGTGCTGCTCATCGCGTGCGCCAACGTGGCGAACCTGCTCCTGGCACGGGCCGCCTCGCGCCAGAAAGAGATCGCAGTGCGGCTCGCGCTGGGTGCGAGTCGTTGGCGTCTGATCCGGCAATTGCTGACCGAGAGCGTGCTGCTGTCCACGTTGGGCGGCGCGCTCGGTGTGCTGCTCGCATTCTGGATCAAGGACGGTTTGCTGGTGGCGAGCGAGTGGAGCGGGCGCGCGAGCGTGCTCAACCCGCAACTCGATCTGCGCGTGCTTGGCTTTACGTTGGCACTGTCGCTTGTGACCGGCATCGTCTTCGGCCTCGTGCCCGCGTTACGCGCGACGCGCGTTGACCTGACGCCCGCGCTCAAAGACAGCGTGCGGAGTTCGAGCCTCGCCTCGCGTTCGTGGCTAAGCAAGTCGCTCGTCGTGGCGCAGGTGGCCATGTCGTTGTTGCTGCTCGTCGGCGCGGGGCTGTTCGTGCGCACGCTGGTCAACCTCGAACGGGTCGAGACCGGCTTTAATGCGCGCAACCTGCTGTTGTTCACCGTCGAGCCGGCCTTGATCGGTTACAAGGCAGAGCGGCTGACGAATCTGTACGGACAGATGGCCGAGCGTATCGAAGCCGTGCCCGGCGTGAGCTCCGTCACATTCTCGCGCATGCCTTTGCTCTCAGGCAGCGAGAGCGACCGTAGCGTTTATCTGCCGAATGCGCCTGCTTTGGCGGACGGGAAGGTAACAGCGAACGGCGACGTTTACCTCCATCAGGTGCGCGAGAACTTCCTTGAGGCGATGAGTATTCCGCTCCTCGCCGGGCGCAAGCTCACACCGCAGGACGATGCGCACGCGCCCAAAGTCGCCGTCGTCAACCAGACCTTCGCACGGCGTTTTTTCTCGGCCGAAAACCCGGTCGGCAAACGCTTCTGCTTCGACTCGCCGGACAAGGCCGGCGAAATCGAAATCATCGGCCTGGCCGGGGACGCGAAGTACACCAGCCAGCGCGACGATGTCCCGCCGACCGCTTACCTATCTTGGTTGCAAGAAGTGGGCAGCCTCGGCTCTGTGACCTTCGAGGTGCGCACGGTGGGCGAGCCATCTGTCGCCGTCAACGCTATCCGGCAAGCGGTGCGTGATGTGGACAGCAACCTGCCGCTCAAGGACATCAAGACGCAGATCGAGCAAGCCGACGAAACGCTCGCGCTGGAGCGTCTGTTCGCCAAGTTGTTAAGCCTGTTCGGCCTGCTCGCGCAACAACTCGCCTGCATCGGGTTGTACGGCGTGCTGGCGTGGTCTGTGGCGCAACGCACGCGCGAGATCGGCATCCGCATGGCCTTGGGCGCGAGTCGCACCGACGTGCTGAAAATGATCTTCCGGCAAGGTCTGACGTTGGTGCTCGTCGGCATCGCACTGGGGCTGGCGAGCGCCTATGCGTTGACCAAATATCTGGAAAGCTTGACGCGCATGTTGTACGGCGTGCAGCCGGCCGATCCGTTGACGTTCGGCGTGATCGCGGCGTTCCTCACGCTGGTCGCGCTCGGCGCTTGCTACATCCCGGCGCGGCGCGCGACGAAGGTCGATCCGATGGTGGCATTGAGATACGAATAGGAGGGAAAGATGGGCACGTTCTGGCAAGACCTGCGTTATGGCGCGCGAATCTTATGGCAGAGTCTCGGTTTTACCGCCATCGCGCTTGGCGCGCTCGCGCTCGGCATCGGGGCGAATACAGCCATCTTCTCCGTGGTCAACGCGGTGCTGCTGCGCCCTTTGCAGTACCCGCATGCCGCCCGCATCGTGGCGATTGAAGAACTCAACGAGAAGGGCAGCCGCGTGCAAGTCACACCGGCGAACTTTCTCGACTGGCGGGCCCAGAGCACGTCGTTTGCCCACCTCGCCGCGATCTTCGCGCGCCCGGCGAACCTGACCGCCGGCGACGAAGCGGAGCGGATCGATCTGGCCATGACTTCGGCCGACTTCTTTCAGGTCTTCGGTAGCGAGCCGCAACTCGGCCGTTTCTTCCTGCCCGACGAAGAGCGTGCGGGCCACAATCCCGTCGCCGTCATTAGCTACGGTCTCTGGCAGCGACGTTTCGGCGGCGACCCGGCCACTATCGGCAAAGTAATCGCGCTCGACGGGCAGGCTTACACGGTCGTCGGCGTCGCGCCGGCGGGCTTCCAGTATCCCGATAAGACGGAGGTGTGGATTCCACCATTCCAACTCGTGCCCACGCTGAGCGCGCAGATGGACATTGCGCGGGCGCGTGGGTTCGGCTTCCTGAGCGCGGTCGGGTTACTCAAGCCGGGCGTGTCGGTCGCACAAGCGCACGCCGAGATGACCGCCATCACGGCCCGCCTGCGGCAGCGGTATCCCGACACGAACAACAAACGCTTCGATCAAGTGGTGGCGCTGCAAACACACCTCGTCGGCGATAGCGGCGCGGCGCTGTTGTTGCTGCTGGGGGCGGTGGCCCTCGTGTTGTTGATCGCGTGCGCGAACGTGGCGAACCTGCTCTTGGCGCGGGCCGCCTCGCGGCAGAAGGAGATCGCCGTCCGGCTCGCGCTGGGGGCGACGCGCCTGCGCCTCGTGCGCCAGTTGCTCGTCGAGAGCGTGTTGCTGGCGCTCGTCGGCGGCGCGCTCGGCTTGCTGTTGGGCTGGTGGGGCATTGATTTGCTGCGTGGTCTGCTCCCGATTGACTTCCCCCGCGCGCAAGGCATCGGGGTGGATTGGCGCGTGCTCGGTTTCACGCTGCTCATGTCGCTTGTGACGGGCATCGTGTTCGGCCTCGCGCCTGCGCTCCAAGCCACGAACCCGGATGTCAACGAAGCGCTCAAGGAGAGCGCGCGGGGCGCTGCGGGCGGCGCGCACCGCAACCGCATGCGCTCGCTGCTCATCGTCTCCGAAGTCGCGCTGTCATTGGTGCTGCTCATCGGCGCGGGCTTGCTGTTCCGCAGTTTCCTCAGCTTGCAAGCGGTGGAGTTGGGCTTCCGCCCGCAACGCATTCTCACTTTCAGACTAACGCCTGCGGGCGCGAACTTCACACAAGACGCACACTATTCAGCTTTCTACAATCAGGTGGCCGAACGCATTAAGACGCTGCCGGGCGTGGACACGGTCGGGGTGATTAACACGCTGCCGCTCACGAAAGGGCCGACGGCCGGCTTCCGGGTCGAGGGCCGGCCGCTGCTCACACCGGACAAGTGGCCCGGCGTTAATTACCGCAACGTGAGCCCGGACTACTTCCGTGCCGTCAACGTCCCCATCTTGCAGGGCCGCGCGCTCGACGCACACGACAACGATGCTGCCCCGCTCGCCGTCGTCGTCAATCAAGCGCTCGTGCGCCGCGACTTCGCCGGTGAGAACCCGGTCGGCAAGCGGCTCAATCTTGGCGGCACGGGCCCCGACGGGCAACCGATCTGGTTCGAGATCGTGGGCGTGGTCGCGGACGTGCGCAGCCTTGAGCTCAACACCGAACCGACGCCGGAGCTTTACACCTCCTACCTGCAAGACGCGTTCGCCGGGATGTCTTTCGTTGTGCGCTCGGCGGTCGAGCCGGAGAGCTTGATCCCGTCGGTGCGCGAAGCCGTGCGCCAGGTGGACAGAGCGCAGCCCGTTGCGGACTTCAAGGAACTAACGCAACTCGTGAGCGAGGCGGCTGCGCAACCGCGCTTCAACTCGCTTATCCTCGGCATCTTCGCGGGCGTGGCGCTGCTGCTCGCGGCGGCGGGCATCTACGGCGTGATGTCTTACACGGTCACGCAACGCACACACGAGATCGGCGTGCGCCTGGCCTTGGGCGCGCAAGCCAGTGACGTGCTGCGGCTTGTCGTCGGGCAAGGCATCAAGCTAACGCTCATCGGTCTCGCGCTCGGTCTCGTCTGCGCCTTCGCACTAACGCGTGTCATGGCGACGCTGCTCTACGGCGTCGCGCCGACCGACCCGTTGACGTTCGCGGGTGGCGCGCTGTTGCTCGCTGGCGTCGCGCTCCTCGCCTGTTATGTACCGGCGCGGCGCGCGACCAAAGTCGATCCGATAGTGGCGCTACGCTACGAATAAAGCAGTGACAAGTGACAAGTGACAAGTAAGCACTTGTCTTATCTCGTCACTTGTCACTCGGTAATGTTCTTGAGAGGTGGTGTGATGAATACATTGTGGCAGGACGCGCGGTACGCGTTGCGCTTGCTGTGGCAGCAGCCGGGGTTCACGTTGGTGGCGGTGCTGTCGTTGGCCATCGGCATCGGCGCGAACACGACCATCTTCAGCGTGGTGAACGCTGTCCTATTGCGCCCGCTGCCCGGCATCGCACAGCCCGCGCGGCTCGTGGACGTGCATGCCACTGAAGCCAACGGTAGCAGCTATCACGCCTTCTCGTATCCCGACTACGCCCACTTCCGCGAACAGAACAAGACGTGCGCCGGGCTGACTGCTTACAGCGGCATTCCGCTTAGCATGAATGCCGGCGCGCAGCCCGAACGCCTCTTCGGCATGATCGTCTCCGGTAATTATTTTGATGTCCTCGGCACAAAGCCCTTGCAAGGTCGGTTCTTCCTGCCCGAAGAAGATCAAACGCCCGGCACGCATCCGGTCGCGGTCGTCAGCGCAGATTTGTGGCGGCAACGGTTCGGCGCAGACCCAAATTTAGTCGGCCGGACGATCACGCTCAACGGGCATGCGTTCACGGTTGTCGGCGTCGCGCCCGCAGGTTTTCGCGGCACGTGGGTCGGGCTGACGCCGGACGTGTGGGTGCCGCTGATGATGCAGGCGGAGACGCGCCCGGGCGGGCAGTTGTTGAGCCGTCAAGCGCGCTGGCTACAAGTCACCGGCCGCCTTAAAGACGGCGTGACCACGCAACAGGCGCAGGCCGAACTCGGCACGCAGGCGGCGCAACTCGCGCAAGCTTACCCGGAGACGAATCGCGGCCTCGGCGTGGACGTGCGCGCCGCCAGCATGCTCCCCGGCGAAGTGCGCGGCGCGGTGTTGGGTTTCATGGCGATCCTGTTCGTGGTCGTCGGCCTCGTCCTGCTGATCGCGTGCGCCAACGTCGCGGCCATGACGCTTGCCCGCGCCAGCACGCGCCGCAAAGAGATGGCCATCCGGCGCGCAATGGGTGCGAGCCGGCGGCAGTTGGTCAGTCAGTTGTTGCTTGAGAGTGTGCTGCTCTTTCTGCTCGGCGGCACGGCCGGCGTGCTAGTCGCCGTCTGGGCCACCGACCTGTTGCTCGCGTTCAAGCCGCCCGCCGATATGCCCATCTCGCTCGAGTTCGGCGTGGACGTGCGCGTGCTGCTCTTCACACTCGTGATCTCGCTCGTGACGGGGCTGCTCTTCGGCTTAGCGCCCGCGCTGCAAGCGTCCAAGCCCGACGTGCTGTCCGCGCTCAAGAGCGACACGCCCGGTGGCAGCTTGCATCGCTCGCGCACGCGTAGTGTGTTCGTCATCGCGCAGATCGCGATCTCGCTCGTCCTGCTCGTCACCGCCGGTCTCTTTCTGCGCAGCCTGCGTAATGCCAGTTCGATTGACGTGGGCTTCGTGCCCGACGGCGTCGAGACCTTGACCCTCGACCTACGCACGCAAGGTTATGACGAAACGAAGGGGCGCGAGTTTTATCGCCAACTGACGGAGCGGGTCGCGGCCTTGCCCGGCGTGCGCGCCGCCAGCCTCGCGCGTATGGTGCCGCTCAACGGCAATAACATGATGACCGGCATCAACATCAGCGGCCACGAGCCGCCACCCGGCCAACATGCGCTCATGGTCGGCCTGAACATCGTTGATGGTCGCTACTTCGAGACCGTCAACATGCCGCTCATAGGCGGGCGCACGTTCAACGAGACAGACAGGCAGGGCGCGCCGCAGGCGGCGATCATCAACGAGACGCTGGCGCGACGCTACTACACGAGCGCGAACGTTGCGGCGGCCATCGGGCAAAGCTTTAGCTTCGGCGGCGATGACGACGGGCAGGCGGAGCGCGTCGTGATCGTCGGCATCGTCAAGGATGCGAAGTACGAGACGCTTGGCGAAGACGCGCGCCCCTATCTCTACCGGCCGCTCCAGCAATCATATTCCGGCGAGATGACGCTGCACGTGCGCGCCCTGCCGGGTGAGGCGACCCGTGTGCTCGCCGCCGTGCGGCAAGAGGTCGGCGCGCTCGACAAAGATTTGCCGCTGCTAAACGTGATGCCGATGACCGAGCAGATCGGCTTCTCGATCATGCCGCTCAGGTTGGCGGCCACCGTCGTGGGCACGCTCGGCTTGCTGGGGTTATTGCTCGCGGCGGTAGGCGTCTTCGGCGTGGTCAATTATTCGGTGGCGCAACGCACGCGCGAACTCGGCATCCGCATGGCGCTCGGCGCACAACCGGCGGACGTGCTGCGCCTCGTCATGCGCCAGGGGTTGCGTCTGGCCCTGGTCGGCGTCGGGTTGGGTTTGGCGATCTCGTTCGCGTTAACCCGCGCGCTCGCGAGTTTGCTCTACGGTGTCAGCGCGACCGACCCGCTCATCTTCATCGGCATGGCGCTCTTGCTCGTCGGCGTCGCGTTCGTGGCCAGCTACATCCCCGCGCGCCGCGCGACGAAGGTCGATCCGATGGTGGCATTGAGATATGAATGAAGTGACGAGTGACCAGCGACGAGTTACGACAAACTCTTATTTGTCACTCGGCACTGCGCACCCGGCATTGTTCTTGGGAGGCATGATGAACAACTTATGGCTCGATCTGCGTTACGGCGTGCGGATGCTGGTGAAGAAACCGGGCTTCACGTTGATTACTGTGCTCACACTCGCGCTCGGCATCGGCGCGAACACGGCCATCTTCAGTCTGGTCAGCGCGGTCTTGCTCAAGCCGTTGAATTATCACGAGCCGGAGCAGTTAGTGATGGTCTGGGAGGAAGTGGCGGCCTTGGGCGTTAAGGGCGACACGCCCGCGCCGGCCAACTATGCTGACTGGCAAACGCAGAACCAGTCCTTCACCGACATGGCGGCGCTCGAACAGCGGAGCTTTAATCTCACGGGCGACGGCCAGCCGGAGCGGATCAACGCCTTTGGCGTGTCGGCGAATTTCTTCCCGCTGCTTGGCGTGCAGCCGGCCTTGGGGCGCAACATCACGGCCGCGGAGGACACGCCCGGCGCAAACAAAGTGGCCGTCCTCAGCTACGGTCTCTGGCAGAACCGTTACGGCGGCGAGCCGAAGCTCGTCGGGCGCGACATTCAACTCAACGGCGAGAAGTACACGATCATCGGCGTGATGCCGGCCGACTTTCAATTCGCCGTGCCGGACATGCGCCTGTGGGTGCCGCTCGCGCTCACGCCGGCCCAACTCGCTGATCGCGACATGCATTTTCTTAACGTGGTGGCGCGGCTCAAACCGGGCGTCACCGTGGCGCAGGCGAACGCCGACATAGGGGCCATCACAGCGCGCATCGCCGCGGCTTACCCTGATTCGTCGTCCGGCTTGAGCGCGGCCGTCGTCCCGCTGCACGAAGTATTTGCGGGCGACGTGCATCGGCCGTTCACCTTGCTGCTGGTGGCAGTCGCGTTCGTGCTGCTGATCGCGTGCGCGAACATCGCGGGCGTGCTGTTGTCGCGGGCGGCGGCGCGGCAACGTGAGATCGCCGTGCGCGCGGCGCTCGGTGCGAGTCGCTGGCGCATCGTGCGGCAGTTGTTGACGGAGAGTTTGCTGCTCGGCGTCTTGGGTGGCGCGTTGGGCGCGCTGCTGGCGCTGTGGACGTTCTCCTTCCTGCAACAACTTGTGCCGGCGGGCCTGCGCGCGACAACTACGCTGAAACTCGACCTGCCGGTGCTTGGCTTCACGCTGTTGGTCGCGCTGCTCGCAGGCGTGGTCTTCGGTCTCGCGCCCGCGCTCGCCTCGGCCCGCACTGATCTGAACGAGGCGCTCAAGCAAGGCGGCGGGCGCGCTGGGGTCGGGGCGCTACAGCATTGGCTGCGCAGTTCGTTCGTCGTCACCCAGGTCGCGCTGGCGCTCATGCTGCTCGTCGGCGCGGGGTTGTTAATGCAGACGCTCTACAAACTGCGCGGGCAGTACGCCGACCTGCGCCCTGAGCAGGTGTTGACGGCGCGCACGCAATTGCTGGGCGGCAGATACAGCACACACGAACAGCGCGCGGCTTTCTACGACGGCGTGCTACAGCGCGTAGCGCATCTGCCCGGCGTGGTCGCCGCCGGTTATACGACCGCCGTGCCGCTCGTCTGGAAGGGCGGCGCAAACGGTCTCACGCTCGAAGGGCGGCAGTCCGACGCGAACACGATGTGGAACGCCAACCATCGGCAGATCAGCCCCGACTATTTCCAGGCCATCGGCATCGCGTTGCGCGCGGGGCGGCCCTTCAACGCACAGGACAACGAGCGCGCCGTGCCGGTCGCCATCGTCAACGAGACGATGGCCAAGAGCTATTGGCCGGGCGAGAGTCCCATCGCCAAGCGGTTCAAGATCGGCAATCTGGCTGATCCGAATCCGTGGCTGACGATTGTCGGCGTGGTCGCGGACGTGCGGCAGATGGGCGCGGACGCGCCGGTCAAGGCGGAGATGTACGTGCCCTACCGGCAGAAGCAGCCGTTTGCCTTCTACGCCCCGCGCGATCTGGTTGTTCGCACGGCGGTCGAGCCGACGAGTCTCGTGGCCGCTGTGCGCCAAGCCGTACACGAAGTCGATCCCGTGCAACCGCTCGCCAACATCCGCACGTTCAGCGAAGTGCTGGGGCGCGAGACGGCGCAACAGCGCGTCGGCATGATTCTCTTGACGGCCTTCGCCGGGCTTGCTTTGTTGCTGGCGGCGCTCGGCATCTATGGCGTCTTGGCTTACTTCGTCGTGCAGCACACGCCGGAGATCGGCGTGCGTATGGCCTTGGGCGCACAACGGGGCGATGTGCTGCGGCTGGTTATCGGCAAAGGCATGGGGCTGGCGCTCATCGGCATCGGCGCGGGTCTGTTAGGCGCATTCGCGCTGACGCGCTTGATGAAGAGTCTGCTGTTTGAAGTGCAGGCGACTGATCCGTGGACGTTTGGTTTGCTCGCGCTGTTGCTGACGCTCGTCGCGCTCGTGGCGTGTTACATCCCCGCGCGGCGGGCAACGAAGGTCGATCCGATGATCGCACTGAGATACGAATAAGGGCTGAGGGCGAACTGCGTGGAGGTGGTGTGATGAACAGCTTGTGGCAGGACATACGCTACGGCGTGCGCGTGTTGTGGCAGAGTCCGGGCTTCGCGCTCGTGGCCATCATGGCGCTCGCGTTAGGCATCGGCGCGAACACGGCCATCTTCTCGGTCGTCAACGCCGTGTTGCTGCGCCCGTTGGCGTATCCCGAATCGGAGCGGCTCGTCTGGTTGGAAGGCATCAATCCGGCGCAGGGGATTACGGACAGCAACATGTCCGCGCCGGACTTGGCCGACTGGCAAGGACAGAATCAGGTGTTCGAGCAGTTGGCCGCGTTCGTCAGTGGCGGCGCGCTGCTCACGAGCGGCGACGAGACGGAACGCGTGCGCGGCACTTCTGTCACCGCCGACTTCTTTCCGCTCTTGCGCACGAACGCGGGCCAGGGGCGCACGCTGCAAGCCGACGAGCAACAGACGGGGCGCGATCAGGTCGTCGTGCTGAGCCATGGTTTGTGGCAACGACGCTTCGGCGCGAACCCGAACATCGTCGGGCAGCAGGTCGCGCTCGGCGGCAAAAGCACGACGGTGGTCGGCGTCATGCCGCCCGGCTTCGACTATCCGAGGCAGACGGAGTTGTGGCTGCCGCTCGCTCTCGACCCGGCGGCCGAGCGGCGCGATAACCGCTATCTGGAAGTTGTCGGCCGGCTCAAACCGGGCGCAACGCTCGCGCAGGCGCAGGCCCAAATGGACACGATCAGCGCGCGGCTGGCGCAAGCCTATAGCGAGACGAACACCGGCTGGACGATTAAGCTGACGAACCTGCGCGAGCGTATGGTCGGCGAATTACGTCCGGCGCTGCTCACCCTGTTGGGCGCGGTCGCGTTCGTGCTGCTGATCGCGTGTGCGAACGTCGCGAACCTTTTGCTAGCACGGGCGACGGGCCGGCAACGCGAGATCGCCGTGCGCACGGCCCTCGGCGCAAGCAGGCTGCGCATCATGCGGCAACTGTTGACCGAGAGCGTGCTGCTGTCGCTCGTCGGCGGCGCGCTCGGGCTGTTGTTGAGCGTGTGGCTGACCGACGTGCTGATCGCCATCAGCCCGGCTAACAGTCCGCGCTTCGACGAGATTCACCCGGACACGCGCGTGTTCGTATTCACGCTCGGCATCACGGTCGTGACCGGTTTGATCTTTGGCCTCGCGCCCGCGTTGCAAGCGTCGCGGCCTGATCTGACCGAGGCGTTGAAGGAAGGCGGCCGGAGCGGTGCGGAAGGGGCGCGGCGCAACCGTCTGCGCCGCTTGTTGATGGTCTCGGAGATCGCGCTCTCATTCATGCTGCTCGCGGGCGCGGGGCTGTTCATCAGAAGCTTCATGCGTTTGCGCGACGTGAGTCCCGGCTTCAACGCGGATAACGTGCTGACGATGCGGGTGGCGCTGCCGGCGGCGAAGTTCACGGACAAGCAGCAGCGGAGCGAGATGCTGCGGCAAGTGACCGAGCGCGTCAAGACACTGCCCGGTGTGCAAGCGGCCGGCGCGGTCTTGAGCCTGCCTTTGGGCGGCGACACGTTCAACGTTGGCCGCTCGTTCATCCGCGAAGGCCGGCCCGCGA
>JBBQGM010000066.1:0-29598 GCA_038322995.1 Pyrinomonadales bacterium
TTCCGCCTCGTGGACATCACGACGCTGAACACGCCGAACGCAGGCGGCGCACAAGCTGACCTGCGCGCCTTGACTTCGACGGACGTGAGCATCACGACGAGCAATGGACTTGTGCTGGTGAAGGGGCTAACGTTGGCGCAGCCGCCGCTGCAAACTCTCGGCGGCGGCCTGAACGCGACGCTGACCGTGGCACTAGGCGGGCCGCTCGCGCCCAATGCGACAGTCAACGTGCAGTTTGTGCTCGGCGTGCAGCAGGGCGGCAACTTCCGCTTCCTCGTCAACGTTGAGGCGTTGCCCTGACGTTGTAACGCAAGCCTTGACCGGCAGACGAGCCGGCGCGTGCGTCCCGTTGGCGCACGCGCCGGCTCGTTGCTGTTTCCTTGCGTCTGCGCCCGGTGCATAATGCGCGGCGGCACAGACAGTTTAAACAAAGGCGGCTACACGCTGGCCCGAGGCCCACAAGCAATGACTGCAAACTTTCTTCTCTATGGCGCGAACGGTTACACGGGCAACCTCGTCGCGCGGCTCGCGTCGGCGCGCGGCCTGCAACCCATCTTAGCCGGGCGCGATGACGCGAAACTCGCACGACAGGCGAGCGAACTCGGTCTCACGCAGCGCGCGTTCGCGCTCGACGATGCGGCCGCGCTCGATGCTGCGCTCGCTGAAGTTGCGGTCGTGCTGCATTGTGCCGGCCCCTTCGCGCGCACGTCGCGCCCGATGGCCGATGCGTGCCTGCGCACGCGCACACACTATCTGGACATCACCGGCGAGGCGACAGTCTTCGAGTCGCTAGCCGCGCGCGACAAAGAAGCACAAGGGGCGGGCGTGATGCTCTTGCCCGGCGCGGGCTTCGACGTAGTGCCGTCGGATTGTCTCGCGTTGCACTTGAAAGAGCGTCTGCCGTCGGCGACGAAGCTCACGCTGGCCATACAGGGCACGGGCCGCATCTCGCACGGCACTGCCACGACGATGGTCGAGAACATCAATCGCGGCGGTCTCGTGCGACGCAACGGTCGGCTCACGCCCGTGCCCGCCGCTTGGCGCACGCGCGAACTTGATCTGGGCCGTGGCCCTACAAGCGTCACCACGATCCCGTGGGGCGATGTCGCCACCGCTTACTACAGCACCGGCATCCCGAACATAGAGGTCTATGCCGCGATGCCCACGCCGGTGCGCCTGTTGATGAAAGCGAGCCGGCCCTTTGCCGGTTTGCTCGGCACGCCGGTCGTACAGCGATTTTTGAAAAGCAGGATTGACGCGCAGCCGGCCGGGCCGAGCGACGCGGAACGTGCGCGCGGGCACAGCTACGTGTGGGGCGAGGTGACGGACGACGCGGGCGGCCGCGCGAGCGCACGTCTGCGCGGGCCGGAAGGTTATACGCTGACCGCACACACCGCGCTCGCCATCGTCGCGCGCGTGCTGGCCGGCGCGTTCAAGCCCGGCTTTCAAACGCCCGCCCGCGCTTACGGCGCTGAACTGATCATGGAGATCGACGGCGTCACGCGCGCAGATTTAGCGTGACGGATCGCAATCGCCCTACGTGACATTGGGATAGGACTAAAAACTATCCACGAACTTACACGAATCAACACGAAGAAAAATCACGAAAAAGTTCGTGTTCTTTTCGTGTTGATTCGTGTGAGTTCGTGGACAATGCTTTTTCCTTCGTCCCATTGTGGTAGGTGTTGCTTTACAGGGAATTGCTTGCATGCTGGGAGCGCACAATAATCTCGTATGACATTCGCTTTAGGAGCAGCTTGATGACGACACAGCCTGAGCCGTGCGAGTGGTTCGGTGAGATAGACATCTATCTCTTCGATCAACTGTTGAAGCGCCGCTTCACGCCAGACATGCGTGTACTTGACGCGGGCTGCGGCGACGGGCGCAACCTCGTCTATTTCCTGCGCGCGGGCTATGACGTGTGCGCGGTCGATCAAGCGGCCATGGCCATCGCGCATGTGCGTGCGGTCGTGGCGCAACTCGCGCCGCAGTTGCCGCGGGAAAATTTCCGCGTCGAGCCGGTCGAGCAAATGTCATTCGCTGATGCGAGTTTTGATCGCGTTATCAGCAGCGCGGTGCTGCACTTCGCGCGCGACGCGGCGCACTGGCAACAGATGCTCGCGGAGATGTGGCGCGTGCTTGCGCCCGGCGGCATCTTCTTCGCGCGCTTAGCTACAACGATCAGCATCGAGCAGCTTGTGCGTCCGCTCGGTCACGGCCGCTTTCATCTGCCCGACGGCAGCGAACGTTTCCTTGTTGACGAACAGATGTTGACGGCGGCGACGGACGCGCTCGGCGGCGAGTGGTTAGAGTTACTCAAGACGACGAACGTGCAAAATCTGCGCGCGATGACGACGTGGTGTCTGCGTAAATCCTGACCGCGCGCCGATAGCAGCCGCCTCGCGTTCCGTTGTATAAATAGCGCCAGCGCAAAAATCACTGATGACAAAATAAGACGGAGACGCGGATGGATTATCAAGAGAACATTTTGGGGCTGGTCGGGCACACGCCGCTCGTCAAGTTGAATCGTTTGACGCAAGGGATCAAGGCGACGGTGCTGGCCAAGATGGAGAATTTGAACCCCGGTTGTTCGGTCAAGGATCGCATCGGGCGCGCGATGGTCGAAGCGGCCGAGCGCGATGGCTTACTCAAGCCCGGCGGCACGATTGTCGAGGCGACTTCGGGGAATACAGGCATCGGTCTCGCGTTGACGGCGGCCGTCAAAGGCTATCGCTGCATCTTCGTGATGACGGAGAAGGCGTCGGTCGAGAAGGCGCGTTACTTGAAGGCGCTCGGCGCGGACGTGGTCATCTGTCCGGTCACGGCGAAGCCGGGCACGCCCGATCATTACGTCTCGACCGCGCAACGCATCGCGCGCGAGACGCCGAACTCTTTCTATCCGAACCAGTACGCGCACCCCGCCAACCCCGAAGCGCACTACCGCACGACGGGGCCGGAAATCTGGGCGCAGACCGACGGCAAGATCACGCACTTCGTCTCCGGCATCGGCACAGGCGGCACAATCTCCGGCACGGGCCGCTTCCTCAAAGAGCAGAACCCGAACATACAGATCATCGGCGCAGACCCTTACGGCTCGATCTTCAAGACCTATAAAGAGACAGGCCGCGCCCCGGAAGTAACGCCGTATCTCGTCGAAGGCATCGGGCAGGAGATCGTGCCGGAGAACGCGCAGCTACGTTACGTGGACGAGATCATCAACATCACCGACCGCGATTCGTTCGAGTTGTCGCGTCAGATGGGCCGGCAAGAGGGCATCTTCTGCGGCGGTTCGACGGGCACGAACGTCGCGGCGGCCTTGCGTGTCGCGCGCACGCTTGATGAGACGGGCCTCGTCGTCTTCATCGTCTGCGACACGGGCGAGCATTATCTGTCGAAGCATCATTCGGACGAGTGGATGAAAGAGAAGCAACTGCTTGAGCCGCAGAAGATCACGGCCGGGCTGATGAGCGACACAAAGAACACGAACGCGCCGCCGACGCTCGTCATCGCCGCGCGGACAGACCGCGTGAGCGACATACTCGCGCTGATGGACGAGCGCGGGCTGTCCTACATCCCCGTGCTGGAAGACGGCCGCTCCGTCGGGAGCTTGCGCGAGAATCGTGTGCTGGCGAAGGTCTTACGCAAACGCGAACTGCTCGAAGGGCCGGTCAGCGACGTAATGGATACGAGCTTCCCCGTCGTCGAAGATGACGTGAGCGTCAACGATGTCACGCGCAAACTGCAAACCAACCCCGCCGTCCTCGTCGAAGTTTACGGCCGCATCACCGGTATCATCACGCGCCACGATCTGCTCGACATGCCGGCGCGGTAAAGCTGTCAGATAGGCGGAAGAAAGATGAAGCCACTGCTCATCGTTAGACGATATCCATATGAAGAGCCTTACCTCCTTCACTTAGAGTTTGCGGCTTCAAACGGCAGCTTCGGCGGCAGCACCGATGTCTATTGGAATATTGAAGATTTGAAAGAGATAGGTAAGGCCCTACAGAATTTCCCTAGCAAAATAGGTGATGAATATCGTGATGAATACGGCTCGGAGAATCCTGAGAAGCGATGTTATAGGTATTTTTTGATAAGGGTATATACCACTGATTCCGTAGGCCACTGTGCAATTCAATTCATTATCAATAGAAACGCCGATGAACCGAATGAAGGCACGTGCCGGTTTTCAATTAGGGCGGAAGCCGCAGCCATCAATCGCCTAGGGGTATTGTTTGAGAAATTTGGGGAATTGCAGCATCTGGAATTTAGATGGTCGTCGGATGAGGCGGAACTGTTCCTAGACTACCAGCCCCCCATATGCGACTAATCATCACCGAAAAACCTTCAATGGGGCGCGACGTGGCGGCGGCGTTGGGCGCGACGCGGCGGGGCGAGGGCTTCATCGCGGGCGCAACGGACATCGTGACGTGGTGCGTCGGGCATCTCGTGGAGTTGGACGAGCCGGAAGGCTACGACGCGCGGTTGAAGAGTTGGCGATTAGACGACCTGCCGATCATCCCTGAGACGTTCAAATATCATCCGGCGGAGCGGACACGCGATCAATTCAACGTCATCAAGCAACTGCTGGCGCGCGAGGATGTGACCGCAGTCGTCAATGCGGCGGACGCGGGGCGCGAGGGCGAGTTGATCTTCGATCTCGTCTACACGCTGGCCGGTTGCCGCAAGCCGGTCGAGCGGCTGTGGATTTCATCGCTCACGCGCGACGCGATCATCGCGGGCTTCACGCAACTGAAACCGGCGGCGGAATATGCGGGCCTGCGCGACTCGGCACGTGCGCGGCAACAATCCGACTGGCTCGTCGGTCTCAACGCGACCCGCGCGCAGACCATCATGGCGCGCAAGGCCGGGCACGAAGGCGTCTACTCGCTCGGTCGCGTGCAGACGCCCACGCTCGCGCTCATCGTCGAGCGTGATGAAGAGATCGCGCATTTCGCCCCCACCACCTATTACGAGGTCGTCGCCGACTTCAAAGCTGAAGCAGGTGCGTATCGCGGCACGTGGTTCGATAAAAAGGGCAGTCGTTTCGATAAGCGGGAGGCGGCCGAAGCGGTCGTCGCCAAAGTTAAAGGGCAAGCGGGCAAGGTCGAGAAGGTCGAGCGGAAGGCGACGAAGGAGCGCCCGCCGCTGCTCTACGATCTGACGACCTTGCAGCGCGTCGCCAACGTGCGCTACTCGTTCTCGGCCGATCAGACGTTGAAGCTCGCGCAGTCGCTGTACGAGAAAAAGTTCATCACCTACCCGCGCACGGCTTCGCGTCATCTCTCGTCAAGCGTCAATCAGGAACTGAAAGGCCATATCGAAGCGGCGCGCGTCGGCCCTTACGTCGCGTTCATCGAAGCGATCATCACTAAAGGCAAGTTCACGTTGACGAGCCGGCACGTGGACGACAAGAAGGTGACGGATCACCACGCGCTCATCCCGACGAAGCAGCGCATCGAGCCGAACGCGGTCAGCCCCGACGAGAAACGCATCTACGATCTGATCGTGCGCCGCTTCCTCGCCGCTTTCTATCCCGATGCGGAACTTGAGCGCACGACGATCATCACGGGCGTCGTGGGCGAACAGTTCATCACGCGCGGCACGGTCGTCTTGCACGCGGGCTGGCGCGCGGTCGATCCGCCCGGCCGCGAAGAGAAGAAGAAGGACGAAGACGGCGACGAGGCCGAACTGCCTGCGGTCAAAGCGCAGGCGGCGGTCGAGACGCAGCAAGCCGAGGCGGTCGAGAAGCAGACGAAAGCGCCGCCGCGTTATTCCGAGTCGAGCCTGCTGGGCGCGATGGAGACGGCGGGGAAGAAGATTGAAGATGAAGAGTTGCGCTTAGCGATGCGCGAGTCGGGCTTGGGCACGCCCGCCACGCGCGCGGCGATCATCGAGACGTTGTTGAAACGCGAGTACGTCGTGCGCGATAAGAAATCTCTGCGCGCGACGTCGAAGGGCGGGAACTTGATCAAGTTGTTGCCTGCGCCGCTGTTGAAGTCGCCGCAATTGACGGGCATGTGGGAGCAGAAGTTGGCGCGCATGGTGCGCGGCGAATATGCGTGCGCCGAGTTCATGGCGGAAGTGAAAGGGATGGTCGCGGAGATCGTCGCGCAGATCGCAGGCGCGCAGATGGAGCGCGCGACGACGACGGCGGGCGAAGGTCAACAGACGCGCAGAGAGTTGCCGCGACCCGAAGGCGCGCTCGACTGTCCGAAGTGTAAGTTGGAGGAGCGCGCAGGTTTTCTCGTCGAGCGCGAGAGCGCGGGCGGTAAGTTTCTCGCATGCGCAGAGGGCAAAGAGGCGTGTGGCTTCACGAGCGACGTGCCGAAGAACGCGAAGCAGCGCAAGGCGCTGTTGCAGACGAAATGCCCGACGTGTGCGGGCGCGTTGCGGCTGCGTTTGCCGAAAGAGAAGAGCAAGCGTGCGTTGCTCTCGTGCATGCGCTACCCGGACTGCCGCGGCGCGCGTTGGTTCAATGAAGAGGGCGTGCTGGAAGAGCCGAAGCCCGCGCCGGAGACGGGCCCGCCCTGCGCCACGTGCGAGACGCCGATGCTCAAGCGCGGCCCGGCGAGTTCCGGCAACTACTTCTGGTCGTGCCCGCGCTGGCGCAGCGACGGCACGGGCTGCAACTCGAAACCCGTCTGGATCAACGAGGCGCGCGTTTGAGTATTACGCACGCGCAAATCGCGATGACGCAAATCAATAATCAACAACGCGCGCAGTATGAGCGCGACGGCTTTCTCGTCGTTGAAGATTTCGTCAGTCCGGCGGACTGCGCCGCGTTGCGTGCGCGGGCGGCGGAGTTGGTGGCTGCGTTCGACCCGGCCGGCACGGTGTCGATCTTCTCGACGCACGAGCAGACGCGCACGAGCGACGAATACTTTCTCGCATCTGGCGACAAGGTGCGCTGCTTCTTCGAGGAAGAGGCATTCGACGAAGCGGGCCACTTGCGCCAGAGTAAGGAGTGTTCGATCAATAAGATCGGGCATGCCCTGCACGATCTCGATCCCGTGTGCGCGCGCTTCTCACGCTCGCCCGCGATCAAGCAATTAGTCGCCGACCTACGTGTGCAAGCGCCGTTGCTCGTGCAGTCCATGTATATCTTCAAACAACCGTCCATCGGCGGCGAGGTCACGTGCCATCAGGACAGCACTTTTCTCTATACTGAGCCGCCGGGCGTCGTGGGCCTCTGGTTCGCGCTCGAAGCGGCGACGACGGAGAACGGTTGTCTGTGGGCGTTGCCCGGCGGGCACAAGCTGGGTTTGAACTCGCGCTTCGTGCGTGCGCCCGCGGGCGGCACGCGCTTCATCACGTTGGCCGAGACGCCTTGGCCGGTGGAGTCGCTCATGCCGCTCGTCGTGCCGGCGGGCGCGCTCATCGTGTTGCACGGCATGTTGCCGCACCTCAGTCGCGCCAATCGCTCAGCGCAGTCGCGGCACGCCTATACGCTGCACGTCGCGGATGGGCGCGCACACTATCCGCCCGACAACTGGCTGCAACGCGGGGCTGACCTACCGTTTCGCGGGTTCTAACTCGATACTTATCAGTCTATGGAAGGCGCAGCGCACAAGCTCAAAGCGACCGCCCGCGAGATCTTCATCGAGGCATTACACGGTGTAGATGCGAGACGCGCGGTGCGCGCGGCGGTTCATCGCGCGGGCAGGCGGCTCATGGTCGTTGACTGCGAGTTTGAGTTGAATACTTATGCGAACGTCTGCGCCATCGCCATCGGCAAGGCGGGCCGCGCGATGGCGGCGGCGCTGAGTGATGTGCTCGGCGCACGGCTGGCGCGCAGCATCGTTTCCGCGCCGGTGTCAAATGTTGCGTTGCCCGCGCAATGGCAAGCGTTTGCGGGCGGGCATCCGTTGCCGGGTGGAGAGAGTTTGGCTGCGGGACGGGCGGCGCGTGCTTTGTTGGCGACGGCGGACGCGCCGGATACGCTCATTCTGTTTTTGATCTCAGGCGGCGGTTCGGCGATGTTGGAGTGGCCGCGCGACGGACGCGTCACGCTCGCAGACCTGCGCGCGACCAACCGCGCGCTCGTCACGTGCGGCGCGACGATTAACGAAGTCAACACGGTGCGCCGTGCGCTCTCTGCGATCAAGGGTGGGGGCTTGAGCGCGCTTGCGCCGCGGGCCGCGCAGGTCTCGCTGATCGTCTCAGATACGAATCCGCATGAGGCCGCGCAGGTCGCTTCCGGGCCGACCTTTCCGCCAACGTGCGCAAAAGATGCCGCGCATGAAGTCGCAAACATTCTCGCCCGCTATCAACTTCGACCACAGCTACCGACAACGGTACTAAGCGCACTTGACAGTGCGCAGGACGCAGAGGGCATGAATCACCGTGGCGTGCAAACGGCGGACGCGCTACGGGGACATTACGTGTTGCTCGACAACGAGCGGGCGAAAGAAGCGGCGGCGGCAGCGGCGCGGGCGCGCGGCTTTGCTGTAGAAGTATGCGACGATCTGATCGAAGCGCCAGTTGAAGTTGGTTGTCGTGAGTTGGTGGCGCGGTTGCTGCGTCTGCGGCGGGAAGCGGGGGCAGGGCGCGAGGTGTGTCTCATCTCCGGCGGCGAGTTCATCTGTCCCGTACGCGGCGCGGGCGTGGGCGGGCGCAATCTGGAAGCGGCCCTGCGCTGTGCGCTTGAGTTCGACGCACACGCGGACGAGATCGCGCGGGCGGGTTGGCGCGTGGCGGCGCTGCATGCGGGCACGGACGGCGTGGACGGCAACAGCCCCGCGGCCGGCGCGTGCGTGGACAAGACGACGCTTCGCCGCGCGCGTGCGCTTGGCTTGCACGCCATAGACTTCCTCGCGCGCAGCGACGCTTACAACTTCTTCCGCCCGCTCGGCGACGCAATTGAGATCGGCCCGACCAGCACGAACGTGCGCGACCTACGCATCCTGTTAGCCGTTTAGTCGTTGCTCATGGCATTGCATGCACGCCCGTGTTGTTCGGCGTGGCAAAGAAGAAGGCGAGCGCGAGCAGGGCGTAGACGGCGAGGAGCAAGATGCCCTCGAACCACGTGGTCTCGCCGTCCTGCGCGATGGAGTTGACGGCGAAAGCGACGCCCGCGAGCGCGATTAGTTCAAGCGGATTGCTGAAGACTAAATTCATCGGGTGGCCGAGCGCGTAGGAGATCAGCACCAGCACCGGCGCGGTCAGGAGCGCGACCTGTATGCTCGCGCCGACGGCGATGGACATCACGAGACCCATTCTGTCTTGACGCGCGAAGTAGACGGCCGAGAAATACTCGGCGGCGTTGCCCACGATGGGCAGCACGATGATGCCGAGGAAGAAGGTCGTCAGCCCCAACGTGCTGGCCGTCGCTTCGAGCGCGCCGGAGACTAGTTCCGCTTCCAGCGCCACCACGACGGTCGCCGCCAGCAGCACCGCCAGCGAGCGCCACAACGGCCACGCAGTCTTTCCTTCCTCCGCGCCCGCCTCTTCGTATGCGAACACGTCGCTATGCGTGAAGAGCGTGTAGACGAGATTGGCGACGTAAACCAGAATCAACACAATGGCGACGCCGATGCTCAAACGATTGTCGAGCAAGTCGGCGTTCGCGCGGGTGGCGGCGAACAGCCCGCGCTCCGTGTAGTCGAAGAGCGCAGGAATAAAGAGCGCGATCAGCGAGAGCAGCAGTAGGCTCGACAATAGGCCCGCATGCTCGGACTTGAACGTCTGCTTCGTCCGCCCCCAACTGCCGACGACGATGGCGAGGCCGAGACCGAGCAAACTATTGCCGATGATCGAGCCGGTGATGGTGGCCTTGACCACGTGCAGGTTGCCCGTCCGCAGCACAATGATGGCGAGGATCAACTCGGCCATGTTGCCGAAGGTGACGTTAAGCAAACCGCCGATGACCGAGCCGGCGCGATGGGCGATCTGCTCGGTCGCGCGCCGCATCCATTCCGCGAGCGGGATGATGGCGAGCGCAGCCGAGGCAAAGACGACGAGCGGCGGCGCGTGCAGGAAATGGAGCGCCAGCGAGACGGGGATGAGCAGCAACAGGTAGACGAAGATCATGGTCGGGCAAATATACACGATCAGCCGGAGCAACAGCGCACGGACATCATGAGGCGCGCGGCCAAGACACGCGGCGCGGCGGCGGCACGAAAAATTCCTGGACCGGAATGTGCCGCCGCAACTGAAGCCACTTCCGCATTGGGCAGTATGCGACTCACCTGGTGAGATAAATCTTGACAAGGAACCGGCAGCGATTTAGAGTGCCTTCGTTTCCTCAACCGTTCCTTTTCGCTCTCCCGAGTAACTAAGCGTCAGCCGCAAAGTTTTGCGTGCCGAGCCACGCGGCTCGTACATGTTCGTCGGCAAGCCCCGCGCTCCTCAGCGCACGCCGGGTAGGTCTATCTCACAGCGTTTGGGCCAAGATCAATGAAGCGCGTCGGCCTCACACCCGCAGGCACACAAACCGGCAACTATCTGCTGAACTGCCCGGCCCGGCTGCCGCGCGGCCAGTATGCAGGCTGCGCGCCGGCCAGTGCTTGTGCCCCCGCAGGCGGCCTGCGCTGCCGCTCCGGCTCGACAGCACTTTTTGAGCTTCCCCTTCTGCCCCTGCCAACTCACCGTTCTACCGAACCGCTGCATCAGGCGGCCTCACAGGCGCGCCTGACAAGGAGTAATCGTCATGAAGAAACTTCTCGCTTCGCTCACCATCCTAGCCTTGCTGGTCTGCACACTCTTGCCGCTGCCTTCCCACAGTCAGGGGCGTGGCGCACAAGGTAAGTTCCGCCGGGTCACGCGCGCCGTTCCGGGCCAGTACATCGTCGTCTTGAACGACAACGCGGTCGGGCGCAGCGGAGTCGCGCCACTGGCGCAGGCGCTGGCACGCGCGCACGGCGGGCAACTCAAGTTCATTTACGAACATGCGCTCAAAGGCTTCGCCGTGCAGTTGCCGGAGGCGGCGGCCCAAGCGCTCAGCAACAACCCGCAGGTGAAGTTCGTGGAAGAAGACCCGCTCGGCGAGGTCGCCACCACGCAGTTTAACCCACCCAGTTGGGGGATTGATCGGATCGACCAAGCCGACCGCCCCGTCGACAATGCTTACACCTACAACGCCACCGGCGCGGGCGTGAACGCCTACATCATCGACACCGGCATCCGCACCACCCACGTGGACTTCGGCGGGCGTGCCGCGCTCGTCGCCGACTTCGTGGGCGAGGGCTGCCAGGACTGTAATGGGCACGGCACGCACGTCTCCGGCACTATCGGCGGCGCAACCTACGGCGTGGCGAAGGGCGTGAACTTACTCGGCGTCAAGGTTTGCAACGGCGGTGGGTCGTGTACCGGCAGTGCCACCATCGCCGGCATCAACTTCGTTACTGGGCAGAAGCAGGGCAACCCGAGCGTCCCGATGGTCGCCAACGTGAGCCTCGGCTTCCCGGCGAACGCCTCAATTGATAACGCAGTCAGGAACTCCTTGAACGCCGGTGTCACGTACACCATCGCCGCCGGCAACAGCTCGACCGATGCTAGCAGTTCCACGCCCGCGCGCGTCGGCGAGGCGCTGACCGTCGCCGCCTCGGACTACGACGACAACCGCGCCTGGTTCTCCAACTTCGGCTCGGTCGTCGATCTGTTCGCGCCGGGCTTCGGCATCACCTCGGCCTGGAACGGCAGCGACACGGACTCGGCGCAGTTGTCCGGCACTTCGATGGCCGCGCCGCACGTCGCGGGCGTGGCGGCGCTGTACCTGCAAGGGCGTAGCGACCGCACTTCGATGTCGCCGCCCATGGTCAACCAGATCATCAAAGCCAACGCCACGCTCGACCGGATCGGCAACACTTTAGGCGCGCCCAACCGCCTGCTCTACTCGTTGTTCGCGCCCGCCCCGGCGAATCCCATTGATGATCAGCGGTTCTTCGTCTGGCAGCACTACCTCGACTTCCTGTTGCGTGAACCGGACAACGGCGGTCTCGCCTTCTGGACGGGGCAGATCACGCAGTGCGGCGGCGACGCTGCCTGCATCAACACCAAGCGCGTGGATGTCTCTTACGCCTTCATGGTCTCCGGCGAGTTCTTCGCGCGCACGGATGTCAACCTCGAAAACCTGACCTTCGGCACAAGCGAATACAACCAGGAGTTCGTCCGGTTGTGCTACATGGTCTATCTCGCGCGCTGCGTCGATCCGGCCGATGGCGGCTATCAGTTCTGGCTGAACATCCTTGAGCAAGAGCGGACGAGCCGGGGCAACGTCGGGCAGGATTACAAGGACATGGTCAACGCCTTCCTGTCCTCAGCCGAGTTCCGCCAACGCTTCCAGGGCAGCACCACACCACCGGCATCGGGCGCACGCTGCTTCGGCGGGCCGACCTGCGACCCCGTACAGGAGCAGAACTGCTACGCCAATGGCGGTATCTGGGATCCCAACTCTTGTTTCTGCGATTTCGGCGGTGGCTGCGGCCCCGGCGTAATCTGCCAATAGCAATGGCGGACTGGGCGTGCGCGTGCGCGTAACGCTTCAATTCGGGCTGCATACGGCCAGCGCGAGCTCGGTAGGAATATCGCGCTCGCGCTGGCCGTAATTTTTTTGCGCGGCCCGTGAAGTTCGCTGTAACTTTTGCCGCGCCCGTGTGTTTTAGATAACGTAGCGCAGCTTATGGCGAGCGAAGACGAAGAGTTCACCATGCTGTTTCAGGATTTCTATCCGAGCCTGTGCCGGTTTCTGGAGTGCCTGCTGGGGGTGGGGCGCACACACGTCGCGCAGGATTTGGCGCAAGAGAGTTTCCTGCAACTGCATCGCACCGTCTGGGGCACTGTGCCGCCGGACGAAGCGCGCTTCTGGCTCTACCGCGTGGCGCGCAATCTCGCCATCAACGAGTTTCGCCGGGGGCAGACGCGCCACCGGTTGTTCGATAAAGTGGTCGCAGCCGTGCGCCCGCGCACGCGCACACCCGAAGAGCAGTACGAGACGCAGGAGCGACAGGAATTGGTGCTCGACATGTTGAAGATTTTGCCCGAAGACCAACGCGCGGCCTTGCTGCTGCGCGAGCAGGAGCAGTTGAGCTACAAGGAGATCGCGCAAGTGCTGAATGTCTCGGAGACCAAGGTTAAGACGGACATCTTCCGCGCTCGCACGACGCTGCGCGAGCGTTGGACGCGGCGCACGCAGGCAGCGGCCGGCGCGGGCGCGCATTGATAGTAGACAAGGGGCGAGACGAGTTTATGAGTTGCGAGCTAAACGAAAAAGTTTCTCTGTTGATTGACGGCGAACTGCCGGCGAGCGAGACGCGCATGGTCGAACGCCACCTGGCGACCTGCGCCGCGTGTCAACAGACCCGCGCAGACTTTCTCCAGCTACGCCAACAGATCAGCGCATACGCAGTCGCGCGCGACCACTACGCCGAGCGGCGCGTGCTCGCGCAGGTCTTGGCGCAACGCGGCGGAGCGCATGGCGCGCAAAGTTGGCGCGCCCGTCTGCGCGGCTCGCTCGTCATACCGCGCTTTAGCCCGTTGTTCGCGGCCGTCGCCGCGCTGCTCGTTGTGGCGTGCGTTGTTGGTCTCGTCATGTATCGCAACGCCAATCGCCGGGCGGCGGTCGCCAACGTCAACGCGCCGACGAACAGTAAGCAGCGCGAACAAGCTTCGGGCAAGCCTGCGCCGGAAACGCCGACCAACTCCAACCCGCGCGAAGAGATTGCTCATAAGGAAAACATTGGGCGCGGCACGATAGACAGTGAGCCAACAGGCAAACAACAGGTCGCGGCGAACAACTTTGCGAGCGCAAATCAGAACAGGCGGCCGGTGCCGACGGGCGGCATGCGTTTGCAGAGCGCGAGCAACAAGTTGCCGCGCGAGCGGCGTGCGCCGGTGCGTGTGCCGCAGCCGGGGATGAGCGCACCCGATTTTGTTAACGCCAACGCCGCTATTGCGACCAGCGTGCGCGTTCGTCCCGCCGATGCGGAGACCTTAACCGCGCGCCATATCGAACAGTCCGAGTTATTGCTGCGCACTCTCAGAAACGCACGCACGGCCGCCGCAGGGCGGGGCGCGGCCGGCGATCTCAGCTATGAGAAACGCCGCGCCCAGCAGTTGCTCTATCAGAACATCGTGCTGCGCCGCGAAGCCGTGGCCGCGGGCAACGTGCAAGTGGCGTCGCTGCTCGACAGCCTTGAGCCGATCTTGCTCGACATCGCCAACATGCCCGCCGACGCCAGCGCCGCAGACCTGCGCGCGATCAGAGAACGTGTGCAACGCCAGAATCTCGTTGCCCTGTTGCAAGTCAACTCGACGGCGCTCGCCCGCGCTTACGATTGACAAGACGACGTGCGAAACGAGTGCGCCGCGACCAAATACATTTCATGCAGGACAAGATAAATCTCAGTTCGGAACGGACGGAACTCTTAATGACAAACACGACGCACTTAATAAACCGCGGCCGGCCCGGGGCGGCCCGCTACGCGCTCGCCGGCCTGCTCATGCTCGCCGTCGGCTACGCCGGTCTCTTCCGGACGCCGCCCGCCTACGGGCACGATCAGGACATACAGAAACTCAACCGCTTCATGCAGACGAAGACGGACACGCCCGCGATGCAGTTGTTTCGCGCGGGGCGCGATCTGATCGAGGCGGAGAACTGGCCGAAGGCCGCCGAGAAGTTCAGCCACTTCGTCGCGGCTTACCCCAACGATAAGGACACGGACGCCGCGCTCTACTGGCTCGCCTATTCGCTGAAGAAGCAGAACCAACCGCGCGATGCGGCCCGCCAACTGGGGCGTTTGATGAAAGAGTACCCGCGCTCAAGCTGGCGCGGCGAAGCCGAAGCGATGTTGACCGAGCTTGCGCCGCAACTCGGCAACCAAGACGCCGTCAACGATGCGCTCAGGAAAGACAACGAAGAGCTAAAGATCATCGCGCTGCAAAGTCTGTTCGAGGCGGACGAAGATCGCGCGGCTGCGTTCGTCGGCGATCTGTTGAAGCCCAACTCGAGCGCGAGTCCCACGTTGAAGGCGGCGGCCGTCTCTTTGCTCGGCTCGCATGGCGGCGCGCGGGCCGTGCCGGTGTTGCTCGACATCGCGCGCAATCAACCTGATCTGAAACTGCGCCTGACGGCCATCAAGCGGCTCGGCGAGCAGCACGGCGACGCCATCGCCGACGATCTCGCGCGGCTCTACGACGCGGAGCGCACGCCGGAGATAAGGACGCAAATCCTGCGCGCCTTCGCCGAGATGAATAATCCACGCGCAGAGGCCAAGCTGATCGAAGTGGCGCGCAATGGCGAGCCGTTGAGCGTGCGCCAACTCGCGATCCGTTATCTCGGCGAGCATAACGGCCCGGCTTCGCTCGACGAGTTGATCCGCATCTTCGACGCCGACCGCACGCCCGAAATACGCGCGCAGATTTTGCGCGCCCTCTCCGAGCGCGACGACCCGCGCGCACACGCCAAACTGCTCGACATCGCGCGCCACGGCGACACGCCGGAGTTGCGGGCCACAGCCATCCGCCGCCTCGGCGACCGGGGCAGTGCTTCGATTGACGATCTCTTGCAACTCTACACGGGGCAGGACAGCGAGTCGATCAAGCAATCGCTCATCCGCGCCTACTCCGAGATTAACGACCCGCGCGCCCGCGCCAAACTCGCGGAGATCGCGCGCGGCAGCGACACGCTCGACTTGCGCCTCTACGCGATCCGGCGGCTCGGCGAGCACGACGACGCGCAGACCGTGAATGAGTTGACCGCCATGTATGACGCCGAGCGCGACCCGCAGGTGCGCGCGACGCTCATCCGCGCCTTCGGCGACTCGCACGAGAAGACCGCCATTCGCAAGTTAATCGCCATCGCGCGGGGCGACTCGTCGGTCGAGTTGCGCAAACTGGCCGTGCGCCAACTGGGTGAGAGCAGAGACCCGGAGGCGTTGAAATTCCTGGAAGACCTGTTGAAATAAATGGCAGAAAATTTCTGCCCACAGCCAGCGAAAAGGACGTACATCATGCGGCAAGCAAACTTACTCCATTCATTCGTGCTGTGCTGCGCGCTAACAGCGACGGCCTGCGCGCACGGCGAACGCGGCGCGACCGTGACGGCCGCGGCCGCCGCCACCGACGCGCCCGCCGCGAGCGAGCAAGCGCAATCGCCCGCCACGACCGTGCAGAGTTTTACGACCGTGGAAGGCGCGGACTTGAGCGCGCGCCTTGAAGCGGCGAGCGGGCGTGCGCGTGGCGCGCGGACACCTTATTGGTCGGCTTACGCCTTCGACGTGCGCCCCGGCATCGCCGTCGATCCGACCATACACGAGTTCCACGGCGCGATGAACACCATCGGCGACACGAGCGTCTTCATGGGCACGACCGCGAGCGGCATGACGGTTGAGACGCGCAACCTCGCCGTTTTCATCCTGCGCGAGCCGGCGAGCAATGCGGTCACGCGCATGGAGGTTTACAACCTTGAGCGCAAGCGCGAGTACGGCGGCTATCCCGTCTACTGGCTCGGCCGCGCGAACAACGAAGAGAGTCTCAATTATCTGCGCGGACTGGCCGACGCCGCGCCCCTGAATCTGTTGAGCGAGCGCGCCGTGCTGGCCCTCGCGCTGCACGATGACGCGCGCGTCGGCACGCTGCTCAAGAGTTTCATCCGCACGTCGCAGAATCAGCGCATACGCTCTTCGGCTGTCTACTGGCTCGGCCAAGTCGGCGGCGAAGGGGCGTTCCTCGCCGACCTCGTGCGCAGCGACGCGGAAGAGCGCAAACTGCGCCAGCAAGCCGCGCACGCCATCGGCGAGAGCCGCGACCGCACCGCGCTGGCCACGTTGCAAAGCCTCTACGACACTGTGGCCGACCGCGAGGTGCGGCGCAGCATCGTGCATGCGGCGGGCGAGAACGCGGATCGCGATGCCGCGCTCGCCTTCGTCCTCAAGGTGGCGAAGACCGACACGGACGCGCAGGCGCGCCGCACGGCCGTCCACATCCTCGGCGAGTTCGAGCGCGACGGGGTGGTGGACGAATTGATGAAGATTTACGCGAGCGACGCGGATGTGGAAGTCAAGCGCGCCGTCTTGCACGCGCTGGCCGAGACGAAGAGTCCGCGTGCGCAAGCGCGGTTGCTGGAAATCGCGCGCACGGATGCCAATCCGGAACTGCGCCGGCACGCGATCCACATGCTCGGCGAGCGCGGCGCGGCGGTCATCGAAGATTTGATCAAACTCTACGACACCGAAAGCAACGCCGACGTGCGGCGCACGGCCCTGCAAGCGCTCGCGGAGATCAAGAGTCCGCGCGTCGAAGACAAAATTTTCGACATCGCGCGCAACGACGCGAGCACGGACTTGCGGCGCAAAGCCATCAACCTGCTCGGCGAACGCGCAGGCAAACGCGCGCTCGATTTTCTGAGCACGACGGCCCAGAGCGCGGACGGCAATACAGAAGTGCAGATGCAAGCCGTGCGCGCCATCAGCGAGCGCCCGGCCGATGAAGCCGTGCCGCTGCTGATCAAGATCGCGCGCACGCACGCGAACCAGCAGGTGCGCAAACAGGCCATCCGCGCGCTCGGCGAGTCGGGCGACCCGCGCGCCATCGAGTTCTTCCGCGAGGTACTGACGAAGTAGTCGCGCCGGACTCTGCGCCAACCCAACATCACCGCAGGAGCACGAACGACGCGGAGCAGCAGCAAGGCTGCGCTACAACTCCGCGCCCGCGCGCTGCTGCGGTGAGCCTGTCAGAATTTATAACGTGTGGAAGCACCGATGAAAACGATGCTATAGCAGCGGCGGGTCGAATAGCTGCGAGGTTTGGCTTAAGACGCTTTCGCTAACGGCTGACGCGGGGCCGGCGCACCGCGCAACATGCCCTCTGTGCTTAAATCTTCATCCACCTCTGCCCAATGGATGCCATAGCCGCCGCTGATGCGCCAATTCTTTCTTTGTTCTGCGGTCACGTTCAATAAGCGCGGATACCAGACGAGCGGCACACTGATCCGTCGGCCATCCATAAGCTGAACGGTCAACATATCTTCGGTAAATTCCACCTCTGCGACTCGCTCATCAGCCGCCAACGCTAAAATACCCATGCCACGCCTCCAACAACTGAACTTGACGTTCGCTGACCACGCTCTCACCTGCCGTAACTCTCTTGCGCTAAAGCCAAGATTACGCGCTAACGAGACCGGGTTCAACCAAAACTTAGCCGATAGGTTATCGCGGTCAACATGCACATGCGGTGGCTCGTTCGGCTCATGGCTGTAAAAGTAGCTGCGATACGCTCTGTAGCTCAAAACTGTCGGCATGATGCGGCTTTATACTTTACCTAACACGCGAACCTCTAACGCCCGAATTCAGCCGACCGAAGCCAGCGCGATAGCGACAACATAGCAGGAAACGGGCAACTGGATGATGAAAGGCTCGCTGGCGAGGGTCGGCTGGAATGAGTTGTTCGGTGGCATTTCCGCACTTGCGACTCTCAATTGTGGCGCTTGGGCAACCTTTGAACAGCTTTCATAACCAATGAGTTGAGATAGAGCATATTGGTTGCATCAGACCGCGCGGCGACGATGTCGGGCGAGCCGTCGCCGTTGACATCGCCAAGCGCTAGACCGTAGACGGTGCCCTGCTTATCTCCGAAAGAGATGCGCGTGAACATGCGGCCCGTTCCATTGTTGATTAGGACTGCTCCCGGCGCTTCTAGATTTCCCAACACAACGTCTGCGTGGCCGTCGCCGTTCAGGTCGGCGATGGCAATCGAATACACAGACTCCGTCTTTTCGCTTATCGAAACAGGGTCGGAAAATTTTACGCCGCCCTGATTGAAATAGATGGCAGCGCCGCCCCGCGCTTGGTCGCCGATGATTATGTCCAGACGCCCGTTGCCGTCGAGATCGCCGAGAGCTACGGAGCGAGTCTCGGCGTTGGCGGGGCCGAACGGATGCTTCTCCGCAAACCCGCCCTTGCCGTCGTTGATGAAGATATAGCTCTGGCCGCCGTCTCGGTGAGGAACAACAAAGTCCGGCATGCCGTCGCCATTGATGTCTCCTGCGGTAATCGTCGTGGCTGATTCGGGCGACAGCGCGCGGCATGAAGGGAAATGTCCGTGCCCGTCATTTAGACAAACGTAGTTGGCACCGGGCTGATCCTCACTTCTATTGGCTACGACGATGTCTGGACGGCCATCGCGGTTGAGATCGACGACAGTGACATTGCGCGTCGGCCAGCGCGCATCACCGAACGTGCCCGCGAAGGTGAAGTTACCCTTTCCGTCGTTGAAGTAAATGACCTTCTCGTCCGGGGCATCGTTCCCGACGACAAGGTCAAGAGTGCCGTCGCCGTTTAGATCGGCGAGTGCCGCGGTGTAGCTCCGGTCTGCCCTGTCGCTGACGTTGTGCCGCCGGTTGAAATGCCCCTTCCCATCGTTTAAGAGAACGAGATCGACTAGAGGCCAATGGCGGCCCTTAGCCAAAACGATGTCAAGATCGCCATCACCGTCGAGATCGCCGAGACTCGCATTGGCAGTGGTTTCTGCCTTGTCTTCGAGAGCAACGGCGCGGTCAAAGTTGGGAATCCGCTGACCTAAACTCGGGCCCCCGGCAAACGCGAGGAACGCAACGGCAAGAAAGGTTTTAAATGATGTCATCTCACTTCTGCTCTATGTCTAACTCCCGACCCAAAGCTCCCTAGCGCCATTGCGAAATTGCTCCATCTCCTTGCCGCCGAACTACTATTTAGACTGCACTATGCGTGATAATACGCTCTACGCGAACATCATCAAACACTGTGCAGGATAATATTCGGCAGAGCGGGATTATCAAACAGATGCAGGATAATCCCTGAATGAGGCGTATTATCTTGCTTTGTGCATCATGAGCACGTTATCGCGCGCCTACGCTATCCGGTTAACCGACGAATTTATAACCTAGTCCGTGGACGGTGAGGATGAATTGCGGGTAGTGGGGATTGGGTTCGAGTTTCTGGCGCAGCCACGCGACGTGTACGTCCACGGTGCGCGTGGAGGGCATGGCGTCGTAGCCCCAGACTTCGTTTAATAGCTCGTCGCGCGAGATGGTTGCACCGCGATGCGCGACGAGGTATTGCAGCAGTTTGAACTCGCGCGCGGAGAGGTCCACGCGCTCGCCCGCGCGCACGACTTCGGCGCGGCGGAAATCAGCACGCACGGGGCCGAACTGGTAGACCTCCGGCGACTCGTCGGCCTGCGTCATGGGCGCGCGGCGCAGCAACGCCTCGATGCGTGCGAGCAGTTCCATCATCTCAAACGGCTTCGTGACGTAATCGTCCGCGCCGATCTTTAAGCCGACCACTTTATCAAACACCTGCCCGCGCGCCGTTAGCATGATGATGGGAGTGGTGAGCTTGCGTTGGCGCAAGTCGCGGCACACGTCGAAGCCGTTTTTGCGCGGCAGCATCACGTCGAGGATGATGAGGTCGAAAGCCTCACCGGCGGCGCGCACGTAGCCCGTCTCGCCGTCGGCGGCCGTCTCGACCGTGTAGCCTTCGCTCTGCAAACGGTCGGTCAGCGTCATCAATAATCCCGGCTCATCTTCGACGAGCAAAATCCGCCGGCTCATCCATTACTCCCGCAAACGTCCCGTTAGGTTGTTCGATCAATTCGTCAACGCGCGACGTGTTGACCGCGCGCTGTTGTCCGTTGTCTTGCTCATCCACGGGCGCGAGCGCGGGCAGATGCAACGTGAACGCGCTGCCGCGCCCGCGCCCGCTCTCGACCGTGACGCGCCCGCCATGTGCCTCAACGATGTCTTTAACTAAACTCAAACCGAGTCCGTTGCCGTGTATCTGCGCCGCGCGTACTTCGCGCCCGCGATAGAACGGCTCGAAGATGTGCGCCAACTCGGCCGGCTCGATGCCGATGCCTCTGTCCGTAACTTTGATCTGTACCTCGCGCTCGCGCGCCGCTTCAGTAACCTGCGCTGATACGCCGATCCAACTCTCAGCGCCGCCGTACTTCAGCGCGTTGCTCAGTAAATTTTGTAACGCGCGTTTAAGGGCCGGCTCGTCCGCGAGTACGCGGGGCAGCGTGGGCGCGATGTGTCGCTCGATCTGCGGCGCGTTTGTCTGCGCCGTCTGCCAGGACGCCAGCGTACTCTCGATCAGAGCGGCGACCGCGACTGGATGCAGTTCCAACTTGCGTCGCCCGCGTTGCGCGCCCGCGAACTCAAGCACTTGTTCGACCATCTCCGCGAGCCTGCGTCCCTCGCTGCGGATCACTTGCCCGTAGCGGCGCACCTGCGCGCTGTCGGCGATGACGCCGTCCGCCAGATTCTCGCCCGCCGAATAGATAACCGTGAGCGGCGTGCGCAACTCGTGTGTCACGCCCGCAACGAATTCCATTTGCTGTTGCGCGAGCCGCTGCGCGCGGTGCGTCGAGATGACTAAGAGCGCGATGCTCGCAGCGAGCAACAACAAGACGCCGAAGCTGATGGCGAGACTGCGGCGGCGTGCGCTCGCGACCGCCGCATCGAGCGAGCCGGCCGGATGCGCGACGACGAGTTGCCAGTCGCCGTCGGTCTCCGGGTTGAGCGTCACGCGCATGGGCGCGCCCGGCGCGGGCGGCGGCGTCATGCCTGTCCGCCGGATAACGCGAAAAGTGAGATTCTCTCTGCGCAAACCCACATGCGCGCCCGCTGCTTGACCCGGCGGCATAAACACGTCCATCTCGTCGAAGCGAACGTTGAAGAGTCCGGCCCGCGCATCGCCCGTCGTCTGCGCGGCGGGGCCGGTCTGATAGACGATCCGCGGCGGCTCTGTGCGCGTCGCGACGGTCAGGTTGTAGTCGAGTTGTGTGCCGTTGCCACTGGCGAAATAGCGGCGCGCGAGGGCGGGCAGAAACTCTGTACGGATGAAGTCGAGATCGAGTACGGCGACGACGTAGCTCGTGGGCGCGAGCCACGTCTTGAGCATGATGGGCTGATCTTGGCGCGCGGGCATGCGGAGCGGCTCGGTCGTCGTCGCGGGAATGACGAGCGCGGGGATGTCGCCCGCGAGCGGTTGCGGGGCGAGCTGTTCCAACGCCGCGACGGCGACCGGCGGCAATGAATATTTTTGCGCGAGGTGTTGGCGCAGAGGCGCAAGCTCGGCGGGCCACTCGACCGGCGTGAACGTGTGCGCCGCCGGATCGAAACGCAGTAGGCGCACCGCACCTTCGTCACCCTCGTTATGCTCGACGAGATAGATGGTGCGCACGAGGCGCGGGTACGGCGCTCTCTCCTGCCAGCGTTGATAGTGCGCGGCGAAGTCGGCCCACGCGCCGGCGCGCACGGCGCTGTCGTCAACTTGTAAGCCGAAATAGACGCGCCCGATCTCGCGGTCGAAGTCTTGCGTGAAGCGCGCGGTCGCGGCCCGTAGCGTACTCTGCATGCGCTCGCGCTCGCCCGCGCTTACTTGTCCGAGCCAGCGATATTGCAGCGTCGCTAAGAGCGCGAGCAGCGCGACGAGCGCCGCCGCGAGCAGCAAGACGACAGAGGGCTTACGCATGGTGAACTTCCGACCCACGAACGGCAATGTAGCACAGCCGCTCTGCGCTGCGATCCGGCGCGGCGCAGATTTTACATCCTTAACATCGTGCGCCTGCGCGGCGCGGTGGGCGGCACGTGTAGCATGAGCGATACAACTGGAGTTTATAAATCGGGTGGAGGGGATTGATGACGAAGCACTCGCAGCATGTAGGGCGAACGCATCTTAATTTTCGCAAATAAGCGAGTTGTGGTTCACCCGCACTTTTGATGATGCCGGAAAAGAGGACAGGCATGCCGCCTTGGGGCCGACATGCCTGTCCTCTTTTCCAGCTACTCTCCGCACGGCTCAGATGAAAAGGCTTTGAGCCTCCGTGTTGGGTTTTGGCTAGGTAGCGTGGGGCACTAAACAGCGCCCCACGGTTGGATTCAGCTATGGAAGAAACACGTTCGTGCTAAGAACCGTCACGTAATTACCGCCACCTTGGTCCTGCTGGACGGTGAGGGTCCCGTTGCCGAAAGTAATATTATTGAACGCCGCGCTCCATTGACCGTTCGGACATCCCGCAGCTTGCGGCGTCGGATTGTCCGGGAGGTCTGTGGTCACAGAGAACGACACACTACCGTTCTTGACTTTCGATATGAGGACATTACCCGACGTGGCAGCAGGGGTCGCCGGATTCTGCCCGGCGGCCTCGTTGCCGCCCGGGTTTATGCATGTTGTGGTTCCTGTGGCGTCCGGAAAGTCCAACGTGACTATCACGTTGCCGTTCCCAAGACCAGCTATAGTCCCAGTGGCAGTCGCCGTTAGCCCGCGGTCCACCACGCTCGGACCTTTCTTGTAGTGGGGGTTTGCTGCCGACACTACCACAATGGTGATGCTGACCAGAGCCAGCAGGGTCAAGAGAGTCAATGTTGTCCGTCTCATCTTCTTTTCTCCTTACTTCTCGCAGTTCCGCACGTTCCACTGCGGTGAGTCTTTACGTGGGGGCAAAACCAACTGGCGTTGGCTATGAGCCGACTCGGCACTCCAGCCGCTCAAGCCGCGAGAGCCCTCCGGCGGCTCCCCTAAGTGCGGAGAGTTGCTTGGCGTGGCAGGGCGGCTCTAAAAGCACCGTGATCGCGGTGCTTGATTGACGTGTCGGAAGGTAGGGAGTACGCATCGCTTGATGGTTCCTCAAGTTAGGTGTTGAGCCGCCATCACATTCTGCGCTAAGATGCGGGCTGCTAGGCGATGCACCCTTCACACAGAGATGTGGCGGAGGCTGTGTTGGCTAAAAAGCTCCGTCGCCACTTGCCGGTGGCGACGGAGCTTCCCCTTTAATCAGCTCGATTAAAGCTGTAAACAATAAAACGTTTGCTGCCGCCCTGCACACTCCGCAACTGAAGCAACAAGGATCTGTTTGTCGAGAGAAATAGTGTCACATCGGGGGAAGACATGAGACTGAACTCCTGATAATTAATTGGCGGCAGAAGGTTGCCACTTGCGGCGATCGGCCAGGATACAGAGCAATAGCGGCAACTACATCCAAGAATGCAGGCACGATACTCCCGTCATAAAAAACTGTCAAGGGCCGTGTGGCCGAAACCTAGGGCGAACGCATCTTAAATGTTAAGAACCTTGAGCATGTAGCTTTCATCCCACCCTGCTTTGAGCCGTTTGCTCTTAACGCCGAGTTTGCAACTGCGCTCTTGCTTCAACAGATTCACCGCCATGTGCCGCAAGGTCGCTAGGTTTTCCGGCGCATGACCGGTTCGCGTCCGACACGCATCTTCTCGAAACGCGACATCCAAGACCCAGTGCAACGAGTTCTCAATCCCCCAATGCCCGCGCACCGCACGTAACGCCTTCTTGGCATCGGCGGCCAAACTGCTAATAAAATATCGGCGCTCAACTGTCGCTGCTTGACCCACCACTTGACGCTCGGCCTCGATCATGATGAAGCAGCGCAAGCCCGCCCATTCGGCTTTCTCCGTGAACCACTCGGTGTCTTCGGTCACCCAACATCTTCTCTCTTCAATGCGCCCATGATCCTTCTCCAGCGTCCGACCCGAGTCGTACTCTAAGCCTTTGAAGTTGGTCTCTAAAGCCCACCCAAAATATTCAGCTACTTCCTCATGCAACTTGCCCTGATTGCCTTTTAAACTGAGCACATAATCGGCTCCCTGAGAGATGATCCGAGCGGCAATCTCTGTCTGACAGCCCATCGCATCAATGGTCACGATGCAGCCACGCAACTCTAATAACTCCAACAACAGCGGGATGGCCGTGATCTCGTTGGACTTCTCTTGGGTCTTCAACTGTCCGAGCACAAGGCGCTGCTCTGCTGCCCAGGCACTGACCATCCGCAAGCCTTCTTTGCTGTCCTGAGAGCGTGCCCCGCGCACTTGCTTGCCATCAATGGAAACCAACTCGCCGCCGCGCATCTGTGCCACTGAACGCACCCACATCAAAACCGACTCCTGAAACTTCTTGGGGTTGATGAGCAGAAAGACGCGGCGAAAAGTATCGTGGGAAGGAATCCCGTTGGGCAAAGCCAAGAACTTCTTGAACCAGCTTTCTTTCGCTTGCCCGAACTCGGCGATCTCTTCCCAAGTCTCGGCGGCGCAGATAGTGGCGCACACGGCAATGACGAGAATATCAACCAACTGATGTAGTTTGGTGCGCTCGCGGCGCGGGTCTGGCACCTGATCTAAACTGTCAAACAACGAGAGTGAAGGGTCTGGGCTCATTGTGGCCTGCTCCTTTCGTGGCGACTGACACCATCAGGAGAATGCCACAACTCGCTTACTTGAGAAATTTAAGATGCGTTCGCCCTACGCAGCATGGAGAGGCTTTACAACGAGCGACAAAGAAGTGTTAGCATGGCGGCCCAATCATGGACGTAGGAGATTGTTATGAGAATAATCGCCCGGCTTAGCCTGCTCGGTTGTTTGCTCTTGCTGCCGCAAGGACTCATGCTCAGCAGCGCGCGGCCAGTGCCGCCGTCTGGTTATCACCTGCTGAAGAAGATCACGCTCGGCGGCGAAGGCGGCTGGGACTATCTCACGCTCGACGCCAAGACGCGCCGGCTCTACATCTCGCGCTCGACGCACGTGATGGTGGTTGATGCCGACACGGGGAAGTTGCTTGGCGACATACCGGCCACGCCGGGCGTGCATGGCATCGCCTTAGTGCCGGAGTTGGGGCGCGGCTTTACGAGTAATGGGCGCGACAACAGCGTCACCGTCTTCGACCTCGGCACGCTCAAGGCGTTGAAACGCATTCCGGTCGGCCAGAATCCGGACGCGATCATCTACGACTCCGCCACGAAACGCATCTTCACCATGAACGGCACGAGCCGCGACACGACGGCGATTGACGCCAAGACCGAAACAGTCGCCGGCACGCTGGCGCTGGGCGGGCGGCCCGAGTCCGCCGCCGGCGATGAGCGGGGCCGCCTCTTCATCAACATAGAAGATAAGAGTGAGGTCGTGGCGGTGGATGCGCGCAAGCTCAGCATCCAGGCGCGCTGGCCGCTCGCGCCGGGCGCAGAGCCGACGGGCATGGCCATAGATCGGCAACACAAGCGACTCTTCGTCGGGTGCAGCAATAAATTGATGGCGGTGCTGGATACGGAGCAAGGGCGCGTGCTGACCACCTTGCCCATCGGCAGCGGCGTGGACGCAATCGCGTTCGAGGCGGACACAGGTCTGGCCTTCAGTTCTAATGGCGACGGCACGGTCACGGTCGTGCATGAGGACTCGCCGGCGAAGTTCACCGTGTTGGAGAACGCGCCCACGCAGCGCGGCGCACGCACGATGGCGCTCGACGCGCAGCAACACCAAATCTTTCTCGTCACGGCGGAGTTCGGCCCGCCGCCGCCCGCAACGCCGGAGCGTCCGCGCCCACGCCCCACGCCCGTGCCCGGCACATTTACGTTGTTGGTGCTGGGTAGGTAAGGCTTCCCGATTTCATCCACGTGAGGTTAGCGCGGCGATGATTATTTGGCTGAAGCGGACGGCGACCCTCGCGACTTTGCTGCTGGCGTTTGGCGCGACTGCGTTGGGGCAAGGGGCGTCCGCCACTCCGACGCACAGAGTGAGGTTGGTACATTATATCGGCGACCTTTCCCCCTTTCTGACCCTGAGCGCGCGCGACTATGACGCGAGCATCGGCTTCGAAGCGCGGCCCGAAGGCATGCGCACACCACTCGCGGTTAAACTCTATGACGCCAACTTACAGGACATGCTCGACGCCGTCATCCAAAGTAAGCCGTTGTATCGTTGGCGGGAACGCGACGGGGCTACGACATCAAACCGGCAACTGATGCTGAGCAGTTCTTAGACACGGAGATTAAAGATTTCCACACCGTCGAACTCAACCCCAGCGCAACCGTGCGCCAGTTAATGGGCACGCCCGAACTGCAAGTCGCGATAAAGGACTACGGGTTGAAGCAACTCGTGACGCTCCCGGCGGAAGAGCAAACGGCCAAAAAGATCAACATCAGCTTGACGGGCGTGACCCTGCGCGCCGCGCTACACAAAATCGCCCGGGCCGGCGGCGGGCGCTATTGGGTCTTCCAACGCTACAAAGACGGAAGCATGCTCATTAGCATACCAAACGGCTACAACTCGTCCCGCCCGGCAACGCCATAACATAGCTACGCCGTTTCGCCCTGCGGCGGCAAGATGCAGCCACCCGCCGCGCACACTTCACCTTGGCTTTAGCGCCGACCGGATTTTACATCCTTAACAAACTCTTTGCGTGGGCTTAACCACGTGTCGGCGCGTTTGGGCGATGATAGTCGGCAAGGCGCTTGACGCAGGGCCGGCAGACATGAATAGCTCGAAGTATGCATGTCGCAAGCAATAGCATGGGTCTGGTTAGCAAGACTGAAGTTCTATTAAAACAGTGAGGTGCATATGCTCGTTCAGAAACTCGCGCTCGTTGGGCTGCTTAGCCTGTTACTGGCGCTACCGCTACTGGCTCAGAGCGCAGACACGCCTAAACTCCCGGATACGCAAGCCGGGCAACGGGTGGCAGCTTACATACAAGCTTTCAACTCTGGTGATGAGCAGTTGATGCGCGCTTTTATCACAACCAACGTCGCGCCGTCCGCCCTGCAACAACGACCTGTTGACGCTAGAATTGAAGTCTATCGAGAGATGCGCGCCGACATCGGGACGCTCGCCCTCCGGCGCGTGCTTGCGGCGGGCGCGGATGCCATCACTTTATCGGCGCAGTCCAGGCAGGGCAAATGGCTCACGCTCGGCTTTGCCTTTGAGCCTGCGCCGCCGCACAAGTTGCTGGGACTGCGCATAGAGGAAGGGGAAGCTCCGGCCGCCAATGCCGCGGAGTCGAGCGCGCCGGCCGTGATGAGCGAGCCGGAAGTTGTCCAGTCCGTCGAGAAGTATCTCAACGACCTTGTCGCGGCGGACGAGTTCTCCGGCACTGTGATCGTTGCCAAACAGGGTAGCCCCATCTTTCAACGGGCTTACGGTCTGGCCAGTAAGGAGTACAACGTAGCCAATCGCCTCGACACGAAATTCAATCTTGGTTCGATCAATAAACTATTCACTCAGATCGCCATCGGCCAGTTGATCGGGCAAGGCAAACTTTCCTACGACGACAAACTTGGTAAGTATTTGCCCAACTACCCCAACCACGACGCGGTCGAAAAGGTAACCATTAAGCATTTGCTCGCCATGACCTCCGGCATCGGCGACTTCTTCGGCCCGAAGTATGAAGCCACGCCGAAGAACAAGCTGCGCAACATCAAAGATTTCTTGCCGCTCTTTGCCGCCGAGCCGCTCGCTTTCGCGCCGGGCACACAGAATCAGTACTCGAACGGCGGCTATATCGTGCTCGGCGCGATCATCGAACAGGTCTCCGGCCAAGATTATTACGAGTACGTGCGGGAACATGTTTTCAAACCGGCCGGGATGACTGACACCGATTGGTACGAAGCGGATCAGCCGACGCCGAATCTGGCCAGCGGCTACACCCGCGAAGGCGCGGAGGGGCAGAGCGGCGGCAGCACGCGCAGAAACAACATCTACACGCGCCCGGCCAAAGGCAGTCCTGCCGGCGGCGGCTACTCGACTGCGGAGGACATGCTCAAGCTGGCGCGTGCGCTGGAGAGTGAAAAGCTACGTGTGCCCAACTTCAGGCAAGCGAGCGCAGCAGGCAGTCCCGACGCCACCGGTCAACCGGCAAAGACCTTCAGCGGCGTAGGGATCGCGGGCGGCTCGCTTGGTCTCAATGCCATCTTCGAGGTTAATCCGGAAAGCGGCTACACCGTCATCGTCATGTCCAACTACGATCCGCCCAGCGCCGTGAAAGTCGGGCAGCAGATTCGCGGCTGGCTCACAAAAATCAAACGCTAGGATTGAATCGCAAAAGGGCATTTGAGAAATGGTATGTCCGACAGGGTAGACGCTAAACGTACCCTAAACCGGCACACCTTTTCAGAAGTAAGATTCGCTGCCCTGTTCATACATGCCCGGTGGCAGCAACTCTTCTAGCAATGCGCCCAGCGCACTTTCAACATAACACCTGTAAAAACAGCGCGGGCGCGGCCGTTACGTGACGGCCGCGCCCGCACTGGCTTATAAGCACAAACGCTAATCAATTAGCGAGTCTTGTGCTTGTCCACCACCGACTTGAGCGCTTGGAACGTCGGCGGCCACAGCCCGACGAAGATGCCGGCCTGCTTGTTGCCGCTGAAGAAGAGCGCCAGCGAAGCGCCGATGGAGCCGATGGTCAGGATGTGAAACAGGCTCACGCCCGTTGACTGCTGCGTTGACTCATCGATGGTCTGGAGCACCGACTCGGCCTTGTCCGTTGTGACCAAGCCGCCGGGCGCGGTGCTTGTGAAATTATCCTTCACCCTCTGTGCGTCTGTTGCGATTCCTTGTGCTGACATACTTAGCCCCTTTTGTCTTCTGGTGTCTGCGGCACGCGCCCTTTGAGCGCGGCCAAGCCGAACAACACAGCGAGTGCCGCCCCGGCGATCAGGAAGCCTGCGAGCGGGCGCGGTTGGCTGCCCCGCTTGGGCGGGCGCGGCTGTGTCTCTCTTTGTATAGCGATGTGTTGCGACATAATGCAGGTGCAGCCGAAGCTACGAGTTATTTCTAGCAACGGTTCGTCGCGCGCGTATGCTCAAACCAGTAAGATTCTGTGCGCGGCT
>JBBQGM010000067.1:0-29295 GCA_038322995.1 Pyrinomonadales bacterium
GCCGCGTACACACCCATAAGAAGCGGTTGACGTAGCCGTTGACAGACTCTACACCGTCCAGACAACTGCGCAGTTCATCTTTCGTGATATGCCCGATGATGGAGACGTGTGCGCCCGTCGTGCGCGTCGGCGCGGTCTTGACCATTGACCGGGCATTGCCCGTATCCCACAGGTTCCGTATGACCATCGAAAGAGTGTTGCCATCGCGCCCCTGCGCCCGCAAGACGGAAGCAAACTCACCTTCAAAGACCAGAAGGCGCTTGTCTTCAACGCCCTTATCTACCATCTTAAATGTGTCTATACCTATGTTTTCGCCACCGGCCATGATCGGCTTAGTCGAGATTGTAGGGTCACGCACATTGTAAATCAGCCCCTCGCCGGAAGACATGCCGCCCGCTATACAATCGCGCGCCCACGTCTCGTCAAGGGCCTCAAAGACACGCTTCGCCTGTCCCCAAGACGTGCCCTTGCGGCCTGTGCCAGTGTCGCCGACCAAGACCGCGAACAGGTTCGTATAATGCCGGTCGGCTTCCGCAACGAAGTGCGGGCCGCGCCCGATGAGACTGCCGAAGGCGAGCAGGAATTGCACGAGCAAGGCAACGGGATCGGCTTCGCTGTGCGGCTCGATTAAGCCGACGAAATCGCCCGCCATACCGGACAGGGCCGCCGGGTGTAACTTCGGCCATGGCAACGGTGCAGCCTCTTTGCCGGGTTGCGCTTGCGCCTCATTAACGCGCACGCCTAACCACTCGCGCACCTTATCAACGATGCGCGGGTCAATAAGCTTGGCAAGTGTCGGCCAGCCGGTCGCCTGCTCTCCGGCAGCTAACCTCTGTAGGGTGTAGCGGGCGGTCTGGATACGTGCGCGCGTCTCTTCATCGCCCGCCACAGCACAAATAGCTGCGATGAAATGCGCCGTCTCTTCTTCTGACCAGCCGGCGCGCAGCAATCCGCCCGCAAGCGCGAGCGCGGCATCTTGTCGGCTGCCCACTTGCGGCCAGTGACAAGTCAGTAGTGTGGCCGCCCCCAAGCGATTAACCACATGAAGCAGGATGGCTGCGGCAGCGTGAGCGGGTTCGCCCTCTTCATACCATTGGATAGCCTCGCCGGTATCTTTATGCGTGCTGCCGGGAAAGATAGCCTGTTGCCCGTTGGTCAATATTTCGACAAGGCGTTTACCCGTTACCGGGTCTGAATATGTAACTTTACTAGGAACAGGTGCGACGTATAACCAATGTGAACGCGGTCTTGACTGGCGGCCGAATGTCGCGCCGGTAACAGGTAGGAAATGCGGCGCAAGCGCGACGGCTTCCGCACAGTCCAGATCAACGTCAGCAAGATCACCCGATGCCTTGCCCAACAAGACGCCAATGTTTTGTGGCTGACCATTGAAATGTAGGTGCAGATCAGCTTCGGTCACAGTGAAATTCTGCCAGCCGGAAAAGCCGGGATTCTTTGCGCGATATGGTACGGGCAGCGGCATCCAGACGCGCCGCAAGTAAGAGCGTGCCACCTCAAGCGGCAAGGGATACATCATCATTAAGCCCTCTTAAATCCTAAGTCGCCAACAAACTAGACCGCGTTATCATCAAGCGGCATCTTGTATCCCATCTTGTGCTGCACGTGGTTGAAGGCTACCGCCGCGTGCTGCCCACTCGCGTAACGCCTCTTCACTAAACCGAACCTGCCGCCCCATTCTGACCACAACACCCGGCGGGAAGATTCCTCTTGCGAGTTCGTAAACGCGCGGAAGCGTCACCTGTAAGACCACAGATGCTTGTTTAGCTGTAAGCAATCGCATTGAATTAACCTCCAACGCGATCTAACAACAACAACAGATCAGAAAAAAGGAAGTTTCAGACCTAACTGTGAAAAAATCCGATTAGGGTTCGTTAAGGCAGGAAGTGTTTTGATTTATTTAACTTTGCTTCGTCTTCCGGGTCGTGTGCCATCGGTGCGTAAAGGTAAGCTTATGAAGCGAGCTAGGGCATTGATGGCTTGCCTAAAGGCTTTTGTATCGTCGCTAAGATATGGCATTTGCTCAGCAGTGGCTCCGTGTTTGAACATATCTCTTACCTCTTCGTAAGACATGCCCTTAACTTGAAAACAAGCCAGCCAGTCAAAGTGTTCAATTTCATTCTTTTGCTTTGACTTTACAAAGCCGCGCTGTGCAGCAATGGATTCGATGTAATCGAGGTACTTTTCCAAGTGTTCATTGAATGCAAGGCTTACCTCGTCTTTAATCTTTTTGCGAGTGTCTAAAGTTGGCTCCCAACCGGAATGCTCAAAAAAGAGCGCACGCTCATGATGGTCAAGGACGGCCGTCCAAGCATTCCCGCTACCTTGCCACATTAGTAAGTCGGGTTTTCCCTTATAATCAAACCAACTCCAATAATACAAAGTAGTGAGAGTTACTTCTAAACACCATTCAGCCTCTAGCCGCCAATGCTTTGCCCAATTAAGTATATTGTCTCGAAGTTCTCTAATCTCTCCTTGTCCAATTTCTAGCTGTCGCCATTTCACTGAAGGCTTCCCAACTTTCTGGTAAAGTGGTAGATGATGCTCATAAAGTTCTTCTAACACTTCTGGGATATGATTACGTACAGCCGTGAGGAAATATATGCGGGCATTGTTAATTGATAACCTATGATTTGCCGGTTCATATTCCCCACTAAATAACTTCATAGAATGCCCTAAAAGCTTTCGAGGCTCTTGTGAAAATGCAGATTGGTTGTGTGCCAGTTGTGTGCCAACTCATCAAAACAGGGCAATAGTCAACCGTACACAGGCATTATAGCTGAAGACAAAGACCTAATAAATAGGCACTCTTCAGCACACAGCCAACGTCAAGAGAACAGCCGTTTTAGACTACGGATCAGAAGGTCGCACGTTCGAGTCGTGCCGGGTGCATCAACAATCACAATGGCCTATGGGCGCGACTCAAGCGCTTGTTTCGCTTCGCACATATATTCACTCACAAACCGATCAGTGCGCTTATGCCGCTTGAAGTTGCGCCGCAATGCCGACATGCACAGCCGCAGTTACGCTCAATCACAGTGACCAAAGCGGCGGACATTACGCACGAAGAAATTTACATTGTAAGCTCCTTGCGGTAGGATTCGGGCCATGAATGGAGACTTAAAACAAATGACGACGGAAGAGGCCGCGCTGATGCTCGGCGTGACATCGTCGCGCGTGCGCCAGATGATCCGAGTTGGATAGTTACCATCTACCTGCTTCAGTAAAGCTCGTTCGATTTTCGAGAAAAACATTTAGCTTATGCGTGAGCGCTCGGTCGGACGACCACCAGTGACGGCCAAGGCTCGCGCGCCAACTAACGAATGGGGTCAATGTGGCAATCGGTACACAAATTCATTACGCGAAGCTTGATGTGCTTTGTCTTGATCCAATGAATCCCCGTTTGGGTCGCAATAATACTGGGTCTAATGTCTCTCAAGAGAAAGTCCTCGATCTTATGAAGGACTGGACGCTAGATGAACTAGCAGTCTCGTTTTTAGAGAGCGGTGGCTTCTGGACGCATGAGGCTTTGTTAGTCACTAAGGAAAAGTTGTATGGCAAGATTCACCTTGTTGTTATTGAGGGTAATCGCCGACTAGCGGCACTGATTCTCCTTCGTGATGCGTTGGACGGAAAGCCCGCTTCTCGAAAGTGGACAGAGATTGCTGAGAGCGGCAGGCCATCGCGAGACTTATTCACCAGAATTCCGTACATCGAGATCGGCTCCCGTCAGGAGGTAGAAGCCTTTCTTGGATTCCGTCACGTCACAGGTATTAAGGAGTGGAAGCCTGCGGAGAAGGCTGAGTACATCTCTCACCTGATAGATGACCGTGGCATGGATTACGTTGAGGTCATGAGGAAGATCGGGAGCAAGACGCAGGCAGTTCGCCAGAACTACATCTCTTACCGCTTGCTGTTACAGATTGAGGATACGGTTGAAGCTGTTCCAGTAGAGAAAATCGAGAAAAGATTTAGCGTCATGTATCTATCTCTTCGCACAGAGGGCGTGCAAAAGTATCTTCACATAGATATTCAGGCCGATCCTAAAAAAGCAAAAACTCCTGTACCGAAGAACCATCTCAAAGCACTCACTAATTTTGCGCTCTGGCTGTTCGGTGTTGATGATGAGCATCCACCACTACTACCGGATTCCCGCGATGTAGAGGATTTTGGCATGATCTTGGAAAGCCCTAATGCTGTCCAATATCTTGAGCGTTCCGAAAAACCAAACTTCGTGGTCGCCTATCGAATGGCAGGAGGCGATGAGCCAGAGATAATTAAGCTCATTGAGAAATCAGCAGACAATATCGAGTTGGCATTGTCACGAGCGCATCTACATGCTAAGTCGAAAAAGCTTCAGCTTGCTGTTGAGAGATTAGGAGCTGATGCTTATCAACTCCTCCGCATCTTTCCTGACATCCGGGCTAGCTTGGACAGGGATGAAAAATAATGCTGGGAATACCAACAAGGGGCATATCTCGATCTATCAATAAAGATAATATTGCGCTTGATGTCCTCTGCGATTGGATTGAAGGTAGCATTTTATTCGTTGAGGAAGAACTATCAACAACAGACGTTGTTGATGCTCTCTGTGAAGATTATATTTATGACGACCAAGATAAGGCAGCAGAGATAGTTGAAAAGGCATGGACAATATTGGAGCGGCGTGCGTTCTGCGTTGGCGATGGCGTATCGTTCACGATCAACGGTCGTCGTATTACGCGCCAATATTTATCATGGCAAGATACACCCGCGCATAGTTTTTGTGTTCTTCTAGCCCTTGCCAAGTGGCATAGGGAATGGGCACAGAAATTCGGGAGTGATTACAATGAGCAAGGTGCGCTATTTGAGGAGCTTACAAAAGAGGCATTAGAAAAGCTGTTTCATGGATGGCGAGTTCACCCAACAGGGTGGACGCGGACAACTCCTAATAAGCTTGCTGATGTTGTTGAAGCTGTTGCAAGCCTGCTTGGGGAATCTAAAAAAGAATTAGAGCCATGGACTCGCCCAAGAGCTAATGACGCTGGACTTGATCTGCTGTGCTACCGCCCTTTCCCAGATAACAGGGTCGGTGTGCCCGTATATCTCATGCAATGCGCGAGTGGCGGTGATTGGGAGGGAAAGCTACACACGCCTAGTCTGAGAATATGGACGCAGATTGTTCAGTTTACAGCAGACCCGAAAAAAGCTTTTGCAACCCCATTCGCTTTTCTTGAAGACGAATTTAGGAGGAATTGCAATCTTGTTGACGGGCTGCTCTTAGACCGTTACCGACTGCTTTCCGTTGTCGGTAGGGAAGAGGAGTGGATTTCCGATTCATTAAAGAAGCGCATCATTGCATGGTGTGAGCCACGAGTTATTAAGTTACCGAACCGCGATGTCTGAGCAATGCCGCGCAAAGTGCCATCTTTCACTAGCCTCAAGCCAGCGTCCGAAGCAAGCTCTCGCACAAAGCGCAATAACCGTCGCCGCGATACGCAGCACGAGTTGATTTTGCGCTGTAAGCTGTGGCGGGGGGTTACTGTTAAAGAAAGATGCCAGCCTAATAGCGAGAGCAGTTAATGCTCGTCAATGAGGCTCGACTATTTGCGTTGTCATATATGGATATGAAAGTGAGACTGACGAATGAGATTTATTGATCTGTTCGCCGGGCTCGGGGGGTTCCATCTTGCCCTGAAGCGTCTCGGTCACGAGTGTGTTTTCGCTAGCGAACTAGATGATAATTTGCGTGACCTTTATGATAGGAATTTCGGATTCAGGCCTGATGGAGACATACGCAATATCCCTGTAAGCAGTATTCCGCCCCACGATATTCTCTGTGCCGGATGTCCATGTCAGCCCTTCTCCAAAGCAGGCGACCAGCAAGGCTTCGACTGCCCTAGATGGGGAGATTTGTTTGAGCATGTCCTACGCATTGTCCAGTGTCATGAGCCGCGCTATATCATCCTTGAAAATGTGCCTAATCTTGGACGGCATAATAACGGCGGTACATGGCGTGCGCTAGAGAATCAACTTCGCGCACTCGGGTACGACATAAAGCATGAACACTTGTCCCCTCACCAGTTCGGCATACCTCAAATACGTGAGCGAATCTTTTTAGTTGGGAGTCGCCTAGGGCTGGCTGATTTCAACTGGCCTGAGAAAAAGCTCGATGTTAGGTTATCGCTTCTTCCAATCTTAAACCGTCATCCTCAAGGTAAACGACTGTTATCACCGCAGGTTCGTAAATGCTTAATGGTCTGGCAGGACTTTCTTGATCACTTTCCCAAAGATGCGGCTCTTCCGTCGTTCCCTATCTGGTCAATGGAGTTCGGAGCAGATTATCCGTATGAGGAAACAACTCCTTTTGCTTTAGGGACGAGAAGACTATGTCACTTTAGAGGAAGTCATAGCAAGCTTCTTCGTGATGTTTCTCCTAGCGAACGAATGAATGCGCTTCCTTCTTATGCTCGGTCTGAAACGCAGAGATTCCCTAATTGGAAGATTCAATTTATCCGACAGAACAGGGAGTTTTACCAAGAGCATAAAAGGCTTCTAAAACTCTGGCTACCGCGGATTATTGAATTTCCGCCGAGCCTACAAAAATTCGAATGGAACTGTCAGGGAGAGAAGCGGGACATCTGGAGGCTTGTTATTCAGTTCCGAGCTTCCGGCGTGCGTGTTAAGAGACCGACTACTGCGCCATCGTTAATTGCCATGACCGTGACGCAAGTGCCGATCATCGCATGGGAGAATCGCTATATGACCGAGCGAGAGTGCGCGCGTCTTCAGAGCATGGACGATCTTGAGCATCTTCCCGAAGCATCGACAAAAGCTTTCAAGGCATTGGGGAATGCAGTAAATGCAAACATAGTTGAGATGATCGCTGGCAACCTCATTAAAGATATTGAGCTTGAGCCTAATCAGCGAACTATTGCCTCTATGATTCCGCGAAAGAATTTTGCACTGGCGCGCTTAGTAGACAAGTATGATATTGCTTGTATCAATCGCTAATATCAATAGGGACGAAAGGTACTTCCTGTGGCAACTGTGGTGCGGGTGATATCCTACTTCACAGCCTCTCTAGCCATGGGAAATAAATTCAGTTCATCAACAACGTAGCCTTGTGAGCACTGTTTATGTGGCTCTTAAGCCTGTTCGTTGCTGAAACGGGGCGCGAGCGATTTGGATTAAAAACGACAAAGGGCGATCATGGTGATCGCCCTTTGTCGTTTCAGTCTATGGCTCTTAAAGCCTGCCCGCGCTGTGTTCGTTCGTCACAGCTTGCCCGCCGCTTTGCATGTTGGACAGAGGCCGCTGGTGACGGCGCGCGGCGCGCGGAGGAGTGTGCCTTTGCCGAGCGCGGAGGCGGCCGTCACGGCTTCGACGTTGACGAGGAAGCGGAAACTGCCGCCGGTCTGCACGCCGAGCAGGAGGTGTATGTTGATGCTTGCGCCGGGCGCGAGTTGCCCGCCGAGGTTGACGACCGCGCTCGTATTTAAGCCGCCGCCCGATGGCTGTGTGGGCGGTTGTTCGATGACTGTGCCTTTGACAGTTAGATTGCCGAGGCTCGTGGTGAGCGGGAGATCGCCGGAGGTGAGCAGGCGCAGGTCGGCTTGTGCGCCGCCGGGGTTGGGTGTGTTCAAGGTCGTGATGTCCACGACGCGGAAGCGCAGAGCAGTGACGGCTTGCCCGGTGCTGTTCTTAAAACGGCGGCGAATGTCGAGCGTGCCCAACGTGCAGTTGCTCGGTGCTGTGCCGCCGTTACAGACGTTCGCCGTCGTGTCGCGCACGCGGTTGGGCGCGGCGGTCGAGGGTTGTTGCGGCTCGATGAGCGATGCTTTGAGTTGTGCGTTGCGTTGAATGGGACTTGCGAGATTCTCCGGCCCCGGTGCGCCGAGGATGCCCTGCGGTTGCCCCGCCTGCGTGATGCAGGTACAGACGCGGACGAAGTCGCTGGCGTTGTCGCCCGTGTCCTGCGACGTGCCGGTGTGCAGCCGGCGCACGTAGCTGAACTGCTCACCCGCGACGGCTGCGGTGGTGTAAGCCGGCAGGGGCGTGCCTTCGTGCGCGAGGCTGGCGAGGAAGCCCGTGTCGTTGCTGAAGCCGACGGCGTCGAGGCGTGTGGCGACGTTGAAGTTGGCCGGCGTCGCCGTCTTGAACAGCGCGATGCCCTGCGTGAGGTCTGCGCTGAAGTTTATATTGCCGGTCGCGTAAGCGTTGAGGCTGTACTCGGCCGGATTGACGGCAAGGTAGTGCGCGCGTGCGGGGATGACCGTGCCGTTCGGGACGACGAATAGTGTGGTGGCGTCGGCGGAGACGAGCGCCCAGCCGGCCGAGCCGTCCGTGGTGGCGACCGTGATGTCCGCGCTCGTGTTGTTGTACAACTCGACGAAGTCGTCCTTCGCGCCGATCAGACTTGGGTCGGGGCCTTGCGGGTCGGGGCCGTAGTTGCGGAACTCGCTGATCAGCACGTCGCCCGTCGGCGGTGCGTTCTGTGTCACGGTTAGCGTCGCGCTGTTCGATGTGGCATTGCCGAAAGCGTTCGTGACGATGCAACGATACTGCGCGCCGTTGTCGGCGAGCGTGACGGGCGGCGTGGTGTAGCTTGCCGCGTTCGCGCCCGCGATGTCCACAGTGTTGCGCTGCCATTGATAACTGAACGGCGTCGCGCCCGTCGCGGCGACGGTGAACGTGGCGGTCTGGCCGACGACGACGCTCTGACTCTGCGGGTGCTGCGAGATCGTCGGCGGCACTTGCCCCGCCGGATACTGCACACGCCCGACGCTGCCCGTGTTCCGCGCGAGATACCACAGGCTGCCGTCGCTGGCGACTTGCAGGTCAACCGGCCCGGAGACGTTGGTGGCAAAACTCGTCGAGGCAGGAATCGGCGGCGCGGTGTTGGGATCGATGTAGCGTATGAAGTTGCCGCAGAAGTCGGCGAAGAAGAATTGCCCGACGTAAGTGTTAGGGAACTGCACGGTCGGCGGGTTGTAGAACGCGCCGCCGGTGATGGCACAGCCGGTCGGCGTGCCCGTCGAATGTGCATAGACGTAGATGGGCGCGCGATAATCTGCGGGCGCAGTGCCGCCGCAGACTAAGCCTTCGCAAGTCGGCCAGCCGTAGTTGGAATGCGCGACGCCCTCGTCAATCTCTTCGTAAGTGTTCTGCCCCACGTCATTGATGAGCATGCGCCCCGTGCCCGGCTGGAACGCGAACGTATAAGGGTTGCGCAAGCCCAACGCCCAGATCGCTTTGTTGACGCCCGTCACGTTCGCATCGTTGAAGTAAGGATTGTCGGACGGGATCAGATTCGCCGGATCGGGATTGATGCGCAGCATCTTGCCGAGCAGGTTCGCAAACGTCTGCGAGTTGGCCGAGTTGGCGTTCTCGCCGACCGCGATGTAGAGCTTGCCGTCCAGGCCGAAGTGGATCGAGCCGCCGTTATGATTCGTCGCGCTCGACAGATTGTTGAGATCGATGATGACCAACTCGCTGCCCGCGACCACCACGTCGCCGTTCGCCGTGAAGCGACTGACGCGATTGTGTATCGCGGGCGTCGTCGCCGTGTAATAGACGTACAGAAAATTGTTCGTCGCAAAGTTCGGATCGAACGCGATGCCGAGCAACCCGCGCTCGCCCGCCGAACTAACCGTCAATGTCACGAACGGCGTCGCCAGCAACGCGCCATTCTTAATCACGCGCAACGACCCGCCCTGCTGACACACGAACAGCCGCCCATCCGGCGCAAACGCCATCGCTGTCGGAGCCGACAGCCCCGTGATCTGTGTCTCCGTAAACCCGCTCGGCAGCGTCGCCGCCGCGGCGCTCATCGTTAACATAGACAGCAACGCCGTCAACAAGAGCGCGCGCCGATACGACAAACGCCCGGCCGCCGCACACACCGACACCCACACTTGCGCGCCGCACGTGGCCCGCGCACCGACCGACAAACACAACCTCATGATTTACTCCGTGAATTCCAAAAGTTCCGCCGGGAGGGCTAACGCTCGGGGCAATCGTCTGTAAGGGGGCTTTAATGTTGACGTCGCCGATTATGCGAGCCACGCTCCTGCGTCGTCAAGTCAAACTTGCCGGTCAGCACCACCTGCCGCAAGCGGGCCGGTCTTAGTCGCGGCAGCGCTATCCGCCTGCTTACGGCGGGTGGTACTGACCCCGGCGGCGCACTCGATGGCAAAGCGCAGTATAGAGTTTGGCTAGTTGCGTAAACGCCTTCTGTGCTAAATTCTGCGGCAGTTCCCGAACATGCTCCCCACCAATTTAAGGAGAAATTTATGAAGCGTTTTGTCTGTCAGACGATGATGTGCGCGCTGGCGCTGGCGTGCGTGGCGTGCGGTTGCGCCGCGGCCGGGATCGCGCGTTCGCTGACGATTGATGATCTGTTGCAGGTGCGGCGCGTGGGCGATCCGCAGTTGTCGCCGGACGGCAAGTGGGTCGCGTACAGCGTGGCCGTGCCGGACAAGACAGCGAATCGGAGTCGCACGCAGATTTATTTGCTCTCAGTTGACGGCGGCGAAGCGAAGCAGTTGACGACCGGCGACAGTTCGGCGAGCCAGCCGCGTTGGTCGCCGGATGGTAAGTGGCTGGCGTTCGTGACCGGCGGGCAAATCTGGGTGATGGATACGATGGGCGGGGCGCGCAGACAGGTGACAACGATCTCGACCGATGCGGACGCGCCCGTGTGGTCGCCGGACGGGCGGATGCTCGCGTTCGTCTCGGACATTTATCCTGAGTGTGCGAACGACGATTGCAACAAACAGCGCGGGGCCGACCTGGCAGCGAGCAAGATAAAGGCGCGGACGATTGATCGGCTGCTCTATCGTCATTGGACAACATGGAAGGGCGGGCAGCGCACGCACGTGTTCGTGGTGGCGGCGGATGGCGGCGGGGCGCGCGACGTGACGCCGGGCGATTACGATGCGCCGCCGTTCAGCTTGGGCGGGCCGGCGGACTATGCGTTCTCGCCCGACGCGAAAGAGTTGGCGTTTGTGCGCAACACGGAGAAGGGCGAGGCGACTTCGACGAACAGCGACATCTTCGTTGTGCCGGTGGCGGGTGGCGAAGCGCGCCTGTTGACGGGCGCGAACAGGGGCGCGGATGCGTCGCCGCTCTATTCGCCCGATGGCCGTTACATCGCCTATCGTTCGCAAGAGACGCCCGGCTTCGAGAGCGACCGCTGGCGCTTGCTGCTCTACGACCGACAGACGAAGCAGACACGCGAGTTATTGTCGAAGTATGACGCTTATGTGGAAGGCTTCGCGTTCACGCGCGACAGCAACCACATCTTCTTCGTCTCAGGCGAGCGCGGACGGCAACCCGTCTTTCGCGTCCACCTGCCCGACGGTAAGATGGAGAAGATCGCCGAAGGCTTTAACGACGACGTGCAAGTCTCAGCCGACGGCAACATGCTCGTCTTCACGCGCTCGACGGCCGCGCGCCCGGCGGAAATTTATCGTCTCAACGTCGGTAACGGGCCGGCTGCGGTCAAACAACTGACGCATGAGAACGACAAATTCATCGCGGGGTTCGATCTGCCTGCGGCCACGGAAGAGACATGGACGGGCGCGGCAGGCGCGAAAGTTTCCGGCTGGCTGCTGAAGCCGGCCGGGTACAGGGAGGGAGCCAAGTATCCGCTCATCGTGTTGATTCACGGCGGGCCGCAGGGCGCGTGGAACGACAGTTGGAGCTATCGCTGGAACCCGCAAATTTTCGCGGCCCAAGGCTACGCGGTCTTCTTGCCAAACCCGCGCGGCTCGACCGGCTACGGGCAGCAGTTCACCAACGACATCTCCGGCGATTGGGGCGGCAAGGTCGTTATGGACATTATGAACGGCGTGGCGCACGTGCTTGAGTCGGGACTGGTGGACAAGGAGCGCATCGGCGCGGCGGGCGGTTCTTATGGCGGCTACATGGTGAACTGGCTTGAAGGACATAACGACGATCCGCGCTTCCAGTTCAAGGCCCTTGTCTCACACGCGGGCGTCTTCAATCTGACAAGCATGTACGGCGCGACCGAAGAGTTATGGTTCACTGAATGGGAGTTTAAGGGCACGCCGTGGGACAATCCGGAGTTGTACACACGCTGGTCGCCCAACATGTTTGTCAAGCAGTTCAAAACGCCGCTGCTGGTAATCCACGGCGAGTTGGATTTCCGCGTGCCCTTCGATCAGGGCTTACAACTCTTCACGGCGCTCCAGAAGATGGGCGTCGAATCGAAGCTGCTTGAATTTCCCGACGAGGGCCACTGGATTCTCAAGCCGCAGAACTCCGCGCTCTGGTACAACACGGTCAGCAGTTGGTTCGACGCGCACCTGAAGGCGAACGCCACGGCGCGGCGCTAAAGCCGAAGCCGGGTAACAAATGAAAGGGGCGTCCTTGTGTTCAAGGACGCCCCTTTTGCTTGGCCCGGTTGGGCGCGGTATTTAGGCACAGTCGCGCCCGCGCCAGGTCACTTGCCCACCTGTTGCGCGCTCTTTCTGATCGTGCGGCTCAGTTCGATGATGTCCCGCAGGTCGCGGCCGGCTTGCTCGGCGTGCGTCATGACCAGCGTGTTGGCGCTGGTAAACTGTGGGTTTTTGACAAAACTCATGATCAAGCTATCAAGCTTGAACAATGAAAGCTTAAGCTGCGCCGCGTCCGTGGTCGCGTCCGGCGCTTTATCCTTGCGTGTGTTCTCCGCAGCCGCCTGAAGTTGCGGCAGCACGAGATTGTCCTTGAGGCGCGCGGCCCGGTTCTTAATTTCGCCCATCGCCTGCGCGATCAGTTTGTAGTCCAACGCCTTGGCCGCGACGACCTGCATCATTAACCCGTTATTGACCAGTTGCAATTGCTTAAAATCTTCGCGCATCTGCGGCAGCAGGTTGACGGCGGCTGCTTTCTCTTGCCGCGCACGCATCTCCCCGGCATGGTAGAGCGCGTACTCGCGGTCGCGCATTGTCTGATCCTGCATGCGCCGCATCTCGGTGCGCGTCAAACCTTCTTGCTGTGCATGAAGCGCGGTCGGCAGCAACAATAGACAGCCAAGCGCCGCCAGCCGGACAGCGCCGTAATACGGGAACGATTCAGGGCGATGGAACATGGGAGGCCTCCAAGCGGTACAAGCTGACGCTCAATATAATCCCGTTAGCCACAGCAGACAACAGTCATTTTGCTGCCCGCGCATACACTCGCCGGCGCACCCACGCGCCGGTTGCGGCCCGTGGCTTGAGTTTCACCATCGGCGGATGACCGTGTGTGCCTGAGGTGTGCGCTGGATTCATGATGCAGCCGCGACGTGAGGTTCACCCTCCTAACCAGCGCGTTTTAGTTACTGGCCCGATGCGCCCGTACCGGCGATAAATTTGGTATCCATTTTTTTGAACGGCCTTTCCAAAGCATTGGAGACATGGGCGCTACCGCGAGCCGGTGGATGCTACCCAAATATTCTATTAACCCGTTTATATTGCATCGTTTACCCGGCTACGGATCGCCGTTAAGTTATCGTCGCTTTATAGAGGAATGGTAGTTGCTGTTAAGCAGTGGCGCGGAATGCAATTCAGCTCCTCCAAACATTAATGGGTTTTGCAACTGAAACAGGAGACTTAAACAATGGCTAGTTATCGCAAACTCACTCAAGCAGCCGGGATGATCATGCTCGTGCTGGCCTGTGTGTTGTCGGCGCATGCGCAGTCAACAACGGGCAACGTGCGCGGCATCGTCACCGACCAAAACGGCGCAGTCGTGCCGAACGCGAAAGTGACACTCAACCAAAAAGCGACGAACACCGCGACGACCGTCCAAACGGGCGATCAAGGTGACTTCGCCTTCAACAATTTACTCGTCGGCGATTACACCATCACGGTCGAAGCGCCGCAGTTCAAGTCCTTGACGGTCAACGAGGTGCGCGTGCAGGTCAGTCAGACGACCGACGTGCCGGCACAATTGACTATCGGCGGCATCGGTGAAACGGTCGAAGTGACGGCCGGCGGCGCAGAACTCGTCGACACCACTACAGCCAACCTGTCCAAGAGCTTCAGCGCGCGCCAGGTGGTCGAACTCGCGCAGACGAGCCTCGGCGGCGCGGGCGTCAACAACCTGTCGCTGATCGCGCCGGGCGTGACCAGCTCGGGCGGCGTCGGCGTCGGCACGGGCGGCTCGGTGGGCGGACAACGGCCGCGCAACAATAACTTCGTGCTCGATGGCGTGGACAACAATGACAAGTCGGTCACGGGCCCGCAAAGCTACATCTCGCCGGAAGAGGTCGCTGAGTTCTCGCTCTTGCAGAACCAGTTCTCGTCCGAGTTTGGGCGCTCCAACGGTGGGCAGTTCCTGACCGTTACCAAGAGCGGCTCGAACGACTTCCACGGGACGGCCTACGGCTTCTTCCGCAATCGCTACCTGAACGCGATTGACAACATTCAGAAGCCGACGGTCGTGCGCGAGCGCAACGTCGCCGGCACCACCTATCTGCCGCGTTCGGACTATTTCCGCGGCGGTTTCAACAACAGCGGGCGCGTGGTCATCCCTTGGTTCGGCGACAACGGCGGCAAACTCATCGATCTGAAGGACAAACTCTTCTACTTCTTCTCGTATGAACGGCTCCAGACCGGGAGCGCGTCATCGGCAGGCGGCATCGCCACGCCGACGGCGGCCGGCTTCGCCACCCTGAATTCGATTCCGGGGCTGTCCGCCAGAAATCTGGCGGTGTTCAATCAGTTCCTGCCCGTGGCTCCGGGCAACGATGCCGGGACGATTGAGGTCTGTCGCGTGCCGCGTGTCGGCGGCGTTGGCGCTTGCCCGGCCGGCCAGTTGGCCTTGATCCCGATTGGCACTGTGTCGTTCGCCGCACCGAACTTCTTCAAACAGAATCACGCGGTCATCAATCTCGACTACAACCAGAGCCAGGCGACGCAACTCCGCTTCCGCTTCACGATGACCAACGGCTCTGACATTGATAACTCGGCGAACCTGCCCATCTTCTTTGTCTCGTTGCCGAGCAAGCAGCGCCTGTTCTCCGCGACGCTGTTGCACAACTTCTCGTCGAACGTGATCAATGAGACACGCATCGCGTTCCGCCGTTCGTCGGCTGCTTTCCCGGTGCCGAGCTTTACGTTCCCCGGTCTCGATGCCTTCCCGAATCTCTCGCTGGATGATCTCGGCGTGAACATCGGCCCCGACGGGAATGCCCCGCAATCCGGCATCGAGAACAACTATCAGGTCGTGAACAACATCACGTACCTGACAGGTAACCACGCGTTCAAGTTCGGCGGCGACTTCCGCGATATCATCTCGCCGCAGCGCTTCGTCCAGCGCGAGCGCGGTGACTATGAGTATCTGGCGACGGAGAGTTTCCTGCGCGACTTAAGCCCGGAGTTTGGCGAGCGCAACGTCGGCGGCAACACTTACTACGGCAACCAGAAACTCTTCTACGGCTTCGTGCAAGACGACTGGCGCGTCCGGTCGAACCTAACCCTCAACCTGGGCGTTAACTACTCCTATCAAGAAGTGCCGCTCGGCGCCAAGTTCCAGGCGGCGAACGCCATCTCCTCGGTGCCCGGACTGATTACGTTCGGCGAGCCGAAGACGCAGAAGAAGAACTTTGCGCCGAAGGTCGGCTTCGCCTATTCGCCGAATTACTCCGAGGGGATGCTCGGCCGCATCTTCGGCTCAAGCGGTAAGAGCTCGATTCGCGGCGGCTTCTCGATGGGCTACGACTACATCTTCGACAACTTGTACATCCTGTCGAGTCCGCCGCAAGCGCAGCAGACGATTGACGTTGATACCGAGGGTTCGAGGACGAACTTCCTGGCAGGCGGCGGCATCCCGCCGACCGTCACGGGCGGACTGACCGACCCGGCCACGGCGCGTTCCGTCACCGGCTCGTTCATTCCTGATCAGCAAGTGCCCTATTCGCTCACGTGGACGGGCAGTATCCAGCGCCAGTTCTTGAAGGACTGGTCGGTTGAGGTACGCTATCTCGGCACGCGGGGTATTCACCTGTTGACCCAGAATCGCATCAACCGGCAAGCCAAGGTTGCGCCGGAAGACGGCCGCTTCGGGCTGCCGACCTTCTTAAGCGCTCCGTCGCAAGCGACGATTGATGGGCTGGGGTTGACGCTGGCGACCATCGAAGCGCGTTCTAACTTTGTGCCGCGCTACGCCAATGCGGGCTTCAACAGGGGCAACCTCATCGGGTTCCTCTCGAACGGCAATTCGACCTATCACGGCGCGTCAGCGCAGGTCACCCGGCGCTTCGCCAAGGGCTTCCAGATGACCAATGCCTACACGTACAGCCACTTGATCGACGACACGACGGCAGAGGTTTTCTCCACGGTGCTTAGTCCGCGCCGCGTGGAAGACTTCCAGAACCTGCGCCGTGAGCGGGCCGACTCGGCGCTGGATCACCGGCACCGCTTCGTGTCCTCGATGATCTACGAAGTGCCGTTCTTCAATAAGAGCGAGAGCGCGCTGCTCCGCACAGCACTCGGCGGCTTCAGTCTCGCCGCCACCTACACGGCCGAATCCGGCGAGAAGGTGACGATCCGCAGCGGTAACGACGCCAACCGGAACGGCGACAGTGCCGGCGACCGCGCCATTCTGAACCCGAGTGGCAGGGAAGGCGTGGGCAGCGCCGTGACGGCGCTCTTGCGCTCTTGCCCGGCCCCTTGCACCTTGACGACAGCACAACGCACCGTCGGCTACTTGGCCAACAACGGGAGTGCGAAGTACATTCAGGCCGGCAACGGTGCGCAGTCCACCATCGGACGCAACACCTTCTTGACGCCGGCCATCAACAACTTCGACATCTCGGTCTTCAAGAACTTCCGGATGGGCGAATCGCGGGCGTTTCAGGTGCGCGCTGACTTCTTCAACGCGTTCAACCATCCGCAGTACGTGCCCGGCTCGGTCAACACGGTTGACCCGGTTGGCACGACGGGGCTGACGACCTTTAACCAGATCAACCCGCTCACGGCGGACTTCCTGAAACCGGATCGCGTGCTCAGCAGCAACCCGCGCGTGGTGCAGATGTCGGCGCGCTTCACCTTCTAAGCTCTACCTGCGGTTTCGTGGCTCACACGACAACTAACGAGGTGGCGGAGTCAAATCCGCCACCTCTTTTTTTAGCTAAATCGAACCATAGAAGATTGGCACAAGCAGGAAAACATGATCCACGAACTCACACGAAACAACACGAATAAAATCCAATTAATTTCTTGTTGTTTCGTGTGAGTTCGTGGCTAAGCTTTTTGTCTTTTGTCCCAATGTCGTAGGTTTCGCTTTAGTAACTCTTAGCTGCCTGACAAATTTTCGATAGGCACGGGCTCAATCTCGTCGGCCGGTGTGAAATTGAAGATGCGCGCATAGAAATAGAGTTCGCCGTCGAGTGCGCGTTTGATGTTCTCGGCGCGGCGAAAGCCGTGCTGCTCGCCCGCGAACGGCACGTAGGCGACCGGCAAACCTTTGCGCTTGAGCGCATCAACCATCAACTCCGCCTGATTCGGCGGCACGACCTTATCCTCTAACCCTTGAAAGAAAATGATCGGGCACGCGAGCCGGTCGGTAAAGTTGATCGGCGAGCGCGCATGATAGATGTCCGCGCGCTCCGGGTACGGCCCGATCAGCCGATCCAGATAGCGCGCCTCGAACTTGTGTGTGTCGCGCACGAGCGCGCCAAGATCGCTCACGCCGTAATGGCTTGCGCCCGCCTTGAACAGATCGCGGAAGGTGAGCGCGGCGAGCGTCGTGTAGCCGCCCGCGCTGCCGCCATCGATCACGCAGCGCGCGGCGTCTGCCCAGCCTTGCGCGATCAGATGCCGCGCCCCGTTCACGCAATCATCCACGTCAACGATGCCCCATTGATCATTGAGCCGTTGCCGGTAAGCGCGCCCGTAGCCGGTCGAGCCACCGTAATTCACGTCGAGCACGGCGAAGCCCCGACTCGTCCAATACTGAATCCCTAGATTGAGCGCGGGCGACGCCGCCGAGGTCGGCCCGCCATGACTCTTGACCAGAAGCGGCGGGCGTTCGCCCTCCGGTGGGGCGTAATCGCGATTACGCGGAGGATAGTAGAAGGCGTGCGCGGTCAAGCCCTTTTCGGTCGGAAACTCCACCGGCTCAGGCACAGACAGATAAGCGGGATCGATCTCTAGGTCGCTCCCACGGCGCAACACCTCTGTTTCGCCCGTGGCCAGATCGCGGCGCACTATGGCCGCGCCCGTGGTCGCGGCCCCGGCGCGAAAGAACGCATGCGTCGGCGTCGCGTGCAGGTAACTGATGTCCGTGTAAGGTACGTTCAGCGGCTCAAGTTGCCGCGTCTCCGTATCAAGCAGCGCGAGGCGCGCGAGGCCGCGCTCGATGTACGTGCAGACGATGCGCGTCGCCGTCGCAAAGGCATAGGCCGACAGGCCAAAGCCCCATTGCGGCCGGCCGAACTCGGCCGCCATCTCACACAGCAGTTCAACGCCCGCGCCCATCACCGGCACCGCATCCGTCGCCCGCCCTGCGCGATAGAGATTCCACCAACCATTGCGATCCGAGACGAAATGCAGCACGCCATCGGGCGACCACGCGGGTTGAAAGATAGACTCTTCAAGCCCGCCCGCGACGAGCGTCGCCGGCCCCAAGGTGCCGTCCGCCACAAGTTCCACGACCCACAACTCGCAGCCATCCCACGGCATGTTTGGATGATTCCAGCAGAGCCACGCCAAGCGTTGGCCGTCGGGGCTAACGCGCGGCGACGAATAGAAATCATAACCGGCCGCGAGCACACGCCCGCCGCCTTCCGTGCCGTCGAGGTTGAGACTGACGAGCGTGTTCACCGCCTCCTGCTCCGGCGCGGCGCGGTGATCTTCGCGCACGCTGATGAGCCGTTGCCGGCCGGCGTCGAAGGTCATGTCGGCGTAGCGCAGATCGACGCCTGCGGGCGTGAGTGCCACGGGCGCGGCAGCGGGCGCTTGCGCATAGAGCCGCTGATCCGGAAAGTTGACGAAATAGACCGTGCCGTCGTGGACACAGTAGTCGCCGCCGCCGTACTCGTGGACGCGCGTGCGCGCGTTGCAGTCGGCCGGCGTCACGTCGCGCATCTCGCCGTCGGCAGCACGGCGGACGATAACGCTGCGCCCACCCTCTGCGGCCCGCACTTCGATCCAGTAGCAGTCGGCGCGGTCAAGCGCGAGCATGTTCAAGCCGACCGCGCCGCGCACGATCAACTCCGACGTGATGGGCGAGCGCCACGTGCCATAGGGCGCAATTTGTGATTCAGTCATCTGTGCCTTTCTCCTCGCGTCTGCTGTTTGCGCGAGCATGATGGCGTATGCATCGCCGAAAGGCCAAGCCGATCCGAAAGCAACTAACAAAGCGGCTTCAGCCGCGCGCGACAGCGGCGGTTCTGCCACGCTCTCGCCGCGCTTGAGAATCAGTTGAAGCGCTTATTGTAAAAGCGTTAATGAGCGAATTGGCACTTACCGCGCGGCTCATCTCAAGAATTCCTCAAGTCCCACAAGGCATAAATATCATGGCTCGCGCGTCGCCGGCCCGTTGCGTGGCCCCCAATCGTTGCTGCCTGCTCAATGACGATAGCAAGACTCACCCGTGCCCCGGCGAAGGGCGCGCAGGCTGCTACTTGCATTAGGAGAGTTGAGAGAACTTACCGATGACCTTAGTCCGCGACAAGATTGTCATCCCACACGAACCACCGCGTTTGTCGCGCCCGCGCCTGTTGAGCGCGCTCGGCGAGAGCATCACCGGTTGCGCCGCGACCATCATCTGCGGGCGCACGGGCACGGGCAAGACAACGTTAGCGGCCGATTTTGTGCGCACCGCAGGCCGGCGCGGCGCTTGGTACAAGGTGGAAGCGGCGGACGCTGACCTGCAAGTCTTTGTGCAATATCTCGTCGCCGCCGTGCACGCGCAGCCGCCTGGCTTCGGGCGCAAGACGCTCGCGCTCTTGGGTGACACACAGCCGCCGGCCACGGCCGCGCTCGTTGCCGAGTCGTTCGTCTATGAAATGACCATGCTCGAAGCACGCGAGCAGTTATTGCTGGTCATAGACGATCTGCATCTGGTGTATGATGCCGACTGGTTCGGCCCCTTCTTTCAACGCTTGCTGCCGCTCTTGCCGGCGGCAGCGCATGTGTTGCTGGTCGGGCGCACGCTCCCGCCCGCGCCGCTCTGGCGGCTGCGCTCAAAGCAGACGCTCAGCGTGCTGGATGAAGCAGCGCTCTTGTTTACGCAAGCGGAAGCGGCCGACTTGCTGGCCAGCTATGGACTCTCCCCGGAGACCGCCGCCGCCGTGCTCGCCAACACACGCGGGCGCGCGGCGGCGCTCGACGCAACCGTGCGCCACATGGCCGCGCGGCGTAACGCTGGCGCACCACATAACAGGCTTGTGGCGCACGAAGTGGGCCGCGCCGCGCGTGGCTGAAGAGCGCACAGGCATTGGCGCACAAACATGACGAAATCTTTGGACACTGTCTGACCGGCACAAGGTTCGCGGTAAACCGCCCCGCGCATGGGCCCAAAACTGAATGAGCAATAGGCCGCGTCGTCCCGACACGCAACCGCGCACGCGCGTTGCGCCGCCGTCGCAGACGGCTGGGACAACTGCGCCTCCGGCCTTTTTCCTGCGCACGAAACTGCTACCGCCGCGCGCCGCGCCCGCGCTCCTGCAACGCCCGCGCTTGCTCGCCCGCCTGCAAACGAATCTCAGCCAGCCCGTCACGCTCGTCACGGCCAACGCCGGCTCAGGCAAGACCACGCTCGTCGCCGATTTCGTCCGCACGCACGCGCGCCCGTTCGTCTGGTATCAACTCGATCAGACGGACGCCGATCCGTTCGTCTTCCTCGGCTATCTCGTGCGCGGCATCAAGCAACACGTCGCCGGCTTCGGCGCGGCCACGCTCGCCTATTTGCAACAGGCCACGGCCGAAGTCGCGCAACAACCGGAGCGCGCTGTCGCTGTGCTGTTGAACGAGGTGCTTGATCTTGTCGAGCAACAGATGATCATCGTGCTCGATGATTATCATCATCTCGGCGCGGAGACGCCCGTCCACGCCGTCGTGGATCGCTTGCTCGCTTACTTGCCCGACGTGCTCCACGTCATCATCATCTCGCGCGATGTGCCACCGCTCGCGCTCGCGCGCCTGCGGGCGCAGCCTGCGCTCACGATCATTGATCGGGCGGAGCTACTATTCACCGATGACGAGACGCAGGAACTTTTCCGCCGCGTGTTCGATCTCGAACTGACGCCCGCGCAACTCGCCGAGTATCGCGAGCGCACGCACGGCTGGATCACTGCCCTACAACTCGTCCGCCAGGTCGCGCAACGACAGGCGCTCACGCATGTTGGCGGCGCGGCGAGCGCCGCGCCCGACCTCAGCGAAATCCTGCGCCTGTCCGAACGCGACATCTTCGACTACTTCGCCGAAGAAGTTTTTGCCGCCGAAGCGCTGGAGGTGCAACAACTGTTGCTCCACGTCGCGCTCCTTGAGCGCGTCGAAGCGGACGTGTGCGCGCGTCTTCATCCACGCGCGAACTGTGCGATGCTCCTGCCCACGCTCGTGCGGCGCAACGTCTTTCTCACCGTGGCGAGCGACGGACGCGGCGAAGAGTTTCGCCTGCATCCGCTCTTCCGCGCCTTCCTGCGCCGCCGCTTGCACGCGGACATCGGGCACGCGGGCGTGGCGGCCGAGCATGCGCGCTATGCTGACTATTTCTGCACGCACGAACAGTGGGAACAGGCTGTGCTACATCTGCTCGCGGCCGAAGATTACGACCGCGCCGCTGGAATTGTCGCGGCCAAAGGCGCGCAATGGATCGCGACCGGCGCGTTCGCTGCGCTCGTCTCGTTCGTCGCGGCGATTCCCGATGCGGTCATCGCAAAGTATCCGCGTGCGCTCACGCACCGGGCGGAGGTCGCGCGCTTGCGCGGCGAATACGACGCGGCGCAAGGTCTGTTCCGCCGCGCCGCCGCGCTCCTGCACGAACAGGCCGACCAGACCGGCGAGGCCGAAGCACTCCACTCGCTCGCCACCATCGCGCGCCGCCGGGGTGACTTCCAGACCGCCTTCGACTATCTCGACCGCGCCGTTGTGCTCACAGCCGACGACGCGCCGGTGCGGATCAAGTGCGGCAACACGCGCGGCTTGTGTCTGTTCTTCATGGGCCGGCGCACAGAGGCCGAGCGTGCCTTTCGTGAAGCGTTGCAAGCGGCCGAGCATGGACACGACGATTTTCACGCGCGTTTGATCGCGCACAATCTGGGGCTGCCCGCCATGCTGCGCGGCGACTTTGGCGAGGCGTTGCGTTGGTTTCGTCGCATGCTCCCCACCGACGAGCAAGCGCAGCCGTTGCCGCAGGACGTGCCCGCGTATCTGAACAGCGCACGCTGCCATCTCTATCGCGGCGATCTCGCGGCCTGCGAACAACATCTCGTGCGGGCGCTCGAACGCTGTCAGCTCTTCAACCTGACCGCGCTCAGCGGCGAGGCGTTGGAGACTTACGGCAATCTTTATCGCAAGCGCAACGATGCGCCCCGTGCTGCCGAGTTCTATGCCTTGGCCGTGCGCGCCTACGAACAGGCCGGGCTTGAAGTCTGGCGCTTCGAGGTACAGGAAGAACAGGCGCTCTTACACTTGCAGACGGGCGAGTTTGCGCCCGCGCGCATGCTGCTCGACCGCTTGATCGCGGCCCGCACCGAAGCCGGCAACGAAGCCGGCAGACAGACGGCCCGACTGGCGCGCGGGCGCGTCCTGCTCGCGCAAGCCGAGACCGCCGCCGCCGTCGCCGAACTTGAGCTCGTGCGGCAATATTTTCACGAACAGCGGCTTTACTATTACGAAGCGCAAGCTTGCCTGACGCTCGCCGCCGCGCAGCACCAGACGGGCGCTGAACCGGCGCTGCTCACGCACCTGCGCCGTGCCCTCGACCTCGCCGCACGCTATGATTACGAAGACTGGCTGCACCGCGAGATCGAACGCTGGCCCGCGCTCTTCCAGCTACCCGAAGTCGGCGAACTGCTGCCGGCGGACTTGCGCGAGCGCGTGCCCGCGCCAACAACGCAGGCGGACGCGCCGCAACTCATCAGCGCCACACCCGCGCCCGTCGTCTTGCCAAAGCCCACGGCCGAGCTCACGCTCAAACTGCTCGGCCCCATCGAGATTTATCGCGACCCGGCCCGCCCGCTCGCCGCCGACGCCTGGCCCACCAAGCGCGCCCGCGACATCCTCTGCTTCATCAGTTCGCGGCGGCATCGGCGCGCGGCCAAAGACACCATCATCGACACCTTCTGGGGCGAGGCGGACTTCGCGGCCGTGGAAAAGAATTTCCACCCGACCGTCTCGCACATCCGCAAAGCGTTGAATAGTCGCCAACCGCTCAAGCAAAACTTCCTGCTCTACCGCGACGGCGACTATCTGCTCAATCAAGATTTCGCTTACAGCATCGACACGGAAGAGTTTGACCAGTTGGTCATGGCAGCCGCCGCGGCCCGGCGCGCGGGCCAACACGCGCGCCAAATCGAGTTATACGAACAAGCGTGCGCCCTCTATCGCGGCGACTTCATGCAGGGCACTTACGACGAGTGGGTCGCGGCGCAGCGCGCTTACTATCGTGAGCAACACTTGCGTATGCTCGAAGCTCTCGCCCTCGCGGCGCAAGCGGCGGCGGACTGGCCGCGCACACTGCAACTGGCGCAGGAAATTCTGCGCGCCGATCAGTTCCGCGAAGATGTGTATTGCATGTTATTGCGCGCCTATAGCGCGCTCGGCCAGCGCGGCGCGGTCAAAGAGCAATACGAGTTGCTGCGTCGGCTGCTGCACAAAGAACTCGGCGTCGAACCAGCCGCGGAGACGCAAAAACTTTACCACCAGTTAATGACTTGAGCAGACCGCGCGGAGCCGCATCGTGCGGGCATAAAATCGGGGCCCACAAGCGCGCCGGTTTCGTTGGCAAGTGGTTGCCGTCTGTGGTAATTTCCAAGTCCCCCAATCACAGTTCAAGCTTGTAACGGCGTCCCGACTGCCGACGCGCGTGCAGCCCGTCTGTTCAGGCTGCCAGCGATACAGTTTCATCGATGTTCAAGGGCAGCACTTTCTTAACTCGTGTTGAGCGCTAAATTCTTGCATAGTTCACGGCGACTGACGGCGCTCGTGCTCGCGTGGCTGCTCGCCGCCGGTACGCTGCACGCCGGCATCGCTATCACGGGTGCGGACGGCATTGCCACGACCGGCGCGGACGGCATCGCCGTCACCGGCGCAGATGGCATTGCCACGACCGGCGCGGACAGCATCGCCCTGACCGGGGCCGACGGCATCGCCCTGACCGGGGCCGACGGCATCGCCACGACCGGCGCGGACGGCGTGCCTTATGCTGGTGCGAACGGCATTGCGGTCACGGGCGCGGACGGGATCGCTGTGACCGGCGCGGATAGCATTGCGCTGACCGGCGCGGATGGCATTGCTCTCACCGGTGCAGACGGCACGCGCTACACGGCCGACTCGCTTGTGCTGCGCCAGCCCAACGGCATCGCCGTCACCGGCGCTGACACCGCCCGCATCATTGGCGCGGATGGCATCGCCACCACCGGTGCAGACAGTATCAACGCGGCGAGCGGTGACGGTATCGCTTGCACAGGCGCAGACGGCATCGCCGTCACCGGCGCTGACAGCGCAAGCATCATCATGCCTGACGGGCGCACGCTTGCCATCGCGCCCAACGGCATCGCCGTCACCGGCGCAGACAATATTGCGATCACGAAACCGAACGGCATCGCCGTCACCGGCGCAGACAGTATTGTGCTGACGGGCGCGGATGGGCTTGCCGCGCCGGGCGCGGACGCTGCGCCCCGGGCCGGCCTCCAAAGCGTCGATCTCGAACTCGCGCTCGCGCTCAATCGCATGACCGATGACAGCACGATCAATTGTGCGCTCGTCTATCATCACTTGCCGACCGACGCCGACATCGCCGACTTGCAACGCCTCGGCTTCGTCGGCGGCACGCGCTTCCACGTGCTGCCCGTCCTCATCGTCTCGGGCACGCGCGATCAACTCATCGCCGTTTCGCACCTGTCGTCCATTCGCTCGATCTACGGCAATCGCACGCTGCAACTCACCGGCGATCCGGGGCGCGGCGTGACGGGCGCGGATCGCGCAGCGCGCGACGCCGATCTACTCAACCGCAACGCGGGCCTGCCCTACACGGGGCGCGGCGTCACGGTCGCCGTCCTCGACACGGGCGTGGACGGCACACACAACGACCTCGCAGGTCGCGTCGCGCAGAACGTCAAACTGGCCGACACGCTGAGCGCGGGCGCGGGCTTCAACTATCCGACTGACGTGGAGAACGTGCCAACAACCGATCAAGCTTACGGGCATGGCACATTCGTCGCGGGCGTGATCGCGGGCAGCGGCGGGCACTCCGGCGGCACGTACACGGGTGTTGCGCCGAACGCGAAGGTCGTGGGCCTCGGCGCGGGCGACGTGAATCTCTTCTACGTGCTCGACGGCTTCGACTATCTCTTGCAGCACGCCGCCCTGCTCGACGTGCGCGTCGTCAATTGCAGTTTCTCGGCCGCGACCGTCTACGACACGAACGATCCGGTCAACGTGGCGACGAGGATGTTGACGGACAGAGGCATCAATGTCGTCGTCTCCGCCGGCAACACAGGCCCCGGCATGCACACGTTGAATCCCTACGCCGTCGCGCCGTGGGTTATCAGCGTCGGGGCAACCGATTTCAAATCTCATCTCGCTTCATTCTCCGCGCGCGGCGAGTTCGCCAGTTCCTTGTTCCGTCCGACGCTCGTCGCGCCCGGCGTCGGCATCACCAGTTTGCGCGCGACCGGCCTCACGCAGACGGGCGCTGAAGGCGTTGCCGCCAACAACGACGCGCAGAACATTCCGCCGAGCCTGTTGCCCTACTACACGACCGCGAGCGGCACGAGCTTTTCCGCGCCGCAGGTGGCCGGCGCAATCGCGTTGATGCTCGAAGCCAACCCGCGCCTCACGCCCGCCGGGGTGCGCGACATCCTCGCGCGCACGGCGACACCGCTGCCACAGTATTACGCGCACGAAGTCGGCGCAGGCATGCTGAACACACACGCGGCCGTGCTCGAAGCGGCGTTCCCACAGCGCCGCATGGGCACATTCCGCGCGACCCAGAATCGCGGGCAGGTGCGGTTCGTTAACGATCCCTTGCAACAGATCAATGGCACGGTGCAGCCGGGCCAGCCATTCACCGCCAACGTGAACGTGCCGCAGCAAGCACTCTTCGCGGCGCTGGCTGTCGCGTGGAGTTCGCTCAGCGTCAACGATCTCGGCTGCGCCATGTACGACGCGAGCGGCACGAAGCAAGCGGACGTGAACACGCTCAACCTGCCCGGTCTGACCGGCAAGCGCGAGCATGCATTGGTCAACACGCCGCCGGCAGGTGCGTGGCGCGTGCGTGTGACGAACACGCTCGGCGCGGCCAGCACGGCGCAACCGTTCGTCGGCGTGCTTGAGACGGGGCACGCGGAGTACGCGCCCTTGCGCGACCTCGGCGGCCTGGGCGCGGATGCGCGAAGCGACATCAATCAGGTGTTACGCACCTTCGTCATGCAACCCGTCGGCGCGAACTTCCGGCCCGGCTTCAGTGTGAGCCGCGCCGATCTGGCGGCCGCGCTTGTCATGTCGGGCCGCGCACCGCAATACTTGCCGGCGCAGTCGAGCTACCCTGACGTGCGTGATCAGTTAACGATGCTCTACGTAGAGAGCGCGCAACATGCGCCCGGCGGCGCGCTCTTCCCCGACAGCAACACGACGAACAACTTCGCGCCCGATGCGGCGGTTGATCGGACGACAGCCGCCATCGCGCTCGTGCGCGCGGCCGGGCTGCAAGCGGAAGTGGACGCCAACAACGGCGCGCTACTTGGCGTGCTGGACATCAATCTCATCCCGACCCGCTGGCACAACTACGTCGCTGTCGCGCTCAAGCACGGGCTACTCAGTACCACCAATCTGAATTTCCGCCCGCAGACCGCGCTCACTCGCACCGAACTCGCACACGCGCTGGTCGTGCTGCAAAACATTGCGGCGCAGTAACCGGCGCACAGGAAAAAACCAAAACGGGCGATAGCGTAGTCAACGCTATCGTCCGTTTTGGTTTCAGGATCAAGCAATCTCACTGCCGCACGTAAAGTTCATCCGCGTTCCAGAGTGAGAAGGGCGGGAGCGCGCTGGGCCGATAGTTGCCGAGGCGCGTGTTGGCGGCGACGGCGATGTGGCGCGTGACGATGGGGATGACGGGCAGTTGCTCGGCCATGATCTGTTGGATGTCGCGGAAGAGGGCGTGCCGCCGCTCGGCGTTCGGCTCGTGCGCTTGCTGCGTCGCTAGTTCATCCATGCGCGCTTCCCAAGCGGTGGCCGGCTTCGGCTCTTTCGGCCACCAGAGATGCTGGGCGCTGGAACTGCGCAGCACATCCACGTAGGAGGAAGGATCGGGTTCGGATGCAGACGTGCCGTACAGCACGGCCTCGTAATCAAAGGTCTGGTTGATCCGGTTCTGCAACTGCGTGTTCTCAATCGGCGCGACGTTGACCTTCACGCCGAGGCGCGCAAGGTCTTCCTGTACGACGAGCGCACTCTTCGCGCGCAACTCGTTCTCCGCCGACACGATCAGCGTGAACTCGACGCGCGTGCCCTGCGCATCGTAAAGCTCCGGCGCGTCGCCCGCGCCCTTCGTCGTGAAGCCTGCTTCAGAGAGCAGCGCCCGCGCCTTGTCTAAACTATATTCGGTGCGCGGCAGATCGTTGGCGGCCCACGCGCGATTGCCGGCCGCGACGAAGCCATAGAGCGGCGTGGCCAGACCTTGATAGGTGTTCGTGGCGATGCTGTCGCGGTCAATCGCGTGCGCGACGGCGCGCCGGAAGCGCACGTCGCGAAACCACGCGAGTTTGTTCGCCGCGACGAACGGCTTACCGGCGGGCGCGCCTTCGTTCAGGTTAAACCAGAGGTCGTCGGCGTAGAGGCTGGGGCCGAGGTCGAGCGCACGCACCGGCCCTTGCGCCTCCTTGATCGCGCCGAAGTCGGCCGGGCGGACACGATCAATCATGTCCACCGTGCCCTGCTGCAAGCGCGTGATCGCGTTGTTCGAGTCGGGTACGACTTCGATGTTGACTTGATCGAGATACGGCAACTGATTGCCCGCCGCATCGTGCTTCCAGTAGTTCGGGTTGCGTTTGAGCGTGAGCCGTTCGCCGGGCGTGGACGCGGCGACGATGAAGGGGCCGCAGGTGACGATCTTTTGCGGGTCGGCGGCGATACCGTAAGCGTCCTTGAGTGTGCCGTTCGTCAGATCGTTTTCGAGCGTGTGGCGCGGCAGCACGTTCACGTTCGAGAAATAGTTTTCCGGCGTGGCGATCTGTTCGGGGAACGTGAAGCGCAGGTGGCGCGCGTCCATGACGCTGACCGCGATCTCTTTGCCGCCGACGAGCGTGCCCTCGCCCCAGAGCGGCGAAGCGGTGCGCTTGTCATAGAGCGCCCGCATGGTGAACGCCACATCATCGGCCGTGAGCGGTTGACCGTCAGAGAACTTCAAGCCATCGCGCAACGTCAGTTCAACCGTGCGCCCGTCCGCGCCGAGTTGCCAGGCTTCGGCGAGCGCGGGCACGTAGGTCTGCGTGTCGTGGTCGAACTCGACGAGCCGGCCGCCCATCAAGTAGAACGCGACTACGTTGGTCGGCTCGTCCGCCGACATCAAGTAGTTGAAGGTCTTGACCGGCGCGCTGATGCGATAAGTAAGCGTGCCGCCGCGTCCGCCCGTCGTGCGCGCCCGCGCGGGAAACTCTGTGGCGGCATTGTTCGCTGCGGGCGGCCCTGTTGGGCCACAGGCATTTGCTAACCCGGCGATAAGTAAGCAGACAAAGATGAAGCGACGCGACAGCACAGGTGTCATGTTTGTATCCGTTCGGCTATCAACCTTAGAGCAAACGAGGGCGCAGATGGCCGGGTGGACGGACACATCGGCCGAATTCAACCACGTCTGCGCGGAGATGTCTAGGATTTCATTCATGCTTTGCAAACTTTGCACCCTTGCGTGCGGTGCAAGCGCGGCAAAGAATGGCCTCACGCAAAGGCGCAAAGAAAGATCGCGCGAATCAGATGTAACTATTGGCGCGGCGCAGGGAGAAGTGTTAGATCAAAGCGGCCCATTATTACGCTTTGTGTTGAAACTTATCATCACGCGCCTCGTGCAGGGCGTCGTCGTGCTGCTCGTCGTCTCCGCGCTGACCTTCTGGTTGCTCGCGGCGGCGGGCGGCGACGC
>JBBQGM010000068.1:0-28761 GCA_038322995.1 Pyrinomonadales bacterium
TCTTGCGGGCGATAGGTGAAGCCCAGATCGATGCCGGTCTTCGCCGGCTCTTTGCCCGCGCCCATCGGCGACTTGTAGTAAAGCGAAGCTTGCCCGCCAAAGTCAAAGCCGCCGGGGGCCGAGCCGGCCGGCAAGAGATAACCCAGCGCGCCGCCGACCGTCGCCTCCCAGCTACTATTGTCCACGAGTTTGATGGTCGTGGCGGCGTTCAAGCGACTCCGTAGTTTCTCCGGCTCGTCCGGGCGATGACTGATTTCACCCGAAGCTTGAATCATCGAGAGCGGCCCTAGATCGCGTGTGCTCATCCCGGCGCGGAAATAGGTCTCCAACACCTTGTCATTCGCGCCTAGTTTCTGCCCGCCTTCCACCAACGTGTATAACCCGTCGCCGCCGATAAAGACGCCGGCCAGCCATTTGCTGCGCATCGCGTCCGGCTCTACAGGGGCCGGCGCTGAAGGCTTCTGAACAGGCACGCTGAAACTAAAGTAGGGGTACGCCTCAAAGTTTTTATACTTCAGCTTATCCGCTTCCTTCTCCGGATAGAGCTTGGCGGCTTGCGCGATATTGAAACCCAAATCCATTGAGAGCGTCGTGGCTTTAGTCGGGTCCGACCAGCCGGAGAGTTTCAGATTGAACCCGCTCGGCTCGCCGGCCTGCGTCGTGCCCGGCCCTTGATAAAACGGATAAGAACTCCAACGCGGATCGGGCAGGTTGGTCAACTGATAGGGTCGAGCGAAATCGCGCGGCGCAGCCGTGTACTTGGTGACGGCTTTTGACAACACCGACGTTAAGTCCAAATCATCTTTGCTCAGCGCGTTGATGCCAACTCGTGCGCCCTGCGCGGCCAGTCCATAGATAATGATCCAGCCGAGGTTACTCATAGCCTGATCGGGCAACTCATCCGACAGATACTTCTTGAGGTCTTTATGTAATACCAGCGACGCTAGATTGAGCCAAGTGTCGGACACGCCGGAGATCGACTCGGACATATCCAGCGCTTTGCTGAATGATGGCTTGTAGGCCGACATGCTCGTGTAGACGATGGCGTAAAAGAGATTGACCACCGACATCACCTCTTGATAAGCGAGGTCGCGGCCCAGTCGGGGGTCGAGAATAATATTCGTGTTGGTCTGCTTGCCAAAGGCGTAGGCTTCGCGCCAACGCGCGGGCAACTTGAGCGCCAGATCATCAAACACCTGTCCGATGACTGCGGGCGAGCCAAACTGAACGCCCGGCTTGTCCGGCTCTTTTTTATTCGGGTCTGTTGTGGCCGGCTCTTTGGCGTCAGTCGCTTTCGGGTCTGTCGTGGCCGTCTTGTCGGCCGCCGGTTTGTCATCCGGCTGCCGGGCGATGGGCAATGCGGAGCGCGCGGCAGTCAGTTGGCGCTGCTGAATCGTATGCGCCAACTCGTGCGCCAGTAGCCGCCGGCCGGAGTTCGTCGCGGGCGCAAACTGGCCCGCGCCAAACACAATGTCTGGCCCGACGGTGTAGGCACTCGCGTGCAAGGAGCGCGCTGCTTGGGCCGCGTGCGCATCAGTGTGCAAACGTACTTGACTGAGATCGTGGCCGAAGCGCGGCTCGAAGAAGGCGCGCTCTGCCGGGGCGAGCGGCTGCCCACCGCTGCGCGCCGCAACGGGCTGGGCCGGAGCATCAGTGGTTCGGGCAAGAGGGGAGGCCGCAGTTTGCTGATCGGGCGTGCGCATGACTTGTTCGGCCATGCGGTCGGCTTCCCGCTCGGACAGATCGTCGGGTGTGCTGACCTTGAGCTTTGCCTGCTGGCTGAAGTGACCATGACAACGCGGACAACCGCCGCCACACGCGCACGCCGGTTTGCGCTGAATCATCGGACTATCAAGTGCCGATACAGGCTGGCCGCGCCACGGCGCGACGGGGGCGGAGCGCACCGCCACCTGTTTTTTCGCAGGGGTGCTGTCGGATAACTCTGTCGCTAATGCTCGCATCAAGGCTCACTTCGTGCGCCGCTTTGCAGCTTGCGTTTTTTTCGTGGCCGCCGCTGGCTTTTTCGCCCCGATAACGATGGGGATGGTCTCGGTTTTGCCGGCGGTAAAACGTAGCGCCTGACTGTGTGTGTAGAGCACGCGCTGATGCACATCCAGCACTTGCAGGAACAGATCGACGGGCTGTTTGATCAAGTCGGCAAAGTCTCCGGCCTTGTAGGTGAACTCAAACTTGCCTTTAGCCCCGGTCTTGGTCTTGCCCAGCCGGTCAGCATACTTGTTCGCTTGATCAGCGATGCGCACTGTCAGCGCGGGCAGCGCGGCCCCGGCATTGTCGCTGACCTGGCCGCGCACGATCCACGGTTTTAATTCATCGCTCTTAGGCTTGACGGTGATGCGCACAGTGTCCGTGTGGCCGGGTGTAAAGCGCAACGCCGTCGGGTGCGGGTAGGGCTGCGACAGCACGCCGCCGGAAACTTGTAGGAAAAGGTCGGGCTGCTGCGCGATCAGGTCACGGAAATCATCGGCGCGATACGTCAGACCGAAATTACCGTCGGGGTTGGTTTGCGTCTTGCCCAAACGGGCCGCGAAGGTTTGCTCTTTATCCGACAGGCTGACCGTCACCCCGGCCAGCGCCGCCTCAGTAGCATCAGCGACGTGCCCGCGCACCAGCCATTGGACGTTAGCCGCCGGTGGCGGCGGTGGGCACTGGCCGGACTCGTCACCAATGATGATCTCGCGATAATCGAGTTGGCCCGCTTGCGGCGTCAGCGCCGCGGCCGCGATGTGCAGCGTCGTGCCCTGCCCGTTCAGCACGTGCGGGAAGACAGGCGCGGCCGGGTCTTTGAGGTTATGCGCGGCGAGTTTGAAATAGCCCTTGTCGTTGGTGCAGGCGTAGCCGAGTTCCCTGACATAGTTGGCGGTGCGCTCGCCGCTGTCATAGAGCGCGACGGTCAGTTTTGGCAAACCGTTGCCGCCACGGTCGCGCACGTAGCCGTGCAATATCCACGTCACTTCATCAACGCGGGGAATCTCGGTCTGGGCGCGCGTTGTCTCGATGGCGAGGTCGCGCATCAACCCTTGATTGCTTTCCGCGCGAGCGGCGAGCGCCTGCACGCGCGGATGGTCAGCACCATACTTCAGCGTGAGCCGCGCCTGTTCTTTCCGCAAGCCCGTCGCCTTCGCCTGCCGCACGGATTGCAAGCGTGCCAGCGTCGCCGCGCGCTGCCCGTCGGCTGTGTCAAGGCCTTTGTCGATGCCCCGCGAAATATCGTCTAATGTGATTTTCTTGTCCTGCACAACGATAACTCCTCAATGCTTAATTGGGCTGCGGTGGCGGCGGCTGGCCTGAGATCATGCGCGCTGCCGTGCGCCCGACTGTTAGGGTTTGACCGGGGCCGGACTTACACCACCCTGCCCCTTACCGAGTTTCGGTTGGACTTTGGTAAAGGGGTCGCAGGCTTTGGGATTGAACGCGCTGATCAGCGTCGTGTTGGGCTGATTCTCCACCAACGTCCCGCGAATCATGAGACAGTGCGTGGACTGATTGTTGGTCGTCATGTTCAGCAGCCCAAAGGTCATGGCCGACAACCACGCGCCGAAGAGACCTTCTTTAAACCGGTTAGCCGTCACGCGCAACGAGATGCCGAACAAGATCGCTTGCGCGAAGATCAGATCGCCCAAGAACAGATCGCAGTCGCACTGGTTGTCGTGGAAACTTACGTCGTCCAGACTGGCGATGAGAATTGACGACACCGCCAGTTCGGGCAGCTGATCCATCAGATCAAGGACGCATTGATTATTGCTGAACAACACGTTGCCGTTAGCCAGATACTGCCCCAACACCTCGTCGTCCAGCTCCGGCGCGGGCGTCACCAGCGTATCGCCGTCCACCACGTAGCCCTTCTTGCTCCTGATCTGTCCCTGCGCCAGCGCGTTAAAGGCCAGCAGTTGAAAGTAGAGTTCGTTGGACAGACCGAGATTGAAGATCAGCACCGTCGTGGCCCAGAAGGTTAAAGAGTTAGTCTTGACGACCACGCCGAGACTGGTGAACTGATTGCCGACCACGGACACGGGGCCGAGCGCCGTCAACGCCAACGCCTGCCCGAGCGGCGCGCTGACGATGTTCTCATGCACCTTGATCGCGGGCACGCCGTTCATCGCCGGAATGTGCAGTTTCTGTTTGGGGATGATGGGCCCGCGCGGCGTGATGCCATAGACGATGTAGATGCCGCCGCGCGGGCCCGGATGCGCCGCTTGCGCCGATACACCATTGTTCGCGCCGTTATTCAAAATCCGGTTGCGCGAAAACTCCAGCCCCTCGCTATGCAACACAAAGATGCCGCAGATCGGCAGCAGCCAACTCGGCCCGTTGTGCTCGATGACGTTGTCGCGCACGGACAGATAGGCTACATCGGCCAGCGCGATGCCGCCATAGCCCATGTTGTTGAGCATGTTCGGGGGAATGTCCGCGACGCGCCGCTGCATGCAGCGCCGAATCTCGTTGCCGATAATAGTCAGATGATCCACCGTGATGAATTCATCTTGTTTGGCCAAGTCGAAGAACATGGCCACGCCGATCCCGTTCGACCCCATGTTGTAGATGAGATTGCGCTCGATATGAATCTCGTGCAGCGCCCCGGCGGAAACCGTCGTCGTCTTGTCCACGCGACCAAGCCACGGCGGGAGCGAAGAATCGAGGTCTTTGCATGGCGCGCAAGGGTCAAAGAACCCTTTCGCGCCGGGATAGTAGATGCTGAAGATTTGCCCATCAGTGGTCTCGGCCACGCTGCCCAGCGTGATGCCGTTGCCCTGTCCACCTTGAATTAAATTGTTGATGATACGCACGCGATCTGACGTGCCGCCGATTTGCAACCCGCCGCTACCTGCCGCTGCCGGTTGGAACAACTCTGTGTCGAGCGTGCGCCCGCCCGCGCCGCCGCCCGCGTTCTTCGCGCCGGCCGCCAGCACGCGGATGATGTTGTCCGCGATCAACGAATCGTCGCCGGTGAAGAAAATGCCCGGCGCATCGGATGGCTCGTCGCTCATCTCGATGTCGCAGCTGCGGATGGTGACGGCAAAAGCGATGTGCGCTTCGATGGCCGGGCGCGTGGCCGCTTCGATGTAGAGTTGCTCTAACGTGATGTCACGCGTCGTGCTGCCTTCTTTCAGGCCCAGCATGTCGGGGCCTTCGATGAGCACGCCGACGCCCTTCTGCTGCGCGCTGATCGCGAGCGACTCAAGCTTGATATTTTGCGAGACGTTGATGTGAACGGCCGGCGCGTCGGTCGCGGCGATGATCCGGCTACGCTGGCCGCAGCCTTTGATCGTGATGTTTCGCTGTTCGAGGATGAGCAGATTCTCTTTGTACTCGCCGGGCAGCACGCAGATTTCGCCGCCGGCCGCGGGCAGACTATTGATCGCATCTTGAATCTTGTCGAAGTCGCCCCAGCTATGCATGCCGTCGCCGACGCGGTAAGAGCAACAAGTGGCGAGGCGCGTCAAAGGGTGAAACAGATGGCGACAGTCTTCGATGGGCAGTTGCGCACCTTGATTATTCGTCCAGGTGACAACGGCCAATGGCACACGATGATACTGGACACCCTTCGGCGCTTCCGTGTTGACGAGCACTTCGGGATTGCTGACTTCACCGGCGCGCACGGGGAACGTCCAATAGTCGCCGGGCACATAGTTGCCCGCTGCCGGCGGCGCAAACGCGACGATGATGCCGACATTATTCGGTAGTTCATTGTTGCTGAAATCCTGCACCAACGCCATGTCGTTCCAGAGCCGGAAGAAGGTGGTATCAGTCGGTTTCGGATTCGCGGGCAGCGCGCCAAAGTTCTTTGCGCCGAGCGTCAAGACATCATTACTCAACGTCGCCTGCGCGCCATAGGTGACGCGCCAATGACCACGCGCCGCGTCATACTCAACCGCTTCCAGATAGAAAGATGACAGGCCCGAGTTCGTGATCGCTTGCTGGTTGGCCGTGATCGTGACCTGCTTACTCGCGGCATCGAAATGGCCGCGCCCGCCGAGACCGCCGCCATATTGCGACCACTTGAACTGCGGCTGCGCGCCGTCCGTGTCCGCGATCTCGACACGATAGAGGTTGTGCTCGAAGCCGGTGTAGCCGCCCCCGGCGACTGTCGGGCAATCGCCGCCGCTGACACTCGTCGGCTGCAACGAGACTTTCAGTTTGCCCTTCTTGCTGAAATCGTCGCGCAGCCGGCCCACGATGTTCTCGCACGTATCGCCGGCAGCGAGGCGCAGCAAGCGAAACGCGCAGGCGGTGTGGCTGCGTTCCGTCGTGTCCGGCCCGCCGAGCGCCGGCTCGATCAATATGTCGGGCAGTTGGAAGCCGTTGATCTCTTCGCGCCAGACTTCGAGAATGATGGCGTCGCGCACGTCCTTCGCGATTGAGGCGACGGCAAACGCCGGGCTTTGCACGGGCGGCTGTAGGTAAGTCGCCACGCGCGCGACCGGAGTGTTGGCCGCCGGATCAGGCTCGCCGTAGAGTTGCGTCAACAGGCCATCGGCCCAGACACGACCGGGGGTGACCTTGAATTGCACGTTGTCCGTCGCGGGCGCATGTGCGGCGGCGCTGATCTTGAACCCGTTCGGCTGCTCGGCCGGCACGGCCGCGACGCCTGCGCCGATGATGTCTTGGCCGGCCGTATCCTGCCAGTCGTTGACGAGCGCGGTTTGCGCATTCCAGTCGGCATCCAACAGCACGCGGCCTTGCTGCTGCAACACACCGGAGAAATTTTGCCGGCGCTCATCACGCCAGTTGGAAAAATCACCTCTCATCATGCTCTCCTCAAGTGACAGGTATCAGCAACGGCCGGATGCCGACCGGCATAAACTCGCGCAGACGAATTTGCAGGTTGCGCCATCTGTGCGCCTCCATTAAGAAACCGAATGCGCCCATCGCATCGTCGTTCGGCCCCTGCTCGCGGATGCGCCGATCCGCGCTCTGCGCCAACTGGCAGTAGGCCGGCTCGCCAAAGACTTCGCTGCGCAAGCGGAGTTGCGCCGTCGTGCCCTGCACGCAGGCGTGATTCTGCGGCAGACGATCAAGCGGCTCGCCCGAAAAATAACTAAACTTGATGCACCCCTGCTGGTTGTCCAAAACTTCCAGCGCATGCACCCAGATGCCGCCGCGCCCCTCTATGCTCGCCACGCGCATGCGGCCCAACACGGTCACGCCACTCACATGCGTAGGCGGCCCCCAATCGAGCGCCGGATCGCCCGTCGCGCTACTAACGGCAAACTTGTCCTTGTGGTCATCTACGCCTTGCCCCGCATCAATGATCGAGTCGCTGACATCCAGTCGGTAAACCGCATCGAGCAACAACGGCCCCGTGATCGTGCGCTGCAACACGATGTGCGGAATCTGATTGAAGGCCGACTCTTCCTTCGCTTTCACGAAGCCGTATGACTCGTCCAACTTCATGGCCGTGAAGATCGCTTGCCGGTCGCCCTGCACGCTCTTATAGCCGGCCGGATCGAGTGTGCAGTTGATCAACTCCAGACTGTTAAGCGCGGCCCGCGCGATCAACGGCTCGTCGTGCGCGCCGGGGTCAGGCGGAAACTTGCTGCCGCGCGTCAAGTACAAACCTTCCAGCCGCACGTTGAGCTTGGCCATCGCGTCGTCGAACGTGGCTTGCCCGGCCGGATCATTCGTCGGGCTGGCCACGTTGACCGGCCGGAAGCGGAGCGATTGCGCCAACTCGATCACGGGTCGTTGATTGTCCGCCGCCCGGATGGTTAACGGGCGATTCAGTAGCAGACTCAAGCTGCCGCCTTCGGTCATCTTCTCGCCCGTCAAAAAAGGATCAGTGAGATCGAGCACGTGCGTGCGACTGTCGTCAATCTCAATCACGATTGGCTCGCCCGCGAGGTTGATGTCCTTCAATGCCTTGAGCAAGCCCAACGGGTCTTTATTCGCATCGACGTGGCGAATGTTGCCCGGCGGCAGATCAGCGCGCGAGATCGGCTGCGCACCCACGGGGCCGACTGACCCATATGTGTACGTCAGCAGCAGTTTGTCCGCCAACGCCTTCGCTCTAGGCTGCGTGCCAACGCCGATCACCAGCCGCCCGATGACGGGATCAATCGCGATCTCTTCTTCCGCCAACGGCGGCCGCAAGCCCGTCTCCCAAGCGCACAGGTTCGCCCCGCGAATCTTCCACGTTGCCGCCTGCCCCAAAACCGGCGGATAAGTCTCGCCCGGAAAATCCGCTTCCGGTAGATGTAGTTGCAGGCCGACATCAGCGAGATCGAGGCCGGTTAAAGTCGGACTGGCGGCATCGTAAGTATCAACCGCGACGTAGGCGGCGGGCACGCCGGCCGCCGCGCCTTCGGTCAGACGCTCGACGGGTACGGGCCCCGGCGTTTCATCTATTTGCGTGATCGACGGCGCGAGCCGGCTGTTGTCCAGCTTGTCGGGGCCGCTGCGCCCGGTGTTGGTAATGGCCACGAGATTCGTATTGAACAGGCGCACCGGCTCTCTGTCTTTTTCGTTGCCGGCGGCGATGTATGGCCGCTCCACCGGATTGATGCTGAAGCGCACGGCCCGCGTGGCTTGCGGCGCGACGAGGCCCGTATTGATGATGCCCTTTGCGACCGGCTTGCTGACCCGGATGCGATAAGCCGCCAGCCGCCAGAGAAAGATCGCGAGGTTCGGTAGGTTGTAGCGGATGCTGCCGTCGGCCGGCGCTTTGAGGTCGGCGGTGTGCGCGAACGGATCGAAGGGCGTGGCGAGCAACGCGAGCATCGCCGGATCACGCAACGTCGCCGTGCCGCCGCGTATCGCCGTCTGCCGCTTCAGTTTGAGATTGGGCGCGCCGGGCTTGGAGTCACGATACGGTGGCGGGCCGCCTTCGTCCGGTCGTTGATGATTGAGGTGCTGATTCCAGACCATGTTCTCGCGCAACTCGACGCAATGCACGCCCCACTCCGTCAGGTTGAAGGCCAGCAACTCAAGCGCGCCGAGCGTGCCTTTGCGTCGGCGCAGCGCAATCGTATCCGCCACATCCGCGCGCAACGTCCACGCCTCGCCCTGCAAATGACTCGTGCCCAACAGGTCGCCGATGTAAGGGATGGCCCATTCATCGCAGAACTCGATGAAGAGATCGTGATAGAGGGCTTCGATGTTTTCGTGAATCGCGCCGAACGCAGTTTCGACCAACGCCAAGTAATCGCGCAGTTGATCCGGCGGAAACCCGGCCGCATCTTTCGTCCGGTAAATCTCCGGCAGGCGGTTGAAGAGCGGCACGCGCGGTTCGTTCATCTCACTTCACCTCCCGCACGGTCTCGGCCACGCCGGTCAGTTGCAGATGGTCAGCGGACAAACTAAGTACGCGCTGGTTTTCGCACAGCACAACTTGCTTGCTCACTACCGGCGCAGGCGGCGGCGTGAACACCGGCGCGATGCTGACAGGGGCGAGCGCGTCGAAGAACGTTACCTGCGCCCACACCACGCCCGCGACTTGCTGCATCGTGCCGGCCACGGAAGTCGCATACTCGGCCTGCGCGAAGCGCCGGCGACGCAGGCTGAACAGGCCCGTCTGATTATCAGCGGCGTTCGGTTTGTCGCTGCTGATGCCTAAGGCTTTCTGAATGGCCGTCTTTATGTCTGCTTCGAGATAGGTCGAGTCATATCCAAACGTCGCGCGGATGATGATCGGCTTGCGCCCACCCGGCAGCACGTGGACGGGAAAGCGATTCGCGCCGCGCCCCTTGTTGTAAGCGGCGAGCGTCTGCCGCACCTGTTCGATCTCGGCGTCGCGGCCCGTAGCCATCAGCACGGTCACGACCACTTGCGGAATATTGTCCACCAGTTGCCATGCGGCGGCGACTTTACTCACGCCTGAGAGGGCCAACGTCTCGCCTTCATAATCTTCGAGACTAACCAACCGATCCAGACTTTGAATCTTGCCCGGCGCAGCATCGCGCGCGTTCTCGCCGTCTTCGGGCTGCGCCCCGCCGGCCGCCACTTCCGGCAGCTGAATCTTGTCGAGCCGTTCGAGTTTGCCGCCCGCCTGCACTTTCGTGTCGGGTTTCAACGCGCCGAACGCGCCCGTGCCGGTGCGATATTTGGCCACCACATTCTTGACGCCCGAAGGCAAACGCGCGCCCGTCTGCCCATCGCCGAACTGCACCCAACTATTGTTCTCCGCGTCTTCGCGCACGATGTAAATCTCTTCGTCTGGCTGCCGCCCGAAGAACGAAGCGACGCGCTGCCAGCGGCGTTCGTTGACGTAAATCTGTAACTCAGGCACTTCGGGCGGCGTGGCGCTGGCGGAAAGCAAATAGGTGAGCGGCACTTTCGGCAGCTTGAAAGTTTGAAACACGAGCCGGTTGTCGCCATTGCCCACAGGCGCGGCCGGTTCGCGCTTGCCTTCTGTCGCGGCCACGAGATTGCCAAAGACGGCGACCGGATAGGGTTTGAGATTCGGGAAGTCTGAATAGGCAACTTTGGCGTCGAGCGTGAGCGGGCGCACGCGCTGGCGTGTGGCTAAGGCCGGGTCGGTCTCCGGTTCGACCGTCGTGACGATGCGCGTAGTCGGCTCGCCACCCGGCTTGTCGAGCAGCAACCGGCGGCTCTTGAGGGTTTGCGCCTGCGCATCCGTGCCGTAGAAAAGCAGGGTCTGGCCCTGCGGCGTGGCCGCGTCTTCCTGCATCGCGGCTTTCAGCGTGAACTGCGTGCCCAGCACTTCATGAAACAAGAACTTGCGAATGTCGGCGAAGAAAAAGAAGGAAGGCGGATTGTCTTCCAGCGAATTTTTCAGCGTGACGACACTGGTGTTGCCAGTCAACAGCCCCCACGTCATCGGCACTGACTTGACGCTGGCAACGGTGTCCACGATGGTTAGCTCTTCGGTCTGATCGAGATTGAGAGGTTTGCGGCCGACTGTCATCTCGACGACGAACGGTACGCCGCTTGGCAAATCTTTCAGTTCAGCGTCGAGCGGAAACTCTTTTTTATCGAGACTCAGGTTGACGATGCGCGTGACTAGCTCGAACGATTTAGTCGTAGCGTTCAACAATCTGAAGAACGAAACGCTTTCCTCCTGCGGCCCCGGCACGTTGGTAGTAGTCGTCGTTGTTTTGCCGTCTTCCGAGGTGGTTGAAGTTGCCGTTACCGAGGCCGGCGGGCTGACGATTTTCTGCGGTCCGTTGTGCCCGAAGTGGTGGAACGAACGGCCGAGTTTGAACGCCAACACGCTGTTCGTGCTGGTGGTGCGCTTGAGCGCGTCTTTGATCTTGATGAGCATGACGCCATGCAGAGCGCGCGTCGAATCCACGACGACGATCTCTGGATGGTGCAAGCGAATAGGGTTCGCCGACGCCGCCTCGCCAATCAGCAATCGGTCGCCCTGTTTCAACACGACCGGCTCGGTCGCCGTCAGTTGATCCGGCGCGAGAATATAGAACTCCTTCGTCGCGCCTGTGATGATGGGCGTATGCAACGGCCGGTAGAGATTGAATTTGCTGAGCCACGGGTAAGCGACTGTCTGCGCCGTCGTCTCAAAGTCGGCGGGCTTATCGAGTCCTTCAACTTCCGCTTTGACCGGAAAACCTGCCGGGATAGTGACGGGCTTGTCGCCCTTGATCTCGAACGCAAACGTGGCGTTACCGCCAAGGCCCGGCGCGAGGCGATAGCCGAGCAAGCGCACCAGATCGGCGATGCTCTCGCGCCATTGCGCGGTGCGCAGGTAAGCTTCATTGGCGTAAAGCTCTTGATAAAAAGTGAGTATGTCGCCGAGGATCGACGCGCCTTCGAGCAGCGCGATGCCGGGGTCGTCCGCGCCCCTGTGCGTCCATTGCGCGAGGCCCGGCGTCTTGTCGAGATTGCGCAGCAAAGCCTCGCGTATGTCCGCATACGTGCCGATGCGATACTTTATGTGCGCCAGTCCGGGCCGGTTGTCGGCCCGGCGCGGAAAGCGCAGCGCCTCAACGCAATCATTGCGACAATCCTGCTTCACCGCCGCCCTCCTTGCACCGTGAAATCAACGAAGCCGCGCTCCATGTGGTCGGGATCGCCCACCGCTTGCAGTATCTCGTTGTAATTCACGTTCGTGATCTCATCGGTAAACTTGCCCGGATCGTTCCAACGCTTCATCGTCACCTTGATGACGTGTTCGACGCCCACGACGGCCAGCACGCGCCCGACGATCTGACTGGCTTTGAGTTGCTGGCCAAAAGTCCACAGGTCGGGATGGAAGAAACCCATGCGCCCATCCGGCGTCCAGCCGTCAGAGAACTCCTGCTCAAGGCTGGCGTGCAAGTCCGCAGGCCAGTAATCAGCCCCCGCGCAGAGCGCGACGTGAATCGCCAACGGCACAAACTGCGGTGAACGAATCTCCAAGTCCTCACCAACGAGCCGCACCGCGTTGAGATAACGTGTGATGTCTGCGCGCACGTCGTCCGCCAGCACGGTCGTGCCGGCCGGGTCAATCGTGATCTGCACGGTGCGCCAACTGCCCGTCCACGCATAACGCGCGGCGGCGCGCGAGACGGCGGGCAACTCCTCCGCGCGGCTGATGTAGTCTTGCAACGTGACCGCGCGCAGTTGGCGCACGCGATAGGCTTCAGGCGCGCGGCGAATTATTTCCGCCGCCGGTTCGGGTGCGCGCCCGTTGGTGATGTCGAAGGGATTCCAGCAGCGCATGATGCTGCCATCGTTGGTCGGCGTTTCGACGTTCGCTTCAAGTTTGCGAAACGCGCCGGCCGCCGCCGCGAAGTTGATTAGTTTGTCGCGCCCGCTGTTGCCTTCGCGGCCGTTGCCCACTTGATAGGTGCAACGCACCTCCGCGTTTTCCGGCAATTCCTTGCCGTTCTTACCGTTGCCAAAGCGGATGTAGCTCAAGCCTTCTTCGTCAGTTTCCACCACGAAGTGATCGCCGTTCTCGTCGCTGTCATCGCTGTGGATGAAGCTGGGCACTTCGTCCCACAGGTCGTCCCCGCCGCCGGGTTGCAAGACTTGGACACGCAGCGTTGACTGCGGCGGCACGTCGCCGCCCGTCGGTGTGTTGCGATAGGCGAGCGGATGATCGGGCAGCGCGCAGAGCTTGCCCCATTTGGCTTTCCGCTCGTAGTAAGACTCAAGCGGGCCGTTTAGTTGCGTGCCCGGTTCTTTGAAGACGGCCGTCTGCCGGCGACCGTGTGTGACCTCGACGAGGTTGCCGTGAAAGAGCGTGACGTTCTCCACCTTGCCTGTGTCCTGCCCGCAATCGACGGTGAAGCAATAATTGCGCTTGAGTTTGTCCTGCTCGGCCCAGCGCACGCGGACGAACCACTGCGCATTGGCGGGCGGCCCCGTCATTGGATCGAACATTGCCTCCGCGCCGTCGTCGCCGGGCAACAGTTTGAGCAGTTGCCGTTTGCGCGGGTCGTAGCCGTTCACCGTGCCGGTTGCCGGGTTCAGATGCTCCTGTAGCAAGAGATGTTTGACGACGCCGCTGCGGATTAGCTCTTGCACGACGAGCGCCGAGGCTTGATCGGTCGCAGGCGTCACGTCGTTTAAGAAGAGTTTCAGATCGGCGGTCGTGTCACCCGCGACGAGCGACGGGATCGCATCGCTCCACGTGTAGAGACTCATCCGGTTGACGAGTTGATGCACCCGCTGTTGCGCGGGCGTCAGAAACACAACGGAAGCGGCGTCCTCTTGCGGCGTGCCGGCCCAGACTTTGAAATTGTCCGCCAGAAAATATTGCCGCGTTGCGCCGACCTGTGGCTCGGATGGTTTACGCAACGCAACTTCCAACGCGAGCCACGTGCTGGCCTGATTGCCTTGATGGATGTGGTAGTCCATCAGCCGCGCGTGCCGCGCCAGCGACACCCGCTTGCGCGCGGAGGCGAGGTATGCCTCGTTCATCACCCTGTCCTGATAATCGCTCAACTCATCCGCCGCCGCGCTGAACAGATCGAGTAACACCTGATCCAAATCCGCCTCGCTGCTCGTTTCCCAGTTCGGCACGCGCTGCATCATCGCCGCGATCATCGTGTGGCGAAACGAGTCGTAGTCTTTGGCCAGATAATCAATGACCGGCTCATCGCGCGGCGGCGCGGCCGCGGCCCAATCGGGCGCGCAGTTGATGCTGAAACAGCCGGGCCGAAACTTAAACTCTATTTCGTTAAAGACCGGATCGATCAGCACCGGGTTGGCGGCGGGAAACTCGTTCGTGTTGAGGCTGAGCGTGTACGTCGAATAATCGCCGATGGGTTTGATGGTTAAGACGAGCGTAGTGGGCTGCGTGGAATTCGCCGCGTTGAAATCGGCGGATGGCGCAATCGTCTGCACCTGCACTTGGCCCGCCGCCGCGCCGGCCGGCAGACGATGCCCGCCGGACAGAGAGAAGATGCGCCGCGCCACGGTCGCATCAGCCGGCGCTTCCGCGTTGTACTTATCAATAATCTTTTGCAGCGAATTGCGATTGAAGAACTCGACTTCGAGCCGCGCTTCATTGCCGGTGATCGAGACGAAGACGAGTTTGATGCCGTTTGCCAGTCCGAGACATTCGAGTATGCGGAAACGCTCGGTGATCGTTAGTGCGCTGACGGCCTTTTGCAGCACGCGCAGGTTGTTCACGAGCGGGAGCGGATAGAGCGCATTCAACGCAGCCTTGCACGGCGCACCGAGCGCGTTGAACAGCTCGGCCGCCAACTCGGTCGGCACGGTGAATAATTTGCGCGCCCGTTCCGCCAGCGCCTCCTTGTCAGTGGCGCGACTTCTTAAGGTCTTATGCTCCATGAGGGACATTCGTCGGCTACCCTCCGTGTCGTTGGAACTTGAGCACGCGCGTGTCCTCAGTCCCGGCAATGCGATAGCTCAGGTCAACGGCAATCGTTTCGTTCTCGATACTGACGGTCAGATTTTCCAGCGTCACACGATTGCCGAGCCAACGCGAGATCGAACGTGTCAGCACGGCCTTGACCATCGCGCCGGTCGTCTCGTCAATGTTCTCGAAGACAAGTCGCCGCACGCCGCCGCCAAACTCCGGCAGGAACAGGCGCTCCGCCGGGTTAGTCAGAATCAACTGCACCAACTCATCGCGCACGTGCTCTTCGAGCGTCGTGACCTGCGCCGCGCGCCCGTCGCTGCCGACGCGAAAAGGGAAAGCCAGATGCCTGCCGTTGTTAGGTCTCATTGCGCGCTGATCTTCACCTGTGTATTAACGATGATGGCGATGCCCTGCACCGCCCCTTCCGGACTAGAGCATTTGCCGATGCTGCTTTGCAGCAAGACGCCGACACCGTTGACTTGCAGTTGCGCGGCCCCGCCCGCCCACTCGATCTTGATACACGGCGAAGGCTTCGTGCCCGTGCCGACGGGAATCTGAAACGGGCAACCGGCCACTGAATGCACGTCCGACTCAAGCAAAGCGGGCGCGCCGTCTACCACCATCTTCGCGTTGGCGGTCGTCAGCATGGCCGAGCCGCCGTGCGGACACAGCACCGTGCTGCTGATCGTGAGTACGTTACCCGGCATCGCGCTACAGCACCTTGATTGCGCCGTTGTTGACATCCGTCCCGGCGGCCGAGAGTTTGACCTGGGCCGTCGGGCCGCCTTTCAAAGTTAGCTCGGTCAGGGTCAACGTGATCTCCGTCGTGCCGATCTTCAGACTGATCTGATCGCTCGTCAGCTTGAATTCCGACGGCCCGATAGTCAGCGTGATGTCGTCGTCGGTCATCTTCAGTTCCGCGCCGCCGGAGTGCAGCAGGTGTATCTCTTTGTTTTGATCGTCGAGCACGAATTTGTGGCCCGTCGAAGTGACCAGCACTCTGGTCTGTTTGCCGCCGGGCTCAGGCAACTCGCCCGGCCCCCACCAACCGCCCGTCCAGATCGGCCGCGATGGGTCGCCGGCCTCGAACTCGATCCACACGCCATCGCCCACCTCCGGCAGTAACACCAAGCCATGCTTCGGCCCGGCAAACGGCACGGCGGGCAAAGCCCACGGCGAAGCCTCTTCGTGCAAGACTTCCGGTACTTGCGCGGTGATGCGCCCCAAGTTCTCCGGGTCATCTACCTCAACGACCAGCCCGCGATACTTCCCGTAAAAACGGGTGCGCAGGTGCTCCGCTAACTCAACTAACAGTTCGTCGTGATCCGACAAGCCCATCAGAAAATACTCACCTGCACGTTGAAGCTGACGCCCATGTTGGCGCTCGGCTGCGGACTCGTGGCGCTGCCCGCCGCCGCCACCGTCACGCCGTTACCCTTCATGGCGAATGATTGCGTATAGAGCGAGCGCGTGATGGTATGCGTGACCTGCGTGAGCAAATACTTCGTGCTGTACTTGCTGTCGGAAATCTTCACCAGCACCCAGCGATACGGCGACAACACGGCCGGGTAACAACCGGGTACGACGTTGCCCGTCGCCTCCAACGAGAAGCCGGACTCTGTCGCCGCGCCTTTCGTCGCCTGATCGAGATCGACCTTGTCGCTCTGGCCCGGCGGCAACAGACTGGTCGCCTGATTAGGATTCTTGGCATCGGGCGGCTGGTCGCCGAGCAGCGTCGCATCACGATAACTGGCCGTACTCGTCTTGACGCTGTCGTGCGCGATGCTGAGTGTCGCCGCTTGCACCGTCGTCGGGTTCTGCGCTTTGTTGTTGACGTTGAACGTCTCGATGTTGCGCTCCGCGCCGAGCAAGACCATCTCCGGCAAACCGTCCGTATCTTTCTTAAACTGCTTGAAGCAGCCGATGCTTTGCGCAGGCAGTTTGCCGGGCAACACGTAGGCGTGCCAGTCCTTGTTGCGCTTCGCCAATTCGCGCAGATATTGCATCGGCGTGCCGCGCTGTACGGACGCGGCCGTGGTGGCATCAGGCGGCGGCGGCGTCGCGTCAATGTCGGGCACGCCGCCGAGTTGTGCGTCGAGAAATAGTTGTCGGGCGAGTTCGCTATCCGTCTTGCTGCCTTGCTGCACCGCGACTTTGGCCTGCCGGTTGAGCAACGCGCTGTCGTCATGCACGACGACGGTGACGACGCTCTTGCCCGGTTGTGCGCTGCGTGCGCTGTCGAAGCCGACGACGGGGCCGTCAATGAGCGGCACGAACTTGCCGTCGCCCGGATCGACCTCCACGCGGATGCGCGTGAAGGCTTTCATCCACGCCTCCTCTTCGCCCTCCCACTTGCCGTCGTTGTTGACGCACACGGGTATCTTGAGCCGCGCCTCCCAAGCTTTATCAACCGCCTGATCCACCACGATCTCGTCAACCTTATCGAGTTGCGCCATCGTCGCGCTCGTGCCGTCGAAAAATATTTTGAACTCAACCGCGCCCATCTATTTCTCCGGAACATTGATCACGCGCGTCTCTTTATCCTGCACGCGCTCTTTGATCAGATCGTTCGCTGCCAACTCCGTGTTCGCGTCGGCGATGTGCCAGAACTTCGTCCCGTCGCCATACTTGCGCTGCGCCATCACGTCGAGCCGCTCGTTGCCGCCGACCACCGTCGGCGTGCCGGCCGCGAAGGGCAGCCGGCGCAACTTCACGGCCTGCACCTTGCGCCCGCCGTCAGTCTCGGCTTCGACGGTCTTCACATCCGCATATCTCGAAGTGTCCAGAAACACGCGCTACCTCCTAAAATGGAATCAACTCGGCGATCTGCTCGATGGTGTTGGCGAGGTTCAACATTGCCTGCGCGTCCTTCGCCATGTTTGAATACTCAAGCGCGCCTTTGCCCACCGTGTCGTCCGAGCAGTTGTCAATGGCGTTGACTGCTAAGCCAATGCTCACATCGGCCTGAATCGGGTTGAGCAAAAAGTCGTACTGCAACTCGGTGATGCTCATCGATTCGATCACGACGGGCAGCACGCGAAACGGGCCCCAGATAAACAGTATGCGCGGGTACTTTTCGCGCGGGACGGTCTGCCGCGGTTCGCTGCCCGCGCCGCCGTCTCCTAAGCCCACCGCATCGCCGATAGCGTCAATCGCCGCGCCGATCAAACCGCTCAACTTGCTCGCCGGGTTGACCATCTTTTCCAACGCCGCGAGTCGTGGGCCAACGCCCAAAGTGCGCGCCAACACGTTGCCCGTGCCCATGCCGTCGGCCGCGCTGAACTGCGCTTTGAGACTGATCTTTTCAATCGAAGGCTCGCCCGCCTGCGTTGCCTCGCGCGCCGCGCCGCCGGTCGGGCGGCCCGGTATCTGAATCGTGCGCGTCAGCGATTCAGGGTTGAACTGAAAGATGACGACGTTCGGCAGCGGCCCGAGAAAATCGCTGCCGTACTCGATCATCGCCCCTCTCATCAGGAATGGCATCGTGACAAACTCCCGCGTTAAACTGACCCGTTGCCCTGCTTCGCCTTGATAGCGGCCGCGATCTTGCCCGCGATCTCACCCCGCAGTTCGCTTGACGCAGTGCCCGCCGCGAGTTGAGCGTTGCCCGCGTCAACCTGATCGATCTTGCCCACTCGTTTACCGCCGGTAAGATTTTGCGGCGCGGCTAATTGGCCCAACAGTTCGTGGCCCAGATCGCGCACGGCGGCGCGGGCCGTCTGCGCCGACACACCTTTCAGTCGAATTTCCAAACGCTCGATATTTATGCTTTGCTTAGCCACGCTCTAGCCCTTCGATCAACTGCGCATAAGCTCCGTACTGTTCCAAGCTCAGCGTCCGATTCATCTTGTCGTACTCGCGTTTCACCGCGACGACGATCTCTTTCATCGTCAAACGACCAGCGCCAGCCTGCTCGCGTAAGCCTGAGCCGTCGGCGCATTGCAGACAGGCGTTGAAGACGATGGAGCGAATGCTGCCGCCCGTCAGCGGGAACTGTTCGGCCAGAAAATCAAATTCGAGTTGCGCGCTGTCGGCATGGGCGGGCATGACCTGTTGCCAGATGCGCTTGCGCTCGGGCGCATCGGGCAGCGGAAAATCGATAATGTAGCGCAGCCGCCGCAGGAAGGCTTCGTCAAGGTCTTTCTTCCGGTTGGTCGCCAAGATGGCCAGCCCTTTGAACCGCTCCATGCGTTCCAGCAGATAACTGATTTCGAGATTGGCATAACGATCATGCGCGTCGCTGACTTCGGTGCGGCGGCCGAAAAGCGAATCGGCTTCGTCGAAAAAAAGAATCATGTCCGACACGTCCGCCGCGTCGAACACGCGCTTCAAATTCTTTTCCGTCTCGCCGATATATTTATTGACGACTTGCGACAGATCGATGCGGTACATCGGCAGGTCGAGTTTGAGCGCAAGGATTTCGGCCGCCATCGTTTTGCCCGTGCCCGGCGGCCCGGCGAACAAGACCGAGATGCCGCTCTCGTTCCACACCTGGCCCATGCCCCAACCGTAATGCACTTCCGTCAACGAGCGCATCGCCTGCAAGATTTCCGCAAACAACACGCCCTGCTTGTGCGGCAGCACCAACTCTTCCGTGTTGAAGCGCGGCGTCACCGCGCTGGCCAGTTCACCGATGTCGGAGTTCACTTCCGCGCGACACGCGGCAATTAAATCCGGCGCGCTGCTCTCGCCCGACAACTCTTTCAGTTCCGCACACACCGTGCGGATAGTCTCTTGCTCAAACCGAAAGCGCCGCGCGCATTCCGCGATGACCGGATGCAAGCCTTTAGCTTTCTTGCCTAAATTCTTTTGCCAACATGCCAGCCGCTCTTGATAAGTGGCGGGCGGCACTTGCACCACCGGCAACAGCGCACGCGCCGGCAACCCGCCCAATTGACTGCGCTCGTTGATGGCGAGAAAAACGGTCGCGGGGATTGTCGCCGACGGCAGCGCGTGCCTTTCTCCGCGCGGCTTATCGCCAACCGCCGCAGCCGGCGGCTCTTGACTGAAAAACAGATAAGCGTCTTTCAGCCAGCAGACAGTGGCAAGCGAATTTACGTAGTGATTATCTTCAAGCGCGCTCAACTCGCCCTGAAATTCAAACACCTCTTTGCCGTTCGCCTGCGCGATTGCCCGGACGGTCGCGCGCCGCGCCGAGCCTTTCGCGCCAAGCACAGGCACGACGCGCAACGAGCTGGCAGCGGCCGTGCTCAAGCGGAGCGCGGCGAGGCGCGCGGTGTCCGTTAGCTCAGCATCGGTTTCAGTCTCAGCAGCGTCGAGCGCGAGCAGGCCATGCGGGACAGGAGTCTCCGGAAAAAGCAATTGCCTGGCGACGAGCGCGGGCACAGTGATGGGCGCATCCCATCCGGTCTCGGATAAATAATGGCCGCTCTGGCTGCTGTATTTGATCAGCCCGTAACGAAACAGCGGATGAAAAAGATCGGCAAGGCGTAGCACCTGTTCCGGCTCGTCCCACAGTTTTTGGGCCAACGCCAGCGTCGGGTGAGTTTCCGTCTGCTCGTTGAGACAGGCGGCGAGCACGCTGCCCGTACTTGCGTCGAAGGCAACCGTTAAAGACAACGCCAGCACGAACGCCGCCATGTCGTCCAACGCCAGCGTGTCCACCACCCAACCAAACGAACCTTGGGCCGCGCGTTTGTTTCGCGCCCGCAGAGATTTTTTGTCGAGTTGTTCTGTCAGGTAACGCGCGGTCGGGTCGGTCAAATAAAAACTTTGCTTCTCGGCCCAGAAGCGGCTCAGGTCGAGCGTGGTAGCAAGTTTGTCGGCATAGGGCGGCAGCAGCGCCGGATCGTTGGGCGGTTGTAGGCCGCGCTCGTGCCAGCACCAACTGATTTCACGTCTGAGCCGGACGGTCACCTGTCGCAGCCAGTAGTTAGCGCAAGCGTCAGCAGCGCGCAGGTCGGGCGCGAACGTGACGAACGCTGTTTGTTGCGCGGCTGCTTTCATCAGGTCAAGGTTATGCCAATGCCCTGCTGCGCCTGTTGCCCGTTGACGCGATAGAGCACGAGGTAGGGGCCGGGCAGGACGGCATCCGTCTTCTTCAGCACGAAACGTTTCTGCGTCTGCGGCGCGTTCGCGAGCGAGGTGTCCGTCGCATCATCAAGCAGGCGGACGGTCGCGCCGTCTTTGAACAACGCGAGATAAAAATCATCCATGTCTTGTGCGCCGAGCAACTTGCCGCTGACATCAATCGTGGCCACACTAGCCACGTCCGGCGGCGGCCCGACGACGGCGGCATTCAGGGTCGGCAACAGATGCGCCACCAGCAGATTGCTGGCGCGCCGCCGGCCGGTTGATAAGAGTTGCCCCACCGACAGCGGCAGACTGCCCGCCGAAATCGTGCCGCCGTTGGCGATGTTTTCACGCACGACAAACTGCAACTGCTCCGGCTGCTGCATCGTGCCCGGCAGTTCGACCGGCCCGAGACTGACGGACAGGTTCGAGAGATGCAGGTCGGTGCCATAGATCGTGACGGCGTCACCCAACGCAAAACCGGCTGGCGAGACTTCCGTGATCGTCGGCCCCAGCGAAGGCAGCACCGGAATGTGTATGCCCTGCTCGCCAATCTTGGTGACGGGCGTGGTGGTGTAGTCCACGCCGACGAGTAATGAGTATGTGGGCAACTCGGCGGCGGCGATCATTACCGGCCGGACTTGAAAACCGACCGAGAGCCGATACTTCTCATCCGCGCCCTGCATCACCTTCGACAGCAAATCCGTCGGTGTTTCTTCAAACGTGAGTTTCAAATCTTCCGGGTTGTCGCTGAGCGCATCGACGATGCTGGCGGGCAAGCCCGGCGTCAGCGGCAACACACTCAACTCTTGCAACGCGCCAATGCCTTGGCCCAGATACTCGTAGGCCTGCACCGAGTCGCTGTTCTTCAGATCGTCGAACGCGGTCAGCAAGTATTTCAAGACGAGCCAGAGCGGTGGCCGCTGCCCCTCATCGAGCGAGACATTTTTCAAGTTCGGATCGAAGTGCGCCTCGTAGAGAAAGATGTTCAAACGCTTGCCGGCTGCGTTCGCATCAGGCTCGGGCCGGCCCACGGTGATGTCCAAGCCCGTCCGCGTGCCCAGCCGTTGGGCGATAGCCGCCGTGACCGCGCCTATCGCTTTGACTGTTTTTGCGAGTGCCATCTTCGCGACAACTTCCTACCAACTCCGCAGATAGTAGCGACTCAAACGGGTCGCCTCGCTCGTCGTTTGTGCGGGCGCATGCTCCACGCGCGGCGGGGCAGCGAGCGGCGCGGGCGTACTCTGTTGCGGCTCTTCAATCACGATGCTGATGCTGCCGATGGAAAGATTGAGGTTCTGCTCAGCCAATCCCTCCGGCCTGCCATCGTGCGCAGATGAAGGCGCGTACACTTCCTGTTCAAGCGCAAACAAGGCTCGACTTTCTTGCCGCGCGTCCACCGGCTGCTCGCGCTCGGCAAACTCCGGTGGCGCAGACACCCAAGCCCTTACCTCATTCAAGTAATTGCGCACCAACGCTGCGCGCTCCGTGCGCTCGTCAGACGCAGCATCACTTGGCTCGCTTGCGCGCAACGCTTGCGCTGTGGCGGCGCGCCGGGCCGCCGATTGATTTCGCGCAAGCAGGTCGTCCGTTAAGGCAGACCGATCTGCTACCGTTTTAATTTCCGCGAATGATTCTGGCGGCTCAAGCCGCACCCCCGCCTGTGCCCGCTCGTCGGAGATTTGAGCTATCCGCCGCGCGCCGGCGAGAGTTTGCACTTCGGTGTCGTGCGCCGGCGATGCTCGCGTGCTTGCGGCGAAGTCGGTGAAGCGCAATGACGATTCGGCAAACGATGACCCGGCAGACGCCTCGCTCGCTGTTTGTGTCGCCGGCTCACTCCGAGCGCTAGCGGCATCTCGTGTTTCTGTCTGCCCCCCGTGCCTATCATCCGGCGTGCCGACTGGCCCGCTGGCATCAACCGTCCGCCCAGCCAAACCTTCATCGCTCTCTGCGAATACATTGGGCGTGACGGGATCGCTGAAAGTGACTTCTTCCACGTGCAGCGGCGCGACCGGCGTGGTGTCTACGTGTGGAGCTATCACCGCGTGCGCTGTATCGGAACTACGCGCGGCTGTCGCGTCGCCCCGCTCGAAGCTGAGGCCGGTGTGCTGTGCCAGTTGCGAGAAATAACCCATCACTGTTTTTTCTCTTGTTCGATGAGGCTCAAGTAAACGGCCCGCCGCCAGTAGGGCACGGCGAAGATTTGCTGTTCGCTCCAGTGATAATGCGCCGCTAAACGATGCACCGATGCGAGCAGACGCAATTGCGCCTGCCGCAAACGGCGTAATGAGAACGCTTCTAAATCAAGCTCGTGCGGACTCTCCGCCGCGCAAGATGGGCACTGCGCCCGCAGGCTAAAGTTAACCAACGGGTCATGCTCTTCCATGGCCCGGCTGACGAGCCCGACCAAGTCGCCGGGCAGATTGTCGCCGGCAATAACAGCGTGCTCCGCATCCGCCAACAAGAGCGTGCGGAGCATTGCCTTGACCGCCACATCTTCTTCAGTGAAGCGGCTCTTTAGCCAAGTCAGTTGATCGTCGCCGGTCGGCCGGCGCAACGCCAGTTGCTCATGCGCAACTTGGATCGAGACATGCTCGGCCACGTAAGCTTGGGCTTGCAGTTCGGCGATTTCCGCGACGGCCAGATCAAGCTCCAACTCCTGACCGCACGCGCTGTGCGGACAAAGAAACGTGACCGAAATCTCCGGCTGCTCGGCCGCGATCAGGTGCAGCAGACACTCGATGCGCTTGCCGACCGTCAGACTCCAGAAGAAACGCTGGTCTACCTGTTCGCGCGCTGCATCGCTGGTGCAGCACGCAAGAATCTGTGTCACCAGCAAGGGGCGCGGCGTGTGCTGGAAATCGACGTGCAGATCGCTTTCATACAGCCCGAACGGTCTGAGCGCGAGCGCGCCGACGGCGTACTCGGTCTTGAGCGCCGCCGGGAATGCGGGAAAGGGCAGGAGCGGCTCATGTCTGTCCGCGCTGAACATCGGAGCTTAAACCTCGCGCCATCTAGCCCGCCGGGACTGCGTCGCTTTCGTTCGGCTCCTTGGTGTCGGGGTCGCGATTCCAGCCTTCAAGTTCGATCTTGAGCATCTCGATGGCCAGCGCATTGGCGTTGGCGTTGAGTTCCGGCAGCGCCGTAAACTCGCTGACCCAGCAGGAGTGCAGGAAATAACGGAACACGACGTGCCCCTTCTCATTCATCATTTCGAGCGTCAGTTCTTTTTTGTAGTTTGCTAAGTCCATCGCCGCATCGCCCGCGTAGGCATGCACCATGTTGGCCCACTTCTCGAATTCCGGGTCGTGGGTCAGCCCGCGCTCCATCGTGACCGCGTCGTAGGTGGTGCGGCCCGGCGACTTGTGGTCGGTGCTGTTGTCGCCGCCATCGCGATGTTTGACGACTTCAGTGGTGCGCTTCAGCGCACTAACTTTGCTGACCCCAAGTACGACTTTCCCGTCCCACTTGACGCGGAACTTGAAGCTCTTGTACGGGTCAACCCGTTTTGCATTCTTGATGAAGCCTTTAGCCACAGCGATACCCTCTCAATCAAGTAAGATCACCGGCAATCTGTTGAATCTTGATGACGACGAATTCAGCGGGCTTGAGCGGCGCAAAGCCGATCTCAATGTTGACGATGCCGAGGTTGCGGTCGTTCTGCGTGGTGGTTTCGCCATCGCACTTCACGTAGAAAGCTTTGTCGGGCGTGCTGCCTTGAAACGCGCCCTGCCGGAACAGACTCAACATAAAGGCGTTGAGATTCAATCTGATGCTGGCCCACAGCGGCTCGTCGTTCGGCTCGAACACGATCCACTTCGTGCCTCTGTAGAGCGACTCTTCCAGGAACAGCGCGAGCCGCCGGATCGGAATGTATTTCCACTCCGAGCCGATGTCGTCGGAGCCGTCGAGCGTGCGTGCGCCCCAGTTCACGATGCCGCTGGGAAATTTGCGCAGGCAGTTGACGCCGAGCTTATTCAGCACGCCGTTCTCCAGGTCGGTGAGGTTCAATTCCAAATCCAACACACCGAGCAGCGCCGCCTCTGTGCCGGCGGGAGCTTTCCAGACGCCGCGCTGCGAATCGATGCGCGCCATCAAACCGGCGATCATGCCCGCCGGCCCGATCAACTTCTTCAACCCCGCATCGCTGTACTGCACCTTCGGATAAAAGACGGCCGCGTGGTCTTTCACGACGCGCGCACGTAGCGAATTAACAGTTGTGGCCTCAGCCACCGGCACTTCCCCGTTCGTCCAACTATCGGGCGCGTCAACCAACAGGAAGGCGCGGTGCTGGTTGCAGTAGATGCTGGCGGGGCCGAGCAGTTGGAGATAAGTCGCTTCGGGCACTTCGCGGTCGCCCGGCAAGACCAGCAAGTTGAACAAGTCAACCTTGTCCAACGCATACAGCCCGGTGTGCGCGACCGGGTCGCCGCCGTATTCCGCCACGCCCGGCGCAGCGCCATCGCTGCCCGCCGTGCCGGCGGATTGAAAACCGCTCGTGCCCGTGGTGCCCAAACTGTACTGGCGTGTGTTGGCGATAAACCCACTGCCGAGGACGCCCGCGCTCGCGCCGCCAGTCGTCGTCACGGTCGAGATGTCGTTGATCGTGCCTTGCTTCTTACGAAAGGCCAGATGATAGCCCCAGAGTTCGGCTTGCCACGGCACGTTCGGATCGTTGTTGATGGCCTGCGCGATGAGGCGCAGCTTTTCGCGGACGCCGTCCACGCCGCCGCCGGTCTGGTCGAAATTGCGCGTGCCGGCCGTCACCAGATTAACGTTGACCGGCGGGCTGCCCGCGAGCTGTATGCCGGTGATGATGGACTGCGCCAACCCGGCGAAAGCGTCCAGCCCGTTGGTTGGCTCGTCGGTAAAATCGCCGAAGGCCGCCCCACCGACAAACACCGACCCGTTATAGACGGGCCGCACGTTGCTGTAGCGCGCGACTTCGATGCCGCCCTGATCGAGTCCCAACATCAGCGGCCCGGCCAAATCGTTCGCCACGGCCCGGCGCACGCGCACACTGCTGAAGTCGGCCAAGTCCGACGTGATGCGCAAGACTTTGACGTTGCTGCCCACGCCGACCGGATCGAACTGGCACTTGACCTGCAACCCGGCCACCGCCGCGCTTAGCGCCGGATTAACGAGCGCGGCAAACGAGTCCGCGACGGCTTGCAAGTTCGCCCCGGCGACGGTCTTGCCCGTCAGATCGATGTCCACGTCCCGTGTCCCGTTGACGTTCAGCACAAACTTGCCGCTCGTCAGCAGGAGTTGGTTGAGATCAGTGACCAAAGCGTTAACCGCGCCAGTAAAAGGTCTGCGGCTCTGGCTGTAGCCGGCCGGCGTATTGGCAATCTTATTGATAAACGCATTGGGGTCGGTCGCGCTCGTACCCCCCGCCAGCAGGTCGGCATGGAGCGTCAGGTTGATCAGCTTGGACGATTGCGTGACGAAGGTGGGCGCAAAGCGCGGCGAGGTCGGCAGCATCGAGAGATTGCTGAAATCTTCGCGGGTGACGATTGCGCCATTGGTCTCCTGTATGACCGCGAGGTTGAACGTGTCGTCCGGGTTGGGTGTGTTGTAGTCGACTTCGAATTTTACGTCTTGCCCCCATAGCCCCGGCTGTTTGGCCGTGGCCGTCAGGACGTTCTTCGTCGCCGCGAGGTTCTTCAAACTGACGCTGGCTTGGCCCGTGTTGCCGGGCGCAAAGCGCGCCAGCCTGACCACATAACAGTCCGTGCCGCCGTTATCGAAGAACTGCCGGACGCTTTGGGCCAGATCGCTCAACGGATGCGGGCCGCCAAACTCGCGTAGGAAGTCGGCAAAGCTCAGACAGCGCACGGCCCGGTTAATCGGGCCGCGGGCCGTCCGGCCTAAAAACGCGCCGATGGACGTGGAGACGCCGGTGATGGTATGCACCCCGCTCGCCACTTCCTGAATATAAACACCCGGATAACTGACCTGGACTGGCATTATTCATTACCTCCGTCAAACCGCTCGCGCGTCGGGCGGCGTGAAGTTGTCTTACCGATTGGCGCACGAGCGAACGCAAACGAGCTTGCGCGCCGCACTGAGTCGGCACGGCTGTTATTTGATGCTGACTTGCGCCGTGATTGACTTCACCCTTTGAGCAGCGCAAGCAGTTCTTTTTCTTTGCGAGGATTAACGCGGTAATGAATTCGGCTGTCGGCTGTCTTGTACGCGAGAATCAATTTCTTGGCGGCCAGATCATCAAGCACCGCGCGCACTTCGGCCGCGTCGTGCTTTAGCCTTTGCTCCAACAGCCACCATTCGACGATGCCCTCAAACGTATCGCGCGCGGCCGCATGCTCGTGCAGATAGGCCAACACGTTCAGCGCGATTTCATCTCTTTGGGCGACACACATTACGCTTTCAGTTCAAACTTGTCGCGACTTCACAAGTCCAAAAGCAATTCCATGACCACGCCGAAACGCGCGGTTTCTCGGTACGCGTGATTAAGCTTGCGGTTATTTTTGTCCTAGCGGCAGAGCGGGCAGAGACACAAGCGCCGCTAATAGGGAGGAAAAGTGTTAGGACAGATTCGTCCTAACACGAGCGCCGAATTGTCCTACAAAAAGTAAGGCTAAGGCGGCACGCGACGTAGCTATGCGGGGGTGCCGGTTTTGAAGCCGTGTACGTCTATGTGGTGTTTGCGAATCAGTTCCCAGAACGCGCGGCGGTTCTTGTGCGCGGCTTGCGCCGCTTTGCTGATGTTGCCCTGACAGGAGAGCAAGAGGCGCTGAATGTAGTCGCGCTCGAACTGCTCGACCAGCTTGGCCTTCGCCTGTTGGAACGACTCGTCCGGCTGGTGCGCCTGTGTACTGGGCAGGCTGATGTCGGCGGCATCGAGGGCTGAGGTAGCGCAGAACATCACGGCCCGTTCGATGGTGTGTTCCAACTCCCGCACGTTGCCGGGCCAATCGTAACAGGTGAGTTTCTGCATCGCGTCAGGCGAAACAGACGTTACGACCGCATGAAACTCGGCGGCATATTTCGCGAGAAAGTGTTGCGCCAGCGCCGGAATGTCACCGCGTCGTTCGCGCAAGGGCGGCAGCGCAATAGCGACGACGTTCAGCCGATAATAGAGGTCTTGGCGCACGCGCCCTGTACGCACGGCCTCGGCAAAAGGAGTATTCGAGGCGGCGATGACGCGCACGTCCGCATGGCGCACCTTCGCAGAGCCGAGCCGGCGATATTCTTTCTCCTGCAAAAAGCGCAAGAGCTTGACCTGCGCCATCGGCGGCAGGCAATCGATTTCGTCCAGCAAGAGCGTGCCGCCCTCGGCCTCCTCGATCAGGCCCGGCTTGGTGCTGTTGGCCCCGGTGAAGGCCCCGCGTTCGTGCCCGAAGAGTTCGTTCTCCACCAACTCGACGGGGATGGCCCCACAGTTCACCGGCACAAAGGGCTTGCCCGCGCGCGGGCTGAGGTAATGAATGGCGCGGGCGCACATCTCCTTACCCGTGCCCGTCTCGCCGGAGATCAACACGCGACTGTCGCAGCGCGCGATCAGCGGAATCTTTTTCACCTCGGCCAGAAAGTTTGCGGTCTGGCCGATTAATAGTTTCAGCCCAACCCGCTCCAGCAAGGTCTGCACCAAACTTTCGCGCCGCGGCAACTGCTCCAGCAGCCGCCAGACGCGCGGCAGCGTGTCGGCGACGCGCAACGGCGGCGTGATGAAGTCGGCTGCGCCCTGCTGCAAGAGTTCGAGCGTCTCAACCGGCCCGCACGCCTCGCTGACGACGATGATCGGCACTTCAGCCAGCTTATTTTTAATTGTCTGAAGCAGCACGCCGCCCGCGCCTGCCTGTGCTGCCGGCAAAATCAGGAACAGCAGGGCCGCGCTGAAGTCGGCCCGGTCGCCGAACCAGTTAGGGTCAAACTGCATCTGGCTGGGATCGACAATGATCTCGCGCCGGAGCTTTTCGCCTAAGCGCGCGGCGGTCAGCATCGCTTCCAGCATC
>JBBQGM010000069.1:0-28172 GCA_038322995.1 Pyrinomonadales bacterium
TCTACCCGGCGCGGGCGGCACACACGCGGCCGGCGTCGAGCGTTTGGCGCGCGAGATCGTCGAGCAGAAACTAAAGATTCGGCCCAATTGCGCCGCGCGCACGCACGAGAACGACATCCGCCCCATCGCCGAGATTTCGCAACGCGCCGGTATCGCCATCGAAGCCTGCACCTTCATCGGCTCGTCGCCTGTCCGCTTCTACGCCGAAGATTGGACGATGGACAAACTCCTGCGCCTGACCGAGGACGCTGTCACGTTCGCCGTCAAACAAAACTTGCCCGTCATGTACGTCACTGAAGACACGACGCGCGCTGACCCGGAAACCATCCGCGCGCTCTACACGACGGCCATCCGTGCGGGCGCGAAAGCGGTCTGTGTCTGCGACACCGTCGGGCACTCGACACCGGACGGCGCACGCGCGGTCGTTAGCTTTGTCAAACAGATCATCACAGATGAGGGCGGCGGCGTGCGGCTTGACTGGCACGGGCATCAGGATCGCGGCCTCGGCGTCATCAACTCCATCGCCGCGATTGAAGGCGGCGCGGATCAAGTGCATGGCTCGGCGCTGGGGATTGGCGAGCGCGTCGGCAACACGCCGATGGATCAGTTGCTCGTCAATCTGAAACTGATGGATTGGATCGACAACGATCTCTCGCGGCTCGGCGATTATTGCGCCGCGACCTCGCGCAGTTGCCAATGGCCGATCCCCGTCAATTATCCCGTCTTCGGTCGCGACGCTTTTCGCACCGCGACCGGCGTCCACGCTGCCGCCGTCATCAAGAGTTATCGCAAGGGCGACACGGAGTTGGCCGATCTCATCTATTCGGGCGTGCCCGCCGGCCAGTTCGGCTTGCGCCAACAGATCGAGGTCGGGCCGATGAGCGGCAAGTCGAACGTCATCTACTGGCTCGAATCGCGCGACCTCGAAGCGACCGACGAGCGCGTCGCACGCATCTACGACCACGCCAAGCAAGCGCACGGCGTCTTGAGCGAAGACGAAGTGCGGCAGTTAGTCTGAAGGGAAAGCGATGAACGATGAACGCGGAACGATGAATGAAAGACAATTGAGATAGTTCATCATTCCGCGTTCATCATTCATCATTCATTGTTGTGTCCAGTCTTGCCACCGCACCCGATCAGATCGTGCGCGCGCTCCTCACCGATGATCGCGTGCGCCGCGCCTGTCAGTTCTTCAGCGACCATGCTGCGGAGATCACGGACGAGCAGGCGGACATTTGCGCGATCCCTGCGCCGCCGTTTGGTGAGATGGTGCGGGCCGAGTATCTCGCGGCGCGGTTCAAGCAGTGCGGGTTGGCGGAGACGGAGATTGACGCGGAAGGCAACTGCGTCGCGCTCCGGCGCGGGCGCGAACTTCATCCGCTCGTCGTCGTTAGCGCGCATCTCGACACGGTCTTCCCGGCCGGCACGAATGTCAACGTGCGGCGCGTCGGCGCGCATCTACTCGCGCCCGGCATCGCCGACGATGGCTGCGGACTGATCGCACTGCTCGCGCTGTTGCGTGCGCTCGAAGAAACTAAGATCGAGACAGGCGGCTCGCTCTTGTTCGTCGGCACGGTCGGCGAAGAGGGCGAGGGCAACTTGCGCGGCGTGCGCCATCTGCTGACCGATGGGCGTTGGGCGCAAGAGATTGATGCGTTCATCAGTCTCGACGGCCCCGGCGTCGAGCGCATCACGCACGTTGCGCTCGGCTCGCGGCGTTATCGCGTGCGCTACACGGGCACGGGCGGGCATTCGTGGGGCGACTTCGGCGCGGCCAATCCGGTGCATGCGCTGGGCCGGGCCGTCGCGCGGCTCACTACATATCCCGCGCCGACAAACCCGCGCACCACGTTCAACGTCGGCCGCATCACGGGCGGCGCGGGCGTCAACGTCATCCCGCAAGAGGCGACGATGGATGTTGACCTGCGCTCCGAATCGGCCACCGAATTGCAACGCCTCGACGCCTTCTTTCGCCGCGCCGCCCGCGAAGCCGCCGCCGACGAGAACGCCACGCGCCGCGCCGATGAGCCGCCGCTCGAACTCGACATCAAACTAATCGGCGACCGGCCCGGCGGCACAACTCCCGCCGCCACTCCGCTCATCCAACTCGCCCTCGCCGCCACCCGCGCTTGCGGCTACGAACCGCACCTCGATTGTTCTTCGACCGACGCCAACATCGCCATCGCAGCGGGCCTGCCCGCCCTCACCATCGGTGCAGGCGGCACATCCGGCAACGCCCACGCGCTCGACGAATGGTACGACCCGCGCGGCCGCGACATCGGTCTCAAACGCGCTCTGCTCCTGCTGCTCGCTGCGGCCGGACTGTGAAATAAACGCACAGCATAAAAGCGCAGAGAACAAAAATCGCGCGGTCGGCTTACTGAGCCGCCGCGCGATTTCCTTCGCTGCTTGTTCGTCCCTGAGTTTGTTAGTTGATCGGGATCGTGACGACGGTTGAGCCGGCTTGACCGGCGGGGAAGCGGCGACCGCGCGCGATGCGTATGGCGGTGGAGGCGTAAGCTTCCGCGCCGGGGCTTGAACCGACGGCAGAGGCGGAGGTGACGTGGCCGCTCTCATCGTAAGAAATGCTAACGCGCACAGTCTTCGGCCCCACGGCGGCGACAGGGACGGCGGGCGGCGGCGCGGCGAGTGCTTGCAACTCGACCCGCTTCGCTTCGTCCTGCTTGCGCTGTTCGCGCTCGCGTTGCAGACGCAGTTCGCGCTCGCGTTCGCGTCTGGCGGCGAGCGCGGCGTCTTCGGTTGTGACCGCGTCATTTGTTGGCGCGGTCGTGTTCACGTCGGTGGCGTTGGCGCTGGTCGGGGCGCTCGCGTTGTTGTCGGTTGCCGCCGGTTGTGCTGCCATCGGGGCGGCGGCGGGCACGTTGCCGCGCGAGAAGTGTTTGACGAGCGGTACGGCGGCGACGAGGCACGCGAGCACGACGGCCGCCGCGACTCCGGCCGCGACGAATCTGCGCCCGCCCGTTGCATTCGCGGCTGCGATGGTCTGTGCGAACGGCAAACTCTGCGGCATTTCAACCTTGGCCGGTGCGGGCACGGACGCGGGCGGGGGCGCGTCCGGTTGCGGTTTGGCACCGGTCTGCTCGATGAAACTGAGGTACTCGCCGACCGCCTCGTCAAGTTGATCGCTGCCGGCAAACGGGTCTTGCTCGCTCGGCGGCAATCCCTCGTCTATGCGGCGCAGGCCTTCGAGCACGACGCGCGTCCACGGCTCGTTGATGGTGCGGCGCGAGGACTGCACGGTGGCGCTGAAGTCGAAGGCCGCGCTCGGCATCGTCAAGGCGAAATAGATAGCTTCGACGCCGTTGAGCGCGCCGAGTTTGGCGTCGATCAGTTCACCTTCTTTGATGAAGAAGACGCCGGGCGCAAGCGCGTAATCGACCTTGAGCCGGCCTGTCTTGCGTTGGTTGCAGAAGAACTCGATCAGTTCGCTCAGGGAAAGATCGTTGAGTTGTCCGGTCAGAGCCATAATGTTCTCGTTTGTGGGTCGTTGTGGATGACAGAAGTGCGGCTGCGCGCCGCGTACAAGCAAGGTCGGCGCGTTGCGCGCGGCGCGGCTCAGAACACGAAGTTGTAGTTGATGATGCCTGCGACCTTGACGGGTTGACCCGACAGCAGCGTGGGCGCGAAACGCGCCCGCATGGCCGCGCGCTCGGCCGCGTCGCGCAACGCGCTTGGGCCGCTGCTGGCTTTCGCCGAGATGACGCGACCCGTTACGTCAATGACCACCTCAACCGCGACCAGCCCCGTCACGCGCAGGCGCTTCGCTAACTCGGAATATTCGGGGGCCGGCATGCTGACCGCGCGTCCGTTGAGCACGCCACGCGATATTGGCTTGACTGGCGCACGGGGCGCGTTCGATGGCGGTGGCGGGCCGTCGTCAACCTTCACGACCGTCGCACTGTCCACAGTGACCGTGTGCGCCACGTTCTGCGGTGCGCTCAAGGTGACGCTTGCGCCGGCACCCAACGCCGCGTTTGGTAGGGCAACCGGCGCAGACGACGGCGGCATGACGGCAGCCGTCTTCACCAACGCGACCGGCTGGGCCTGGGCCGTGTTGGTACTCGCAACCGGCGGGGCGCTCTGCGGCAGCGGCGGTGCGCCGGGTTGGAGCTTCTGCGCGACGCTCTCGCCGAGGAAGTAGCTGATCGCGCGATAGGTGACTTCCGTCGGCTCGAAGTTGAGCTTGCCATTCTCGATGATGGCGACCGAGGCGATCATCTTTGTCCAGTTGCCCATCGCATCGAACTCGTACTGATAGACCTCTTTGCTCAGGATCGAGCCGTCCGTGTTGTAGAGCGTCATCTCGACGATGTTGCCTTTGTCGTCGTACTTATAAACCTCTTTGCCGGTCAATGAACCGCCGGCCGACAAGAAGTAGGCGTTGTCGATCTTCGCGCCCTTCATGTCATAGGTCGCGGTCTCAAGCACGACACGCGGGCTTTCGACGATCTTGCCTTCTTTGACCAATACCTTCGCGGTCTCCGTGCGGACGCGCCGCACAGGGCCGTTCAGCCCGTCGCGGGCGCGATCCGTGTCGGTCGCGTCCGGTAGCGCGGCAACATGCGCGAGCATGAGTTGCCACACACCCGGCGTGCGCGCGGTGGCAGCGGTGCAAAGAACGGACAGCAGCAGCAATAGGGGGAGTCGCATTCGTGTCAGCATAGTCGGTCACTCCATTTAGATGGCACATAGAGAAAGTGCCGGGCGGGTACGATCTTTTCTTGTCTCGTGCGGCGGCTGAATCAATTACACAGGATTACCAACTCGAACAAGTTTGAGCGCGAGGCCGCAAACGTCAGCAGCAGCCGAACGCGCGGGCTGAACAACCCCTCCGGCAACTTGGCGCGGGGCGAGCTTTGCTGGGGCGTGTCTGAGGTACGAATTGAACCGGAACCAACCTGGCACCCGTCTGCGAGACCTGACTTACGCCTCACACTCGGACGGGTTGCCGCCTGTGGTGACGGCAACGACAATATCTCATATTAAACCATGTTTGTCTATACCAAACATTCAAAGGCATAGCCTTCACGGGTGTTTATGATGTTTTCTGCGCTTTTGGCTCAAAATTCGGGTAGGTGGCGAGCAGGGTGGCGATGGCATCAATGATGTTCGTGCCGGGGGCGCGGTCGGTCTCTTCATTGCAGATAATAGCGAAGGCAAGCGGCTCGCCGTCGGCGGCCGTGGCGTAGCCGGAGAGCGCGTGGACATAGGTGAGCGTGCCAGTCTTGGCGTTAATGCGCTCGACGGTACGTGCGCCGCGCAGTCGCTCCACGAGCGTCCCGTCGCGGCCGGCGATGGGCAGTGAAGCGCGGAAGACTTCAGCGGCCGGACTCGCGGCCATGCGTTGCAAGAGTTTGACGGTAGCGGCCGGCGTGATGAGATCAAGCCGCGAGAGGCCACTGCCGTCGTGCAGCGCGAGCAGTTCTGTCGCCGCGCCCGCGCGCTCACGTAGCCAGCGGCGGATGACCGCAGCGCCCGCTTCATCGTCGCCGCGCAACCGCATGCGTTCCGCGTCAGGGTTGGGCGCATACGCTGCGCCGCGCTCTTTGCCAAGTGTGCGCAGGATCAACTCGGCATCAAGGTTGATACTCTCTTTATTCGTCACGCGCACGATCTCGCCGAGCGGGGCGCTCGTGACCGCAGCCAACTCAAACGCGTGGCCCGGATCAAATCGCTCATCGGCGCGCACACGCGCGTCGCGTGCGCCCGCCTCGCCTTCGACCACGATGCCGCGCGCTTGCAGCGCACGTTTGAACAACTGTGCAGCCCACAGGGCCGGCCGATGAACGGCGAGGCGCACGCCGTAAGCGGCTGCGCCCAACGGCACTTCGCCCCAGACGCGCACCTCGTTGTCGGACAGCCCGCGCGTGACACCGATGGCCGGGCGCACTTCACGCGCGCCCGTGTCCGCATCGTTCGTCACACGCACGTAGTCGGTTTCCGGCACGAGGCGCACGCCGGCCGGCTCGCTAACTTTTGCGCCGGGCGCAATGCTAACCGTGACCTCGTTGCCGTCCACCGACAACGCGCTTGGCTCCGCGCCGAAGTACCACTGCACGTCCGTCCATAGCCAGCCGTCGCCGAGTGCGTCGCCGCGAAAATAACTCTCGTCGCCGACGATGCGCCCGCGCACGCGCCGCACACCGCGACTATAAAGCTCGTCGGCCAGTTGCTTGAAGTGATCGACCGGTGTGTGGCGCGTGATGTGTGCCGCGAGGTCAGGCGCACCGCGCCCGTAGAGCGTGAGATCGCCGCTCAGCAGGCCCTGCGCCTCGGGCGACGCGCTCGCATAGACGGACGTGCGCCAGCGATAGTCCGCACCGAGCAGATCGAGCGCGGCGGCCGTCGTGTAGAGCTTCATGTTCGACGCGGGCAGGAATAGCCGCTCCGCATCACGCGCATAGAGCGTGCGCCCGTCGCGCAACGAGACGACGCACACGCCCCAACGTGCCGCCGCAAACTTGCTCTCGTCAATCGCCCCCGCGATCCGTTGCGCCAACTCCGTGTCGGCGGCGCGCGTCTGCGCGGCGGTGGGCGTGGCCGCCGCGTTGTTGTTCACGGAGACAGCCGCCGGCGCTGTTGCGGGCGCAAGCACCTGCGGCGCTATTGGCGGCTGCCTGCCGCCGCACTGCGACAAACTGAACGCGGCCATCAGCAGGGCGAGTGCGCGTGCGTGTCTGCCGAACGTGCGCGGCGGGTTGTGCTGTTCCGGCATGATTTACGCTTAGCTGGCGAAGAGCGAGGCAGTGCGCTCGGAAGTGAAGACGGAGCGCGCGGTGATGTAAGCCTCGTCCACGGAGATGTCGTTGATCGTGGGCCCGTGAATGACGCGGTGCCGCGCCTCAAGCGGCATGTATGATTTGTTCGTCGGATGGCCGAGCAGCACAACGACCGGCGTGCCGACGGCCGTGGCGATGTGGAGCGGCCCCGTGTCGTTGGTGACGAAGACGCTCAAGCGCGCGAGCGCGGCCGCAAGTTGTGGGATGGTGAGTTGCTCGATGAAGACGGTGGTGCGCGCGAAGGCGGCGCGCAGTTCGCGCAGACGCCCGCGCTCTTCGGGGCCGACGAAGACGACGACGCGCATGCCGTCGTTGCGCTCAAGCCGGCCCGCTAATTCCACGAACCGGGCCAGCGGCCATTGCCGGCTCGGATGCCCCGCGCCGGGAAACAAGCCGACCAGTGGCATGTCGCCAAGCAATTTCTCCTTACGAAAAATCGCTTCGACCACAGTTTGCGCGTCCGCGCGCACGGGCAGACGCGGCACGCGCGCCACTGCACCGACCTTGAGCGGCGCGAGCACATCGAGGTAACGATCAACGGCGTGCTTCGTCGTATCTTCGACGGGCGGGCGCGGGGTGAAGTTCGCTAAGTAACCGAGCGAGCGTGTGGGGCGGCGCGCGTAGAGGCGTTGACGTGCGCCGGACAGATAACCGAGCAGATTCGTCTCCGACAGGCTGTGCAGATCGATCACGAAATCGAAGCCGCGCCCGCGCACCTCGCGCACGAGCCGCGCGATCTGCCAGAGCGAAACGGGAATGGAGCCATCGCGCAATTTCACGCGGTCAACGACTAGCACATCGTCGGCGCAAGCGGCCAACTCCACGACCTGTTTACCCGGTTTGCCGACCGCGACGGTGATGCGTGCGGCGGGGAAACGGGCGCGGATGGCGTGCAGCGCGGGCAGACTCAGCACCACGTCGCCGAGTTGGCCGAAGTCGATCACGAGGATGTTGCGCGGGTCGAAATTCATCACGCATAGTTTAAGGGCAAACAGGCTAACGACGGAAACGCGCGGCCGGTTTCAAACCAGCGACAGCGCAAGCATGGGCCGCCCGATGGCGCACATTTCACTTGCCCGGCGCGGCCGGCGCGTCTTCAGCGGTGTCCGTATCGTCGTGCGGGGCTTCGCCACTCTGTTTGAGCGTCACCTTGAGTTGCGGGCGGCTCGCGCTGCCGGCGGCGAGTATGTCTTTCAGCGCTTGCATGGCGATTTGCTCAAAGTCGTCGGGCGGTGGCACGTCGCCTTCCACTTTAATTTTGACTTTCAAGATAATCGATTTCCGCATCGTTAGTCTTTGCCTCGCAACTTCAACCGCCAAGTTTATCGAGCGACACCCACTGCCCTTGCTGCTGCACTTCGATCAGCATGATCGGGTGTATCTCCCAGATGGTCGCGCGCGTCTTGCCAATTTGATCAGGATGCTCCGGGTCGAGCAGCAGCCAGCCGCTCACGCGCACGCGCTGGTCTTTCCGCGTAATCTGGCCGAGCACATCCGTGCGCCAGTTCGGATGATTGGCGCGCACGCGCGGCGTCACTTCGACGACGATTGCTTGGCTGCGATCATCATTCGGGTTCGGCACGAGCCAGATGTGAAAGTCGCGATACTTGGCATCGTCGCCATGACAGTTCGGCGACTCCGTGCCCTCCTGCTTCGTGCCCGCGAGATAGCCTTCAATGGCGACGGGAATGCCCTGATAACGCTCCACCACGGCCACGTCTGACGCCGCCCAGTTGCCGCGCTTCTGCCGCTCGACGCCCTGCGGCCACGCTAATCCCGTGATCGCGGCAAACTGCACGGGCACGTACTCGCCCTCGTCCACGCGATTCTTCGCGCGATTCAGCTCGGCCTGTCGTTGGTTGTCGCCTTCCGGTGGACAACCATCGAACGTGGTCTCGCCCGGTTCCGGCTTCACACTCACGACCGGCAGCGGCCCCGGCGGCAACGGCAGCACACGCCCCGGCGCACGCGCCATCACGGGCGGCGCGTTGGGTGCGGGCGGCTCGTTCGCGCGCCGCCGTGCGATGAAGCGCAGCAACACGATGAGCGCAAGGATCACGAGGCAGACGACGATGACGATTTTAATGAATGAGCGATTCGACTGGTTCGGCATACGGGCGGACTCCTCAATTGTGGGAGCGTTGGTTTGGCGCGCGTGCTTGAGGAGGACAGCAACGCGCCGGATAACTTATAGCAAGCGTTTAACTCGCGCGTAGGTCGCGCCCGCCCATGTCGGCGGGTTGCTCTATGTTGAGCAGGCCGAGCATGGTCGGGGCTACGTCTTCGAGCGCGCCGCCCGTGCGCAAGGTCGCGCCGCGCGAGTCGGGGTCAATGAGGAGGAAGGGGACGGGGTTGCTGGTGTGCGCCGTGTGCGGCTGACCTGTAACGGGGTCGATCATCTGTTCGCAGTTGCCGTGGTCGGCCGTGATCAGACACCGGCCGCGCGCCGCCTTGAGACCTTTCGTGAGCCAGCCAAGGCAGGTGTCCACGTATTGCACGGCGGTGATGGTCTGTTGCAGGTTGCCTGTGTGCCCGACCATGTCGGGGTTGGCGAAGTTGATGATGTAAGCGTCGGTCTCGTTCGCTTCGAGCGCGCGGAGGATTTTGTCCGTCAGTTTGAAGGCGGACATCTCCGGCGCGAGATCGTAGGTCGCCACTTTCGGCGAGGGCACGAGCAGACGTTTCTCGTGCGGGAACTCGATCTCCTGCCCGCCGTTGAAAAAGTAGGTGACGTGCGCGTACTTCTCGGTCTCGGCCATACGATAGTTGCGCACGCCTAAGCCGCCAAAGATTTCACCGAGGACATTGCGCGGTTGTGTGGGCGGAAAGGCGACGGGGAGCGGGTAGGTCTTATCGTAGACGGCGAAGCAGACGAAGTGTGTGTGCGGCCGGTTGGACACAGGGAAGGCGTCGAAGCCGGGCACGGCGAGCGCGCTCGTAAGCTCGCGCGCCCGGTCGGCGCGAAAGTTGAAAAAGATAACCGAATCGCCATCTGCAATCGTCGCCACCGGCTCGCCACCTGCGCGCGTGACGACGATTGGCTCGATGAACTCGTCCGTCACGCCACGCTCGTAAGAAGCCCGGATCGCGGCGACCGGATCGCTTGTGCGCTCGCCTGCGCCAGCCACGAGCAACTTGTACGCGCGCTCGACGCGCTCCCAACGCTTATCCCGATCCAGCGCGTAGTAACGCCCGCAGACCGACGCGACCTCGCCGCAACCGATCTCCCGACACTTGGCTTGCATGGCCGCGACGTAACGGTCAGCGGACGCGGGCGGCGTGTCGCGCCCATCAAGGAAGCAGTGGACATAGACTCTTTGCAATCCGCGCTCGTGCGCCAGCCTGAGCAGCGCATAAGCATGCTCTTGCGACGAATGCACGAGGCCGTCCGACGTTAGCCCCATGATGTGCAGCGCGCGTTCGTGTTTGACCGCGCTGTCAATCGCGGCATTGAGCGCGAGGTTCTGCGCGAAGTCGCCGCTCGTGACCTCGTAGTTGATGCGCTCCAAGTCCGTCCGCACCACGCGCCCCGCGCCCATGCACAGATGCCCGACGTTCGAGTTGCCCATCACACCCGCCGGCAACCCCACACACTCGCCCGACGCTTCGATCAGCGTGTGCGGATATTGCTCCAACAACTCGTTGTAATAAGGCATCTCGGCGAGCGCGACAGCGTTGCCCTCGCGCACCGGGCTATAGCCGAAGCCGTCAAGGACGATGAGCGCAAGCGGGCCGCGTTGAGCAGTCAAGACAAATCTCCTTAATGATGGGCCAGCGACACAATCGGATTAGCGTAGCTGCGACCCGCCACCGGCTTGCGCGAGCATGTCGGGCGTGGCCGTGTAGCGCGCTTTGCAGTTCGGGCACTGCGCGATGTGCTTGATGCCGCTGATCGGGATGACCGGGATGACGAAGAAGATGGTGACGAAGTTCATGCCCTTCTTGAGCACGAAGTTGGCGACCGTGCCGCAGCGCCCGCAACGCATCTGCTCCGCCAGCAGTTGCCCACCCCAGACGAAAAAGTGTGTGCCGATAATGAAGAACACAGCGCGCTCCCTCCTTAATCGATATTTGTTGCCCTAACGCTTTGCCGGCCGCGCCTTCTTCGTTGCGTGGCCGCGCTTGTTGTTCGACGCGGGCTGCGTGGCCGCGTGTTCGAGTTGGTAGAACGCAGCGCGACCAGGGAAGCGTGCGGCCTCGCGCAGGTCTGCTTCGATGCGCAGGAGTTGATTGTATTTGGCGATGCGGTCGGTGCGCGAAAGCGAACCGGTTTTGATCTGGCCGGCGTTCGTGGCCACGGCCAGGTCGGCGATGAACGTGTCTTCGGTCTCGCCGGAACGATGCGAGATGATGGCGGTGCGGCGGTGCGTGCGCGCTAGTTCGATGCAGTCGAGCGTCTCGGTCAGCGTGCCGATCTGATTGACCTTGATCAAGATCGAGTTGGCCACGCCTAGCTCAATGCCTTTGCGCAGGAATTCGGTGTTCGTCACGAATAGATCATCGCCGACGAGTTGAATGCGTGCGCCCACGGCATCGGTCATCGTCTTCCAACCGGCCCAATCGTTCTCCGCCATGCCGTCTTCGATAGAGATGATCGGATACTGCTCGACCCACGACTGCCAGTAGGCGACCATCTCATCGCTCGACAGTTTGCGCTTGTCCGATTTCTTGAAGACGTAATGCTGGCCGTCGTAAAACTCACTCGCCGCCGGATCGAGCGCAAGCATGACTTTTGTGCCCGCGTCGTAGCCTGCCTGCGCGCACGCTTCGAGGATCGTCTCGATTGCTTCCTCATTCGATTTCAAATTCGGCGCAAAGCCGCCTTCATCGCCGACAGAAGTGGCCAGGCCGCGCTTGTGCAAGACCGCTTTGAGCGCGTGGAAAATTTCCGCGCCGATGCGCAGGGCTTCGGTAAAACTCTCCGCGCCGACGGGCATGACCATGAACTCCTGGAAGTCGACGTTGTTGTCGGCGTGCGCGCCGCCGTTCACGATGTTCATCATCGGCACGGGCAGCGTACGCGCATTCGCGCCGCCGAGATAGCGATAGAGCGGCAACTCCAGATACGCGGCGGCCGCGCGGGCCGTGGCCAGCGAGACGGCGAGCAGCGCGTTCGCGCCCAATTTCGATTTATTCTTCGTGCCGTCGAGCGCGATCAGCGCGGCGTCCACTTCGGTTTGATCGAGCGCATCAAAATCTACGATCTGCGGCGCGATGATCTCGTTCACATTCTGTACGGCGCGCAGGACGCCTTTGCCGCCATAGCGGCGTTTGTCGCCATCGCGCAGTTCGACGGCTTCGTGTTCGCCCGTGGATGCGCCCGACGGCACGGCGGCGCGGCCGACCTCGCCGCTCACGAGCACGACTTCCGCTTCAACTGTCGGGTTGCCGCGCGAGTCCAGTATCTCGCGCGCGGACACTGATTCAATCAGACTCATAGTTATCGCCTCGTTATTGCCTCTAGCGCACTCCGGTCAGGTGGAATTTTCTTGCGGCGGGACATCTATCGCACATTCATCACGCGCGAGTCAAAAGCTTTCTGCAAAGAATGGCGGGTGGGCACGAAGGCAGGTTAGTAGCGCGGCCCAACGATGGTGGAAACGGGCGGCAACTTTACTGTATCAGCGCGGGCAGACTTAACAGTTGCAACCGTGCACTGCGCTGCCGGTGCTCGTTGATCCAGCCGGCGATGACCTTGCGCAACGCGCGCTCGACGGACTGCGGGCTGGTTGCGTCCATTGTCGGCGGCGTGGGTTCGGCCTGCGCCGTCCGTTGCGCACGCTTGATGACCCGCACTGGTTGTGGTTGCCGCATAAAATTGTTCCTCCACTGGCTAACGCGGAACGGGTCGGGAAAAAGTATCAGGCGGCGAAAAAAAATAATTTGCCGCACGGGTGATACCTCCGGCGGCCCGTTTGCGCGTTAGTTGATGGAGGCAATTTGATACAGCCTCACGGATGAAGGAGTAAGAGTAACTGAGATGAAAGACAATTTGCCGAGAGAGGTACACAATGCAACTGGCGATTTTGATTATCAGCGCAATGCTGGTCGGCTGTTATCTGTTGGCGCTCGTGTCCGCCGGATTCGCTTACGAGCTATCGCGCGTCGTCGAGACAATGTTCGACTTCGTCGAGTATAAGGCGGCGCTCAGAGAGTCGCGGCGGCAGACGCACGAAGCGCGCCCCGCACAGATCGCGCGCGTGTCGGCCTATGGCTTTGGCGATTGAGTTTAAGCGGCGGGCCGGCTCGTCCGGGCGAGCAGGGCCGCGAAACGTGGATCGGCGCGCAGGCCATCCAGGTGCGGGTCAACGCGCGCGAAGGTGAAGCCCACGGCGTGCTCGCGCTCTGCTTGCGCGAGCCACTGCAAGGCGTCGTCAGCATCGCCGAGCAGCGTATAGATGATGGCGATCTCGTAAGCCGTCACCCACTGTTCAGCGCGCCGGGCCAGCAACCCGGCGAGGATCGGCCGCGCCTCGTCGCCGCGCCCGGTCGCCGCCAGCACATGCGCGTGTTTGGCCCGCGTCGTCGGCGTCTCACCAGCAAAGACGCGCTCCTGCTCAAAGGCCGCGCAAGCCTCTTTGTGCATTCCCTTCAACTCGTAAGCCCAACGCAACACCACATAGGCGGCGACCGAGCCGGCGTCCAACTCTAAGGCCTTACGACACTGCACAATGCACTCGTCGAAACGCCGGGCGAGGAAGAGGACGTTGGCGAGCGCGGTCGCATTGACGGGCGACTGCGGCGCTAGTTCCTGCGCGCGTCTGATCTCGGCGATGGCTTCGTCGTGCCGGCCCATCGCGGCCAGATTGAAGGCGTGCCAGCGCCGCGCGACGGTGTTTTCGGGGCGCAGTTCGACGGCCCGGCGCAGTTCACGCTCCGCGGCCGCGCCGTCGTGTTCGTAGTGGCAAAAGACGAAGCCGAGCGCGGCATGTGCTTCGGCCAGCGTGTCGTCGGCCGCGACAGCTTTGCGCGCCGCTTCTTTGGCCCGCGCCCACGCATCGGCGGGCGGCGGCTCGACATACCAGTTCAAGAGGGCGTAGCAGTCGGCCATCTCGGCATAGGCCAGCGCAAACTGTGGGTCGCGTTCGACCGCGCTCTCCAATCTTTCGATGCCTAACCGCAAGCCCTCGGCGGTGCGCTTCGTCGCGTAGTAGCGGCCCGCCACATAGAACTGATGCGCCTCTTCGTCGGTGGTCGGCCGCTTGGGCAGGGCGGCGGCGGCGTTTGGCTGGGCGGGTGCCACTTGCGCCGGCCCGCTTGCGCCGGACGAGACTTGTATGAACGGTTGATTGTTGGGCAGAGGCGGCGGCGCATGATTCTCCGCCCGGCGCAACAGTTCAACGAAGCGCGCGTCGGCCCGCAGCGGATCAAGCTGCGGCTCGACACCGAACCAGACGCTCCACGGCTCTTCGGCGGCGACGCTATCAGCCAGCAGTCCGAGCGCCGCATCATACTCGCCGAGATGGATCTGAATGAGCGCGCGATGGTAGGGCGTGACAAACCGCTTGCTCGTTAACTCGTTCAGTTCGGTCAGCACGCCGCGCGCTTCCTCAGTGCGGCCCGCTTCGGCATAAGCGGCAGCGAGGGCCGCCAGATTGTGCGGCGATGGCCCGGCGTGCTCGATAGCTTTGCGGGCCGCCGCGATGGCCTCGGTATATGCGCCGACCCGGCGCAACGTCCAACCGAGCACGAAGTACGCCGGCCCGTAGCGCGGCTCGCTGCGGATCAAACTGCGACACTGACTGATGCTCTCTTCGTAACGACGCGCTTGATAGAGATACCAGACGCGGTTGTAGGCATTGAACGGATTGAGCGGATCGAGCTCACATGCGCGCCGCATCTCGGCATCGGCTTCATCGAAGCGCCCTTCCATCGCGAGTTGGCCGGCATACCAGACGCGCGCTGTGGCGTAGTTCGGATTGAGTTCGAGCGCCCGCAGATAATGCACGCGGGCCGTGTCCCATTGCGTCTTATGCGCCAACAGCGCGAAGCCGAGCGCGGCATGGGCTTCCGCGAGCGTGTCGTCCAATTCGACCGCGCGCCGGGCCGCATCGCGCGCGGCCGCGAGACATTCGGCCGGCGGCAGCACGCCGAAGATGGCGAGCCAACATTGATACTCGGCAATCGCCGCGTAGGCCGCCGCATAGTTGGGATCGAGCGCGATAGCGCGGTAATAGCAAGTGATAGCTTTGGCGAAGCCCTCTTCGGTCAGCGTGATCCAGTGGTAGCGCCCGCGCAGATAAGCCTCGTAAGCGGCGGGGTCGTCCGTGCCGCGCTTCGCTAGTTGCACCTGCTCGTCGCCCGTCAGTTGCGGCACGAGCGCGCGGGCCACTTGTTCGGAGATCGAATCTTCGAGTTGCAGCACGTCCGTCAATTCTTCGTCGAACTTGCCGGCCCAACTCGTCGCGCCCGCGCGCACGCTCAGGAGTTGCGCGCTGACGCGGATGCGCGGCCCGGCCCGGCGGATCGTGCCCGTCACGATGTAGTCAACATCGAGTGTGCGCCCGGCCGCGAGCGGATCAGCCTCCGCGCCCTCATAGCGCAAAATGGAACTGGCGGGGCGCACGATTAAGCGGCGGACGCTGCTCAAGCGAGCGATGAGCGCGTCGGCCAGCCCGACGCTCAAGTAATGATCGTCCGTGTCGTCGCTCGGGCCGGCGTGCAAGAGGGTGAACGGTAAGACGGCAATTGATTTGGCCATCGTGGTGGCCGCTTGGCTGTCGGTTGTGGTTGCCGCCGGCGCGACGGGGAAGTAGGCGGGCGCGGAGGTGGGTTGACCTGCGAGATAACGCAACACGTCGGCGCGCAAGGCCGCGGCCGATTGATAACGCTCGGCGGGGTCTTTCCTGAGCGCCTTGAGCGTGATGTTGTCGAGGCTGCCGGCCAACTCTTGATGCAGATGCTCCGGCGTGTCGGCGCGCAGTTCGCATAAGTGGCCTATGGTCTGCGCCTCTTGATCGACGTAGGCAACGGGCAGCATGGTGTCGGCGCGCATGACGGCGACGCTTGGCGGTTCCGGTTCTTCCTCCGCGATGGTGCGGGCCATCTCGTGCAGCAGCCGACTGTGAAAGCGATACGGGCGATGACCCGATAGCAGTTCGTAGAGCAGCACGCCTAAGGAGTACACGTCGCTCAAGAACGTCACCGGCAAGCCTTGCACCTGTTCAGGGCTGGCGTATTCGACCGTCATCATCCGCATGGCCGTGGCCGTCTGCGGCGAAGTGTCGGGCGTCAGTCCGGGGTTCAAGAGTTTGGCGATGCCAAAGTCGAATAGCTTGGGCACGCCCGCCGCCGAGACGAGCACGTTCGACGGTTTGATGTCGCGATGGATGACTTGATTCTGGTGCGCGTACTCGACGGCGTCGCAGACTTGCGCGAACAGGCGCAGGCGTTCGCGTATGTCGAGCCGGCGCGCATCGCAGTATTGATAGAGCGGTTGCCCCGCGATGAACTCCATCACGAAATAGGGCTGGCCGCGGTCGGTCGCGCCGCCGTCGAGCAGGCGCGCAATGTTCGGGTGATCGAGCGCGGCGAGGATTTGGCGCTCGTGCCGGAAGCGCCGCAGGATGTCGTCCGTGTCCATCCCGCGCTTGATGACTTTGACAGCCACGCGCAGTTGGAACGCGTTGTCGGCCCGTGCGGCCAGATAGACCGCGCCCATGCCGCCACGCCCAAGTTCGCGCTCGATGCGATACGCGCCCACATGCTGCCCGATGATCTGATCGGCTTCGCCACCGAGCAGCGCCGCCATCGCGGGCAGCCCCGTCTGATCCAGGAGCGGTTGTGTCAGGAAGTTGCCGGCGGCCGCATACTGCGCGAGCAGCGCGTCGATCTCGCGGCACAGTTCGGCATCGTCCGCGCACGAGCGCGCCACGTACGCGGCGCGTTCCTCCGGCGCAAGGTCGAGCGCAGTCTGGAAGATTTCTTCTATCTGCTGCCAGCGTTCGGGGGACATATTAAGAACAGTGCCCGGTGTATAAGTAGCAAGTGACGAGCGCCGAGTAGGAAGCTGTTTAACTTGGCCCTCGTCACTGCTGCTGCATCTGCCCGTAGAGCCAGGCCTTCGTTATGCGCCAGTGGCGTTTGATCGTGATCGGGGTGACACCTAGAACTTCCGCCGTCTCTTCAACCGACAGCCCGCCGAAGTAGCGCAGTTCGACGATGCGCGCCTTCTGGGGGTCAACTTCAATTAACAGCTTCAGCGCATCATCGAGCGCGATCAGCTCTGCGCCGCGCACAAACGCTTGATCGATGTTCTCATCCAACGCGAGTTTCTGAAACTCTTGTCCGCGCTTGCTGGCGTTGTGCGCGCGGGCATGATCGACGAGGATGCGCCGCATCATCTGTGCGGCCACGCCGAAGAAGTGCGCGCGGTTTTGCCAGTTGACCTGTGTCTGATCAACTAGCCGCATGTACGCCTCATGCACGAGCGCGGTCGGCTGGAGCGTGTGGTCGGGGCGTTCGCGCCGCAGGTAGTTCGCTGCCAGACTACGCAACTCGCCGTAGATGAGCGACAGCAACTCGTCCAGCACGGCGCGCTCGCCGCCCGTCAGTTCGATCAGCAACTGGGTGACATGTTGCGGAGAGTCAGTTGGCACGAAGAGATTTCGCCGGCAATAACATAAATCGGGAGCAGACAAACGCAAGTATAAGCAATCGGCCGGAGGTGAGCAACAGCCGTTTCCCGTTGCGCGTGGCGGCGAAAATTTTGCCGCCGCCGGTTCTTTTCCGGCGCGCTTTGTTGCATCTGTCCACGGGCCCAAGCAAAATACAACGCACTCGCTAAAGATACGGGCAAGCCAAGCCGCAGTCTTGCCGCATCAGACTGCGGGCACCAATGTTGGCCGCGCCGCCACCGGATGCGAGCCGTTGCCGTGAGTATGGAGCGATCTACGATGAGGCACAGACCACAAGTTTTGCTCGGCGCGTGGGCGGGCGCGCTGCTCTGTGTGGTTGCCTTATTGCCCGGCCGCGTCCTCGTCGCGCCCGCCCACGCGCAGGGCGTTGCGCCGTCGCCGCCCGGCCGCCCCGCGCCGACGCCCGGGCCAGCGCAGGATGACGATATGGAGCGCGTCGAGACCGATCTCGTCAGCGTGCTCTTCAACGCGATGGACAAGCGGCACAGCTTCATCACGACGCTCAAGCGCGCCGACCTGCACGTCTTCGAGGACAATGCGGCGCAGCAGATCGCCAACTTCGAGCGCGAGACCGATCTGCCGCTCGCGCTTGCTCTGTTGATCGACGTGAGCAGTTCGCAGGATGAAACGCTGCCCGCCGAGCAGGCCGCCGCGCACACCTTCGTCCAGTCCATCATCCGCCCGGGCAAAGACACCGCCGCCATCATCTCGTTCACGGGCGCGGCGACCGTCGAGCAGGATTTGACGAGCGACCGCGCTTTGCTTGATCGAGCGATTGACCGTATGAAGATCGAGCCGCCATCAGATAAGGACGAGCGGTTTGAGTATGACGAAGCGGAAAAAGCGGAGGTCGTGCCGGCGCGGGTCGAACTGGTGGGCTTGTCCGGTTCAACCGCGCTGTGGGACGCCATCTGGGCCACCAGCGCGGAGGTGCTGGCGCAGACTTCGCCGCAAGCCCGCCGCGCCATCATCCTGCTCACCGACGGCGACGACACGTCCAGCCGCGTGCGCCGCGAAGACGCCGCCACCGCCGCCATTAAAGCCAACACCTTCGTCTATGCCATCGGCATCGAACCCATCTGCGAGGACTGTTCGTTAGACAAAAAGGCGCTGCGCAAAATATCCGAACAGACGGGCGGGCGCGCCTTCTTTCCCAAAGACCAGCAGGAGTTGGACGCCGCCTTCGCCCAGATTCAACAGGAACTACGCACGCAATATCTCGTCGCCTACACGCCGACGAACAAGGCGCACGACGGCTCGTACCGGGGCATCCGGCTTGAATTGATCAGTTCGGAACTGAAGAAGCAGGGCGTGCGGCTCACGTACCGCGAAGGCTATTTCGCCAGGCAGCCGGGCGCACCACAGCCGGCCGCGCGCAGAACAAACGGCGCGAGTAAGCGTTTGGCCCGACCGCCACGCCGGCCGCGTAAACCGTAGCCGCAGGTGCGGGGCAGCGAGGCAGCGCGCGCTAACTTTCTTGCCGCTGCGCCCGCGCCTGCGTGTTACTATCGTCCGCGTAAAACTCCTCCCCTAATAATTCGGCCCCCGCGCTATCGTCTAAACACGAAAGGTCTCGGCACAAGTCTATGAACGGATTTTTCCGCAAGTTTGCTAACAAAACATCGGAGTTGACCGGCTCGGCGTGGGCGTTCATCCTGGCCTTCCTGGTCATCATCATCTGGGCTGCGACCGGCCCCGCGTTCCACTATTCGGACACGTGGCAGTTGGTTATCAACACCGGCACGACGATCATCACTTTCCTGATGGTCTTCCTGATCCAGAACACGCAGAACCGTGATGCCAAAGCAATCCATCTCAAACTCGACGAACTTGTGCGCGCCACGCAAGGCGCACGCAATGCGCTGATCAATCTGGATGAACTGACAGATGTGCAGTTGAATGAGTTGCAGGCAGAGTACAAGCGCATCTGCGAAACGGGCGATCCGGAGGAAGACAACGAGGTGCATCCGATTGACAAGGTGTTGGCGGCAGTCGAGGCAGAACAGGACAAGCGGGAAAAGCAAGCGACGGGCGAATATGCCAAGCCGGTTGCGCAGTAAGCTCAGCCAAACAGCTACGCCACCCGATATAACGCCGCGCTGCGCCGTCGGTTATACTGAGCGCCGCATTGCTTAACAGCCGCCGCGTGCTGCCAGCCGGTTGCCGGCCGCGATAAATCGTGCGGCGGGTGTTGGCTCCAATCAATCCAGTCGGTCGCAAAATTGTTTGTGGGAAGGACATTCTCGCCGTGTTGCATAAACTTGCCTTGCTGTTGCTATGTGTCGTTGCGTTTGCGCCGTGTGCGCGGGCGCAATCGAAAACGAATCCGAGCGATAAGTTCCGGCAGTTGGAAGAGATCTTGCCGACGCCGAACGAGCAGCGTGCCGCGTCGGGTGCGCCCGGCCGTAGCTACTGGCAGCAGCGTGCCGACTATCAAATCAAAGTCGAGCTTGACGACGTGAACCACACCATCACGGGCGCGGAGACTGTCACATATCACAACAACGCGCCCGACACGTTGCAGTACGTCTGGCTGCAACTCGACCAGAATATCTGGGCCAAAAACTCCGCGAGCTACGCGACGCAGACCGCGCCCACGCTCGACCGCGTGCCCTTCACGACCATTGACAACATGCTTGCGCGCCGCGACTTCGACGGCGGCGACAAGATCACGGCCGTGCGCGACGCGAAAGGCGGGCCGCTTCATTACCTCGTCGTGGACACGATGATGCGCATCGATCTACCCGCGCCGCTCGCGCCGGGCCAAACCGTCACCTTCTCCGTTGACTGGCACTACAACATCAACGACGCGCGCAAGATCGGCGGGCGCACCGGCTATGAATTCTTCCCGGCGGACGGCAACTACATCTACGAGATCGCGCAATGGTTCCCGCGCATGGCCGCCTACAACGACGTGTCCGGTTGGCAGCACAAACAGTTTCTCGGCGCGGGCGAGTTCACGCTTGAGTTCGGCAATTATCGTGTGGCCATCACCGCGCCCGATGACCACATCGTCGCCGCGACGGGCGTGCTACAAAATCCGCAAGAAGTGCTGAGCGCGGCGCAACGGCAGCGACTGACGGAGGCGCGCAACGCCAAACAACCGACGTTGATCGTCACGCCGGATGAAGCGCGGGCGAACGAGCCGCACAAGCCGACGGGCAAAAAAACGTGGGTCTTCGCCGCCGAGAATGTGCGCGATTTCGCGTTCGCGTCGTCGCGCAAGTTTATCTGGGACGCGCAAGGCCACGACGTTGCGGGTAATCGCGTCATGGCCATGTCGTTTTATCCTAAGGAAGGGAACCCGCTCTGGGCCCGCTACTCGACGCAGGCCATCATCCACACGCTCAACGTCTATTCGCGCTACTCGTTCCCGTTCCCTTATCCGGTCGCGCAATCGATCAACGGCCCCGTGGGCGGCATGGAATATCCGATGATCTGCTTTAACGGGCCGCGCCCGTTGCCCGATGGCACGTACCCGGCCAGCACGAAGTACGGTCTCATTTCCGTTGTGATCCACGAGGTCGGGCACAACTATTTTCCGATGACGGTCAACTCGGATGAGCGCCAGTGGACATGGATGGACGAGGGGCTGAACACCTTCTTGCAATATCTCGCTGAGCAGGAATGGGAGACTGGTTATCCTTCCCGGCGCGGCGAGCCAAAGAACATCACAGAGTACATGGCGAGCGCGAATCAAGTGCCGATCATGACCAACTCGGATTCGCTCTTGCAGTTCGGCAATAACGGCTACTCGAAGCCTGCGACCGCGCTCAACGTCTTGCGCGAGACCGTCCTGGGCCGCGAGTTGTTTGATTTTGCGTTCAAGCAGTATGCCCGCCGCTGGCAATTCAAACGCCCGATGCCGGCCGACTTCTTCCGCACGATGGAGGACGCTTCGGGCGTCGATCTCGACTGGTTCTGGCGCGGTTGGTTCTACACGACCGACCACGTGGACATCGCCATCGAGCGCGTGCGCCTGTTCCGCCTCGACACGCTCGACCCAGAGGCGGAGAAGTCCGCGCAACGTACCGAGCGCACCGCGCAACCCGAAACGCTTTCGCAGCAACGCAACAAACCGCTGCCCAAACGGGTGGACGAGTATCCGTCCTTGCGCGATTTTTATAACGATTACGATGCGCTCGTCGTGACCGAACAGGATCGCGCGCAGTATCAAGCGTTCTTGCAGACCCTGACCGAGCGTGAGCGCGCGTTGTTGCAACTGGGCATGAACTTCTACGTCGTTGAGCTAAAGAACATCGGCGGCCTGGTTATGCCGGTCATCTTGCAGATCGAATATGCGGACGGGACGCAGGAAGAGTTGCGCATCCCGGCCGAAATCTGGCGGCAGAATAATTTTGAAGTCGCGAAGCTCATCATGACGCCGAAGGAGGTGCGCTCGATTACGCTCGACCCGCACCTGGAAACGGCCGACGTTGAGCTGGCGAACAACTCGTTCCCACGCCGGCCCGTCAAGTCGCGCTTCCAACTCTTCAAGGACGCGCAGCCGCCGACCAACCCGATGCAGCAACTTGAGCGCAAACAAGCGCCCGCGAAGCCGAGCAATCCGTGAGAGGAATTTTAGATTTGCGATTTTGGATTTTAGATTTGAAATCTCAAATTTCAAATTTGCGTTTGGCGCTAAGCCTATTCGTGCTGGCAACGTTGGCCTTGGCTATTATTGTGCCGGCCGCGTCGGCGCATAAGTATCACACGAGCTTTGTGGAGGCGGACTATAACGCCGCGGAGCGGTCGTTGCAGATGACGTTGCGCACCTTCCCCGACGACCTCGCCAAAATCTTGAGCCGGCGCGCAGGCCAGCCCATTAGCCTTGACGACAAGAAAGTGGCGGCGCAGCAGACGTTCGCGTATCTACAAGAAGTTTTCCAGTTGCAGGACGCGCGCGGGCAAGCGGTCAAGCTTTCGTGGGTCGGGATGGAGGCGGGTGTGGACAATGTCTGGCTCTACTTTGAAGCGAAGCTGCCGGCGGGCGTCGCGCGCACGCGCGTCAGCGACCACTGGCTCGGCGATCTCTATGACGATCAGATCAATCTCGTCAACGTCAAATACGGCGACAAGAAACTCGAACTCACCTTCGACCGCAGCACGGGCTTTCAGACCATCGCCGGCGAATGAGCGTGCGCTTATTCGAGTCGTGAAATTGTTTTACTCAGTTCGGGCCGGTGCGGCCCGCGAGGTTGGCGACGAGGGTGATTAGCTCGGCGTCTTTGATGGGTTTTGGCAGATGTGTTTGGAAGCCTGCGCGCAGGGCCCGCATGCGGTCTTCGGCGCGGGCGTAGGCGGTGATGGCGGCGGCGGGGGTACGCCCGCCGCGTTCGGGTGGTAGCTGCCGGACTTGCGTGATCAGCGCATAGCCGTCTTGCTCCGGCATGCCGATGTCGGCTAAGAGCGCGTCGGGGCGTTCCTGTTCGATGAGCGCGAGCGCCTCTGCGGCCGAAGCGGCAGTCAACACCTGCGCGCCACATTCAGTTAGCGTGATGGCGAACAATTCGCGCGCGTCCGCCTCGTCGTCCACGACGAGCACACGCACCCCCGCCAGTTCCATCTTACATTCAAACTCAGCAGCGCCGAGCATGACCGGCGGCGGCGACGGCGACGATAAGGCAGCTTCAACCGGTGCGCACTGTGGGGCGAGCAGCGGCAGCGTGACCGTGAAGGTTGCGCCGCGCCCCGTGCCCGCGCTCGTGACCGCGATTGTGCCGCCGTGCAGTTCGACCAACTGGCGCGCGATGGCGAGACCGAGACCGAGACCGCCGTGCGCGCGGGTCATCCGGCCGTCGGCCTGCCGGAAGCGGTCGAAGACGTAGGGCAGAAACTCCGGGGCGATGCCCTCGCCGGTGTCTGTGACGCTGATCTCAACCGCCGCGCCAGCCGGGCGCGTGCTAACCGCGACGCGCCCATCGGCGGGCGTGAACTTGACCGCGTTGTTGACCAGATTCCAGACGACCTGCTGCAAGCGGTCGGCGTCGCCGGAGACGTGCGCCGCCTGCGGGTCGAGTGTGGTGTGCAGCGTGATGCTTTTGGCCGTCGCGGCCGGGCGGGCCGCATCGAGCGCCGCGCCGATCACGGACGTAAGATCAACCGCGCGCACGTCGAGCCGCAATTTGCCGCTGATGATGCGCGACACGTCGAGCAGGTCTTCGACAAGATGTAGTTGCGCCTGCCCGTTGCGATCAATCACGTCGAGCGCGTGCTCAACCGTCGGCGCGTCGAGGCGGCCCCGGCGCATGAACTGTGTCCAACCGAGAATGGCCGTCAGCGGCGTGCGCAGTTCGTGCGAGACGGTGGCCAGAAATTCATCCTTCAGTCGGTTGTCGGCCTCGGCCTGCTGCCGCGCGGTTTGCTCGCGGGTCAGGATTTGTTCCCGCTCGGCTTGCGCGGCGGCCAACTCGTTTAGGTGATCACGCACCTCATACTGCCGTTGGCGCGCACGCAACGCGGACTTGAGCACGCTGACGAGCGTGACGACGCGCACGGGCCGTTCGATCAGCGTGGCGTTGCCAAGTTCGCTGAGCGCGGTCAGTGCGGCGCGCGTGTCGGGTGTGCCGTGGCCGCCCCCGTTGCTCGTCAGGATGACGAGCGGCAGATCAGACCACGCGGGTTGCGCGGCCAGCGTCGTCGTCAGCAAACGCGCGCCGTCGCCGCTGATCGCTTCTTTCGTGATGAAGACCGCGCCCGCGCCCCAAGCGAGCTCGCGGCACAACCCGGCCAGATCGGCACACGCTTCGGCCGTCAGCCCATGCTCGTTGAGCGCCGCGCACGTCAATTGCGCGTCGCGGCCGACGGGCGCGACGATTAGCACGCGCGTCTCCGAATTGTGGGCGTTAGTCGTTGCCATCAGCCACGCCGGGTTTATCCCCTGCCCGCGTCTTAGTCAGCAATGTGCGCGGCATGCCGCGAAACACGGGTACGCCGGTCAGCACGCCCTCAAATTCCGCGAGCGGCTGGCCGATGTCGATCCCGCGCGCCGACATGTGCAGTTCGCGGATCGTGCGCTCGTGGTTGCCCGTGCGTTTCTTGACGACGGAGATGGCGTTGCGCACCGCGCCCGCCGCCTCGAAGTAGCGAAACAGCAGCACCGTGTCCGCCAGATAACTCACATCAATCGGCGTGGTCATGGCCGAGCCCAGGAAGCCGTGCTGCGCCGTGACGAGCAGCGTGACGACGCCCTGCTGATTGAGATAGGTCAACAACTCGTGCATCTGCACGATCAGGTGCCGCTCCTCCGGCATCGCTTGCAGATAGCCGTTGAGACTGTCGATCACGACGACGCGCACACCGTCCTGCATGACCGCGCGGCTGACGGTGTGCGCAAACTCGCCCGGCGACAACTCGACCGGATCGATCTGTTGGAGTTTGACGCGGCCGGCCTCCACTTGGCTTTGCATCTCGATGCCGAGACCGGCGGCGCGGGCCAAATAGGTGCTGCGCCCCTCGTCAAACATATAGACGGCGGCTGCCTCGCCGCGCGCCGCCGCCGTGGCCACAAACTGCGCCGCCAGCGACGACTTGCCCGACCCGGCCGGCCCCATCAAGAGCGTGCTTGTGCCGCGATCAAGGCCGCCGCCAAGCAGCGTGTCCAAACTTGCAATCCCGCTCGGCGCTGGCTCACGCGCGAACGCTTCATGATGCTCGGCCGCGATCAGCCGCGGGAAGACGACGTTGCCGCCCGTCTCGATCTTGAAGTCGTGATAACCGCCGCGATAGCGCGTGCCGCGCAACTTGCAGACGCGCAACGTGCGCCGCTCCGTGCCGAACGATTGCGCGACTTGCTCAAGCGCGACGACGCCGTGCGCGATGGAATGCACCTGTAAGTCGGTCTCACGCGTCGTGTGGTCGTCGAGCAGGAGCACGGTGCAGTGGCGGCCGGAGAAGTATTGTTTGAGCGCGATGATCTGGCGGCGGTAGCGCAACGCATCGCCCGCTAAGAGGCGCATCTCCGAGAGCGAGTCGAAGACCACGCGGCGCGGGTTGATGCGCTCGACCTCGGCCAGCACCGCGCCGGTCGTGTCGTTCAGCTCGATCTCCGACGGGTGAAAGATCGTGTACTGCGATTCAGGGCGCAAACTCTCCGGCGGCGGCGTCAACTCGAAGATGTCGATGCCGGCCAGCGGCCAGCCGTGCGAGGCGGCATTGGCGCGCAACTCGTCCTCGGTCTCGGAAAGCGTGACGTATAACACGGCTTCGCCCAGCCGTGCGCCGGCCATCAGGAATTGCATGGCGAGCGTGGTCTTGCCCGTGCCGGGGTCGCCCTCGATGAGATAGAGCCGGTTGGCCGGGAAGCCGCCGCCCAGCACATCGTCGAGGCCCGCGATGCCCGTCTGCATCCGTTCGGCGGCAACGGCCCCGGCGGCGGGTGCTGCCTGTTCGCTTTGCTCGCTACTCATTAACTCTCCCGTAGTGACGATGAGAAACTGCGCGCTTGGCTTAACGTGCGTGGCAGTTGTGAAAGAAACTTACTGGCGTTTGCAAGATAGCAGACGGGCACAATTAAACGCCAGCAAGCCGCGGCCGATTAGAGCGCACACGTTTCGAGTCCTGGGCTTATGCCGCGGTAATTTTATGCAAAAGCTCGGTCGGCAGTTCAGTCGGCGCGCCGCAGACCATCGCTCAGCAGGCGCACGCCGAGGACGAAGATGAAGATGGCGATGGCTGGTGTCAAAAGGATGAAGGGCTGCGCGGCGAGTTGGCTGCTGTTGCTCGCGTCTTGCAGCATGTTGCCCCAACTCGCTTCCGGTTCCTGCACGCCCACGCCGAGATACGAAAGCGCCGTTTCGGCCAGCAGGAACGCGGGCAACATGAGCGAGACCTGCACGACGAGCGGGCGCGCGGCGTTCGGCAGAATATGCCGCAGGAGTATGCGCGTGCGGGTGAGACCTAAGCCGACGGCCGCCAACACAAACTCGCGGCGGCGCAGCGCCAGCACCAGTCCGCGTGTGACGCGCGCCGGCTCGGCCCAGCCGATGGCGATGAAGATTACGACGAGCAAGAGCGCCGCCTGCGTGGGCGCGAGCGTGACGGGGAACGCTGCCCGCGCTGCGAGGATCAAAACCAGTTCAGGCAGCGCCAGCATCGCGTCGGCCGCGCGCATCAAGAGCGTATCCGCTGTGCGGCCGGCGTAGCCGGCCACGCAACCGATCAGGATGCCGAGCAGACCGGCGAGCAGCGTGCCGACGGGGCCGACCAACAACGAGAAGCGCGTCGCGCGCAACAGCCGCGACAGCCGATCCCGCCCGCTGCTATCCGTGCCGAGCAGATAAAAGCGCGGCCCAGTTTGCGCGCCGCCACTTAGCGCGGCATCCATCGGCGCAGCCGGCAGCACGCCGAACAGGTGGCGCTCCGTCGCCATCAATCCGAACAGGCGATACGGGTGGCCGCGCGGGAGGAGCGTGAGCGGGTAGGCGCGCGCCACGTCTTCGGCGTAGCTGCGCGCGAGCGGATCGGTTAAGCGGCGCGGGTAGATAAACGGGCGCGCGTGCCAGTGGCCCGCCATGTCGCGGAAGTGGAGCGGCGACGGCGGGGCCGACTCTTCGCCGCGCGCGAGCGCGCGATACTCATAAGGCGCGATGAAGTCCGCGCAGACGGCGACGAAGTAGAACAATAAAACGATGGTCAGACCCGCGAGCAGGCGTGCGCGTTGACGCAGCCAGCGGCGACGCGGCCCGCGCGCGAACGTCTCCGTTGCGTGTGCCTGTGGTGTCATGCGGCGGGTGCGTTCGTGCGCGGCGTGTCCGTCCCGGCGCGCAGCCGCGGATCGTTGAGCCGCAGCAGTATATCCGCGAGCAGGTTGCCGACCAGCACCGCCGTCGCCGTGACGAGCATGATGCCCATGAGCAGCGGCACGTCGCGATTGCGGACTGCGTCCACGATGATCGAGCCGAGACCGGGCCAGCCCAAAATGTTCTCGACGATGATCGAGCCGCTGACGATGCTGCCGAGGGAATAACCGAAGATCGTGATCAATGGATTGAGCGCGGCGCGGAGTGCGTGGCGCAACACAACCGTGCGCTCCGGCAAACCCTTCGCCCGCGCGACGCGCACAAACTCTTCATCGAGCGCCGCGCCCAGGCCCGCGCGCGTCTGCGCCAGAAAGAGCGCAATGAGCGGCACGGCCAGCACGAGCGCCGTGACAACCACGCGCACCGGACTAAACTCCGTGGCCAGTCCGCCCGCCGCGCCGCCGACCATAAAGAGCCGCGTGCGCGCCGCCAGGGCCAGCGCCGCGAGCGCCAGCACGATACGCGGCAGCGATGCCGTCAACAGCACCACCGCTTCGCACAGCCGGTCGAGCCAACTGCCGGGCCGCCGGGCCGCGAGCGCACCGAGCGTCAGCGCCACCGACCACGCGATGACGAGCGCGACGAACGCGAGCAAGAGCGTGCGCAACAGGCGCGGCCGGATGATCGTCCCGACGGGCGCGTGAAAGTAGAGCGAGTAGCCCAGCTGCCCGCGCACGAGATCGGCGAGCCAGTGCAGATAGCGCACGGCCAGCGGTTGATCGAGACCGTAGACGCGGCGCAGTTCGGCGAGCGCGGTTTGCGAGACCATCGGCTCGGCGCTCATGGCCGTGAGCGCGTCGCCGCCCGCCGCCGCGAGCAACCAGAAGGTCAGCGCGGAGACGACGAGCAGCACGACGACGCCCTGCACGAGGCGCGTGATGATAAGTTTCAACACAAAGCGTAATAATGGGCCGCTTTGATCTAACACTTCTCCC
>JBBQGM010000070.1:0-28043 GCA_038322995.1 Pyrinomonadales bacterium
CTTCAACCATAACACCTTCGACTACGGCCCGGCCGAAGCCTTCTTCAACGACTTCTTTTATCCGAACCTGTTGCCCGATATCTTCGCCGGCCGCCGGCCCGCCGCGCCCCAAGCATTGGCCCAACTCGACCGCCGCCCGCCGCGCGTCGCACTCAAATTCGACGAACAAAAACCCGTCGCCGCGCCCGCGCCGCCGCGCACCGTCGCGCTCAAACTTGAAATCACAGACGCGCCGGCCGGGGCGCAGGACGTGCGCCTGTTCCGCAACGGACTGCTCGTCCGCGTCTGGCGCGGCGATGTGCTGCGCGGGCAAACGCAGACGCTGCTTGAGACATCCGTCCCGCTCGTCGCCGGCTCAAACACCTTCACCGCCTACGCCTTCAACCGCGACAACGTTAAGAGCGCGGACGCCACACTCGGCACGCAGGGCGCGGATGCGCTCAAGCGCGCGGGCACGGCGCACGTGCTGACCGTCGGCGTCGATCATTATGCTAATGCGCAATACGATCTAAAATACGCCGTCGCTGATGCACGCGCGTTCGGCGCAGAAGTCAAACATCAGTTGGAAACGTTGCATCGCTATGATCGCGTTGAAGTCACCGCGCTATTCGATCAGGCGGCGACGAAAGCGAACCTGCTCGGCGCGCTCGCCGCGCTGGCCAAGACGGTGCAGCCGGAAGACACGGTCATCGTCTATTTCGCCGGGCACGGCACGGCCCGGCAGAATCGCTTCTACCTGTTGCCGCACGACCTCGGTTACACCGGCAGCCGCACGCAGATTGACGAAGCCGGACTGCAAACGATCCTTAATCATGGCGTCGCGGATCGCGAGTTGGAGCAAGCCTTCGAGGGCTTGGACGCCGGGCAACTCGTGCTGGTCATTGATGCCTGCAACAGTGGTCAAGCATTGGAAGCAGAGGAGAAGCGGCGCGGGCCGATGAACTCGAAAGGGCTGGCGCAGTTAGCCTACGAGAAGGGCATGTACATCTTGACGGCCGCGCAGAGTTTTCAAGCGGCGCAAGAAGCTTCGCAATTAGGACACGGCTTGTTGACCTACGCGCTCGTGGAAGAAGGTTTGAAGCAGGCCCAAGCCGATAGCGCGCCGCAGGACGGCGCGATCACTATCGCCGAGTGGCTGGACTACGCGACGGTGCGCGTGCCCGCGATGCAATTGGACAAGATGCATGCGGCCCGCGATTTGGGCCTGAATCTTTCTTTCGCCGAAGACGAGCGCAGCCTCGACGTGCCGCGCCGCGCGGGCCAGCACCCGCGCGTCTTCTACCGCCGCGAGTTCGCCCCGCAACAACTCGTCATCGCGCAAACCGCCCCGCAAAATTAGCGTTGTTCGTTAGCAAGTGCTCATTTGCGTCAACCATCGGACACAGAACCGGTCGTCAGTTTCCGCCGCGTCAGCTACGCCGCGCCGGGCACAGGCACGCCCATCATCACCGACCTCAGTCTCGACATTCAGCGCGGCGAGACGCTCGTGTTGCTTGGCGAGTCAGGCTGCGGTAAGACGACGACGCTTAGACTGATCAACCGGCTGCTCGTGCCGACGACGGGCATGGTATTGGTCGAAGGCAAGGCCACGATTGAGTGGGACGAGATCGAACTGCGGCGACGGACGGGTTACGTGATTCAAGAGGCGGGCCTGTTTCCGCATTTCACGGTCGCACGCAACGTCGGCTTAGTGCCGACGCTCGCGGGCTGGGCTGAGGTGCGTGTGCGTGCGCGCGTGGACGAGTTACTCAAACTCGTGGGCCTAGAGTCGGCGCGGTTCGCGGCGCGTTATCCGCGCGAGTTGTCGGGCGGGCAACGACAGCGCGTCGGCGTGGCGCGGGCGCTCGCGGCCGATCCGCCGTTGCTGTTGCTGGACGAACCGTTCGGCGCGCTCGATCCGTTGACGCGCGCGTCGTTGCAACAAGAGTTCGCAAGTTTACGCACGCGCCTCGGCAAAACGTGCGTCTTCGTCACGCACGACGTGCGCGAAGCGTTGCTGCTCGCATCGCGCATCGCGTTGCTGCAGGCCGGGCGCATCGTGCTGTTGGCTACGCCTGCTGAGTTCAAACAATCTGTTGAGTCGCTGGCGCAGGCATACATGGCAACTTTGCAGGTAGGTTAAGGCATGAACATCACGCCAAGCCGCAAAGGCGCAAAACCAAGCCGCGAAGAAGACCATACAACCTCTTTGCGCCCTGCTTCGCGCCTTTGCGGCTTGGCGTGAGATTTTCTTTTGCGATGAACTTCTTCGAGTTCACCATACACAACTGGCGCGAGTTGTTGACGCTCGCGGGCGAGCATCTGCGGCTCGTCGCGGAGGCGATGGTGGTGGCCGTCGTCATCGCTTTGCCGTTGGGCGTGCTGCTGACGCGGCGAAAGTTTTTGCAACGCCCGGTGCTTGGGCTGGCCAGCATCTTGCAGACCGTGCCCAGCCTAGCGCTCTTCGGCTTTCTCATCCCGCTGCCGTTCGGCGGCATCGGCGCACGCTCGGCCGTCATCGCGCTCGTGCTCTACGCATTGCTGCCCGTATTGCGCAACACCGTGACCGGCATCGAGGGCGTAGATCGCAACGTGCGCGAAGCGGCCGTGGCGATGGGCATGACCGCGCGCCAGATTCTCTGGCAAGTGGAATTGCCATTAGCTGCGAGCGTGATCCTAGCCGGCGTGCGCGTGGCGACAGTGATCTCGGTCGGCGTGGCCACTATTGCCGCCGCCATCGGCGCGGGCGGCCTCGGCACGTACATCTTTCGGGGCCTCAGGCAGAATAACAACACGCTCATCCTCGCGGGCGCAGTCCCCGCCGCGCTCATGGCGCTCGCCGCCGACTGGCTGATCGGCCGGCTCGAAACAACCGTCGGCGCAAACACCGGCACCCGCGCCGCCGACCCGCAAAACGCCCGCGCACAACTGCGCCGCCGCATCGTCGGCGCGACGCTCGCGCTCGTCGTCGTTGGCGGCCTCGGCGCGTTCGCCGCGTGGCGCAGCAGGACACAACGCGCAACGAACGATCAGGCGGGCGCACCGGTCGTCGTCGGCTCGAAGGATTTTACGGAGAGTGTGATCCTCGCGGAACTGTTGGCGCAGACGCTCGAAGCGCAGGGCGTCGCGGTCGCGCGGCAGTTTGAGTTGGGCGGCAATCTCTGCCACGACGCGCTCGTCGCCGGTCGCATTGATGTCTATCCCGAATACACGGGTACGGCTTTCACCGCGATCTTGCAGCATCAACCCGTGACCGACCCGCGCGCCGTTTACGATCAGGTCGCGCGTGAGTATGGCGAACGCTTCGATGTCGCGCTCAGTCCGCCGCTCGGCTTTCGCAACGACTTCGCCATCCTCGTGCGCGGCGCGGAAGCGCGGCGGCTGAACCTGCACACGATCTCCGATGCTGCGCCGCACGCACGCACGTGGCACGCGGGCTTCGGCCAAGATTTCATGTCGCGCGCCGATGGCTATCCCGGCTTCGCCCGCGCCTACGCTCTGCAACTCGCCGCCGCGCCGCGCGAGATGGATTTGGCGCTCACCTATCGCGCGCTCGCCGCCGGTCAAGTGGACATCATCGCCGGCAACTCGACGGACGGCCTCATCGCCGCGCTCGATCTCACTCAACTCGAAGACGACCGGCACTATTTCCCGCCCTACGAAGCCGTCTATCTCGTGCGCCGCGCCGCGCTCGCACGAGCGCCCGCCGTGCTGCCTGTGCTGCAACGTTTAGCCAACGCGATCTCGACCGATGAAATGCGGCGTTTGAATTATGAAGTTGACGGCCGGCACGGCACGGTCGCCGATGTGGTGCGCGCGTGGCGGCAAGCGAAAGGGCTGTGAGAAAGTTTTAGCGCAAGACCCGCACGTCGCGCTCGCTGCTGATGCGCCAGCCTTCAGGTGTGCGTTGCCAGCGTAGCTCTTGAATGACTTCGCCACGTCTATCTTGCCCGCCGCCCGCGATCACATAAGCCTTACGGAATCGCATCACGGCGGTGCGGCCGTCGTCGCGCAACAGGATTTCCGGCTCGGCGGCGCGGATGTCAATCGTGTCCGCTTTGGCGAAGACGCGCGCCTTCTCTGCTTGCACGGCGGCGCGCGGCACGGTGCGCTTGAGATAGTAGGCGGCAAGCGTCGGCAGGTAGAACGTCATTTGCCGGTCTATGTCGCGCGCGTTGGTCGCGCCGATCCATTCGTCGAGCGCGGCGCGCAAGGTGGTAGCGGCAGCAGGTTCGGCGACGGGTGCGCCGATGGCGTGCGGTGTTGCTTTGGCCGGAGCATTGCCCGCCGGGTTGTTGGCGGCGACCGTGTCCTGTGGCGCGGTTTGCGCTTCGCCGTAAATCTCCCAGCGCGCCACGTCGGAGATTTTGTTATAGATGCTGCGGACGATGACCGGCTCGTTGAGTTGTGCCGCATAGATGTAGCGCGTCACGCGCAACTCGCGCCCATTAGCGGCCGGCGCAAAGACGGCGGTGAAGCGGTCGCCGCCCGCGCCGCCCGTCGTCACGGTCAGACTGTCGCCCGCGAGCGTGACGCGCGTCCGCACGACCTGGCCGGCCGCGCCGCGTTCGGTGCGAGTCACGCCGTCGGCGTCGAAGGTGATGCGTGGGGCGCGCGATGAGGCGACCTGGACGCGCCGGCCGCGCCGTTCGATGGCCAGTTGATCGGGCGGCGCGAGGCGCACGGTGAGGTCGAGGAAAAACTGTTGCTGTTCGCCGAAGGGCAAGTTGCTTGAAGCGTGTTGGACGACCGAGTAGAGCCGGTCGCTGCGTTCCGGATCGAGCCGGTAGACGCCCGTCCAATCGGCGACGGCGGTACGGCTATTTCCATTCGCCGGCACCACGCGCGCACGGCGCACGGTCTGCGCGGCCAGCCCATGCCCGATCAGCGCAGTTGTTAATAGCAACGCGCCCCAAACATTTTTACCGGCGAGCATCTTTGTCGTCCCCCTTAGCTCTCGCTCTCTGCGCACGGCGCATTGGCAACTTTCGTGCGCCCGCCACTCTACCGCACTTGCCGGCGGCAGATAAAGTTTGCGCGAGTGCTAAAGCGCGCGGCGGGCGCGGTCGGTGTGCTATCCTCTCACGCAAATCTCCCTGATCGAAAAATCAAACGCGCGCGGGGGCAAGACAGATGGGACAGGCGGATCGCGGTGTCGAGATCGCTACGGGGCGCAGGCGAACAGACGGCCATGTGCGACTGTCCATCTTTGCACGCGACCTGTTGGCCGTGACAATTGAAGATTACGGCGAGCGCGCCCCGACGCTCTTGCTCACCTACGCGCAGGCCAGCGAGTTGCAACGCACGCTAGCGAGTTTGATTCCACAATTGGCGACGGCTGAGTCGGCGGCCGAAGTTGACCCGCAGGCGACGTGGGCCGGCAGCGAGCGGCGCAACACGGGCGAGTTGCGTTGAAGCATTGTGCGCGTAGGAAACGCTGCTCACATCCGCAAAAATCTTGCGCAGCCGGCCGGCTGCGCAAGATTTATTCAGCGCTTAATTTGTCGCGGCGGTTTAGCTGCTCTTCTTCAAGGTGAAGCGCAGAGGTGCGCCGAGCGTGGCCGGGTCGAGGTTGACCTTTTGCGTCTCGTAGCCTTTGGCTTTGAGCGTCAGCTTGAGATTGCCCATATGGATGGGCGGCAGGACGGCGACACCGCGCGCGTCGGTCGAGTTCCACGACTCGCAGAAGAAGCCGTCGGTGCGCGCCGAGCCGAGTTTGACGTACACGTCGCTGACGGGCTGGCCCGCTTCATCGAAGACGCGCGCGTCGAGCCGGCCGAGGCCGTTCGGCCCGTCGGGCGCTTTGCCCATGTTGGGGATGTCGTTGGCGTTCGCGTTGCCGGTTGGCTGCTGCGCCGTGACGCCGACGGCGATGGTGGCGATGATGAGTGTGACGAGGAACAGTTTACGCATCTTGGTATTGCTCTCCTAAACTTTATAACAGGACGTGGATTCGAGGGGGGACACTCCGTTTTGCCGGTCTGTCCGGGCGGCGACGACTAAAGGTAGCCGCGCAAAACACCCTAACAGGATTATATTGTCCCGGCCCGACATTTGGAAAGCGGCTTTTTGCCCGACCCATACGCGAGGGAATTAAGATGAATCGCATATTGCTCCGCTTGCTGTGCGCGCTCGCGCTCTTGCCGGCCACAACTCCGGCGCAGACGAGCACGCCGCCCACAACCGCGCGCCCCGTCGTCACGCTGATTAAAGCCGGGCGGCTCGTTGATACGCGCGCAGGCCGCGTCCTTGAGAATCAAGGCATACTCGTCGAAGGCGACCGCATCAAGGCCGTCGGCCCGTTCGCTGCCATCAGCGCGAGCGCGCCGGCCGGGGTGCGGACAATCGATCTGTCGCGCGCGACGGTGCTACCCGGCTTGACCGATTGCCACACGCACATCCTCTTGCAAGGCGACATCACGGCGGAAGATTACGACGTGCAGTTATTGAAAGAGTCGATCCCCTATCGCACGATTCGCGCGACGGTGGCCGCGCGCACAGGACTGTTGAACGGCTTCACCGCGATGCGCGACCTTGAGACCGAGGGCGCGATGTATGCCGATGTGGACGTAAAAACCGCGATCAATCGCGGCGTGATTCCGGGGCCGCGCATGTTCGTCTCGACGCGCGCGTTCTCCGCGACCGGCATGTATCCGCTGCTCGGTTACTCGTGGGAGTTGCACCTGCCCGAAGGCGTGCAGATCGTGGACGGCCCGGAGCAGATCACGCGGGCCGTGCGCGAGCAGGTCAAATACGGCGCGGACTGGATCAAGTTTTATGCCGACCGGCGCTATTACATGAAGGACGGCAAGCTGCACAGTTGGGTCAACTTCACCGATGAAGAGATGGCCGCGTTCGTGAAGGAAGCGCACCGGCTTGGTCGCCGCGTCGCCGCGCACGCGATGGGCTGGGATGGCATTGATGCGAGTTTGCGCGCGGGCGTGGATTCCATCGAGCACGGCTATGGCCTGGATGAAGGCTTGATGGCGCGCATGAGCAAACAGGGCGCGTGGTGGTGTCCGACGATCTACGTCGGCGTCTATGTCGCCGAGGGCCGGGCGGCCGCCGGCAATCCGATCTGGCTAACGATGCGCGATCTGGAAGCTAAGGCGTTCGGCGTCGCCGTCAAGCAGGGCGTGCGGATCGCGTTCGGCACGGATGCCGGCGGCTTCGCGTGGACGGAGAACGCAGCGAAAGAGTTTGGCTACATGGTACGCTATGGCATGAGCCCGATGCAGGCGATCCAGTCGGCGACGATGGAAGCCGCCAACCTACTCGACCAAACCGACAACATGGGCGCGCTCGAACCAGGTAAGTACGCCGACATCATCGCCACCACCGGCGACCCGCTCACAGACATCTCCGAGCTTGAGCGCGTCCGCTTCGTCATGAAAGGCGGCGCGATTGTGCGCGATGAGTTGACGCACTGAGTAATAAGCTACTAGCTTTCAACAGGAGGTATCACTGATGGGATTCGTTGAAGGGGTTAACTTGATCGACTTCCTGATCCTGTTGCTGATCGCGGGCGTGTGCGGCTCCATCGGGCAGGCGATTGCGGGCTACACGCGGGGCGGGTGTCTGGCGTCCATCGCGCTCGGGTTTATCGGCGCGATCATTGGCGTGTGGGTGGCGCGCAATTTGGGCTTGCCGGAACTCTTTGCGATCAGGCTTGGCGGCAGCAGCTTTCCCGTCATCTGGTCGATCCTCGGCGCGGCGTTGTTCGTCGCGGTCATCAGTCTGTTCGCGCGCACCCGACGCGCGTGAAAAGTTTCCGCGCCGTTTGGTGATTGTTTCGTAAAGGGCGCACGGTAAGGTTGTCGCCTCTTCGGGTAAGCCAAAAGTTTTTCGCGTTATGACTGTGCCAAGCAAAACGATTCCGACCTCAGCAGGTGCGCCTGACCTAGCGGAGTTTCGTCGCCGCTATCCTTTGACGGTGGCCAATTTCGCCGCGCTCGGCGAGCGCGAGACGTGGCTCAAGCGCATCTGGGCGACAGACGCGCGCTGGCAGGAGTCGTTGACGGCTGAGGGCGCGCGGGAAGTGATCGTGCGCGGTGCGCCACCGGCAGGGTTAGCGGTCGCGGGTGAGTTTGAGACGATCTACGCGGGCGGTGCGTTAGGCTTGTTGCACGCGGCCGTGGCCGCCTGTTGCTACCAACGGCGCGTGCTTGTTTTCGACGATGCTGCTGTCGGGCGCGCGGGCCGCGCCTGGAACGTCTCGGCCGACGAACTGCGCGAGCTTGAGCGCGCGGGCTTGTTTACCAAAGAAGAGATCGAAGCGACGGTCGTCAATCGTTATCACAAGAGCTTCGTTAAATTTTACGACCGGGGGTCGCGCGTTAAAGCGTCGCCGCTCTGGCTGCGCAACGTGCTGGACGTGACGTTGGCTGCGGATAAACTGCTCGCATTTGCCGCCGAAAAAATCCGCACGCACGGCGCTGAAGGTTGTGCGCTGCTCGGCGGCCTGCGCTTCGTGCGCGCCTACGTCGAGCCACAACGTATCTCGGTCGAAGTGGCGGATGCGCGCGGACACAGGTCGCTTTATACGGCGCGGTTGTTTGTGGATGCGACCGGCGCGGATTCGCCCGTCGCGCGCCAACTCAACGAGGGCCACGCCGTGACACACGTCTGCCCGACGGTTGGCGCAACGGCGCGTGGGTTCGCGCGTGGTACAGACGCGGACAAAGTTGATTTTCAGACCGGCGAGTTGTTAGTTAGCACGGAGGACGCGAGCGAGCACCGGCAGTTGATCTGGTCAGGCTTTGCCGGTGCGCCGACGCGCGATGAGTACACGACCTATCTCTTCTTCTACGACGCGCTTGATTCGCCCGCGAACAAATCTCTGCTCGCGCTCTTCGAGCGCTACTTCGAGCGCCTGCCCGCATACAAGCGCGCGGGCGCGCACTGGCGCGTCGTGCAGCCGTTGTTCGGCCACGTCTCCAGCTCACAGCCGCATGGGCGCAAAGGGCGGGCGCGCACCGCGAGCGAGCGCGTACTGCTAGTTGGCGATGCGGCGGGCGCGGCCAATCCGCTCGCCTTCGGCACACAGGGCGCACAGCTACGGCAATTGCACCGGCTGACCCATCTGACCGAGCTTGCGCTCGCGGGCGATCTGCTCGACGCGCACGCGCTCGCCGAGATCAACCCGGAGGGGCCGCGCGTTGCGCCGATGGCGAGCCTCGCGGAATTCTTACGCCCTGCGCCGAAGGCCGCACCGGCCACGGTGAACGAGACGCTGAACGCGGTGATGGCGGCGTTGCAAGAATTGGACGAACGTGTGCGGCGCGAGTTGTTTCAAGACCGCCTGTCGTTGCAAGCGTTGAAGAGTCTGTTGAGCCGCACGGCGCAACTCTATCCGCGCATCTTCCAGCGCATGCGTGAACATCTCGGCGCGCGGGGCACGTTCTGGTGGCTGGCCGCGGTCGCCGAAGCGGCCTTCAGCGAGCGTCGCACGCGCACAGCCAGCACACCGCCCACAGAACACGAACCGAACGAACCGGCGGCGGCTAAGTTTGCCCGCTATGTGGCGCGCTACAAAAAAGCGGACGGCGCGGGCGATCCGGTCTGATCGCCCGCGCCGATGCGCCCGTTCGGCCACGCAGAGTTAACCGCCGGGTCAACAGTTAACCGCAGTTTTGGTGGCGACTAACCCTCAGTGTCGTAGAAGATTTCGACTTTCTTTGGATTCTTGTCGCCTACCTCCTTACCATCTACCACCACTCTGGTAAGCTTCCCCTTGGCTCTTTTGTACTTGTGCTTACCCGGCGCTGGGCTATCAGGATTAAAGGCATCACTGAAATCAACCGTGACGGAGCCGCCGGAAACGACGATGGGTTCTTCGGGCATGTTCAATCTCCTTTGTCTGGGTGAATGAGGTTAAGGGTCGACAGCTAAAACGAGCCTAGCTGCTTCTGCGCGAACTGCACATCAGGCCGCGTGAGATAACCGTTGTAGTCTTCCGGGGCCCAGTTCTGCTGCAAGTTGGTCAGCGTCATGCGGGCGCGGGCCGCATAACTGCGCGCTTGCTCGGCCTGCCCCGCTCGCTCCGCCGCGCGGGCGGCGACGAGCCACGCCTGCCAGTCCGATGCGAGACTGCCGGCGCGGGCGAAATTCTCTTCCGCGTGCAAGGCATTCGTCAAGGCCGCGGCCGGCTCGTTGTTGGCGAGTTGCGCTTCGGCGAGCGCAAGCTCGGCGCTGGCCATTAGCGCGGGGTCGCCGATGCTGGTCGCCTGGGCAAATGCTTCCTGACATAGACGCGCGCCCGTGCCCGGCGGGCCGGCAAATGTCTGCGCCAAGCAGAGCGCACGCTTCGCCTGCACGATGCTCTCAGGATACTGCGTGCCCGCTTGTGCGAGCGCCTGCTCGGCTGCGGCGCGCGCCTCCGGCCAGTGCTGCATGGCCAAAGCCAATTCCGCGTTAGCGACATGCACGGTGACGGCTAGTTCCTTGATCTCGCCGCCGGGTTGCTCGGCGATGGCGCGGGCTTCGGCGAGCGCGGCCCGCGCCTCGTCGAAGTGCCCGACGGGCCACAGCACGCGGGCGCGCTCGGATTGGCCATAGCCGACGCCCGAGGACTTTAAGTTCTGCGCCTTGCTGAGACTGTAACGCTGATCGAAATGGGCGCGGGCGGCGGCGTAATGCTCCTGTATGGCCAGCACCGAGCCGAGGCCTTCATGCGCCTTTGCAGCTTGGCCCTGATCACTGTTCTGTTCGGCCTGTTGCAACTGCTCGGTGAACGTGCGCAATGCCCCTTCGTAGTCGCCCTGCTTGCGCTGGACACGGCCGAGTAGTGCGTAGCCGTCCGCCGTCTCCTTACGATAGTTACCCGCCAGATAAAACTGGAGCGCTTGCCTGACATTCGCCTCTGCTTCGTTGACCTGGCCCTGCTGCAACTGTGAACTGCCCAGATTGATGCGCACGTAGGCTTCCGTACGGTGGGATTGATGCCGGCGCGCGAGATCGAGCGCCTGCATGTAATACCGGTCGGCGCGCGGGTAATCGGACTTGTGCAGAAAGACGTTGCCGAGATTGACGAGGCCGCGCGCCGACAGGTTCTCCATCCCGCCGGCCTGCGCCGTCTCGACCGCTTGCCGCGCATACTCTTCAGCCTGCGCGGTTTGGTTCTCGGCGGCAGCCACCGCGCTCAACTGCAACAACGCGTTGACGTGCTGCAACTGATTGCCGGTACTCTCAGTCAGTGTGAGCGCCTGTTCGAGTGCGGCCCGCGCCTCGGGCAGATGACCCGCGTTGCGCAGAAAGAAACCGCGCTGGTAGAGCACTTCAGTGCGCCCTTCAGTGTTAGCGAATTCCTGATAAAGCGCCTCGGACTGGTCGAAGCAATTGTTGGCCTGCGGCATCTGGGCTAGCCGCCCGTAGATGATGCCGGCGCGCAGATAGCCGGTGGCGTAGCGTGGATCGCGGGCGGTCGCCGCGATGTAGCTCGCAATAGCTTTGTCTGTATTGTCGCTTTTTTCGTAGGCGTAGCCGAGATCGACCCAAGCTTGTGGCAGCTTCGGTTGCAACTCCGCGAGGCGCTCGTAGTCCTTGCCGGCGCGCGCAAAATCGCGTCCAATCGTGGCCTGAATCGCCTCATAGTAGAGCGCATCCGTTTCCGCCAGTGCGCCCTGATCCTGTAAGAGCATGTTGGCGCGCACTATCTCTTCTCTGGCTTGATCGGCGTAGTCGAGTTCCGTTAACGCTTCGGCTAGCCGTGCATGCGCTAGCACGAACTGCGCATCCTTCTCGGTCGCGTCTCTGAGCCACTTGCTCGCCTGCAAGTACGCTTTGTCGCGCAACAGGTCTGTGCCTTTCTCGTAAGCGCGTTGCGCTTCGGGCAGTGGCATATGCACGGGCTTACGCAAGCTGTAGAAGCCACCCAGGACGGCGGCCGCGAGCATAAAGACGCCGATGAGCACGGCCGCCACGGACAGGCGCGGGCGGCGCAAGCCTTCGGAGAGGGTGACGAGCGCGCTGCGCTGATTCAGCCCCGTGTGGCGCGCGACACGGGCGGACTGGGTGCCGTCGGTGAGCGCGTAGGCGGTGCGAAAGGCGTGCAGATCGTTGATCAAATCGTCCGCGCGCTGGTAACGCTCGGCCGGTTTTTTGGCCAGCGCTTTCAGCGTGATGCGGTCGAGCTCGGGCGGCACGTGCGTGTTGTACTGCGACGGCGGCGACGGCTCGACGTGCATGACCTGGCCGGCGATCTCGATCAGGTTCGCGCCCGCGAAGGCGGGCCGGCCCGCGACGCATTCGTAGAGCAGCGCGCCCAACGCGAACAGATCGCTGCGTGCATCTACGGGCGCGCCCGTCGCCTGTTCGGGCGAAAGATATAGTGGCGTGCCGACGATCACGTCGCTGCGCGTCTTCATGCTGGGCAGCGTCTTCGCGTCCGGATCGGGGGCGAACTCAGGTCTGTCCTCGATTAACTTGGCCAGCCCGAAGTCGAGCACTTTCACTGCGCCGCGCTCGTCCACCAAGATGTTCGACGGCTTCACGTCGCGGTGGATGATGCCGCGCCGGTGCGCTTCGCCTAGCGCGGCCGCGACGTGCTCGATGAGTTCGACGGCGCGCGTCAAGGTCAACGCGCCCGCGCGCATCAGTTCGCCGAGGTCTTGCCCGCTGACCAACTCCATCACGATGAAAGGGCGACCGTCGGGCATCTCGCCGTAGTCGAAGATGGCGGCGATGTGCGGATGACTGAGCGCCGAGACCGAGCGGGCTTCGCGCAAGAACCGCGCATGATAGTTATGCGCGCTGGAAGCGAGCAGCGGAATCTTGACCGCGACGCGCCGGCCTAAGAGTGTGTCTTCCGCGACATAGACCACCCCCATGCCGCCCTCACCAAGTTGGCTGACGATGCGGTAATGAGAAATAGTCTGCCCGATCATGTGCGAGTGAACCCTTCTGGTCAGAGCTAGCGGGGAAGGCGTGCGCCGGCTGGCCTCGTATTAACCGGCCAAATGGAATCAAACACTGCGCTTAACAACCGCCGTATTCTGCGCTAAAGCCTTGAGCAATTCAAGAAGAATAGTAATTAACGCATATTCCGGTCTTCTGCCATTTATGCCAACAACGGTGTTGCCGGTAGGAGTACAGCCGGGCGATCAGGCCGGGGTCAGCAGCACAAATTATTGTGCAAAATAGACATCTGACACTTAGTAAAAAATTTTCCTTGACGGGCAATTGCGTTAAGCATATAGTCGGCGCACCCCCGGCCCCTACTATTCCCCAAGTTCATATTGGTCATCGCACACCCCCTATCCGTGGTCACACTGACCACCTCATTTCCTTTCCATTCCAGTGCCGAGGAGGATAGACAAGATGAAAAGCCTCAAGACCTCTCTCGTGGGGTTGGTTGTGCTGCTGCTTCTGTTGCCGGCAGTTTACAACCAAGTAGCCCACAGCCAAGCGCCCAAGGACCCGCCGACCGGCCAAGCCAACGTAGCGCTGACTAATGACGAGACCGAGCGCGACTGTCCCATCGAGCCCGAAGTGGTGCTTTGTAGATTGTGCCCGCGCGCAACCGAAGCCCCGACCGGCTTCGACGATCAAACCAACGGTTTTATCCCGCAACCAGACCACGACGCGAACCGGGCCACGTTCGAGGTGCGGGATCAAATTCTACCCGACCACATACAAGGCGGCGGCCTCGGGCCCGTCTATAACGCGCAATCCTGCGCGGAATGTCACCAGAATCCGGTCTCCGGCGCGGTCAGTCAGATCACTGAATTGCGCGCCGGACGGCTCATTTTTCCCTGTGACATCACACAGGTGGACTGCGACCCATTCTTCCAGGACGCGCCGGGCGGCTCCCTGATCAATGATCGAGCCGTTGATATGAGAATCCCGAACGCCCCCCTGCAAGCGAACATTCAGGAGCGAGTGCCACCATTGTTTTCCGCCGGGATCAATCCCGCCGGAACGAACGAGCAAGACGTACGCACCGCCCGCACTTCCCTTAATCTACTCGGCGACGGTTTCGTCGAAGCCATTGCCAATCAAACGCTACTCGACATCGCCGCGGCCCAACCGGGATTGAGCAATAACGAAGTCCACGGGCTGCCCATCAACGTGCCGGTGGAGGAACGGCGCGACGGGCGGTGCCGGATCGGACGCTTCGGGCACAAAGATCAGCATGCTAGTCTGCTGTCGTTCTCAGGCGACGCCTACATCAACGAGATCGGCATCACGAACCGCTTGTTTCTGGCAGAGAACACGTCGTTGGGACGGTCAGTGGCTAATTTCGACTTTGTCTCCGACTCGCAGCCCTGCGCTAACGATCCGAACGTAATCTGCGGCGAGGATACAGAGAACGACATCGACGCCTTCACCGATTTTGTGCGCTCGACGAAAGCCCCGCCGCGCGATGCGGTCATCGCCGCGACGACAGAGGCCGGTAAGGGCGAGACGCTCTTTAAGGACCTCGGCTGCGCCGTCTGCCACCAAGACAGGATCGTGACGGCCCCGCGCGGCACGTCCATCAACCTCGGCGCGTTTATCGTGCCCACGGAGTTGGGCAGCAAGATCATTCATCCCTATAGCGACTTCCTGCTCCACGACATCGGCACAGGCGACGGCATTCGCCAGAATGGCCGGGCCGAGACCCGGCTGATGGTGCGGACTGCACCGCTGTGGGGCGTGCGCACACACACGCGCTTGATGCACGATGGCGCGTCGCTGACCTTCAAGGACGCGATTGCCCGGCATCATGGCGAGGCCGAGACACCGAGAGCTAAGTTCTTCAGCCGCTCGGACGCGGATCAAAGGAATCTCATCATCTTCCTCGAATCGCTTTAACGGCGTGGGCGGTTGCAGCGGGGTGAGACTACTTTGAGCAGACCAGTCGTGCGGCGCACGACTGGTCTGCTCAACCGGCTAGAGACTGAATGAGAAATACCAACGGGCAGGCAGGAGCCGGTGGCCCCGCCCGACCCTACTTTCTTGCGACGGGTGTGATCTTGAGCGTCAATCGTTCCGCGCCGCGCATGGCTTCAACTTCATACTCTTGATCGGGCTTCATCTCGCCGAGCGCGTAGCTGTAGTCATGTACATTGCGTATATCGTGACCGGCGAGGCGGACGATCTTATCGCCGGCCTTGAGACCGGCTTTGGCGGCGGGCGAGCCATCGCGCACGCCATCGAGTTTCAGTCCGTCGGTGCTGTCGGCGTAAGAAGGGATGGTGCCGAGCGCGACGCGGAAGCCGGTGTTGCGCCCCTGCGTGTTGTCGCTCTTGGCCTGCGTGTAGGTCGGGCGTTTGTCGTTGGCGTCAACCGCGCGCACGATGTCGCGCACGAGCGCGATGATGCGCGCTTCGCCTTCGTAGTTGAGTTTCTCGGCCGTGTCCGACGGCTTGTGATAATCCTCGTGCGCGCCTGTGAAGAAGAAGAGGACAGGGATTTGTTTCGCATAAAACGATGAATGATCGCTCGGCCCGTAGCCGTCCTCACCGAGCGTGAGCGCGAAGCGCGGGCGCGGGCTGGCCGTGGCGACAACCTGGCCATTCGCGCCGGTCACAATTGGTATCTCGGCCTGGGCCGTGTGCTGCTGCGCCGCCGGTTCGCCCCCGACCACGACCTTCATGTTGAGAGCCGTGTTCGCCTGCACGACCCAATCCTTCCACTCTGCGGCCGTGCCCATGCCGCCGACCATCAGCTTGTCTGCTTGCAACCGCCCGATCATGTCCATGTTAAGCATCGCTACGGTCTGCGTGAGCGGCACGACCGGATGATTGATGTAGAAGGACGAACCCAGCAAGCCTTCCTCTTCGCCGCTGAAGGCGATAAAGACGAGCGTGCGGCGCGGGTGGCTGGTCGCAAAGATACGTGCCAACTCAAGCAACCCGGCGACGCCCGAAGCATTATCGTCTGCGCCGTGATGAATCTCACCCGCGCGTGCGGCCAGACTGCCCTGCCCGCCGCGCCCCAGATGATCGTAGTGCGCGCCCAGCACGATCACTTCATCTTTCAACTTCGCATCGCTGCCCGTGAGTACGCCGACGACGTTCGCAGCCGGCGCTTCGCGGCGCACGAGATCGGTCGTCAGCCCGAACGCGATGTTGTTAAGCAGCGCGGAAAAATTCTTACGCGCCGCTGGCGCGGCTGGCGGATTCGCGCCGCCCGGCTGCGCGTTCAGTGGCTGAGTTTGCATCGCGCCTTCAAGCGCCTCGAACCGCACAGCCGGCGTGGCCGCCGCTTCAATCGCGCGCCGCGCCGCTTGCCGCGAAATCACGGCGACAGGCAGCCCGGCATCGCCCGCCGCTCCATTCTCTAGCCGCGGCCCGGCGAGCCGATCATCTTTGAAGTTCTCCTGCCGCGAAATGAGCAACAGTGCTCGCGCGCCATGATCGCGCGCCGCCGCCGCTTTGAACCGTAAGTCGGTGTAACGGGCGAAGGCCCCATGCGGATTGTCGCCGTCGGGCGTGCCGACGAAGGCGAGCGCGAGTTTGTCCCGCACGTCCACGCTTGCATAGTCGTCGTGATTCAGATCGTTCGCCGTGATGCCGTAGCCAACATAGACGACCGCGCTGCGCTCGACCCGCGCGTTCGTGCTCCAGGCAAGCGGCATCCAGTCTTCGCCCGCCCGCAGATCGAGCGCGGGCGCGGGCGGGCCGCCGACCGTCTCGCCCACCTTCGGCGTGAACGCCATCGCGTTGCCTTGGCCCAATTCGACGGCGGCGACATACGGGAACGCTTGCAGGTATGAGTTGAACTGCCCCCCCACTTTGCGGTTGAATTCAATGCTTGACTGAACATCGGGCTGCAAGCCGAGCCGTTTGAACTCGTCCGCGATGTACTGCGCGGCCTGCATCGCACTGTCCGTACCGGTACGCCGCCCGTCGAGTTTGTCGGACGCAAGATAGGTCACGGCCGCCCGCAGTCGTTCCGCGCTCGACTCAATGCGCTGCGCGTCGGGCTGTTGCGCGCGTGCGCCAGTCAACAGGAAGACGAGGAGCCAAAGAGAAATCGAGCGGCGCAGCATGCTGTTCATAATTTATATCCAGTTGCGACCGACTGGCTGAACCTGTTTCAGTTCACCCAATCCGCGATGAAGACGTTCGTGTCGCCTTGCACTTTAGCGTTGCGGTTTGACGCGAAGGCAAGTTTCTTGCCGTCGGGCGAGAACATCGGGAAGCCGTCGAAGGTCTCGTTGTAAGTGATTTGCTCCAGCCCCGTGCCGTCCACATTGATCATGTAGAGATCGAAATTGCGCTTCTTCGGGTCGTTCATGTTCGAGGCAAAGATGATGCGCTTGCCATCGGGAAACAGATAGGGTGCGAAACTGGCCGCATCGAGGTGCGTCACCTGTCGCTTGTGCGAACCGTCGGCATTCATCAGCCATAACTCGAACACCGTCGGCTCAATGACGCCTTCGGCCAATTTCTGTTTATAGCGCGCCTGCTGCTCCGGCGTCTGCGGATGATAGGCGCGATAGACGATCTGCTTGCCGTCGCGCGAGAAGAACGGGCCGCCGTCGTAGCCCAACGCATCAGTCAAACGCTTCACGTTCCGCCCGTCGGCGTCCATCGTATAGATGTCGAGGTCGCCGCTGCGCATCGAGGTGAAGACGATCCGCTTGCCGTCCGTCGAGATGGTCGCTTCGGCATCGTAACCATTCACGTTGGTCAGCGGCCGCAAGGCCGAGCCGTCCGGATTCGCCGTGTAGATGTCATAACCCGCATAGACGGGCCAGACGTAGCCCTTCGAGAAATCGGGGCGCGGCGGACATGCGCGCGTGGCGGCATGCGTCGAAGCGTAGAGAATGCGTTTGCCGTTGGGGAAAAAGTACGAACAGGTGGTACGCCCGTCGCCGGTCGAGACCATGCGCGTGTCCGCGCCGTCCGCGCGCATCGTGTAAATCTGATCGCACTCGCGCCCGTCGCGCTTCGACTGAAAGATCAACGCGCGCCCGTCGCCGCTGAAATACGCTTCCGCATTCTCACCGCCGAACGTCAACTGCCGCACGTTGCGCAGATGCTTCTCAGTCGGCAACTCAAGTGCGCCCGTCTGTGGCGCTGGCGTTGGCGTCTGTGCGAACGCGACCGCGAGCAGAATAAGCGCACAGCCGACGAGGGGAAATATTCGTTTCATAGATTACCTCAAGGACAGACCGACTATAGACCGCATGCACTGTCAGGTCAGTACCGCCTGTGGTCGCGGGCGGATAATGCTTATGTCACCACGACCCGCCCACGCCCGCAGGTGGGACTGACAGGTAACTCAACCGTGCTGCTGCTCGAACTCGCGCATGAAGGAGACGAGTGTTTCGCAGCCGGCGCGCGGGAAGGCGTTGTAGATCGAGGCGCGGATGCCGCCGACCGAGCGATGACCTTTCAGGCCGTCCAGCCCGGCGGCGGTCGCTTCTTTCGCAAACTGCTTTTCTAATTCTTCCGTCGGCAACCGGAACGTGACGTTCATCAACGAGCGCGCTTCGGGCACGGCATGGCCGCGATAAAAGTCGGTCGCATCAATCGCATCGTAAATGAGTTTGGCCTTCACTTCGTTCGCGCGGTGCATCCCTGGCAACCCGCCCTGCGCCTGCACCCACTGGCAGACGAGGTCGAGGATGTAGATGCCCCATGTATTTGGCGTGTTGTAGAGTGAATCGTTCGCGGTGTGCGTGCGATAGTCAAACATCGTATGCAGACCGTCGGGGATGCGCTGTAATAGATCGTCGCGGATGATGACGAGCGTGACGCCCGACGGCCCCAAGTTCTTCTGCGCGCCCGCATAGATGAGCGCGTACTTCGCTATGTCCATCGGACGCGAACAGATGTCTGACGAAGCATCGGCGACGAGGGGCACATCGCCAACTGCCGGTTCGATTTGCCACTCGACGCCTTCAATCGTCTCGTTCGTTGTGAAGTGGACGTAAGCTGCGCGTGGATCGAGTCTCAACTCGTGTGCTTCGGGCACGCGCGTGTAACGGCTGTCGGCCATATCGGCGGCGACGCTTGTTGCGCCCTGCTTCTTTGCCTCCTTTAGCGCCTTCTGGCCCCAACTGCCGGTGATGAGGTAGTCCGCGCTCGCGCCTTCGGTCAGCAGATTCATCGGGATCAGCGAGAACTGCGTACTCGCGCCGCCTTGCAGAAAGAGCAGGTGATAGTTTTCGGGTATGCCCAGCAGTTCGCGCAAACCGTGCTTCGCGCGCTGATGTATGTGGTCGAACGTCTGCGAGCGATGGCTGATCTCCATCACGGACATGCCAACGCCGGGCAGGCTCAGCATCTCGCGTTGTGCTTGCTCAAGCACCGGCACAGGTAGCACGGCAGGGCCGGCGCTGAAGTTAAAAAGTCGCTCAGTCATGATTCTTCCCTCGTTAAAGCAGAGGCTAGCGGTTAGAGGTTAGAGGTCAGTGAAAGACTTTCTGACTGACCTCCAACCTCTGATCTCTGACCTCTACGGTTTCATACTGGAACGGATTGCGCTACCTGCGATACGCGTCACGACCGAGCGCGGCAACAACCGCTCCGCTTCGGTTTGCACATAGTTCAGCCAGCCGGAAATGACGTGGCTGCGCCCGCGCTGCAAGCCGCGCAAGGCCGTGTCCACCACCTGTTCGGGCGTCTGCGCGATCCGCATCGGCGGCTGGCCCATCTTCGCGGCGGCGAAAAAATTCGTCTCCGTCACGCCCGGACAGAGCGCCAGCACCTTGATGCCGTGCGCGCGATTCTCTGCCCACAACGCTTCCGAGAACGACAATACGAACGCCTTCGTTGCCGCATACGTCGCCATGTACGGCACGGGTTGGAACGCGGCGGTCGACGCGACGTTGATGATCGCGCCCCGTTTGCGCTCGCGCATCGGCGCGAGATAGAGATGCGTCAATGCCAGCAACGCCTTCACGTTCAGATCGATCATGCTCAACTCGCGCGCCACATCAAGCGTCGTGAACTCGCCCATCGAACCGAAGCCCGCGTTGTTAATCAACGTCTCAACTTCCAACCCGCGCTTGCTCGTTTCAGCAAACAACTGTTGCGGCGCATCCGCCCCGCTCAAATCCAACGCGACCGACTGCGCCACGATGTTCCCATGCGCCCGCCCCAACTCGTTGCACAGCGCATCGAGCCGCTCGACCGAGCGCGCCACCAGCACCACGTTCTCGCCCCGCGCCGCCAGCTTGCGCGCGAACACTTCGCCGATGCCGCTCGATGCGCCTGTGATGAGCGTTGTTTTCATATAAGCCTTAATAAAATATCCGTGTGCTTAACTCCAATTTAACGTCCGAACGTGATTGAAGTTAATCACATCTATACCCTGCTTTTCTAAATGCCCGTGCAATCGGAAGTCATCCGTCAAAACAAGATATTGGCCCTGAGCCAAATCTAAGATGCCAGCATCTGTCAGTCCCAGCTTTGCGAGTTGCGGCGTGGGAGATAATTTTGCGCTCTTGATGTAATGCTCTTCCAAAACTGTAAGTTGATGGGCGAACTGTATGTAGAACGTGGGTTTCAGATTATCCGCTAGTGGATTTGCGAGATTGCTCACTTCTGTGAGGATGTTGGGCGTTGTTACTATCTTGCTGAAATATCTAAACAGGCCAAGCAGCGTATAAAAATCCTCTATCGCAAACATCATTGTGCGTTTGAACTTTGGGATGTACTGCGGATCATACAGGCCAACAAAGTATAAGAGCAGCACATTACTATCAATCAACACACCTTTGCTCTTGTACTGTGTCAGCAAGTGATCAAGCTGCTTCATGTTGTAGTTCTCTAATTTTCATAGATAAGACTTCACCGGTCTCCGTATCAACTTTAACTATCTTGTATCGCCTCCCTCTAATCCCCAAGATCGAATTAACGGAGCTTGAAGGCGCGGGAAAACTTAGAGTTATTAACCAATACTTACTATCTTCTGATAACTCGACTTCTTCCAGCATGACATCTGAAATCGTTTCATCAGAGTAAAGCCCGACAATAAAATTAGAGGCTAATTGTGCCGCTTGCTTTACATCAATCATAGTCGCTACCTCCAAATCAGGATGGTCGATTAAATTACCACTTTAGCCTCTTAGTTCCAACAGATCGAGTTCGATGATGTCTGCATTCTCCGCGCGCAAGCGTTCCAGCGTCTCACTTGACGGTGCGGCTTCGAGGTTGATGCGGGCGACGGCCGCTTCCGCGCCCTCGAAGACGATGTTCTCCATCTCTTGCACGTTGATGGTCGCAGCCCGGATCGCGCCCAGGACTGCGGCCAGCACGCCGGGGCGATCACGATGACGCACGACTAAGAGATGCGTGGCGGGCGTGCGCGCGGCGAGGTTGACGACGTTCGGGACTTTGCCCGTCTCTTTGAACGCGCGGATGATGCGCACTGTCTCGGCGGCGATGGCTTCTTGCGCCTGATCGGTCGAAGCACCGATGTGGTGTGTGCCGTACAGGTTCGGCTCGTGCGCGATCTCGTCCGTGAACTCGCCGGTCGCGGAGGTCGGTTCGGCGGCGAACACGTCCAGTCCCGCGCGGATGCCGCGCTCACGCATCGCGTTGACTAACGCGGCTTGATCCACCACCTCACCGCGCGCGGTGTTGATGAAGTAAGCGCCCGCACGCATGGCGTTGAAGAAGGCTGTGCTGATCAGGCCGCGCGTCGCCGCATTGAGCGCGACATGGACGCTCACGATGTCGGCCGCGCGGGCCACGTCTAAAGGATTTTCGACGCGCTCGATGCCTAACTCGGCCGCGCGCTCCGGCGTCAGGCTCCGACTCCACGCGACTACGGCCAAGCCGAAGGCGTGCGCCCGCGTAATCGTCTCTTGCCCGATCTGCCCTGTGCCGACTAACCCAAGCGTGCGCCCGTAGAGACCACGTGCTTTGGAAAACTCCTTCTTGTTCCACTCTCCACGACGTAGCGCGCTGACGTTATCGGCGATGCGCCGGTCGAGCGCGAGGATCAGAGCGAACGCAAGTTCCGCGACGGCGATGGAATTTTTGCCCGGACAGTTTGAGACGTAGATGCCGCGCCGCGAGGCCGCCGCCACGTCAATCGTGTTGTAGCCCGCGCCCGCGCGCACGACGAGTTTCAACGGCCCCGCGTCCATCATCGGCTCCGTCACTTTCGTCCCACGCACGACAAGCACGTCCGGCGCATAATCGCGCACCGCTACGACGAGCGAGTCGTCTTTCACGTCCGGCTGATAAGAATAATCGCAGCCCGCGGCATCAAGGCCATCGCGGCCCGATTGCTCAAACTTGTCGGCGATCAGTACCTTCATCTGCTCTGCCTCTCATTCATTAAGCCGCCTGCGCGACGTACAAGCCCGCGCGCGGCACGAACTCGGCGCGGGTGCTAGCGTAGACCGCGCAAGTGCTGTCGTAGTGCTGCGCCTCGCGCTCGAACCGCATGCCGATCTTTTCCATTACGCGCCGCGAGTTGATATTTGCCGGAATCGCGACGGCGACGATGCGCGCCAACCCGACTTGCTCGAACCCGTAGCGCAAGCAAGCGGCGGCCGTCTCGGTCGCGTAGCCGTGCCCCCAATAAGCTTGCGCGAAGCCATAACCGACTTCAATCTCGCCCGACTCTTCGAGCGGCTGGATGCCGCCCCAGCCGACCATCACGTCATCGGCTTTGGTATTGATCGCGCACATCCCGAAGCCGTAACGTTCGTGGCACGAGAGATAGAATTTCAACCGCCGCGCGACCATCTCCGGCGATTGCATCGGCGCGCCGCCGATGTAGCGCGACACTTCAGCGTCCGCGCGAAACCGGATGAGCGTCGGCAAGTCGTCGTTCGTCAGCGGCCGCAGGCGCAATCTGTCTGTTTCGATCAGCATGGTCTGCTTTCGACACCTAAGCGGCCGGCTTCAAATCCGGTGCAGCAACAAGCCATCGCGCAGTTTCGGCTCGAACCAGGTGGACTTGGGCGGCATGATGCCGTTGGCGTCCGAGACGCGCAGCAGGTCGTCAATCGTCGTCGGGTACAAGGAGAAAGCCACCGCCGCGCGGCCCGAGTTGACCCACTGTTCGAGTTCCACGGGGCCGCGGATGCCGCCGACGAAATCTATGCGCTTGTCGGTGCGCACGTCCCTGATGCCTAAGACGGGATCAAGCAGGTTCGCTTGCAGCACGCTTACATCGAGCGTCGCCGTCGGATCGGCAGCGGCGGCGGGCGCGTCGCCGTTGAACTGCAAACCGTACCAGCGGCCGCCCAGGTACATACTGAACTGACCGGGCGCGGCCGGTTGCGCTGTGCCGTTCTCGTCTATGTCGAACCGCTCCGCGACGCGCGCGACGAAAGCGGCGGGCGTCATGCCCTGCAAGTCTTTCACGACGCGATTGTACGCGAGTATCTGCATCTGATCCGCTGGGAAGAGGACGGTGAGAAAGCGATTATATTCTTCGTCGCCCGTGTGCTGCGGATTCTGTTCGCGCAAGGCGGCACGGGCCCGGCTCGCGCTCGCGGCGCGATGATGTCCGTCGGCGATGTAGAGCAAAGGCACCTCGCCGAACGCGCGCACGAGTTGATCGGGCGCGGGCGCACGCCAGAGCGTATGGCGGATGCCGTCGGGCGCGGTGAAATCGTAGAGCGGCGGGCCCGCAATTTCGGCCGCGACGAGCGCGTCAATGCGTCTGTCGGCGCGATAGGTGAGAAAGACGACGCCGGTCTGGGCCCGCAAGGTCAACATGTGGCGCGTGCGGTCGTCCTCTTTGTCGGGGCGTGTGCGCTCGTGCTTGCGGATCAGATCGTTGTCGTACTCGTCCACCGCGCAACAGGCGGCGATGCCGAGCTGCTCGTGCGTGCCCATCACGAGCCGGTACAAATACAAACTCGGCGTGGCCTCTTCTGCCAAGGGACAATCCGCGATCAACTGCTGGAGGTTCGCGCCGGCCCGTTCATAGACGGCGTCGCTATAGATGTCCGTGCCGTCCGGCAGATCGATTTCGGAGCGCGTGACGTGCAGCAGGCTGAGCGGATTATCAGCGGCGAGCGCGCGCGCTTCGGCCGTGTTCACTACATCGTAAGGCACACTCGCAACCTGTTCGACTTTAGCCACGGGCGGACGCAATGCGCGGAACGGATAGATGACAGCCATGGTGGTGCAACCTCGCTATCGGCGGATATAAATGTGGAGCTTTGGACTGCTAAGACTAGCCGCACAAGGGGCACTTTGCCAAGTTGTGCGCGCAAGAGAAAACATCGGTCGCCGTTGACCCGAAAGGTATCCGGCGACCGATGCTGCTTGTGTGCGCCTAGGGCTAAAGCGGCCGGGCCGCGAAGGGCGACGTTTCTTGGTGACATTTATTTAGGCATGAGCGTGTGTGCCTTCTGCGTGCTCGTTGCCGGCGCGGTGGTTGCAGCCTCGACGTTGCCGAGGGAACGGAAACTGCCACCCGTCTGCATGCCCAGCACAAACTGCACGGGCACATTCGCATTGTTGGCCAGCGCACCGCCGGGCACGGCCACCAGCAGCCCCAAGTTCAAGCCGCCGCCCTGTGGCTGCGCCGGTTGATCGAGCATCGTGCCTCTGACCGTGATAGTGTTGCCGCTCGTCGTCACGATCACGTCCACTGAATCCTGCCCGTCAGCGTCCGCCGCGGCGGCGTTGCTCGTGACGGTGGCCGGCGCGGTGTAAGTCCCGCCGGCCACCATCACGATCTTCACGCGCGACGGCAACACCGAGCTGGTCGAGACTGGGCGAGAGCCTGACGCCGCGAACGGCAGGAGGCGAATCCGGTCACATTCGCGCCGCTAGTAAGCATGCGTGTACAATGCCTGCGTAAGCTTATGGATCATGTTAAAGCAGCCCGCCGCGTCGAACTCGAAAGCCTGAGCAGCGAACTGGACGCGCGCTTCGCCGCGGCCATGCGGGCGCACGGCTTCGACCCGACGCAGGCCGACACGACCGCGCTGCCGGGCGCGCTCGCGGAACTCTATGCCACCCGTGCAGAGACGCAGGCGGAATTAGCGGAGTTGCCGGAGGAGGAACAGCGATGAGCGAGTTGGCGCGTCGCGCCTGCGTCCCGTGTCATAGCGGCGTGCCGCGTCTAACGGGCGCGGAGATCGCAGGCTACCGGCCACAGTTGCACGCTGATTGGACGGTCGTGGGCGAGCAACACCTGATACGCGCTTACAAGTTTCCGAACTTCGCCGCCGCGCTCGCGTTCGTCAATCGCGTGGGCGCAATCGCCGAAACAGAAGGGCATCATCCGGACATCTCATTCGGCTGGGGCTACGCCAAGATCAAAATCTACACGCACGCGATTGCCGGTCTCAGCGAGAGCGACTTCGTCCTCGCCGCCAAACTAGATGCGCTTGACCCGTGAGCGTAGCCGGTTTCCCCTTCAGCTAGAACACGCTATCATCACGGCAGTAATCTGGATCGGGAGCAAAAACGCACATGAGACAAAAATACTTTTCGCTCTGTCTGTTCGCCGCGCTCATCGTGGGCGGGGCGGCCACAACGTTGCGCGCAGGTCAGGGAGACAGTGTGCCGCGCATCACGCTCGCGGAGTTCAAAGCATTACTGGCCAGCGCCAACCCGCCGTTCGTCATAGACGTGCGCGGCGCGATTGATAGCCAGATCAGAAACGCGCACCACATCCCGCTCGGCGAGATTGAAGCACGGCTAACTGAAATCCCGCGCGACCGCGAGATCGTCACCTACTGTGCTTGACCGAGCGAACACTCCAGCGCCGGTGCGGCGCAGCTACTACAAAGCAAAGGTTACACACAGGTACACGCGCTCCTCGGCGGCTGGGCCGCGTGGCTGGCCGCCGACGGCGCGACCGAACCGGCCGCGGCCAGCATCCCGGCCCCAACGCCCACCGCGCCGCCGACCCCGACGCCCGCGCCGGTCGAAGTAAAAAAACCCGGCACGCCGCCCGTGCCAACAAAGACCAGCACAAGCAAAACGAGGCGCACGCGGCACAAAAGCAAACGCACGCCGCCAACTCCTTAAAAAGTCTCACGCAAAGCCGCAAAGCTAAGACGCAAAGGGCGACATGCATCATCTTTGCGTGCTTCTTTGCGGCTTTGCGCCTTTGTGTGAGGTTTTCTCGGCGCGGGGCTGAACCTCAGCGCACGCGGCTCCGCTTCCGTTTCAGAAAATCGATCAGCACAAACTGCGAGAGATTGCCCGGCGTGGCGAAGTACGCCTTGCCGTGCGTCATCGCCGTCATCTGCTTGACGAACTCGATCAGATAATGATCCGACGCCAACATGAACGTATTAATCATCACGCCCGCCTTGCGACATGCCTGCACCTCTCTGAATGTCGCGTCCATCACGAGCGGATCGTTGCCCATCGAATTCTTATACAGCCGCCGCGCTGCCGTCGCCGCCTGCGCCGTGCGCCGCGTGTTGCCACCCATGTACGCCGCGACGCCGGCCGCGTCTAAAAAACACGCCGTCGGCTTACCGTCCGTCACCATCACGATCTGCTTCATCTCTTTGCGTTGCGCTTGCAACAGCCGCCGCGCGAGGCGCAAGCCTTCGGCCGTGTTCGTGTGATACGGCCCGACCTGCGTGGTCGCCAACTTCGCCAGCGGCAACTCTTCCGCGTCATCGTGGAACAGCACGATCTTGAGCGAGTCGCCCGGATACTGCGTGCGGATCAGATGCGCGAGCGCAAGCGCCACCTTCTTCGCGGGCGTGAAGCGATCCTCGCCATATAAAATCATCGAGTGCGAACAGTCGAGCATCACCACCGTCGCGCACGACGATTGATAATCCTGCTGATAGACGTGTAGGTCGCTGTACTCAAGATTGAGCGGCACGGTCAAGCCCTCGCGCTTAATCGCCGAGAGCAGCGTCGTGTTCACATCCAAGTTGATGGTGTCGCCAAACTCATAAAGCTTCGATGCCTGTGCCGCCTCCACGCCCGTCGCCAGATGCGGCGTGTCGTGCCGCCCAACCGAACTCTTACCGAGACTACCGAGCAGGTTGCGCAAAGTCTTATAACCGAGAAAATCTAACCCCTTCTCCGTCACTTCAAACTTCACGTTGCGCGGCTGCGGCTCCTCCTCACGCCCCCGTCCCCCCTGCTGCCCCTTGCGCTGCTGCCGCTCACCGGGCTGCTCCTCGCGCAAATTCAAATAACCTTCTTCGACCAACCGCTCGATCAGTTGATTCAACAACTCTTCAAGCTGCGACCCCTTGAACTTGCCCTCGTTCTCCGCCAGCATCTCCCGCACGTTCTGCTCATCCAACTCGCCCATCTCCATGAGCGCCTGCAAAAGCGCCTGCCTGAGCGCATCGAGCGACGTGTCCTGCTCACTGCGCTGCCGCGTCCAGTAGTAATCGTCGTCATAACCCGATTGCAGCAACGAATCCTGCAACCCATCCATCAGGTCGCCTAAGTTGACGCCCGACACGTCGAAGCCTTTGAACTTGGAATAGCGGATAAACTTCATTACTTCTTTCCCTTTAGCTCAGGCACTTGTAGGTCGCGACAGATTTTGCGCGCTAGAAAATCATTCACTTCACGATGTCGTGGAACAGTTGACGATCTTTGCGCTGCGCGATTCACATAAACGGTATGACTGCTGCCCTCACGCATGAATTCGCATCCGTGTTGCTCCAGATGTCGAATCAGATTGATTCGCTTCATGCTGCAAGTATAGTGGCATTTGTGATTTTCTAATTGTAGAAAATGCTTGAACTTCCGCAGTGATTTCCACAGTCTGTGAAAGAGGCTGTGGAAATCTTTGCGAGAAACTTAAAGTTCTTCGCGAATGATTTTCTCATCTTTGATTGTTTCTTCGACCAATGTCCGATTGGCTTCGATAACCAGTGCAACGGCTTCCTTCAAGTTTTGGCGTGTCTCTTCTAAAGTCGCGCCCTGAGTGTTTGCGCCGGGGATTTCTTCTATAAAACCGATATAGCCTTCTGGCACTTCTATGAAAATGGGTGTTAGGGTTATGTTCATACGCCTGCTCCTTAACTGTATCGCCCTGTCTCGGTCAGGTCATCATAGATCATCCCGCGCCGATCCTTCTTGGCTTTCGTGGCGGCGGTGTAGCCGCCTTCTTCGTTGCGGCTGATCTTGTTTTGCGCGTAGAGACCTTCGAGGGCGAACTCGCAGGCGGCGACGATTTGCGCGTCGTCGGTGCGTTTGAAGTCGAAGGGG